>JAZKFJ010000006.1:0-36272 GCA_040386495.1 Pseudomonadota bacterium
CCCTCCCGACCTCCCCCTGCGCTATGCGCAAGGGGAGGAGCGGAGCGGCTGGTCGTGCTCGGTGTGCTTGTAGGCAGTGGCTCCCTCCCTTTCGCCGCAGGCGAAGGGGAGGGTTGGGGGGGGGTGCTTGTGCCGGTAAAAGCACCCCCTCCCGACCTCCCCCTGCGCTGCGCGCAAGGGGAGGAGTGGATCCGGAAGCTCGATGTTTTGCTCCCTCCCTTTCGCCGCAGGCGAAGGGGAGGGTTGGGGAGGGGTTTGCGGGGCCAGGGTGTTGCCGGGCTACGGAAGCAACCCCCTTCCGACCTCCCCCTGCGCTGCGCGCAAGGGGAGGAGCGGAACGTCGTTCCGCTTCGCCGCTATCCGCAAGGGTTAGGAGGGATCGCCGTCAGAACGGCGCGTCATCCTTCTGTTTCTTGATCACCCGCTTCACGCCCACGTTGGCGCTGGACGTGGTGAGCAGCGATTTCGCGGGTTCGGGATGGTCGTAGAGCGGAACGCGCTTCGCCGGATCCTTGGCGGTCGACTTCTTCGCCGTGGTCTTCTTGGCGGTTTTCTTGGTGGTTTTCTTCGCCGCCTTCTTGGCTGGCGCTTTCTTCGTGGCGGCCGACGTTTCGGCTTTCGGCGCGGCGGCTTTTTTGGTCGCGGTTTTCTTCGCCGGCGCTTTCTTCGCGGCGGTCTTTTTGCCGAAGCCCTTGCGCATCGGCTTGCCGGTGGTTTCCATCAGTTCCACGGCTTCCTCCAGCGTCAGCGACGCGGGCTCGCGGTCTTTGGGAATCTTGCCGTTGAGCTTGCCGTCGCTGAGATACGGACCGAAGCGGCCGTTGAGCACCTGGATGTCGCTGCCGACGAATTCCTTGATGATCCGGTTGCGCGCGATCTCTTCCTTCTCTTCGATCAGGAACACCGCACGCGCCAGATCGATGGTGTACGGGTCGTCCTCTTTCTTCAGCGACGCGTACACGCTGCCGCGCTTGGCGAACGGCCCGAAGCGGCCGATGCCGACGCTGACTTCCTCGTCCTTGTCCTCGCCGAGTTTGCGCGGCAGGCGGAACAGCTCCAGCGCGTTCTCCAGGGTGATCGTGTGCATGCTCTGGCCGGGGCGCAGGCTGGCGAAGGTCGGCTTGTCCTCGTCGTCGGCGGTGCCGATCTGCGCGTACGGGCCGTAGCGGCCGAGACGTACGCTGACCGGCTTGCCGGATTTCGGATCGACGCCGAGTTCGCGCGCGCCGGTGGCTTCGCTGCGATCGACCGATTCGGTCTTCGCATCGACCAGTTCCTTGAACGGGCCCCAGAAGCGCTCCATCAGCGGGATCCAGTCCTTTTCGCCGCGGCTCACTTCGTCCAGCTCGTCTTCGAGCTTGGCGGTGAAGTCGTAATCGACATACCGGGTGAAATGGCCGCTCAGGAAATTGCTGACCGCGCGGCCCACGTCGCTGGGGCGGAAACTGCGGCCTTCCATCTCCACGTATTTGCGGAACAGCAGGGTCTGGATGATCGACGAATACGTCGACGGCCGGCCGATGCCGTATTCCTCCAGCGTCTTCACCAGCGCCGCTTCGGTGAAACGCGGCGGCGGCTGGGTGAAGTGTTGATCGGTGTGGATGCGATCCAGCGGGATGCGGTCGCCGGTCTTCATCGACGGCAGTTTGCGGCCTTCGTCGTCGTCGTCGTTCTTCTGGTCCTTGCCTTCCTCATAGACGGCGAGGAAGCCCGGATCGACCACCGTGGTGCCGCTGGCGCGGAAGCTGTGGTCGCCGCCCGCCGCCAGATCCACCGACACGGTGTTCAGCGTGGCCGGCACCATCTGCGAGGCGACCGCGCGCTTCCAGATCAGTTCGTACAGGCGGCGCTCGTCGTCGCTGAGGAAGCGGCTGACCTGGGCCGGCGTGCGCAGAGCGGACGTCGGGCGCACCGCTTCATGCGCTTCCTGTGCGTTCTTGGATTTGGTCTGATAGACATTCGGCTTGTCGGGCAGCGCTTTGGTGCCGAAATCGCGCGCGATGACGTCGCGCAGTTCGCTCAGCGCTTCGGCCGACAGGCTGACCGAGTCGGTACGCATGTAGCTGATCAGGCCGACCGTGCCTTCCTCGCCGATGGTCACGCCTTCGTAGAGTTTCTGCGCGACCTGCATGGTGCGCTTGGTGGTGAAGCCGAGCTTGCGCGAGGCTTCCTGCTGCAGCGTGGAGGTGGTGAACGGCGGCGACGGCCGGCGCTTGCGCTCCTTGCTGACGACATCGGTGACCTGCAGCACGCCCTGCGCCGCAGCGACGATCCGCTTGCGCGCGGCTTCTGCGGTGTCGCCATCGGTGACCGTGAACTGTTCGAACTTCTTGCCGTCGAGCTTGTTGAGCTTGGCGGTGAACGACTGCGTCGGGTGCGCGCACTCGGCTTCGATGCTCCAGTACTCGCGGGCGATGAAGGCTTCGATCTCTTCCTCGCGCTCCACGATCATGCGCAGCGCAGGGGACTGCACGCGGCCGGCGGACAGGCCGCGCTGCACCTTGCGCCACAGCACCGGCGACAGATTGAAGCCGACCAGATAGTCGAGCGCCCGTCGCGCCTGCTGGGCGTCGACCAGGTCGCCGGCGATGGCGCGCGGCCTGGCCATCGCTTCCTTGATCGCCCGGGGGGTGATTTCGGTGAACACCACGCGTTCGAGGGTGCGGTCCTTGAGCAGGCCGCGCTCCTTCAGGATCTCGGCGATGTGCCAGCTGATCGCCTCGCCTTCGCGGTCCGGGTCGGTCGCGAGGTAGAGGTGGTCGGCGGCCTTGGCGGCCTTGGCGATGGCCTCGACGTGTTTCTCGTTCTTCTCGATCAGCTCGTAGCGCATGGCGAAGCCGCGTTCGGGGTCGACCGCGCCCTCCTTGGGCACCAGGTCACGGACGTGGCCATAGGAGGCGAGGACGTGGAAGTCCTTGCCGAGGTACTTGTTGATCGTCTTGGCCTTGGCCGGCGATTCGACGATGAGGAGGTTCTTTGCCATTGCGGGGAGGGGGTTCCGAAGGGGGTATGCCGAGACGGGCCGGTCGGGCCGGCACCGTCGGCTGGGCGTTTCAGGGACGCCCGGCCAGATGGCGACGCCCGGGGGAGGCCCGGGCGTCGCTGCGTTCTCTTTTTTAGTGGTGTCATGTCCGGGCCGCCCGTGTCAAGCGGAATCGACAGGACCGACCCCCCAAGCGGCCTGGAGACGGGGATCGGCCGGCCCTGCGCATGCCCATCGCGTCGGGCCTGCAGGCGCCCATACGGCGGACGACGGCCCCCCAAGGCCGTGGCCCGCCCGGCAGGGCTCAGTTCATGCTGCCCATTATCATCGCGCCCATCACGGCGTACAGGGCGACGATGCCCAGGATCACGAGGCCGGCCAGCACCAGAATGACGATGGTGACCGTTCCCAGCTCTTCCCGCTGCCACTCCGGATGGTCGGTGAACGCATATTTGTCCACCACCAGCGTGTCGCAGATCATGTCGTGCAGCGCCTGCTTGCGCGCGGTGAACGCGGTCATCAGCCCGGAAACGATCACGCCCAGACCGCAGGTCAGCAGGGTGAACAGGAAATAGGCGATGTAGCGCAGGAAGCCGCGCCAGAAGCCGATCGCCTGGCCATCGCCGCGCACGACCTTGATGCCGACCGCCATCTTGCCGAGGCTGGCCTGGTGCGAAGACGCGTGCATCCAGCCGAAGTAGACCGCAGGCAGCAGGAGCATGATCAGGTACATCAATACGATCAACGCGATGCTGGCGCCGCCGAAGAAAGGATCGGACGAACTGTTCACCATCCTGGACGCGCCCAGCCCGAAGATCAGGCTGAACGGAATCAGCAGTGCGTACGAGGCGGCGGTGGTGACGAAGGAATCGATGAAACTCGCCGCGAAGCGCTTCCACAGCCCGGCATAGACCACCCGGCCGCCCGAGATGACGTTGCTGCCTTCGTCCACCCGCGCCTGCGGCGGTGCGTACGGCGAGGGTTCGGCGATGGCGTAGGGGCGGTAGGCGCCGTCGTCGGGCGCGGCTTCGGCGGCATTGACCAGGGCTTCGGCGCGCGGGTCGTCGGGCGCGTCGCCGGCGATCACTTCGCGGATCATCTCGCGCCAGGGTTTCCATTCGGACATGCCTTCGCGCCAGACCAGCGTTTCGGGCGGCAACAGGCCCTTGGTGTGCATGGCGGCCAGCTCGCCGGCGCCCACCGGGCCGTGCTGGGTTCGCTGGGCATCGCTGTAGTACCACTCGGTCATGGGATCGATTCCGTCAGGGAGAGACTGGGTTGTCTGAAGCGTCGTAGGAGGCGTCGCCTGCGCGGCATCGCGGCGATCGGTACTTGGCCGGCACCGTACCGCCACTGCAATCCCATCCGTTGTCGCCGGATTCGAAGAGCGCGGTCTTGCCGTCGAGCTGCGGATCGACGTTGGCGAACGTCAGCTCGATCGTGCATTGGCCGTTGGCGTTGCCGCCGACGCGCACGATGCCCTGCCCGCTGAGATCGGCGCCGTTCTGGCCTAGCTCGAACATGTCGGGATCGTCCAGGCCGAGCGCCGCGTTGTCCGGGCACTCGCCCGCGTCGAGGCGGTGAAGTTCGATCCGGCTCTGCAGGTCGCGGACATGGAATTCGGCCGCCGCGACTTTCGAGCGCAGCAGGTAGTCGTTGTAGGCCGGGATCGCGATGGCGGCGAGAATCCCGGCGATGAACACGCCGAACACCAGCAACACCGCGCCGATGATCGCGGCGATGGCGCAGCCGGACATGCCCTGTCTCGGCGGTGGCGTGGACGGCGGCGCGCCGCGGTGTGCGAAGGCGTCGGCCATCTGATCGCTGCGCGACTGGCCGGACGGAAGCGGGGGCGGTATGGACATGGAGATTCCCGGTCAGGCGCCGCAGCGCGACGGCGCGTACCCGGCGGGGATATCGCGGTTGCGGCAATAGATGACCACGTCCTCGCCGGCCATGCCTTCGCCCGCGATGTTCACGTCGTACTGCACGCGCTTGCCCTCCACCTCGGCCCCGAGCCCGCGGAAGCCGATGTCATAGGCGCATACGCCGCTCTGCGGGCGCGCCGGATCGATGACGAACCAGCCGTCGTCCTCGCTGCCCTGATAGCGCGGGTTGCGCACCTGCAGGGTTTCGAATTCGAAGGTATCGGGGCAGGTGTTGCCGTTGGCGACGTAGAACTCGCGCATCGCTGCGGTCACCAGCTCGCGCGCCAGCGCATCGGTCCGCGCCATGCGCTCGGCATCGTAGGGCTGGATCGGTCGCTCCGCATTCTGGCCGGCTGCCGCTTTCGAGCGCTTGACGTAGTCCCGATAGGACGGCAGCGCGATGGCGGCCAGAATCGCCGCCAGCACCAGACCCACCACGCCGATCACCACGACCGCGATGATGCAGCCGGTGCGGTTGGACGGCGGCGGCGCGGTGCCGCGCATCGGGCCGGCGTGCGAAGCGGTGGCCGCGGCCGGGCGCGGGGGCACCGGCGGCGGCAGCGAGGCGTCGGGCTGCACGCCGGTGAGGCCGAGCTCTTCGATCATCTTTTCGAGCGGCTGCCACTCGCGCAGCCCTTCATGCCAGGCCAGCGTTTCGCGGCTGATGCGGCGCTCGCGATACGCCTTGCGCATCGCGTCCGCGTCCAGCGGGCCGACCCGGCCCTGGCCGGGTTGGTGGTAATACCAGTCGGTCATGCATTCCCCAATCGTGTGCGTTCCGGCCCCGTTTCCGGTCGGCTGGAGACGGCGTTTCCCCCCGGAAACGCCGTCTCGATATTGTTTTCGGCTTGATGGGCCGTTCGTCAGTGCAACAATTCGCCGTCGTCGTCGAACATCTGCGTTTCCATCCACGCGTAGGCGGCTTCGGAACCGGGCTGGTTGAACAGCACCATCAGCACCACCCACTTGATGTCGTCGAGATCGATCTCGTCCTGGTCCAGCGCCATTGCGCGGTCGAGCACCAGCTCGCGCTGGTTGGCGTCGAGGATGCCCTGCTGTTCGAGGAACATCAGAAAACCGCGGCATTCCACGTCGAGCTTGTCCAGTTCGGGGCCGAAGAACACGCGGACCGGGCCGTCGGCGCGCGGCATGGCGGGGCCGGGCCGGCGTTCCGCCAGACCGTCCAGCCAGTCGAACGCCTTGTGGATCTCGGCCGGGCTGAAGCCGGCCTGCAGCAGATTGTTCTGCAGCGAGTCGCGGTCGCGGGCCAGGTCCGCGTCGTTGGCGATGTAATGCTCGAAGAGGTAGAGCAGCACATCGAGGATGCTTTCTTTCATGTCCCCTGACTTGCGCCGGGCGGCGCATTGGAAAGGATGGGTGCGGAGCGGCGGCTGTAGCGGCCGTGTTCGACCGCGACCCGCCCCTGCAACTCCATGACCAGCAGCATGGAGGACAGGGCTGCGGCCGTCAATCCGGTGCGCTCGGTGAGCTGATCCATAGTGCTGGGGTCGTGACCCAGCGCGCGCCACAACCGGTGGTGGGCGGGATCGTCGTTCGCAACCACCTCCGCGGGTTCCGCGACCTGGCCGACGGCCACGCCCAGACGCCGCTGCAACTCGCCGCGGAGCGCCCCCGCCCAGGCGCCGAGCGCGGCGGTCACCTCGTCGGCGGATTCGACCAGCGCGGCGCCGTCGCGGATCAGCCGGTGACAGCCGCGCGCCATCGGGTTGTGGATCGAGCCAGGCACCGCGAACACCTCGCGCCCGGCGTCGGCGGCCTGCCGGGCGGTGATCAGGGCGCCGGAGCGGCTGGCGGCTTCGATCACCAGGGTGCCGAGGGTCAGCCCCGCCAGGATCCGGTTGCGGCTGGGGAAGTGCTCGCGCCGCGCCTCGGTGCCGGGCGGGTGTTCGCTGACCACCGCGCCGTGGGCGGCGATCCGCGCCATCAGCCCGGCGTGATTCCTGGGGTACGGCACGTCCGGGCCGGTGCCCAGGACCGCCACCGTCAGCCCGCCGGCATCCAGCGCGGCCTCGTGCGCGGCGCGGTCGACACCGGCAGCGAGGCCGCTGGTCACCGCGTAGCCGGCCGCGACCAGCGCCCGGGAGAAGCTGCGGGCGTTGTCGCGGCCGCCGGCGGTGGGGCCGCGGCTGCCGACCACCGCCACCGCCGGGTACCACAGCAGGGTCGGATCGCCGGCCACGAACAGCGCCAGCGGCGGGCTGCCGGCCTTGCGCATCAGCGGCGGGTAGTCGGGGTCGTGCCAGCCGATCAGCTGATGCCCGGGCTGCCGCAGCCAGTCGCGGCAGCGCCGCAGCAGGTCCGGATCCAGCGCGGCGGGGTTGCCGTCGAGGGCGCGGATCTGGGCGCTGTCCAGCCCGGCCTCGCGCCAGCGCCCGCGCGGCAGGGCGCGGACCGCCGCCGGGCCGCCGTGGCGGTCCAGTAGCGTCCGGCGGGGCGCGCTGGCGCCTCCGGCAAGAACCAGTGCGAGCAGGGCTTCGGTATCGGCATCGAGCATGTCCATGTCGACATGCTGGCCCGCAAACGACGACGGCGCCGTCAGGCGCCGTCGCATTCCACTGTGGGAAAAGTCCTACTTCGCGTCGGGATGCTTCAGACGATAGCCGACGCGGCTGGGCTTCACGCTGCTCATCACCAGACCGTAGCTGACCTTGTCGAAGGTGCGGAAGATCATCACGTGACCGGCGTATTCGTCCGGCAGCTGCACGCGCGAGCCCTTCGGCACGGTTTCCTCGCTGCGCCAGTAGTCGGCCTGGACGCGATCCATGTTGTTGCTGCCCTGGCGCCAGATCGACAGCACGGTGCCGTTGTCGATGCCGTCTTGGGCGCCGACCGACAGCGCGACCACGTCGCGCGGGCCGCCGCTGGTCAGCGAATTGGCCACCGCCAGCACCCGCGCCTTGTTCTCGTCCAGGCCCTGCTTGGGCACGTGCGGGAAGAACTGCAGGTCGTAGGGCTGGGCGTCCACCGGGATCAGGCGGTCGCCGACGCGGGTTTCCACATTCTGGTCGTCCAGCTTCAGGCTGGTGACTTCGACATCGCCTTCCATCAGCTTGGTGACGGTGCCGGCGTTGACCTTGTACAGCTCGTGGCCCAACTCTTCGCCGTCCAGCTCGTTGCCGGCGGTGTCGCTCCACGCGGTGCCGAAGCCCGGCACCAGGCCGCCGCGGAAGTCGTAGTGGTTGCGGGTGAGCATGTCGCAGCATTCGCGCTTGCCGATCCGCACGAAGCGCGTGGTCGGACGGACCACCGCGTAACGCTGGCCGAGCTGCGCGCCTTCGAGGCCGCGGGCATAGACCAGATGACCGCGGGCGGCGCGGGCGATGTCCTCTTCCTGGCCGACGATGTACGGCAGCTCCTTGAAGCTGTCGACCACGCGCAGATCGCGCAGGTAGGCCTCGATGTCGGCCAGCGAGATCGCATTGACCGGCGCCTCGTTGCGCGGACCGGCCTGCACGCCGACGCCGACGCGATCGAGATAGGCCAGACTGATGACGTCGCCCGGATAGATCAGATGCGGATTCGCGATCTGCGGGTTGGCCTGCCAGATTTCGGGCCACAGCCACGGACGCTTGAGGAAGCGTGCGGAGATGTCCCAGAGGGTATCGCCCCGCTTGACCGTATAGGTATCGGGGTGGTCGCCGCGGAACTCCTGGGCGACCGCGTAGGTGCCCAAAGTCAACAGGGCGGCTGCGCCGATCACCATGGCTCGGTGAGAAACGCGCTTAAGGATGCTGGCCATCTACTTGCTCCCCTTGGGATTTTCCCCAACACAACGACCGCACTATAGCCCACAAAACCCGGCTCTTGGCAAGTCTGGAGGCGTTACAATGGCCTTGTCCGCGACCAATGTCCGCCCCCATATCCACAAACATGACGCTCCTCTCAATTCTTGAATTCCCCGACCCCCGTCTGCGGACCAAAGCGCAGCCGGTCGACGCCGCCCGGATCGCCGATCCCGAGTTCCAGACCCGGCTCGACGACATGTTCCACACCATGTACGAGGCGCCGGGCATCGGCCTGGCCGCCAGCCAGGTGGACGACCACCGCCGGTTCATGGTCATCGACATCAGCGAAGAGAAGAACCAGCCGATGGTCTTCATCAACCCGGAGATCGTGGTGGCCGACGGCCACCAGGTCTACCAGGAAGGCTGCCTGTCGGTGCCGAACATCTTCGCCGATGTCACCCGCGCCAACAGCATCACCGTGAAGGCCTGGGGCCGCGACGGCCAGCCGTTCGAGCTGCAGGCCGACGGCCTGCTGGCGATCTGCATCCAGCACGAGATGGATCACCTCGAAGGCAAACTCTTCGTCGACTACCTGTCGCCGCTCAAGCGCGACCGAGTGCGCAAGACGCTGGAGAAGGCGCGGCGCAGCAGCGCGGCGTGATGGCCTTCAGACACCCTCCCTTTTGCCGAAGGCAAAGGGGAGGGTTGGGGAGGGGTGCTGTTGAAATCAGCGAACGGCAACCCCCTCCCGACCTCCCCCTGCGCTGCGCGCAAGGGGAGGAGACATCCGTCCCACGGCTTCGCCTCGGGATGACCGCAAACAAGGCAGCCGCGCAATGACCCTCCGCATCATCTTCGCCGGCACCCCGGCCTTCGCCGTCCCCTGCCTGCGCGCCGCAGCCCGGCACAACGAAGTCGTGGCCGTCTACACGCAGCCCGATCGCCCGGCCGGCCGCGGTCGTGCGCTCACTGCATCGCCGGTCAAACTCGAGGCCCTCCAGCGCGGCATCGAAGTGCTGCAGCCGGAAACCCTGAAGAAGCAGGTCTCGCGCGACGCGCTGCGCGTCCTCGAGCCGGATCTGATGATCGTGGTCGCCTACGGCCTGATCCTGCCGCAGCGCATTCTCGACATTCCGAAATACGGCTGCTGGAACGTCCACGCCTCGATGCTGCCGCGCTGGCGCGGCGCGGCGCCGATCCAGCGCGCGATCGAGGCCGGCGATACCGAAACCGGCGTCTGTCTGATGCAGATGGAGAAAGGTCTCGACACCGGCCCGGTGCTTTTATCGCAATCGCTCGCCATCGGTGAACACGACACCGGCGGCCAGCTGCACGACAAGTTGTCCGAACTGGGCGCGCAGGTGCTGAGCGACGGCCTGGGCCTGCTGCGCGCGGGCATCGTGCCGGTGCCGCGACCGCAGCCGGAAGACGGCGCGACCTACGCGCACAAGCTCGACAAGCACGAAGCGAAGCTCGACTGGTCGCAGCCGGCGACGACGCTGGCCAACAAGGTCCGCGCCTTCAATCCGTGGCCGGTGGCCGAAGCCGAACTGGCCGGCGAGCGCGTGCGCATCCACGGCGCGGTGGCGCTGGCGGTCGCGCACGGGAAAACGCCGGGTACGGTATTGGCCGCGGTCCGCGACGGCATCGATATCGCCTGCGGAGACGGCGCGCTGCGCATCCGCGCGCTGCAGCGCGCGGGCGGCAAGACGATCACCGCCGCGGATTATTTGAATGCGCGGCGCGATCTGGTCTCGTCGTAAGCGCTGCGTTCTGTGGCAGCGGCGGTTTTCAACAACCGAATGGTTGGTCAAGCCGCGATGAAGCAAGGAAAGTCTTTCTTTCGTCCATCGCGGCTCCCGCCGCTCCCACAGGATCCTTGCGAAGCCAGGATCCACCGGCCATCCGGCTGTAGAAAACACTTCTCGAAACCCGCCTCAAGGCAGCCCGCATGACCGAAACGACCCCCGGCACCGCCTCCCGCCTCGCCGCCGCGCGCGTGCTCGACGCGGTGCTGCACCGCGGCCGTTCGCTGAAGGGCGAATTCGGCACCGAGCTGCCGAACCTCGCCGACCCGCGCGACCGCGCGCTGGTGGAAGCGATCTGTTTCGCGGCGCTGCGCAACCGCGCGCGTTACGCCGCCGCGCTCACCGCCTGGGTGCCGAAGCCGCTGGGCCGCGGCGACGAACCGCTGCGCGCGCTGCTGTACGTCGGCTTCGCCCAGCTCGACGCGCTGAAGCTGCCGGCGCACGCCGCGGTGGACGCGACGGTGGAAGCCACCCGGGCGCTGGGCCGCGCGCATCAGGCGGGCATGGTCAATGCGCTGCTGCGCCGCGCGCAGCGCGAAGGGTTTCCGCCGGCCGATCCGGCGCAGGTCTGGCCGGAGTGGCTGCTGGCCGAAATCCGCCGCGACTGGTCGGAGCACGCCGACGCGATCCTCGACGCCAGCGCCGCGCCCGCGCCGCTGTGGCTGCGGGTGAATCGCCTCAACACCACCCGCGACGAGTACCTGCTGCGATTGCAGGCGGCCGGCATCGCCGCGACCGCCCACGACGCGCTGCCCGATGCGCTGCGGATCGAGGATTCGCTGGCGGTGACGGATCTGCCGGGCTTCGAGGACGGCGTGGCCTCGGTGCAGGACGGCTCCGCGCAGGCGGTGGCCGATGCGCTGGCGCCCGTTTCTGGTGGACGCGTGCTGGACGCCTGTGTGGCCCCCGGCGGCAAAGCCGCGCATCTGCTGGAGCGCGACCCGAGCCTGCGCCTGCTCGCGCTCGACATCGATTCGCGCCGGCTGCGGCGCACCGCCGATACGCTGCGGCAGGTCGGCGTCGAGGCGGCGGCCGAACTGAAGGCCGCCGACGCTGCCGAGCCCGCGGCCTGGTGGGACGGCGTGCCCTTCGACGCGGCACTGATCGATGCGCCCTGCTCGGCCACCGGCATCGTCCGCCGGCAGCCGGACATCCTGCTGCATCGCCGGCCCGGCGATATCGATGCGCTGGTCGTCACCCAGGCGCGGCTGCTGGATGCGGTGTGGACCACGCTCGCGCCGGGCGGCGTGCTGGTGTACGCGACCTGTTCGATCCTCAAGCGCGAGAACGCCGACCAGATCGATGCCTTCCTGGCGCGCACGCCGGATGCGTCGGCCGAGCCGCTGGCGGAGACGTTCGGGCACGTTGCCGGTGAGGGTCGTCAGCGGCTGCCGGGCGAGGACGGGATGGACGGGTTTTTCTATGCGCGGTTGCGGAAAGCCTGACCCGACGGCTGATCACACGGCTGTCATCCCGAACGAGGGCGTAGCCCGAGGAGGGATCTGTTGTTGCTCGAACTCCACGACAAGCAGATCCCTCACATGCGCTCTGGACGACAAGGAAAAAGCCTCAGTCGCGATCAGGCGCATACCGCGCATGTCATCGCACCGACATTTCGCCAACGTTCGAGGCATTAAACTGCCCCCATGCTGAAAACCCGCGAATCGAGAGACTTCTGGCTGCTGGCCATCGTCGCCCTGCTGGTGCTGGGCGCGGGACTGGGCCTGCGCGACCCGTGGCCTACGGACGAGCCCCGCTTCGCCCTGGTCGCCAAGCAGATGGTCGACAGCGGAGAGTGGCTGTTCCCGCATCGCGGCACCGAGTTGTATTCCGACAAGCCGCCCATGCTGATGTGGCTCGAAGCTTCTTTCTACATGGTGTTCCGCGACTGGCGCATCGCGTTCCTGATGCCGTCGCTGCTGGCCGCTCTGGGTACGCTGTGGTGCGTGTACGACCTGGGCCGCCGGCTGTGGACGCGCAAGGTCGGCCTGTACGCGGCATGGGCGCTGCTGTTCACGCTGCAATTCACGTATCAGTCGAAGCGGGCGCAGATCGATCCACTGGTGGTGTTCTTCATCACCCTGGCCAATTACGGACTGTTGCGTCATCTGCTGCTGGGGCCGAACTGGAAGCTGTGGGCGCTGGGCTGGTTCGCGGCCGGGCTGGGCACCATCACCAAGGGCGTCGGCGTCCTGGCGCTGCTGATGATCGTGCCGGCCGCGATCGCCTCGTTGCGGCAATGGCCGCGGGTGCGCGTGCATGCGCGCGACCTGCCCGATCGGGATGGCGTCGATAAGACGCCATCCCGAAATACATGGATGTTCTGGCTGGGGCCGCTGGCCTTCGTCGTGGCGGTGTGCCTGTGGCTGGTGCCGATGGCGATCGGCGCCCTGAACCATCCCGATCCGGCCTACCGCGCCTATCTGGACGACATCCTCTTCCGCCAGACCGCCGAACGCTACAGCAAGTCGTGGGATCACCATCAGCCGGTCTGGTATCACTTCGGCGTGGTGCTGACCCTCTGGCTGCCGACCATGTTCGCGTTGATCTGGGCGTTTCCCGCGTGGCGGCGGCGGTTGCTGCGGCGGGATGCGCGTTACCTGCTGCCGTTGGCGTGGTGGGCGATGATTCTGGTGTTCTTCTCGATTCCCGACGGCAAGCGCGATGTCTACATCATGCCGGCGCTGCCGATGGTCTGCCTGGCGCTGGCGCCGCTGTTGCCGGGGATCGTGCGCAGAGTGTGGGCACGGCGGATTGCATTCGGATTCGTGTTCGGCCTGGGGTCGCTGCTGCTGTCGGCCGGGTTGGCGATGTGGTTCGGCGAACCGCGCTTCGAGGCGCGGCTGGTCGAAAACCGCGGCTTCACCGACGGCGGACGCGCCTTGAATCTGCTGGTATTGACGCTGGGCGCGTGGCTGATCGCCTCCGCGCTGTGGCATCGCATCGCCCAGGGCGTGAAAGGGGTGCTCTGGGGTCTGGGCGGCGCGTGGGTGCTGTACAGCCTCATCGCTTATCCGATGCTCAACGCTTCGGGCTCGGCCCGCGGGCTGATGGAAGCGGTCGGCCGTCGGCTGCAGCCCGAGGCGGAACTCGGCCTGGTGGCGTGGAAAGTGCAGAACCTGCTGATGGCGGATCGCCCGGCGGCGACTTTCGGCTGGGATACACCCTGGTCCGAGCAGCTCACGCAGGCGATGCGCTGGCAGGCCGATGCGCCCGACCGACGCTGGCTGCTGATCCAGGAGCGGGCGCTGTCGCAGTGCATCGACAGGACCAAGGCGGAATTCGCCGGCTTGTCCAACCGTCGCCGCTGGTGGCTGGTGCCCGCGCAGGCCGCCGATCCCGATTGCGTGCCGCAGGGCGTGCAATCGCAGAACGAAGCCGACCGCGTCGACGGTCATTGACGACATCGCAACCCGAATTTCTTCATAGTTACGACACTGCCATGCTGAAAACCCGCGAATCGAGAGACTTCTGGCTGCTGGCCATCGTCGCCCTGCTGGTGCTGGGCGCCGGACTGGGCCTGCGCGACCCGTGGCCGTCGGACGAGCCGCGCTTCACGCTGGTCGCCAAGCAGATGATCGAGAGCGGCGACTGGCTGTTCCCGCATCGCGGCACCGAGCTGTACTCCGACAAGCCGCCGATGCTGATGTGGCTGGAAGCCGCGTTCTACACCGTGTTCCGCGACTGGCGCATCGCGTTCCTGCTGCCGTCGCTGCTCGCCGCCCTGGGCACGCTGTGGTGCGTGTACGACCTGGGCCGCCGGCTGTGGACGCGCCGGGTCGGGCTGTACGCGGCGTGGGCGCTGCTGTTCGCGCTGCAATTCACCTACCAGTCGAAGAAAGCACAGATCGACCCGCTGGTGACGTTCTTCATCACCCTCGCCAATTACGGATTGCTGCGGCATCTGCTGCTGGGGCCGAACTGGAAACTGTGGACGCTGGGCTGGTTCGCGGCCGGACTGGGCACGATCACCAAGGGCGTCGGCGGTCTGGCGCTGCTGATGATCCTGCCCGCGGTGATCGCTTCCTTCATGCAGTGGCCGCGGGTGCGGGTGCATGCGCGCGACTTGCGCTTCTGGCTCGGGCCACTGGCGTTCGTGTTCGCCGCCGCGCTGTGGCTGGTGCCGATGGTCGTCGCCGCGCTGAGCCAGGACAATCCGGAATACAGGGCGTATCTCAACGACATCCTGTTCCGGCAGACCGCCGGCCGCTACGCGAAGTCGTGGGATCACGCGCAGCCGCCGTGGTACCACCTGACGGTGATGGCGACGGCCTGGCTGCCGACCGCGTTCGCGCTGATCTGGGCGTTTCCGGCATGGCGCACCCGCCTGCGCCGTCGTGATGCGCGGTATCTGCTGCCGCTGGCGTGGTGGCTGCTGATCGTGGTGTTCTTCTCGATCCCCAGCGGCAAGCGCGACGTGTACATCATGCCGGCGCTACCGATGATGTGCCTCGCACTCGGGCCACTGCTGCCGGGCATCGTGCGCAAGCTGTGGGCGAAGCGGATCGCATTCGGATTCTCGGCCGTGGTCGGCGCGCTGTTGCTTGGTGCCGGGCTGGCAATGTGGTTTGGCGAACCGAAGCTCGAAACGAAACTGATGGCCGACCGCGGCTTCACCGACGGTGGCCACGCGCTGTTCGGGTTGTTGATCGCGATGGGCGCATGGGCGCTGGCCAGTGCGAGCTGGCATCGCGTTCGCAATGGCGTGGTCGGCCTGCTGTGGGCGATGGGCGGCATCTGGGTGCTGTACGGCGTGGTCTCGTACCCGCTGCTGAATCCGTCCAGCTCGGCGCGCGGGCTGATGGAAACGGTGGGCGCGCGGATCGGTCCGGACGCCGAACTGGGGCTGGTCGCGTGGAAGGAGCAGAACCTGCTGATGGCCGACCGTCCCGCGGCGACCTTCGGTTTCACGACGATGTGGCCCGATCAGTTGTCCAAGGGCATGCGCTGGCAGGCCGAAGCGCCGCAGCGGCGTTTCCTGTTGGTCCAGGAGCCGGCGCTATCGCAGTGCGTCGACAAGGCGAAGGCGACGTTCGCCGGGGTGTCGAATCGCCGCCGCTGGTGGCTGGTGCCGGCCGCCGCCGCCGATGCGGCCTGCGTGCCGCAGGGCATCGAAACCCAGAACGAGGCCGACGGGCAGGACGATTGAAGCCGGAGGCTTTTGTGGGAGCGACGCAAGTCGCGACGGGCTGAAGAAAGATTGTCTGTAATCCGTCGCGACTTGCGTCGCTCCCACAAAGGTTCAAGCGCTTTCAGCCGTCCAGGGCTTCCCAGCGCGCGAAGGCCTGCTCCAGCGCCGCATGCGCGGCCGCAATCTCGGCGTTGTGCGCGTTCACCGCGGCGTGATCGCGCTGGTAGAACGCGGGCTCGTGCATCGCCGCGGTCAGGGTCGCGATCTTCGTTTCCAGATCCTCGATCGTCTGCGGCAGCAGTTCGAGTTCGCGCTGATCCTTGTAGCTGAGCTTGCGCTTCGGTGCTGCCGGCGTTGCGGCAACGACGGCAGGCGCGACCGCCTTGGGCGCCGCGGCGGCGGTGGCGCGCGCCGATTCGCCCCGGGTCGGCCGCTGGCGCAGCCAGTCGCTGTAGCCGCCGACGTAATCGCCGACGCGGCCGTCGCCTTCCATCACCAGCGTCGATGTCACCACGCTGTCGAGGAAGTCGCGGTCGTGGCTGACCAGCAGCAGCGTGCCGGGATATTCGCCCAGCAGTTCTTCCAGCAGCTCCAGCGTTTCCACGTCCAGATCGTTGGTCGGTTCGTCCATCACCAGCAGGTTCGACGGCTGCGCGAACAGCTTCGCCAGCAGCAGGCGGTTGCGCTCGCCGCCGGACAGACGGGTGATCGGCGCGCGCGCGCGCTCTGGCGTGAACAGGAAGTCCTGCAGATAGCCGATGGCGTGCTTCTGCTTGCCGTTGATCTCGACGAAATCCTTGCCCTCGGAGACGTTCTCCAGCGCATTCCAGTCTTCGCGCAGCGTCGCGCGGTACTGGTCGAAATACGCGACCTGCAGCTGAGTGCCGATCTTGATCTCGCCGGACTGCGGCTGCAGATCGCCCAGCAGCAGCTTCAGCAGCGTGGTTTTGCCGCTGCCGTTCGCGCCGATCAGGCCGATGCGGTCGCCGCGCAGGATCGTGGTGGATACGTTCTTCAGCAGTACGCGCTCGCCGAACGCGAACGACACGTCCTTCGCCTCGATGACCTTCTTGCCCGATGCCCCGGCCTGCGCGGTTTCCATGCGCACGTTGCCGGACAGGTCGCGGCGCTGCGCACGTTCGTCGCGCATGGCCTTGAGCCGGCGCACGCGGCCTTCGTCGCGGGTGCGACGGGCCTTGATGCCCTGGCGAATCCAGATCTCTTCCTGCGCCAGCATCTTGTCGAAGCGGGCGTTTTCCTGGGTTTCGGCATTGAGCCGTTCTTCTTTGCGGCGCAGGTAGTTGTCCCAGTCGCCGGGCCAGCTGGTCAGCTGGCCACGGTCGATCTCGATGATGCGGGTCGCCAGCGCACGCAGGAAGCGGCGGTCATGGGTGACGAAGATCAGCGCGCCCTGCCACGACTTGAGAAAGCCTTCGAGCCAGTCGATCGCAGCGATGTCGAGATGATTGGTGGGTTCGTCCAGCAGCAGCAGATCCGGCGCCGACACCAGCGCGCGCGCCAGCAGCACGCGGCGCTTCATGCCGCCGGACAGGCGCGTGAAATCGGCGTCGCCGTCCAGGTCGAGTTTGGTCAGCGTTTCGGTGACGCGCTGGTCCAGCGACCAGCCGTTGGCGTCCTCGATCTTCGCCTGCACCGCGGACAGCGCGTCGGTGTCGATCTCGTCGGCGTGGATCAGGTGGTGGTAATCGGCGAGGAACTTGCCCATCTCGCCAAGACCTTCGGCGACCACATCGAACACGCTGCCGGCGGCGCCGGCCGGCACTTCCTGCTCCAGTCGCGCGATGCGCACGCCGCCTTCGATGCGGATCTCGCCGTCGTCGGGTTTGTGTTCGCCCGCGAGCAGACGTAGGAGCGTGGATTTGCCGGCGCCGTTGCGACCGATCAGGGCGATGCGTTCGCCGGGTTCGATCGCGAGATCGACGCCATCGAGCAACAGGGGACCACCGACGCCGAAATCGACGTCATTCAAAGTAAGGATAGGCATGGCGGCAGTTTAGCAGGCCGCCGGAAATGTCCTGCCGGAATAAGCCATCGGGATTCGCGGGCCTATGCCGCTGCGGTCGCGACCGAGGGCAGCAATGCGGCGTAGGCGTCTTCGGTGGCGGCGATGAAGCGGTCCAGACCGAATTCGCGTTCGGCCTTGCGCCGCGCGGCGTCGCCCATCGTCCGCAGCCGTTCGGGATGATCGAGCATCCCGGCCACGGCGACCGCGATCGCCGCGCGGTCGCGCACCGGCACCCGCCAGCCGTCGACGCCGTCGTCGATGTTCTCGGGCAGGCCGGCGTAGTCGCTGACCAGCACCGGCTTGGCCATCGCCATCGTTTCGCGGCAGGCGAAGGAAATGGTTTCCACCGCATACGACAGCACGAAACCGGCATCGATCGCCGCGACCACCGGACGCACGTCCGACAACAGACCGGCGAAATGCACCTGCGGCGTCAATCCGAGCGCCTCGATGCGCTGCGTCTGTTCCGGCAGCGGCGGTTGGCCGCACAGCAGGATGTCCACGCGCGCGCGCTGCGCTGCGGGCAGGGTGGCCACCGCTTCGATCAGGTCCATCCAGCCCTTGTGCTCGGCGGTGCCGGCATTGCTGCCCAGCAGCAGCCGGCCTTCGCCGCTCCAGCGCTCGCGGATGGCGCGCGCGGCCTCGTCGGACCAGGGCAGATAGTGGCGCACATCGATGCCGTTGCGCACCGTGCGCAGCTGGCAGCGCGCATACGGCCCGGTTTCCAGCATGCGCCGGGTGGCCTCGCAGACCGCGATCACCAGATCGGTGCGCCGCGCGCGCCAGCGATGGGTCACGCCCTGCGCCGGCTTGGAGTTGTGCTTGGTCAGCACGATCTTCGGTTTGTGCGCCAGACCGGCGCAGGCCGACAGCACCATGCGGTGATCGGTGGAGCCGTTGACGTGGACGATGTCGAACGCGTGCGTGCGCAGGTAGTCGCGCAACTGCCGGCGCGCGCGCACCACAGCCGCCAGCTGGGCGATCGCGTTGGGAAACGGTTGCGCCACGGTACGCACGCCGTCCAGCGCTGAGGCTTCGCGAAACAGCCGACTGGTCGCCGGCACCGCCAGATGCACGTCGTGCGCCGCCGCAAGTCCACGCGCCAGCGCCAGCAGATAGGTGGTGTGCCCGCCGCCGTCGCCTTCGTGGAAATTGGTGAGCAGCACTTTCATCGCAATCGTCCTGCAAAGGGGTGGAGTCTCGATCCATGAGATGGGGCAAAGGGAAAATATATCTGTCCAGTCGCCTCGCCGCTCGATCGGATTGTTGGCGTAGAGACGCTGGTCGCACTGCGATCAGGCCGAAGATCGCAAAGGCACATCGCTATCGGCATCGTCATGTATTGCAACCACTCATGGAGCTCCATTGAAAACCAACATCCTGTTCAGCGTACTGCTCGCATCTGCCGCCCTTGCCGCATCCCTCGCTTCGGCGCCCGCTTCGGCCCAGAATCTGGGGCAAGGCTTCATCCGCAATGTTTCGTACAACAAGTGCCTCGATTTCGCGGCCGGAGACTTGTCCAACACCGTCACCTTGCAGCTGCATGGCTGCCAGGGTAATGCAGCGATCCACCAGCAGTGGAACTTCATTCCTGCCGGCAGCTATCCGAACAACGCGCCTTCCTATCTTTTCCAGAACGCCATGAACTACACGTGCGCGGCCGTCGAGAATGATTCCCTCTCGAATGCCGCCAAGATCGTCCAGCGTCCCTGCGATGCGAACAACCCGAGCCAGCACTGGATCCAGACGGCCAACGGTGTTCTCAACACCCAAACGCGCTGGATGAACGGCCGCAGCGCCAAGTGCCTCGACGCCTGGACCAACGCCAACGGCGTCGTGCTTCAGCAGTACAACTGTGCAAGCTCCAGCAACTGGCCGCAGCAGGGATTCAAGAACGAGCTTTTCCCCATTGGCGGCCCCTGATCCGTTTCGATTCCTCGCATTGACCGTACTTGTTTGACTGGGCGCCCGGACTCCGGGCGCCTTTTCATTTCTTGCGGTTTTTTCTTTCGGAAAAGATGCTCGCCGCTCTTTCGAGCCGCTTCCAGAGAGGCCCTGGACTCATCATTGCCATATTGATGTACCTCTTTTTTTCGTGCGAAGGCGTGTTCGCTTTCGTCCTGTACTCGAATTTCGCCGATTCGAGGGTGTGGTCGCAGATTCCCGCAAGCGTCGCGTAGTGGTTGATGAGCTCGCGGGCCCTGATCCGGTTCTTGTAACTCGCGACTTGGCTGCGATTCGACCACCAGCCATTGTTGCCGTGGACCCGGTACATGACCGCGCCCGTCGGCACGAACACCTTGCGGCCTCCCAGAACGCTTGCGCCATAGACCAGTGCGGCATCGGCGCACAGCCGCCAGCGTTTCACCAGCATCGGGGGCAGGTCGACGCATTCCTTCGCCATGGCGGTGCGCACGCACAATGCCGATGTCGGCCCGCCATACCAGTGCGCCAGCGCATACGTGGCGATGGCGGTGTAGCCATAATCGATCTCATGGGACGCATCGCCGACCCTGCGACTCTCGCCTCCGAAACGGACGATGTCGGAAAACACGAAATCGACATCGGATCTCGCATCGAAGATGAGCGCGACTTTCTGCAGATAGTCGGGTTCCCAGCGGTCGTCGGCGTCGAGAAAACACGCGACACCCGCATCGACCACCGCCAGACCGCGCTGGAACGCCACCAGTTGCCCGCCGTTTTCGCCGCAGACGAGCGTGATCCGCGGATCGTGGCCGTAGCGTTCGTGCAGGAATTCGGGCGAGCCGTCGGTGGAACCGTCGTCGACGATGACGATCTGTTGCGGCGCGCGGGTCTGCGCCAGCGCACTGTCGACCGCTTCGGCGACGAAGGCGCGGTAGTTGTAGCTGGTGACGATGACAGCGAACGACGTGCTCATGCCGCGGGTGCGTCCAGGGTGCGGCGGAAGTAGGCGATGGTCTCCTTCAGCCCATCCTCCAGCGCGACTTTCGGCTCCCAGCCCAGTTCTGACCTGGCCAAGGCGATGTCGGGCTGGCGCTGGCGCGGGTCGTCGGAGGGCAGCGGCCGGAAGACCAGCTTCGACGGCCCGCCGACCAGCGCCAGCACTTTCTCGGCCAGTTCGAGCATGCTGAATTCGCCGGGATTGCCGATGTTGATCGGCCCGGTGAAGCCGTGCGGGGTGGCCATCATCCGCACGAAGCCTTCGATCAGGTCGTCGACGTAGCAGAAACTGCGGGTCTGGCTGCCGTCGCCGTAGATGGTGATGTCCTCGCCGCGCAGCGCCTGGACGATGAAGTTGCTCACCACCCGGCCGTCGTTCGGATGCATGCGCGGGCCGTAGGTGTTGAAGATGCGGACGACCTTGATGTCGAGGTCGTGCTGGCGGTGATAGTCGAAGAACAGGGTTTCGGCGCAGCGTTTGCCCTCGTCGTAGCAGCTGCGGATGCCGATGGGATTGACCCGGCCCCAGTAGCCTTCCGGCTGCGGATGCACTTCCGGGTCGCCGTAGACCTCGCTGGTGGAGGCCTGCAGGATGCGTGCCTTCAGCCGCTTGGCCAGGCCGAGCATGTTGATCGCGCCGTGCACGCTGGTCTTGGTAGTCTGTACCGGGTCGTGCTGGTAGTGCACCGGCGAGGCCGGGCAGGCGAGGTTGTAGATCTGGTCGACCTCGACGTACAGCGGGAACGTCACGTCGTGACGCATCAGCTCGAAATACGGATGATCCAGGCGGTGGGCGATGTTGCGCTTGCTGCCGGTGAAGTAGTTGTCGACGCACAGCAGGTCGTGCCCGTCATCGAGCAGGCGGTCGCACAGGTGCGACCCCAAGAAACCGGCGCCGCCGGTCACGAGAATACGGGCCATCAGGGGGAAAAACCTTTCGATAGGACGCGACCGCGGACGATCTCCGCACGGGCGCGCCGGGATGACGGGGGAAAAGACGGCGGAACCGGCGGCTATTCTCGGCGATCACCCCCGGCAAGAACAGCGCGGAGGCGGTTTGGCCAGTGCCAAAGTGGGATGGGCGTCTTGCGTCGGCGTCTGCATTCAGCCTGGGGAAAGGTCCGTGTCGGCACCCGGTCCGGGTGACGTCGAGCCGGGTCGTGCGGGATCGGGCGGGCCAGCCGGTTTACCCACCGCACCCGCCCGCAGTACGCTTGTCGCCCGATTACCCGAAACCGCGGAGCGCACCATGTCCAAAGGCCTTGACCAGAAGAAGCAGGACAAGAAAAAACCCGAGAAGACCCTGAAAGAGAAGCGCGCGGAAAAGAAGGAAAAGAAGGGCAAGTAAGTGGGGACCCGCGCGATTTCCGCTCCAGACCATGATCCCCGCCCTGGCGGGGATCATGCTTTGATTTCGGGTTTCGCGGCTTACGAGCTGCAGGACAGCATCGAACAACCGGCGCGGTCGCGCGCCCAGTCGGGACGCTTCGCGGCGTAGCGTTCGTGACCGGGCTGGTCGTCGTACGGTCGGCGCATCGCCTCCAGAAGCTCGGCGATGCCGGCGGTGTCCCCGGCCTCGGCGCGGTCGATGACTTCCTGCGCCAGATAGTTGCGCAATACATATTTGGGGTTCGCCAGAAGCATGCGCTCGCGGCGGTCCGCCGCCGGGAGGATGTCCTCGCGCAGACGCGCCGCATATCGCTGCAGCCAGTCGTCGAACTGCGCACCATGCGCCTCGCGCTTCGCCGGATCGTAGAAAGCCTCCTCCAGCGGCTGCAACGTCGGCGCGTCGACATCCACGTCCATCAGCGCCCGGAACCACAGCGTCATATCGACCTCGGCTTCATGCATCAGCGCATGCAGATCGCGGATCAGCACGACATCGTCGTCGCGGCATTCGGCCAGGCCGAGTTTGCGCGCGGTGTTGTCGCGATCGGCGACGGTGTACGCGACGCCGAAGGCGTCGATGCCCGCCTGCAGCGCCTCGCCGCCCGCGAACAGCGGCGATAGCGCTTGGGCCAGCCGCACCAGGTTCCAGCGCGCCACTGCCGGCTGCCAGCCGAAGCGGTAGCGGCGCCCGCCGGCGTCGGTGGTGTTGGGCGTCCACTCCGGGTCGTAGGCGTCGATCCATCCGTACGGACCGTAATCGATGGTCAGCCCGAGGATCGACAGGTTGTCGGTGTTCATCACCCCGTGGACGAAACCGACGCGCATCCATTCCGCCATCAGCCGCGCGGTGCGCGTGCAGATATCGGCGAACCAGTCGGCGTACAGCGCTTCGCCGCTGCCGGCGAGATGCGGGAAATCGCGACGGATCGCGAAGTCCGCCAGTTGCCGCAGCAGGTCGGTCTCCCCGCGCGACGACGGCAGTTCGAAATGGCCGAAGCGCAGGAACGATGGCGCGACCCGGCAGACCACGGCGCCGGGTTCGGGCTTCGGATGGCCGTCGTAGAACATGTCGCGGACCACGTCCTCGCCGGTCGCGACCAGCGACAGCGCGCGCGTGGTCGGCACGCCGAGATGGTGCATGGCTTCGCTGCACAGGAATTCGCGGATCGACGAACGCAGCACGGCGCGGCCGTCGGCGCTGCGCGAGTACGGCGTCGGGCCGGCGCCCTTGAGCTGCAGTTCCCAGCGTTCGCCGGCCGCATTGATGGTTTCGCCCAGACTGATCGCGCGGCCGTCGCCGAGCTGCCCGGCCCAGTGGCCGAACTGGTGGCCGCCGTAGTTGGTCGCGAACGGGTCCATGCCCGGCAGCAGCGCATTGCCGCTGAACACCTGTGCGAAGGTTTCGGACGCGACCTCCGCCTCGCTCAGGCCCAGGGTGTCGGTCATTTCGCGCGAGACCGCCAGCGTGCGCGGCGCGACCACAGGCGTGGGCGCCATGCGCGACCACACCGCACCGCGCACTTCGCGGCGGCGTGCGCCGGTATCGGGGTCGCCGGGCAGTTCGGCGAGGAAGGTGTTGTCGAATCGGAGTGTGTCGAAGAGAGGAGGCATGTCCGGCGAAAGGCAACCATCAAGGCACGCATCATGGCATTGCTGCGGCTGAACCCTGTTTACGGACATCGCGCTCGCGCTGTCGTTGAGCCGCCGCTGTCGCTGTGAGTCGTCGCTGTTGGCTGTTGCCCCCTTCTCAAACGGGTTAAGCGCAACGCCGCACTCTGCTGCTTTCCCCCCCTTTGAAAAAGGGGGGCAGGGGGGATTTGCTTTTCGCTTGAAGCATCGAAAAAGCACACCGTCTACATGACGCTGCCGGCCAAATCCCCCCGCCGCCTGCTTCGCAGACGTCGACCCCCTTTTTCAAAGGGGGTAAGCACAACGCCGCGCTTTGCAAAAGGGGTCAACAAAGCGTTTCGCGCGCTCCGGCCTCTTCTTGGGTACGAGAAAAAAGCCTGGATGCGATGTCCAGACGTTCACTCCACCCGCTGCCCGCGTTCCAGCAGCCACAGCATGATGGTCTTCTGGCGCACGTAATTCGCGCGGACGTAGGCGTAGACCAGACCGTGCCAGCCGTCGAGGAACCCCAGCCGGAGCACGTAGCCGCGCCAGAACCGCCACGCCGGCGAGACGATCAGCTTGCCCAGCGACGCGCGCTTGCCGCGCGAGAATTCGTATTCGGCCATCATCCGCGCGTAGCGTTCGGTCTTCTGCAACTGCTGCATCAGCGAGCGGTAAGGAAAATGGATCAGATCGCCGGACAGCGCGCGCACCGCGCCGTCGACGCTGGCGGCTTCGTGGATCTCGCGGTCGCCGCGCCAGCCGCCGCGGCGGCGGTCGAACAATCGCAGCACGCGATCGGGATAGGCGTTGCCGCGGCGCAGGAACTTGCCGAAATACTCGCTCAATCGTGCGAATCGATAACCGGCGGCATCGGAGAAACCGGCGTCGCGGGCGACGAGGATCGAGGCCTTCAGTTCGGGGCTCACGCGCTCGTCGGCGTCGAGGCACAGCACCCAGTCGTGGCTCGCCTGATCGACCGCGAACTGCTTCTGGCTGCGGAAACCGTCGAATGGCCGCACCAGCACGCGCGCGCCGGCCGCTTCGGCAATGGCGCGGGTGTCGTCGGTCGAGCCGGAGTCCACCACCACGATCTCCGCGCAGAACGCCAGCGAGGCGAGACAGTCGCCGATGCGGTCGGCCTCGTTGAACGCGATAATGCAGCCGGAAATCCCGGTCTGAGCCGGCGGTGCCGTGGATGGAGACGTATTGATGGCGGAATACCTGTTGTTCGCGACCGAGCGTTATGCGCTGCCCATCCTGCAACCGTTGGCGGACGCGCTGCAAGCATCGGGACACGGGGTATCGTCCTGGCTGGTCGACGGCGCCGCGGGCGCGCGGCTGCCGGCGCCGGTGCGCAGCGTGGGTTTGCGCGAAGCGGTGGCATTGAAACCGCGCGCGGTCTTTTCGGCCGCCAACTGGGTGCCGACCTTCCTCAGCGGCCCGAAAGTACAGCTGTTCCACGGGTTCAACGTGGAGAAACGCGACGCCGCCCGCGGCCATTTCCGGGTGCGCGGGCTGTTCGATCTGTACTGCACCCAAGGGCCGGCGACCACCGCGCCGTTCCGCGCGCTGGCCGCCGATCATCCGCATTTCGCCGTGGTCGAAACCGGCTGGCCGAAGCTCGATCCGCTGTTCCGCGACGACGGCGGCGCCTCCGCAGCGCTGCGTGCGCCTGCGGGCGAACGGCCGACGGTGCTGTTCGCGTCCACGTTCACCGAACGTCTCAGCGCGGCGCCGCATCTGTTCGACGCCATCGCCGCCGACGTCGCGCACGGCGATCGCTATTGGCTGCTGACCCTGCACCCGAAGTGCGCGCCCGAAGTGTTCGAACGCTACCGCAGCCTTGCCGGGCCGAACGCCGCGTTCGTGGAAACCGAACGGCTGATGGCCGCGCAGCGTGCGGCCGACGTGCTGGTGGCGGATACCACGTCGGTGGTGTCCGAATTCGTGGTCCAGCACAAACCAGTGGTGACCTTCCGCAACCGTGCGCCGAAGCCGCACATGCTGGATTTCGACGACCCGTCGCAGCTGCAGGCGATGCTGGAACGGGCGTTCGCGCCCACCGATGCGCTGCGCGCGGCGCTGGCCGATTACGCCGACGCCATCCACCCGTATCGCGACGGCCGCGCATCGGAGCGCGTGATCGCCGCGACCGATGAACTGATCGCCGGCAGGCTCGGCACGCTGCTCGGCAAACCGCTGGCCGGCCGTTTCCGCGCGCTGCAGATCCGCTCGAAGCTGGGGTATTGGGGTCTGGGGTAAGCCCTTGTAGGAGGGCCTTCAGGCCCGAGCTTTTCCGACCGCTACCGCATCGCCGCAAAAGCTCGGGCCTGAAGGCCCTCCTACGAAACGCGGTCACCAGCGCAGGGTGTTGCGCGCGATCTCCCGCGCCAGCCGCGCCTGCAGCGCGCGCGCATCGGCTTCCGGCAGGAAATTCAGACGGAGCGGTTCGGCCAGGGCGTTGCCGCCGGCGGTGTCCAGCAGCAGCGTGGCCATCCCCAGCCGGCGCTCCAGCGGCGACTGTCCGAAACGGATCGCCTGCAGCTTGCCGATTTCGGCGAACCGCCATTCGCGCGTCCACCAGCCGCGGCGGGTGGCGACCATGCGTTCGTCGATCGCGTAACCGGCGTGGGTGGCGTGCTGCCAGGTGATGTAGGCCACCCAGGGCACCCACAGCGCGACGAACACCAGACCGAGCGGCCCGAAGCTCAGGAATGCGATCGCCCCCAGCAGCGACGCCCACACCATCTGCGGAACGAACAGTCGCGCGAAGGTCCAGCGGTGCAGACGCTGCCAAGTCTGCGGCGGCCACTGCACCTGCGGCGCGAGGTGGCGGATGAGTTCGTCGCAGCGCTGCGGCGTGGCCACCGGCGCGATTTCGCGCAGCGAACGCGGCTGGCTGTGCGAGCCGTTGTCCAGCACCGCGGTGCCCACTTCCAGCGTGCGTCGCTTGAACAGCCGGTGGAGCACGCCTTCGCGCAGCGTCCAGGACTGAATGCGTCGGCGCGGCGTGCTGGTGCGGATGCGGGTGAGCAGGCCGCGTTCCAGCGTCAACCTGCGGCCGTGCTCCTCCAGGCGGAAGCCGGAATACTGGAGCAGCGCGATCAGCACCGAGAACGCGCGCAGCAGCGTCAGGAACATCAGGATCAGAAATACCGTAGCCGCCACTTCGTGGCCGCGGCCATAGCTGTCGACCATGCCGAACAGCGCCCGCCCCCACGATTCGATCAGGTCCGATGTCATGTCGGCGCCGAACTGGTTCATGGCCAGGTACGCGCCGCCGACGACGATCAGACCGCGGTTGGAGATCAGCCCGACGCGCACCACTTCGGCGGTCGACAGGCTGTGCAGCAGTTCGAACTCTGGGGTCGCCGGAGTGGTCGCCGTCGCGGCTGTCGCCGTTGAGGCAGCCGCGACGGCGCGGCCGCGACGGCGCACCAGCGCTTCCAGCGCCAGGGCGTCTTCCACCTTCAGCACGCGCATTTCCGCTTCCGGCTTGACGCCGCCGGCCGATTCCAGCCGCACCTCGGCCACGCCGAAGATCCGGTGCAGCAGGGTCTGGTGCAGGCCGACGTTGTGGATGCGCGCGAACGGGATCTGACGCAGGCTGCGTTCCAGCAGACCGCTGCGGATCTCCAGACTGTCGACGCCGATCCGGAACCGGTAGGTGTAGTACTGCCAGATCGACACCACGGCGAGGATGCAGATCGCGACCAGCCCCCACAGGTCGTTGCGGTCGCCGCGCCCGAACAGGAACAGGGCGAGGATCGGGAAGATGAACTGTTTGAGCTGCTGGATCAGCACGAACAGCCACGACATCGGATGCAGCCGGCGTTCCGGCTGGGCGTCGAGCGCGGGCACCACCGCGACGTCAGGCGTGGTCATCGTCGTCCTGACGATCGATCTGACGGCTGAAATGGTCGCGCAGCCGCTCGGCGTCGGCATCGTCCAGGCCGGAAATGCTGACCGCGCTCAGCCGGGTGCCGGCGGTGTGCAGCACCAGCGAGGCCAGCCGATGGCCGCGCTCCAGCGGCCCGCGCTTGAGATCCAGATGCTGCACGCGCGAGGTCGGCACCCGGGTTTCCCACTGCCACAGCCGGCCGCGGCGCACCGCGAAGCCGTCCTCGTCCAGCATCCAGAAGGTGTAGCGATAGCGCTTGCCCGCCACCCATACCGCAAACCCGATCGCCACCACCCACAGCGCCGCGATCGCCATCCACCCCCAGTCCTGCGCCGCCAGTGTCCTGCGCAGCATCAGCGTGGCGAACGCGCACGGCACCGCGGCGACCAGCAGCGCGACGTAGAGGAACACGCGGTAGGCGCGCGCCGGCAGCGGCTGCCAGCCGCTCGGGGCGACCCAGATATCCGGCGCGGGCGCCGACGTTTCGCCGGGGACTGCTCCATGGGCGGCGTTGGCCTGATCGGGCTCGGCGCGGTCCAGCGCCTCGGGAAACGGTTCGGTCATGTCGATATCGGTCGGGGGAGGAGGTGTGGCCGGAGCGTCATTCCTGATCGTGGGGCGCACGATCATGTGGATCTGGATCGCGGGGTTCGCGATCCTGGGGATCGCGGCCTTCCAGGTCGCGGTAGGGATTGTGATACGGATTCAACGACGGTCGCAGGGTGTAGCGTTTGTACGTCCATTGATACTGTGCCGGATCGCGCCGCGCGATGCGCTCCACTGCCGCGTTCAGCGCCGAGGTCGCCACCATCGTATCGCCTGAGGCGATGTCTTCGGGCGCCGGCTCGATCCGCAGCGCGAACGCCAGGTCGCCGACCCGCTCGCAGTACGCGAACAGAACGATCGCGCCGCTGCGTTCCGCCAGACGCGGCAACAGCGACATGGTGTACGCCGACACCCCGAAGAACGGCGCGAACTCGCCGTCGCCGCTTTTCGGCTGCTGGTCCGGCAGGATCCCGACCACGCCGCCGTCGCGCAGGCGCTTGAACAACTGGCGGATCCCCGCGGCCTCGGCGCGGACCTGGGTCACGCGGTCGCCGGCATCGGCGCGGACCCGGCGCAGGAAGGCTTCGCCCAGCGCGGAGTCCGGCGGCCGGTACAGGATCGCCAGCGGCGTACGCGACGCCAGCCATTGATTCAACAGTTCCCAGTTGCCGTAGTGCGGCGCGGCCACGATCACGCCCCTGCCCGAAGCGATGGCCGCATCGAACAGCGCCTCGCCCTGGGTCTCGCGGATCATCCGCAGATTCTCGGCGTGCGGGCGTGTCCACAGGCGCAGGGTTTCCAGCGCCTGCCGCGCCGTGGTGCGCAGAATCTCGCCCTGCAGCCCCTCGCGCTGCCCGGGCAGCAGCTCGGGATAGGCCATTTCGAGATTGCGCCCCGCCACCCGGCTCTCGCGGCCGCCCCGGCGCAGCCACAGCCGGGCCATGGCGTCGCCGAGCGTGCGCAGCCACGGCCACGGCAGACGCCCGATGGCGCTGGCGATGAAATAGAGAATGCGGGCGAACACATCGGTCATCGCTGGGAGTCTACCGGCGCGACCCTGCGGCAACGCATGGAAAAGGTCATCGTCGCAGCGGCTTGCGCAGCGTCCGCGATCCCCGGATGCTCGCGTTCCTGCCCTTCTCCCGGCCTCCGCCATGCTCGCACTGATCCAGCGCGTCACCGAAGCCCGGGTCGAAGTGGAAGGCGACACCGTGGGCGCCATCGGCCCCGGACTGCTGGCGCTGATCGGCGTGGAGCCCGGCGACGGCCGCGAACAGGTCGCGAAACTCGGCGACCGCCTGCTGCGTTACCGGGTGTTCTCCGATGACGCCGGCAAGATGAATCTCTCCCTGGCCGACACCGGCGGCGGCCTGCTGCTGGTCAGCCAGTTCACCCTCGCCGCGGACACCCGCTCCGGCCTGCGGCCCAGCTTCAGCACCGCCGCCGCGCCTGCGGACGCCGAGCGGGTGTTCGGCGAACTGGTTGCCTATTGCCGGCAACAGCATGCCAATGCCGTTGAAATGGGCCGCTTCGGCGCCCATATGGTCGTCAGTCTGGCGAACGACGGCCCGGTCACCTTCCTGCTTCGCGCCTGACAGGTTCCGGGGCTGAATACACATCGGTCCCGTCCTCGCCGACGCCTTGAATCGGCACCCGCAACGCACCACATCGCCCGCATCCAACCTCCTTGACCCCGGTCGTGCGTTCTCCCGACCGATGCTTCCGCACCACCCCGCGCGCCGGCCCCGCCCACACCGACGCCCAGTCCCCGCCCCGGGGCTGTTATAATTACGGGTTCACTTTCCCACGGTGGCGCCCATGGCCAACGAACGTCAGGCTCCGCAGTCCGACATCAAGCAACTGATCAGCAAGGGCCTGGAGCAGGGCTACCTGACCTATGCCGAGGTCAACGATCACCTGCCCGACGATCTTGTCGATCCCGAGCAGATCGAAGACATCATCGGCATGATCAACGGCATGGGCATCGAGGTCCATGAAGTCGCGCCCGATGTCGATACCCTCCTGCTCGCCGACGGCAACACCGGCGGCCGCGAAGTCGACGATACCGCTGCCGAAGAAGCCGCGGCCACGCTGACCGCGCTGGACGGCGAAGGCGGCCGCACCACCGACCCCGTGCGCATGTACATGCGCGAGATGGGCACGGTCGAGCTGCTGACCCGCGAAGGCGAAATCGCCATCGCCAAGCGCATCGAGGAAGGCCTCACCCAGATGATGCTGGCGCTGGCCAGCTTCCCCTGGTCGGTGCAGCTGCTGCTCGAAGAGTACGAACTGCACAAGGGCGGCAAGAAGCGTCTCGCCGACATCGTCGTCGGCTTCAACGACATCGAGGAGCCGGTCGAAGAGATTCCGGTCGCCGAGATCGCCGAAGACGCGCTCGAAGCGGAAGCCGAAGAGGACGAGGACGACGGTGCCGCCGAAGAAGCCGGCCCGACCGGTCCCGATCCGGCCGAAGTCGCGCGCCGCATGGAAGCGCTGGCCGAGGGCTACCTCAAGTTCCAGAAGGCCTACGCCAAGCAGGGCCCGGCCAACAAGGCTGTCGCCAAGATGCGCGAGGAAATGGCCGAACTGTTCGTGACCCTCAAACTGCCGCTGCCGCTGACCGATACCCTGGTGCGCAAGCTGCGCGAAGTGCTGGGCCAGGTGAAGGAACACGAACGCCGCATCCTCGACCTCTCCACCCGCATCGCGCGCATGCCGCGCAAGGATTTCATCCGCGCGTGGGAAGGCAACCAGACCAACGTGGGCTGGGTCGACGAGATGCTGAAGCGCAAGCAGAAGTGGTCGTCGGGCCTGCGCGACGTGAAGGAACAGGTCATCGCCGAACAGGAAGCCACCATCGCCATCGAACAGGCGCTGTACCTGAATCTCTCCGACATCAAGGAGATCAGCCGCGCGATGGCCTATGGCGAAGCCAAGGCGCGCAAGGCGAAGAAGGAAATGGTCGAAGCCAACCTGCGCCTCGTCATCTCCATCGCCAAGAAGTACACCAACCGCGGCCTGCAGTTCCTCGACCTCATCCAGGAAGGCAACATCGGCCTGATGAAGGCGGTCGACAAGTTCGAATACCGCCGCGGCTACAAGTTCTCGACCTACGCCACCTGGTGGATCCGCCAGGCGATCACCCGCTCGATCGCCGACCAGGCCCGCACCATCCGCATCCCGGTGCACATGATCGAAACGATCAACAAGCTGAATCGCATTTCCAGGCAGATGCTGCAGCAGTACGGCCGCGAAGCCACGCCGGAAGAGCTGGCGAAAGAGATGGACATGCCGGAAGACAAGATCCGGAAAGTCCTGAAGATCGCCAAGGAACCGATCTCGATGGAAACGCCGATCGGCGACGACGAAGACAGCCACCTCGGCGACTTCATCGAAGACACCAACGTCGAATCCCCGATCGAGAACACCACCAACATCAACCTGCAGGAAACCGTCCGCGACGTGCTGGCCGGCCTCACCCCGCGGGAAGCCAAGGTGCTGCGCATGCGCTTCGGCATCGACATGAACACGGACCACACGCTGGAGGAAGTCGGCAAGCAGTTCGACGTCACCCGCGAGCGCATCCGCCAGATCGAAGCCAAGGCCCTGCGCAAACTGCGTCACCCCAGCCGTTCGGAACAGCTGCGCAGTTTTCTCGATATCGAGTAATCGGCTCCGCCGTTCCAGCGCAGAAAAAGCCCGCCGCAAGGCGGGCTTTTTCGTGGCGGCATGCTGCGTGGATACTCAGCGACAACACGCATACACGAGGCTATCTCAGCCGCAGAACCTGTCATCCCGAGCCAAAGGCGAGGGACCTGCTTCTCGATCCGCCAAAAGCGCCGAAGCACATCTGATTCTTTGTTAAGATCGCAGAGATGGGCCTATAGCTCAATGGTTAGAGCAGAGGACTCATAATCCTTTGGTTCCAGGTTCGAGTCCTGGTGGGCCCACCAGATAGACCTCCGGCAACACCCCGGGATGCACCTCGAACCCCGGAATATCCGGGATTTCCTGTTTCCTGAAGTGCAGACCCTTCCGGTTGCATCCTCGCAAAAGCGAGTAAGGCTGTGAGTAAGGGGGGGGTCAGCGCCTTCGCCTTACTCACTTTCGGCTTGTTCGCATGCCCACCGATACCCGGCTGCCATGCGACACGCTCGGCGGTGCGTTGGAACGCAGGGATGAAAGCGCATTGCCAACACATCCCGTCGCACGAGGCACGGTCAAGAAAGTGGTACTGATGGCGCGCATGCGCAAGCTGTCGATGATCGTCGATGCTTGGCGTCGGGATGGAGATCTGAGAAGTGTGCATGCGAAGAGAAGACGGTAATGACCTGATCAAGTCTCCTCGAACTGCACAAGAACAGAGTCTCCCACGGGCGCGTTCGATCGACGCGTGTTGAAACAAAAATCCCTCAAGCCTCTCTCTTCAAGCTGACCGCAAAAGTCTTGCGAGGCACTTCAAGCATGCTTGTCAATGACAGGATTGTATTTTCACGCTTGGCGCTTGGCGCGGTTCGGTTTTGAATTGTCGGACGCCAGAAAAGTAGAATCCTGCACTCCATGGTCGGAGCGCAGGATTTTTCTACTTAATTACAAAACCATACGTTGTCTGGCTGACATACACACACCATGGGTTCCTGGTACTGGTACCAATAGCAGCGGGCACGTGCATATGGAGTAGAGCAGTAATTGCCGGCCATGGTTGAGCAGTCCGGTAGCGACTGCGCGACACGAATGTTGCGCTCCCATATCGGTGGAGTCAGGTCTCTGTTCTTGAGTACGCTGGTCCTGCTCTTTTGCGCATTATCGGAATGACTGATTTTGGAAGTAGAGTTTGCGTTTCCTGTTACTGCTAGTGCGAAAAATGCAAAAAGCATTAACTTAGAGATATTCATAGCATTCTCCTTCTGCTGGTTGCGTGCCGCACTCGTTGTTGAGTGCAGAATACTTATAGCATGCTATATTTTTCGATGCGGTTTTCGGCTGGCAAACGTTTGAATTGAGCGGTCTTCAGAGGAGCGGCGGACGCGTGCTAGCGTAGCGCTGGCGCGTGGTCGATGCCACGATGCGGGGTCGGCTTGAACGAGTTATTAGGCCGCAAAGATTGCCAAACTTAAGTGCAACAACTTGCTTCTGGTTTCAGGTGGGAGTGAGCCGGCAGACTGGCAGATCCTTGATTGCAGCAATAGTCCTGCCATGGAGTGCTCCCAACTCACTCCCGAAGACCGCAGCATGATCCCTGTTTTGCACAGAGGCGACTACAGTATCAGCGGCATTGCACAAGTGTCGAAGCGAGACCGTAGTCCAAGCGCGCTGGTCTTGAGTTGAAGCAGAAAAGTAGGATGGATTGAGCGCAGCGATACCCATCAAGAAGCAACTGCATAGGTTCCGCGCTTGCGGTTCAAATTTTCCTTGACGAAAAGAAAGTAACCAAAGCAGAAATTCAGTGCCGAAGAAAATTGGGCATTTGAAATACGGTCTGGATTTTTCTATGAAGCATCCATGCCTCACAGAAAAACGGCGCACTCCCTGTGCGCCGCCATTTGCGTCTAGAAATCCATATCAGTTGCACGAATGACGGCCATTTCGAAAAAAATTTGGCAAAGAAATTCAAGGTTTCAAATCACGAAACGTATCTCGGGCCCCGGGCAGACGATTTTAGGCGCCTACACTATTTTAGATCTCGGCGAATTGAACGAGATGCTCTTTTTGCTGCCTCAGAACGCGAAATCTTCGGTGCGCTCTTACGCTCCAGTTCGATCAGGCGCTCAGCTTGTTTCTCATTCCCAAAGCACAGGCGAATGAGTTCGTCTTCAGAGTCGGATGTCTCCGCGCTTGTGTCCCCTCCACGGAGCAGCAGGCGTAGTAGCAGGTAGAGGGCTATTCCTACTACGGGCAGGAAGATAATAGGATGCATCTGGAGTTCCTTGAGATAGCTTTCAATCGCATTTCAAACTCTGCACGACGAACTCATGCATCGATTCTCGAAAAGAGGCTTAACTCGGGTACAGACCTTAACCTTGAGGTGTAGCCAATAATCTTCCCACCGTAGCAGCCGCGTCAAGCCGCGTTTCCCAAGCGGCGTCCAGCGTGATGATGGGCAGCATTCCGCAGCAAAGAGGCGCGTTGCATGCGCCAGAAAAATCCGCCGGAGGGCAATCCCTCCGGCGGATCGTATTCACTCGAACACCTTCAGAACACCGCCGAATCAAATCACGGGATCGGATTCATCGGGCAGTTGAAGGTCGCGGTGCGCGACACCGAGCCGGAGGCGTTGGCCACGGTCACGCTGACGGTCGGACGCGAGTAGCGCGTGCAGCGGCCGAAGAGCCAGTTGCCGGTGCTCCCGTTCGACCAGGTGGCGGTGGCGGGGGTCGAAGACGTGTAGTTCACTTCGCACATGTAGGTGCCGGCGCCGCTGTTGGCCATGTCCGGGCAGTTGAAGCTGGTGATGACGGGCGGCGTGCCGGTGGGCGGATTGCCCGCGCAGCTCACGCCAACTGCGGTGAAGGCGGCGGTGACGCTGGCCACGCTGTAACCCAGATCGGCCGCGGCCGTCTGCACGCCGCAGGCGCCTTGGTTGAAGTCGGTGCTCGCGGTCCAGTACAGATCGTTGGCGCGCGCGAACGCCTTGAATGCGGTCTGCGTGTTCCAGCCGGCGGTGGTCGCCAGGGTGTAGAAGGCCTTGTTGTAGACGCCCGAGGAGTAGTGCACGCCCATGCCGGCGTAATAGTTGGATGCGTGTCCGATCGAGACGCCGTCCAGCGGCGGGTTGTCCATGTAGCGCAGCGCGCCGGTGCCTTTCTTGATGTCGTAGCCGACCTTGAAGTCGTTGCTGCCGCGCATGTAGTACTCGGAGGCTTCGCCGGCCATGTCCGAGAACGCTTCGTTGATGCCGCCGGACTGGTTGGAATAGATCAGGCCGGAGTTCTGCTGCGTGTAGCCGTGCGAGACCTCGTGGCCCACCACATCCAGGCTGACCAGCGGATAGAACGTATTGAGGCCGTCGCCGAACAGCATGCCGGTGCCGGTCCAGTACGCATTCTCGTGATTGGTGCCGTAATGCACCTGCAGCAGCAGCTGGAAGGTGAGCGGCGCCTGGCCCATGTACGACTGATACATGTTGAAGACCACGCCGCCGAAATAATGCGCGTCGTTCAGCGGCGAGTACGCGCCGTTGACGGTCCGCACGGTGTTGCGCGGGCAGGCGTACGAGAACGCGGTCGTGCCGGACGAGCCGCCGTTGAGATCCACGGTCTTCACGTTGGCGTTGTTCATGGTGCAGGTGGTGCCGCTCTGCGCCACGTCCAGGTAGCCGTAGTTGGTGCCGTATTCGTACTGGCCGATCTTGGTGTTGCCGCCGGGGCCGGTACCGACCAGCGCGTGCTGCAGGTTCTCCCACTGCTTGATGACGCGGCCGGTGTTGGCGTCGACGATGACGGTCGGCCGGGTCGGCGAGCCGCCGCGCGCGGTGTCGGCGAAATACGAGACCACATACGCCTTGCGCGCGCGGCCGTCGTCGTCGATGTGGATCATCAGCTCGGACGACTCGTTGCTGCTGCGCATGAAACCGACGCGCGCGCCCAGGCCGGCGCTCTTGCCGATGGCCAGCGCGCGGCTGCCGCTCAGACGTGGTTTGCCGGCGGGAATTTCGCTGGCGAGGCCATCGATCTTGCGGCCGAACAGGGTCTTGAGGTTGCCGTTTTCGTCTTCGTTGACGATCACCTGTTCGCCGAAGATCGGCAGGCCGCGGAATGTCTGCTGATAGCGATGGTTGCGCACGCCCAGATCGGTCTTGCGATCGAGCAGGAACAGGCGCGATTCGGCGTCCAGGCCCAGCGCCTGTGCGTGGCGGGCGTGGACCGTGCCGGCGGTGCCGGACGCGGCGATGGCGGCATTGGTTTGCTTGACGCGGAGCAGGTTGTCCTGATGGAGGTCGGTGCGGACGGCGGCGGATGCGCCGCCGGCGATCAGGATGGCGGCGGTCGCGACGGCGAGTGCGGTGGAGCGGTAATGACGACGCATGGATGTCTCTCCCTGAGTGCGATGAATGCCGGCTGCGGAAGCAGGCGGCTCCTTCCGATCCGCGCCCCTCGCGGATCGTTCGATGACGCGCGTATCGACCGGCCACGATTGTCTGGCCGACGCATGCATCGAGAACGCAGGATGTCGCGCGGATGTCGCAGGGAATGCGATTGCTGTCGAAATCCGGAAGGATTCCGGACGTCCGGCCGATCGGATCGGCGGCGAGGCCGGCATTATCGGCGGCAACCAGGAA
>JAZKFJ010000006.1:36282-37454 GCA_040386495.1 Pseudomonadota bacterium
CCGGCCGATCGGATCGGCCGGACGGTTCGCGTCGCTCCGCAGATCAGAACCCGTAACGCAGGAACCCGCCGTCGACGGCGATGCATTCGCCGGTGATGTAACTCGATGCCGGCAGACACAGGAACGCCACTGCGGCGGCGACTTCTTCGGGTTCGCCGATGCGGCCCATCGGCGTGCGCAGCAGGACTTCGTCAAGATAATCCGGGTCGGCGAGTTTGGTCGAAGTGCGGCGGGTGCGGATGTACCACGGCGCCACCGAATTCACGCGTACGCCGTCTTCGGCCCATTCCACCGCGAGGTTGCGGGTCATCTGGTGCATCGCGGCCTTGCTCATGCCGTAGGGCGCGCCGCTGCGCACGTGGGTGATGGCGGAAACGCTGCCGACGTTGACGATGCACGAGGCGGCGTGCCGGGTCAGCAGCGGGTAGGCGCTGCGTGCGAGTTCGAAGGCGCTGAACAGGTTGGTCTCGAAGATGCCGCGCCATTCGTCTTCGCTGTAATCGATCGCGGCTCTGGTGACATTGCCGCCGGCGTTGTTGACCAGGATGTTGAGGCCGTCGCCCAGGTCTTCGACCCAGTCCAGCAGTTCGCGGCGCTGTTCGTCGTCGGCCACGTCGGCCACCCGGGTGCGGACTTCGCCGTCGGGAAATTCTTCTTCCAGTTCGATCCGCACCGAATCGAGGCCGTTGCCGTCGCGGGCGGCGATGAGCACGCGCGCGCCGAAGCCCAGCAGTTCGCGCGCGATGGCGCGGCCGATGCCGGCGCTGCCGCCGGTGACCAGCGCGAGTTGTCCGTCGAGGCGCCAGCGGTGAGCGAGCATGGGGTGGGCCGTCCGCGATGTGGATGGGCGTAGGATAAGCCGCGACCCCGCCGAGGAGGACCACCATGCGCCAGGCTTTCGTTTTTCGCGCGATCTTCACGATGTCGTTGCTGGCCGGTGTCGGCGGCCTGACGGGCTGTTCGAAGCCCAAGGTGCCCGATCACGACGACCCGCCCGAACCGCAGGCCGCGGCTGCGGCGCAGCCCACGCAGCTGCGCGAGGCGATGCAGAAGCCGATCGACAAGGCGGAAGCGGCGCAGGGCGAAGTCGACGCCGCGGCCGAACGCCAGCGCGCGGCCATCGACGCCGCGACCGGCGGCTGAGGCGGTTTACTTCGACGGAAACGACGACG
>JAZKFJ010000006.1:37464-69805 GCA_040386495.1 Pseudomonadota bacterium
GGGCGTCGTCTGGATCAATGCAGTGGACCGTGGCGCTGCTGCGATCAGAACCCGCAGAAGCAGTAGGCGTAGGCCTTGGCCGGGGCACCGCCGGCGCGCGGCTCCATCGCGCGTTCCAGCATGCGCAGGTCGCGGTCTGCCTGCGGCACCACTTTCGCCAGCATGCCGCGGGCGATATCCGAATGGCCGAGCAGGGCGCGACCGGCGGCGCTGCCGGCGAAGCCGCTGAACCATTGTTCGAACGGCGTCATCTGCCGCTCGATATAGCGCACCGGATAGGTGCCGGGCTTGCCGCCGAGCTTGGCGCGTTTGGCGGCGTCGGCGATCGCGGTCTGCAGGCCGCCGAACGCGTCCACCAGACCGTGCTCCTTCGCCTGCGCGCCGCTCCACACGCGGCCGCGGGAGACGGCGTCGACATCGGCCAGCGGCTTCTTGCGCGCTTCGGACACCTTGCCGGTGAAGTCGCGGTAACCCTTCTCGATCACGCTCTGCATCACCTGCGAGACGTCCGCCGACAGCGGGCGGGTGACATCGAATGCACCGGCGAACTTGGTGGTGGACACGCCGTCGGTATGGACGCCGATCTTTTCGAGCGTGCGCGAGAAGGTCGGGATCATGCCGAAGATGCCGATGGAGCCGGTGATCGTGGACGGGTCGGCGTAGATGCGGTCGGCGTTCATGCTGATCCAGTAACCGCCCGACGCGGCCAGATCGCCCATCGACACCACCACCGGCTTGCCGGCCTTCTTCAACGCGACGATCTCGCGGCGGATCTGCTCGGAGGCGAACACTTCGCCGCCGGGGGAGTCCACGCGCAGCACCAGCGCCTTCACGCTGTCGTCGTCGCGGGCTTCGCGCAGCAGCGCGGCGGTGGATTCGCCGCCGATGGCGCCGGCGGGCTGTTCGCCGCTTCTGATTTCGCCCTCGGCCACCACCACCGCGATATGGTTCTGGCTGCCCAGCATCGGCAGCGCGCCCTTGAGGTGGGTCAGATAGGTGTTGAACGAAACCTGGCGGAAGCCGCCCTCGGCCTGCTCGTCGGGCGTGCCGCGCTTGGTGAGCAGGGCTTCGACTTCTTCCTGCGTCTTCAGGCCGTCGATCCATTTCTGTTTCACCGCGTACCGGGCCAGATCGCCCTGCACCGCGGCGATGTCCGCCGGCAGCGTGTCGAAACTGGCGGCCAGCTGCTGAGGGTCGAGCTTGCGCGCCTTGCTGATGTCGCCGAGATACCGCTGCCAGATGTCGTTCATCCAGAACAGGTCGGCTTCCTTGGATTCGGGCGATGCCGCATCCAGCACGTAGGGCTCGGCCGCGGATTTGAATTCGCCGACCTTGAACAGGTGCACGTCGACGCCGAGCTTGTCCTGCAGGCCTTCGCGGAAGTACTGGCGGTAGCGGGCCAAGCCTTCGATCAGCATCCCGCCCATCGGATCGAGATAGATTTCGTTGGCCTGCGACGCCAGCAGGTACTGGGCCTGGTCGTAGCTTTCGCCGTACGCGACGATCTGCTTGCCGGAGGCGCGCAGCTCGGCCAGGGCTTCGGCCACTTCGCGGATCGAGGCATAGCCGCTGAAGGACATGCCGTCCACGCGCAGCAGCACGCGTTCGATGCGCTTGTCGGTCTTGGCCGCGTTCAATACCGTCAGCAGGTCGCGCAGCTGCACTTCGTTGGCCCGCGGATCGTTCAGGGCTTCGGCCAGCGCGCGGCTGGTGGGGTCGATCGTGTACTGCTCGACCAGCGTGCCTTCCGGCGCGATCACCAGGGTGCTGCGGTCGTCCACCGGCAACACCCGCTTGGTTCCGCTGCCCAGCACGGCGAGGCAGAGCAGCAGGAAGCCGAAGAACAGGATGTTGAAGATCAGACGGCGGGTGAAATTCATCGCATCCCAGAGACCGACCAGGATGCTGGCGATGGGGCCGCGGCGGCGCGGTTCGTTCATTGGGGAACTCTCCTTGATGTACGGGTGGCAGTGTGCCGGTCGGCGGCGGTGGCGTCATCCGCCATCGGTCACTCCTACCGGCAGCACCATGGGCACGCGTCGAGACAGCCGCAGGAAGCGCAGCCCCAGCAGTACCGCGGCCACCGCAAGGCCCGCGGTCAGCCCGACCCACATGCCGCGCGGGCCGTAGGCGGGCAGCAGATCGCCCAGGCCCAGGCCCAGCACCGCGCCCAGCGGCATGCCGATGCCCCAGTAGGCCACCGCCGCCAGCAGCATCGGCACGCGGGTGTCCTTCAGCCCGCGCAGGGCGCCGACCGACAGCACCTGGATGCCGTCCGGGAACTGGAACGCCGCCGCCAGCAGCAGCAGCGAAGCGGCCATCGCGATCACCGCGGCATCGGAGGTGTACATCGCGGCGATGGCTTCGTTGCCCAGCAGCAGCGCGCTGCCGGTCAGCAGTTGGGTCATCAGCACCAGCGTGTAGCCGGCGAAAGCCGCTCGGCGCAGGCCGTCGCGGTCGCCGCGGCCCACGGCGTGACCCACCCGCACCGTGGTGGTCTCGGCCAGCGCCATCGGCACCATGAAGCAGAGGCTGGCGACGTTGATCGCGATCTGGTGCGCCGCCGCCGGCACTTCGCCCAGCCGCCCGATCACCAGCGCCGTCGCGACGAACAGCCCGCCTTCCAGCAGCCAGGTGATGCCGATCGGCAGGCCCACCGTCAGCAGTTCGCGGATCTGCGGCCAGCGCGGCGGGTCGTAGCGGTTCAACAAGTGCAGGTCGCGGAACCGGCGCGCGCGGGCCAGATAGGCGGCCATCGCCAGCACCTGCAGCCACATGATCAGCGCCGAGGCCAGTCCCAGCCCGCCCGCGCCCAGCGCCGGCAGCCCGGCGTAACCGAAGGTCAGGGCATAGCCGGCGGGCACCAGCAGCAACAGCCCGCCGAAGCCCAGGATCATGGTCGGGATGGTGTAGTGCAGGCCGTCGCAGAGATAGCGCATGCACAGGAACACCGCCAGCGCCGGCACGCCCCAGCGGATGCCGTGGACGAAGGCGGTGGCGCCCGGGCGGATCTCCGGCGCGATGCCGAAGGCCTCCAGCGCCAGCGGGATCGCGCTGAGGAACACGAACATCGCCAGCCCCAGGGTCAGCGCCAGCCACAGCGCCTGCCGGAACAGCGGGCCGATCTCGTCGCGGCGCCCGGCGCCGTCCAGCTGCGAGACCGACGCCGGCACCGCGATCAGGGTGCCCATCGGCACCAGCAGCGGCAGCCAGAACAGCGCCGTGCCCACCGACACCGCCGCCAGCGTGGCGGTGCCGTGGTGGCCGGCGATGACCGCATCGACCAGACCGATCAGTCCGGTCGAGACATGGCCGGCGATCAACGGCGCGGCCAGTCGCGCACTGCTGCGCAGCTCGTCGCGAAAACGCGGTGTGGGGGATTCGGACATGACTGCGCCGGAAGCGGGAGCGCGGCATGGGGCCGGCGCATGGGCTGGTATCTTACGGCACCGCCGATGAGATCCATTTCGGCCACCCACGTCAGCCCGGGGAGCGCATGACCGAACCGCAAGCCCACGCCGCGCCTGCCGCCTGCGAAAACTGCGGCAGCGTACTGCAGGGCAGTTACTGCCACGTCTGCGGCCAGCACGCGCATAGCCCGCTGCACAACTTCGGCCATGCGGTCGAGGAAGTGTTCGAGTCGTTCTGGCACCTCGACGGCCGGATCTTCCGCACGGTGCGCGATCTGTTCGTGCCCGGTCGGGTCGCCGCCGGCTATCTGGCCGGTCACCGCGTCCGTTACGTCGCGCCGCTGCGGCTGTTCGTGATCGTCAGCCTGCTGACGTTCTTCGTCGGCAAGGCCACGCTGCACATCGACAAGGAGGCGGTGTTCAGCAGCACAGACAGTCCGGCAGAGATCGGACTCGACGCCGGCCCGGCGGCGTCGGCATCGCAAACCGGGACAGGTGCCGCCCCCAAAACCGTCCCCTCCGCATCCGCGCCGGCCACCCTGGCGGACGCCGCCGCCGCGCCCAGGCGCGCCCTGACCACCATCGACGCCGTCATCGCCGACCGCAACCGCCAACTCGGCGAGTTCCGCCGCGAGGCGCTCGAATCCGAGGGCGGCTGGCTGCTCACGCCGCTCTCGGGCACGGTGCAGTCCGGCATCGACGATGGCGCCCGCAGCCGCATGCGCGAGCTTGGCGCGTCGGAAGCCGAGATCGCGCTGGCGATGGCCCGCGCCGACATCGAACTGGAACAGGCGACGGCCGCCAGCAGGGCCGCGGCCGCCAAGGCCCCAGCCGACACCGAATGGCTCACGCGCTGGATCAAGAAGCGCGGCGACCGTTTCGCGCGCAACAGCGAGGCGATGCGCGAAAACCCGGACGAATTCATCCGCCTGTTCCTGGGCGCGGTGCCAGGCGCGCTGTTCCTGCTGGTGCCGTTGTTCGCCCTGTTCCTGAAGGCGATGTACCTCGGCTCGGGGCGCGGCTACCTGGAACATCTGGTGGTGGCGCTGTACAGCCACGCATTCCTGCTCGCCACGCTGCTGCTGTTGTTCGTGCTGACCGGCGTGGCGGGACTCGCGCCGACGGCGTGGATCTGGCCGAAGGTGGGGCTTGGGATCGCTGCGACGGGGCTGCTGTTGGCCGTGCCCGCCTATCTGCTGGTCATGCAGAAACGGGTGTACGCGCAGCGCTGGTGGGTCACCATCGCGAAATTCCTGGTCATCGGCATCGTCTACACGGTGTTGTTGACCTGCGCACTGCTCTACGCTGTGATCGCCGGACTGAGCAGCTGAAACCCATGGTGGGAACCGCATGACCCCGAAGCGCGTGATCTATGAAGTGAACATCGAGGTCGACGCCGCGGCGCACGACGACTACCGCGTGTGGCTGCACGACCACATCGCCGAGATCCTCGCACTGCCGGGCTTCACCGGCGCCAAGCTGTTCGAGGTGCTGGAACCGCCGCCCAGCGCGGGCCGGGTCGGTCTATGCGTGCAGTACGCGCTGAAAGGTCGCGAGGCGCTGGACGATTATCTGCGCGACCACGCGCCGCGGCTGCGTGCCGATGGCATCGCCCGGTTCGGCGACCGTTTCCAGGCGACGCGACGGGTGCTGCGCGGGGCGCGCTGAGCGCAGGTGCCGCGCGACCCCGGCTCAGGCCGACTTGCTCCAGAGCTTGCCCAGCCAGCCCGACTTCGGCGATGCGGATGCGCCGTGCGCGGCGGACTTCGCCGCCACTTCGCCGGTCTTCGCCGCGATCGCGGCATCGCGCAGCCGGGCGATCGCCGCCACCCGCTCCGGCGGCAGCTGTTTCATCACGAAGCGCGCTTCGTCGTTGAGCGCCAGCCAGGCTTCCCCGTCCAGGCTGCCGTCGGCGCGCTGCGGCAGGGCGCGCTGCAGCGCCTGCTTGTATTCCACCGGGTCGACGCCGAACACCGCCGCCGCCTGGGTGTCGTCCAGCCCCACCACCACCCGCAGCAACAGCACCGCGCGGGTGCCGAAGTCCAGCCGGGCCAGCGAGGCGAAGTCGCCGTGCCAGTACGGCGCCAGCGGTTCGGTGTTGAGGGCGGGGCACTGCAGCAGGGTGGTCCAGAACAACAGCGGCCACTCGTCGGGCGCGGCGCCCTGCGCCGTTTCGCTGAAGGTTTCGATCGCGAAGGCCAGGGCGCGGTCGCCATGTTCGGCGTCGCCGCACTGCAATTCGGCCAGCAGGGCCGCCCGCCGTTCCACCCCGCGCAGGAAGCTGACGACAGCGCCCGAAGAGGCGGCAGCGGTATCGAGCGTGTGGTGGGAAGACATATCGGACGATAGATCAAGTACTTGACGGAGGGGTCGCATGATGCCTTCCACGTCCGATCTGCGACTTGACAACCATCACGAAACCGGCTCCCCAAGGCCCCATCAGGGTTGCAGGCCGATCGACGGCCCGATCTGGTTGTGCACAGCGGTCATCGACGTGCAACAAATCCGGCTTTGCCGGCCGCGCATCCCGCGGACGCGCGATGTTTCACGGACAAGCGCTTGATTTCAATGAGTTTTCATGGGGTGGCGGTTTTTTAGCCATACACCGCGGAACCCTTGGATTTACCGCACAAAACTCTTCGCGCATCGAGTCATGCACAAACTTATCCACAGCTTGTGTGGATAATGCCGAATTCCCTTTGCGATCCGCCACTTGCGGCTCATTCGTGTGCCGACCGGCAGCAATGCGGTGCAAGTGAGGGTCGAAGCCGCCGCGCCGGGACTCGGTAGACTGCCGGCCATGTTCGCCGCCATGTCCGCCGCTGATCCCGTCCTTCGCGTCGCCCTGCCCGTGCCGCTGCCGCGCCTGTTCGACTATCTGCCGCCGGGTGATCGCTCAAGCGAGGGCGCAAGCGATGGCCCGGCCGAGATCGGCTGCCGCGTGCGCGTGCCCTTCGGCAGCCGCAGCGTGGTCGGGGTGATCGTTGGCGTGGGGCCGCCCGAGCCCGGCGTCGCCGAACTGCGCCAGGTCGAGGCGGTGCTGGACCCGCAACCGCTGCTGCAGGGCGAACTACTGGAGTCGCTGCGCTGGCTGGCGCGCTACAGCCACGCCCCGCTGGGCGAAGTGCTGGCCACCGCGCTGCCCAGCGCCCTGCGTCGCGGCGAGCCGCTGCCCGACACCCATGCCTGGGCGTGGCGGCTGACCGAAGCCGGCGCCACCGGCCTGTCCCGCCTGCGCGGACGGCCGCGACAGTTGGCGGACCTGCTGGATGCCGTGCAACGGCAGGCATTGGACGAAGACCAGCTCGACACCTCGCTGGACGACTGGCGCAGCGCCGCCCGCGCGCTGCTCAAGCGCGGCCTGGCCGAACGCGTGGCGGTGCCGGCCTCGCAGTGCGCGCCGATGCCGCAGGCCGGCCCGGTACTCAACGACGAACAGGTCGCGGCGCTGGACGCGCTGCGCGGCCGCCCGGGCTTCGCCCCCTGGCTGCTGGACGGCGTGACCGGCAGCGGCAAGACCGAGGTGTATCTCAACGCCATCGCCGACTGCCTCGCCCGCGGCCGCCAGGCGCTGGTGCTGGTGCCGGAGATCGGCCTGACCCCGCAGGCGCTGGCGCGGTTCCGCCAGCGGCTGGGCGTGCCGGTGCATGCGCTGCATTCCGGTCTGGGCGATCCCGAACGCGCCCGGGTCTGGGCCGCCGCCTGGCGTGGCGAGGCGCGGGTGATCGTGGGCACGCGATCGGCCGTGTTCACGCCGCTGCCCCAGGCCGGACTGATCGTGATCGACGAGGAACACGACGGCAGCTACAAACAGCAGGACGGCATCCGCTATCACGCCCGCGATTTCGCCCTGGTGCGCGGCAAGGCGCTGGACGTGCCGGTGCTGCTGGGCAGCGCCACGCCGTCGCTGGAAACCCTGCACAACGCCCAAGCCGGCCGCTACACCCACCTGCGCCTGCGCAAGCGCGCGGGTAACGCCCAGCCGCCCGTGGTGCGGGTGCTGGACGTGCGCAAGCGTCCGCTCGACGCCGGCCTGTCGCCGGAACTGCTGCGGGCGATGCGCGGCGCGCTGGACGCCGGCGGCCAGGTGCTGGTGTTCAAGAACCGCCGCGGCTACGCCCCGGTGCTGCTCTGCCACGACTGCGGCTGGAGCGCCCAGTGCAAACGCTGCAGCACGCCGCTGCGCAGCACGCCGATGACCGTCCACGGCGGCGGCCGGCGCCTGCAGTGCCACCACTGCGGCGCGCGGCAGACCCCGCCGCCGGCCTGCCCCGACTGCGCCAGCCTCGCGCTGCAGCCGCAGGGCGTGGGCACCGAACGGCTTGAGGAACTGCTGGCCGAGAAATTCGCCGACGTGCCGGTGCTGCGCATCGACAGCGCCAGCACCCGGCGCAAGGACGCGCTGGAAAAACTCTTCGTCGAATTCGGATCGCGTCCCGGCATCCTCGTCGGCACCCAGATGCTGGCCAAGGGCCACGATCTGCCGAATCTCACCCTGGTCGCGGTGGTCGGTATCGACGAAGGCCTGTTCTCCGCCGACTTCCGCGCCGGTGAGAAGCTCGCGCAACTGCTGATCCAGGTCGCCGGCCGCGCCGGCCGTGCGCAGAAGCGCGGCGAAGTGCTGCTGCAGACCCATCACCCCGAACACGCGCTGCTGCAGACGCTCATCCACGGCGGCTACCACGCCTTCGCCGAGGGCGAACTCGCCCAGCGCGAAGCCGCCGGTTTCCCGCCGTTCGCGCATCTTGCGCTGCTGCGCGCCGAAGCCCAGCACGCCGACGCGCCGATGCAGTTCCTGCAGGCCGCGAAAACGCTGCTGATACCATGGGTCGCCGCGAAGCCTGCGCGCGGCGCGATCGTGGCGGAAGGTTTGACGCTCGACGGCCCGGTTCCCGCGCCGATGCCGCGCCGCGCCGGCATGTATCGCGCGCAGCTGCTGCTGTCGTCGCCGACGCGCCGCGATCTGCACGTGGCGCTGGAAGCCGCCTTGCCGGCGGTGTACGCCTTGCCCGAAGCGCGGAAAACGCGCTGGTCGCTGGATGTGGATCCGGTGGATCTGTATTGATCGATGGCGAGCGTGGCCTAGCGCCGAACCTGTAGGAGGGCCTTCAGGCCCGAGCTCTTGATCCTGCTGGACGACCTTCAGGCAACACGTCGCTCATGGCGCCAATTTAGTAGGATGAGTTGAGCGTAGCGATACCCATCAAAGGAGCAACTGCAGAGCTTCCGCGCTGATGCGTCACACTTTCTTTGTCGCACTGCGCCGCATTGCGGCGCGAACGGCGAAGCCGGCCCGAAGGGCGAGTGCCGCAGGCGCGAGTCAAGAAAGTAACCAAAGAAAACTCCCAGTGCCGAGGCAAATCTGCCGTCGGAAGCATGGCCAGGATTTTTCTATGCGGCATCCATGCCGCATAGAAAAACGGCGCACGTCCTGTGCGCCGCCCTCCGGGTCTACGAACATTCGGATCTACGAACATTCGAACGCGCTGCGGTGCTTTTGAAAATCGACGGGTTGGTTCGGCCCCTAAACACTGTCATCCCGAACGCTCTCGAATCGGAATAGCAACGCAGGTCTTGTAGGAGATTCGTTCGCATCCGGTATGACGGCGAACGGGCGTGTCCACCCGCTTACGCATCGGATCGGCGACAATACGCACGCGGCGATGGCGCCGTAGCGGCTGGAGACGGCAGATGCATGCGGTGCCCCATGTGGTGGTGGTCGGTGGCGGTTTCGGCGGGTTGTGGGCGGCACGCGCGCTGCGTGATGCGCCGGTGCGGATCACGCTGGTGGATCGCGGCAATCATCATCTGTTCCAACCGCTGCTCTATCAGGTCGCGACCGCCGGACTTTCGGCGCCGAACATCGCCGCGCCGCTGCGCCATATCCTGCGCAAGCAGAAGAACGTCACCGTGCTGCTGGGCGAGGTCGACAACGTCGCGCCCGATGCGAAGCAGGTGCGTCTCGCCGATGGCCGAACCCTCGACTACGACCATCTGCTGCTCGCCAGCGGCGCCACCCACGCATATTTCGGTCACGACGATTGGGCCGCGCATGCGCCCGGCCTGAAGACGCTGGACGATGCGCTGGAAATCCGCCGTCGCATCCTCACCGCGTTCGAACGCGCCGAAGCCGAAGACGACGACGCGAAACGCGAGGCATGGCTGACGTTCGCCATCGTCGGCGGCGGGCCCACCGGCGTGGAGTTGGCGGGCACGCTGGCCGAAATCGCGCGCCACACGCTGCACGGCGAATTCCGCCGCGTCGATCCGCGCAAGGCGCGCGTGCTGCTGCTCGAAGCCGGGCCGCGGGTGCTGTCGAGTTTTCCGGAATCCTTGTCCGAAAAAGCGCGCACGCAGCTGCAGAAACTTGGCGTGGAAGTGCGCACCGGCGTGCCGGTGGCGGCGATCGACGGCGAGGGCGTGCAGCTCGGCGAAGAACGCATTGCCGCGCACACGGTGCTGTGGGCCGCGGGCGTGGCCGCGTCGCCGCTGGCGCGCGATCTGGGCGTGCCGCTGGATCGCGCCGGCCGGGTGATCGTGCAGCCCGACCTCAGCGTGCCGGGGTATCCGGAGATTTTCATCGCGGGCGATCTCGCATCGCTGCAATACGCCGGCAAGCCGGTGCCGGGCGTCGCGCCCGCGGCGAAGCAGATGGGACGCCACGTCGCGCAGGCGATCCGCGCGCGCCTGCAGGGGCGCGCGCCGTCGCCGTTCCGTTATCGCGATTTCGGCAATCTCGCCACCATCGGCCGGATGGCCGCGGTGGTCGATCTGCATGGGTTCAAGTTCTCCGGCCTGCTCGCCTGGTGGTTCTGGCTGGCGGCGCACGTGTTCTTCCTGATCGGCTTCCGCAACCGCATGGTGGTGATGATCGACTGGGCGCAGGCGTACTGGAGTTACCAGCGCAGCGCGCGGATCATCCTGGGTGCGGATCGCGAGCGCTAGCCATCAAACACGCTCGACGCGACAGGCGTAGCAGCCGGGTTTCGCGTAATGAATGTGTAAGTACGCGGTGCGTTCGATCGCGAACAGGGTTCCGATGGCGGCTTCGACTTCCTTGCCCGGCACGACATCGGCCCACACCATCATTCCGCGCGCGTCATAGGCGCGCAGCGACAGCAGACGGCTGCGCAGCAGCGCCGGCACGTCGTCGATAGCCGGAAATGCCTGCGTCGCCGCTTCGCGCACGTACACCGGACCGGACGCGCGATACGGCGTGTCCACGCGATGATGATCGTAGGGCAGCAGCAACAGGCGTTCGCCTTCTACCGCATCCTGCAGACTGACCCGGCAGGGATACACCGGACGGCCGTCGGCGACGATGTTGCGGATGTCGCGGTCGTGCAAGGCCTCATCGGGCAACGCGAATAAGCATGCGAACGTATCGGCGGGCAGTGCGTGGATCTGGAAGGACATGGTGGCGCTCCGGTTGTCGGGAGCGCGCATCGTGGCGCGACGCACGCGATGACGATATCCGGATCTTGCGCACACGTCTTCATGCTGTTCCTGGTGCGGGTTCGCCTACGTTTTATCGGCGGCGCTTTTCGCACGATGCCGTTTGACGCGATGTCCGTCCGTATGCAGATCGAATAGCTCTGTTGCGACGATCAGCGGCTTTAGTGTGCGATACCCGTAGTTTTTCGGCGTGAACGAACCGCGATTTGCGACGTAATTGCCGATTGCGCCGAGATGCGACCACCCATCCTCGTCCTTGGTCGCTTCGGTCGCACTGCGGAGCAGATTCACAAGGCTGGTGTCGCTGCGTAGCTCTGCACCTGTCTTCTTTTTAGGCGGTTCCACACGAGGAATCGTAGGCTGCGGTTCTACTGGCGAGGCAAGTGTTGTCTGAGGCTCAGTGACCTCTACGGTCGGCGACAGCGTTTCCGATGCCGGCTGAGGCTTCGCGGACTCTGTTTCCGCCACGGGGGTTTCAGGCGCATCCACGTAAAAAAATGTCGAACAGGCAGCCTTGAAAGCATTCGATGTCTGCGCTTTTCCGAAGCCATAAACGTGCATATTCGCGGAACGCAGGCGCATCGCCAATGGCGTGAAGTCCGAATCGCTCGACATCAGTGCGAAAGCATCGAAGCGGCCGCTGTAGAGCAGGTCCATGGCATCAACGACCATTGCCATATCGGAAGCATTGCCTTTATTCACATAGGCGATCTGCTGCATCGGTTGAATCGCATTGTCGAGCAACGCGCCGCGCCATCCACGCAGGCTCGTGCTGCCCCAGTCGCCATAAGCACGGCGGACGTTCGCGACGCCGAGGTCGGCGATCTCACCCAATACATACTCAAGCGTGGATACCGACGCATTGTCGGCGTCGATCAGCAGCGCGATCCGCATCCGTTCGTCCATGACATTTCTCCGGGAATTCTTCCGGTAGCTTAGGCGCGGAGAATGCGTCAAGTCCATCGCGAAACGAACGGTCGGTTGCCCGGGCCGTCGCATGCTGCTTCGTGTTGCATTGCAGATCCATGGGGGGCGCCCAGTTTCAGCCGTTCCAGAAATACGCATACGCGTTCAGCGTCACGAACTCGCGTATGGCCTTCCGCGCGTCGTCGCACTCCGACCGAGGTTGTCAGAAAAGCGTGTCCTGCACGCGTTTCAATGCGGCACGCAGCATTGCGACATCGCCGGCCGGCACTTCCGACCAGCCGTGCAGATCGCCCAGACCGCAGGCTGCGGTCGCGATGACCGGAATGCCGCGTGCGATCGCCGCGATCAGTACGCGTGGCTCATGCTCGACCCACGCAGGAAGCACCACCGCATCGCACAGCGAAAGCGCGGCGTCGACATCGTCGATCCTCTGCAGCGCGATGCCGTTCCAGCGCGCCGGTTCGCCGCCGTCGCGCATCGGCAGCACGATCTCCGCGCCCAGACCCGACATCGCGGCGGACAGTTCCCGCGCGCCTTTGCGCATCAGGCTCGACGCGGGAAAATAGAGGCGCATCGGCCCGGAGCGTCGTTGCGCGCCAGCAGGGTCGACGGTCGGCAATCGCCAAGGCAGCGCATGCGCCTTGTCGCCCGCCAGAGCGAGCATGCCCGCATGCGGGCCGATCCAGCGTTCGGCGCCGGCCAATGCTTCGCGTTCGGCGCGCAGCAGCGCATCGTCGGCGCGGAAATCGCGCAGGCTCGGCTCGTCTGGATGATGCGCCGCCGCCGCATCCAGTTGCGCGTGGATGCATGCCATCGGCAGCGCCCGCATCAGTACGTGGTAGCGCCGCCCGGCCAGTGCGCCGCTGCGCCACAGGTACGGCAGCCATGCCTGATCGACGTAGAGTTCGAGATGCTCCGGCCGCAGGCGCGCAGCTGCGGCGTTCGCGGCGAGCTTGGACATCGCGGCCGCGCGTCGCGCCGACGGCGAACGACGCAGGCGATGTTCGATCGCGAGGATCTTCGCGCGCATGCGCATCGAAAGCGAAGCGTTCGCGCCAATACGTTCGCCATCCGCGACCTCTGTCGCCAGGAACTGCGCATGCTCCGGCATCGGCGCCTGCACCAGAATCGCGACCTTGCCCTGCGCGTCGCGCAGCGTCGGCGCATTGCGGAAACATGCGTGCTGCCCGCAGGTCGCGCAATCGCCGGGTGGTTGCGACGGCAATGCGCCGACCGGCGATTCGAGCCTCGCATCTATCGTCCGTCCGGAGACCGGGATCGCCGGGACCGCTGGCATTGCGCCGCGCACCCGCACCGTCAGCGATTCCGCATCGAGCAGAACCTCGAAGCGCAGGTCGAATGGCGCGCGCAGCCGCAGGTCGACGTAATTCCAGAACACGGTGGCGTCGCGATCGCGCGCTGCCGCCGAGCCCGGAATGACCTGGGAATGCGCGTGACGTTCGATCACCTCCAGCCCGGCTTTCAGCGCCGCGTCGTACAGCGCGTTCGACAGCTGGCAGAGGCCGCCGCCGATGTTCGGAATCAGACAGCCTTCGCGCAGCTCGCGGCCGATCGCGAAGCCGCGGCCGCGCGAGGGACGGCCCAATTGTGCCCAGAAGCTCAACACCTCGCCGCGCGACAGTTCGATGCCGTCGAACGCGCGCCGGGCGATGCGCAGATTCTCGATCTTGCCCAGCACCAGCGCGTTTTCGGCCGGCGCGTCGTCGCCGGCATCCTTGCCCGGCCACAGCGCCGAGATCGATTCGGCGATCACCGGCGCTTCGCGCAGGCGCGAACCCGCGCGATGCCGGCGATGCGTGCGATCGAAAAGATTCCTCGCGAAGCGCAGACATCTGAAGCCGCCAGCGCGGAATTCGAACCACAACGCACCGAACCTGTCGGGCAGAGCGGGCGGCCGCACGGACGTACCTGACACTGACGGATCGATGGTCGACATGGAGAAGGCCGTGGGCAGGCGGGCAGTCTGCACGGCGTACGCATAAATGGAAACGGCCCGGTTGCCCGGGCCGTTCGATGATCGCGGTTCGTGCGGTTACGCGGCGAACAGCGCCTTCATCTTCTTCAGTGCGTTGGCTTCGATCTGGCGGATGCGCTCGGCCGACACGCCATATTCGTCGGCCAGTTCCTGCAGCGTGATCTTGCTCTCGGGATCCAGCCAGCGGCGCTTGACGATATCGCGCGAGCGGGCGTCCAGACGCGACAGGCCTTCACGCAGAAGATCCAGCTGGCCGGCTTCGCTGTCGGCGCTTTCGTAGGCCTGCGCCGGGTCTTCGCCTTCCATCATCAGATAGGCCACCGGTGCGGGCGGGCCGTGATCTTCGTCGGCATCGTCGGGCGCGTCGAAGCCGATGTCGCGACCGGACAGGCGCGACTCCATTTCCATCACTTCGCGCTCGGAAACGTTCAGATCCTTGGCGACCGCGCGCACCTCTTCGGCGTTGAGCCAGCCCAGGCGGGTCTTGCTGCGGCGCAGGTTGAAGAACAGCTTGCGCTGCGCCTTGGTGGTCGCGACCTTCACGATGCGCCAGTTCTTGATGATGAACTCGTGCATCTCGGCGCGGATCCAGTGCACCGCGAACGACACCAGGCGCACGCCGACGGTCGGGTCGAAACGCTTCACCGCCTTCATCAGGCCGATGTTGCCTTCCTGGATGAGGTCGGCCAGCTGCAGGCCGTAGCCGTTGTAGCCGCGGGCGACGTGGACGACGAAACGCAGGTGCGAAAGCACCAGCTCGCGCGCGGCCTCGAGGTCGTTCTGTTCCAGGAAACGGCGGGCGAGCGCCTGCTCATCCTCGACGGAAAGGACCGGGATCTGGTGGACGGCGCCGACATAGGCCTCGAGCGAACCGAGCGCGGACAAGCCGCTCAGGGCCGGCATCGGCAGGCTGTTCGGGATCAGGGCGGTACTGGCAGTGGTCTGGTTCATAGGTCTCGATCTTAGCAGTCGGCCGGTTGGAGTGCTAAACCCGGAAAAAGTTCCCCACTGTTCCATTTATGAGACGGACAGCGGGGTGGTGCGCCTTCGATGCAACAGGTGATGACATTCCTGACGGCAAATACGGGCTTTTCAAGCCAACTTGCGCGAAAGGAAGCCTGGATACCGCCAAAACAAGGCGCTTGGGCCGCCTTGGAGGATCGATCCAGCCTTGTCGACGACATTAGTGAGGCCTGGGGGGCGGGGCATGTGCCAGTCGATGGTGTGCCGTCATCACTTGCGGCGCCGTTCATCGGTGGCGGTCTGGAGGAACTTGACAGCATCGCGCACAGACTGCTGTACTGTTACACATAGTACAGTTAAGGTGGAACCCGATATGGCGCGCACCAAAGCCCTGATGATCCAGATCGCCACCGGCGATTCCCGCTCGATCGGCAAGCAGATCGTGGACGGCATCCGGATGAAGATCGCGACCGGCGAGCTGGCGCCCGGCGACCAGTTGCCCAGCGTCCGCGGTCTGGCGCAGCAGCTGACGATCAATCCGAACACCGTGGCCAAGGCCTACACCGAGTTGACGACCGAGGGTTGGCTGGATTCCCGCCAGGGCCTGGGCCTGTACGTGGCGCCGCTGCGCCAGCGCCTGAGCGATGCCGAACGCGAGCGCCGCTTCGACGATGCGGTGCAGCGCTTCGTCCACGACGTGGTGCCCTTGAACGTCACCGTGGACGAAGTGCAGGCGCGGATGGCCGCCGAATTCGACGCGCTGACGCCGCGCAAGACCGCCTGAGACGGATGCCATGTCCACACACGACGACCACGTGATCGAAACCCATGGCCTGAGCAGACGCTACGGCCGCAAGCTCGCGCTCGACCATCTCGACCTGCGCATTCCGCGCGGCCGCATCCATGCCATCGTCGGCGCCAACGGTGCGGGGAAATCCACGCTGTTCCGGATCCTGTTGGGTTTCCTCGCGCCCAGCGCGGGCCGCGCGCGCATCCTCGGCCGCGACAGCCAGCAGCTGACGCCTGCGGACCGCGGACGCATCGGTTTCGTCAACGAGGAACACACGCTGCCCGGCTGGATGCGGGTCTCGGCGATCGCGCGGATGCACCACCGCGAATACCCGCGATGGAATCAGCGCGCGTACGATGAAGTGATCGGCCATTACCACGTGCTGCCGGAACAGAAGGTCGGCCAGCTCTCGCGCGGCGAGCGCGCCGGTTTCAATCTGGCGCTGGCATTGGCGCGGTCGCCCGAACTGTTGATTCTCGACGAACCCACGCTGGGGCTGGACGTGGTCGCCAAGCGCGCTTTCCTGGAATCGCTGCTGTACAGCAACGCGGCCGACGACTGCACCGTCATCTATTGCTCGCATCAGATGGAGGAGATCGAGCGCGTCGCCGACAACCTGATCATCCTCGAACGCGGCCGGCTGATGCACATGTCGGCGCCGGAAGACTTCTGCTCGCGGGTCACGCACTGGGTCGCCGACATTCCGTTCAAGGGGCCGGAGCCGTCGACGGTGCCCGGCCTGCTGGAACGGCAGCGTCTGGATGGCCTGCACCACTATCTGGTGCTGGATCAGGACGAAGGCTTCGCCGAGTTCCTGCGCGGCGCCGGCGCGCGTTCGATCCAGAGCATGCCGGTCGGTCTGGATCGCGCGGTGAATGCGTTTCTCGCCAAGAACCACGCCGCGCCCGCGGCGGCCGCCTGAAGGAGCGACGCGCATGTTCGAATTGTTCAAGGCCGAACTGCTGCGCTTCCGCCCATGGGCGCTGGCGTTGGCGGGCGTGCATTTCATCGCGCTGGGCTTCCTGACCCGCGTCGTCGATCTGGCGCAGCAGCCGCTGGTGGTGCACTGGTCGTTCGCCGGCACGTACGCGGCGCTCGGACTGTTGCTCGGGCTGTATCAGATGGGCACGTACCGCAAGCCCAGCGCGTGGTTGAACATGCTGCATCGGCCGCAGTCGTCGCCGCGGATTGCGGTATCGCTGATCCTTGCCGCAGTGGCGCTGCTGGCGGTGGCGGTGGCGCTGCCGATCGCGCTGATCGCGCTGTGGCAGGGCGCGATGACGCCACGCGTGGTCGATGTCCGTCATTGGCTGCTCGCGCTGGCCGCGCTTCAGATCGCCACTGCCGGTTATCTGGTCGGCGCGTACGGCATGCTCGGCGAGCGTCGCTATTGTTTTTCGGGGCTGGTGTTTCCGCTGCTGTTGATCACCGCCGCCGCGACCGGCCTCGGCGCGCTCGCGCTGCAGGCGCTGGCCGTCGCGTGGCTGATCGCGATGGTGCTGGCGACGTTCAAGCCCGATCTGGATGCGCCGCCGCGCGGTGCGACGGGCACGATCGCGGTCGCGCTGCCGCTGCAGATGGCGATGTACGGGTTGATGCTGCTGGCTTATTCGGGCGTCGAGATGCTGTGGATCGCGCAGGGCTCGCATCCCAACAACACGCCCACGCCGCCGCGTGGCGGGCACAACGAAGCGGAAAAAGCCGACGATCGCACGCGCATGCGTCTGGCCCTGGAGGGCAGCACGCATCCCGATGCGCCGTTGCTGCGCGAACAGATCGCGCTGTCGGAACCGACCGGCATCGCCTCGCAGCTCAGGCGCATTCCGCAGCGTTCCGAACTGGCGAACGTCGCGCCGATGGAATTCGACGACGACGCGCGCGGCGTGCGCTGGGTTTTCAGTCACGACGACATGCGCCTGCATGGTTATCGCATCAACGACCGCACGCAGGCGGGCACCTTGGGCGTCGGCGTCGACAACGCCGCATTTCCCGTCCCTGCGCTGCCGGTCGGCGCGATGCCGGGCGCCGCGAAAGGCGATGCGCTGTTGATCGCGGGCAACACCGCGTATCACTACGACAGCGAATCCGGACAGGTGCTGCCGCGGATCCGTCTGCCCGACGAGGAGGTGCTGGTCGGCGCCAGCCCGGTCGGCGAAACCCTGGGCGTGATCAGCGACCGCGCGCTGTACTTTTTCGACGGTCGCGAAGCGGTCGAACACCAGCGGGTGATGACGCCGCGACTGCGGGTGCCGATGCCCGGCACCTATCACGATATCTACGACCTCGACATGATCGAGCTGGTGGACGGTTATCTGATCGTCTTCAGCAACAGCTACAACGCGCATGCCGCGGAAGGCGCCGTGCCGTATCAACACGTGCTGCGGGTACGCGACGGCGGCGCGATCGAGACCATCGCGACGCGGCGGCTCGCGTACGACTATCCCGCGATCTATCGCTACCGATCGTTCTGGACCTCGCCCGCGCTGTATGCGCTGCGCGATCGCGCGCAGCATCTGTTCGCGCCGCCGTTGCCGCTGGAGACCAGCGTCGCCGCACCGATCCCGCGCAGCATGTGGCTGCTGGCCGGCGCGCTGTCGCTGCTGTCGCTGATCGGCGCGCTGTGGCGGACGCGGCGGCTCGCGATGCCGACTGCTGCGCGCGTGGCTTGGATTTCGGTCTGCGGCCTGATCGGCCTGCCGGCGCTCGCAGCGCTGTGGCTGCTGTATCGGCCGGAGGAGGTCGTGGCTTCCGAGGTGTTAGACGTGCAGTACGCGAACGCTACGGTTTGATCGCGACTGCTTGATCGCGGCCGCCCGATGGCCCGTTCGAAATCGCGGTGCTGCTGCAGCCGCAATTCCCAGGAAAAAAATTCATCACCCGTAGAGCGGCCTTCAGGCCGCTGCATTTCCGGAAAGAACCAGCGGCCTGAAGGCCGCTCTACAGAAGGCTGATGGGAAGGTCCGGGCAGATTCCGGGCGTACCTCATCCCGCAGCACAACCTGGAACACAACACGGGCCGACGCATCGAAGGCCCGCAGGAGAATCCCATGTCGGAGATTGCGAACATTTTCGCGATCCGGGCCGCGCTGAAGCTCGCGTTGTTGATCGGTGCCATCGTGCCGCTGTCGCACGCGCGCGCCGCCGGACTGCAGGCCCAACTTCAAACCGAACAACAGCAACCGCGCGCGACGACGCTGCCGCGCAGCGCATTCCTGCAGCGCGCGTCGATCGTTTCGGTGGTGCTGTCGCCCGATGGGCGGCAGGTCGCCTGGTTGAGCGAAGCCGACCGCAATCGCGAAGTCTGGCTGCAGGCGACCGGCGGCGGCAAGGCGCGTCGGCTGATGGCGCACACGCCCGCGCAGCAGTTGGCATGGACGCGCGACAGCCGCTGGCTGCTGCTGGAATCGGCGCAGCACCTGTTCGCGCTGGCCGTCGACGGCCAGTCCGGTTCCGGCATCGTGACCACGCTGGGCGGGCGCAGCAAGCGCGCGATGATGCGCGTCGACGACGCCATGCCCGCGGCGGCGATCGTGATCGAACAGGAAGGGATGACGCCGCAGGGACAGCCCGCGCTGTGGCGGCTGCTGCGCGTGGACATGCGCGGCAAACGCACGCGGCTGCACGAAGACAGCCGGCGCATCACGGGTTATGCGCTGGATCCGCAGGGCCGGCTGGCGTTCGTGCAGCGGGTGGAAGGACTGGAATTGACGATCCAGCGCGTCGAAGCCGGCGGCCGCCTGCGCGAAGTCGCACGCTGCGCGCGGATGCGGCGCTGCACGCCGCTGGTCGCCAGCGCCGACGGCCGCGATCTGATCCTGCGCGGCAATTTCGGCGAAGCCAGCGGCCCGGAGCTGCATCGGCTGATGCGGCTCGATGCCGACGGCCGCCCCCACGTACTGCATGCCGATCCGCGCGGCGAAGCGGATCTGGATACGCTGACCTTCGATCCGCTGACCCGGCAGCCGCTGATCGCGGCCTACCGCAGTACCGTCGCCGCCAATCACGGCCTCGACGCCGATACGCAGCGGCATCTGCGGCGTCTTGAAGGGTTGCTGCCGCAGCGGGACCAGCAGTTGGACCAGCGCATCGACATCGGCCGCGGACAGGACGCGCGGTGGCTGATCGAAACCCGCGCCGGACACCAGCAGGGCAGCCGCTGGCATCTGTACGATCCGGCTGCCGGCACCGTGTCGGTGCTGTTCGACGACCGGCCGCGCGATGCGCGCAGCCAGCGGCCGGTCGAGCGCATCGACGAGGCCACGCTGGCGCGCAAGATTCCGCTCGTTTGGCGCGCATCCGACGGCATGCGCCTGCATGGTTTCGTGTATCTGCCGCCCGGGCGCGCGGCGGCCACGCTGCCGCTGGTGGTGGTGCCGCATGGCGGCCCGTGGAATCACTGGCGGCCCGAGTACAACGGCATCAGCCAATTCCTGGTCAATCGCGGCTATGCGGTGTTCGAACCGAATTTCCGCAGTTCGACCGGCCATGGCCGGGTCTACACCTTCGCGGCAAACGGCGACTTCGGCAACGGCCGCGTGCAGCAGGACATCGTCGACGGCACGCGCTTCGTGCTGGCATCGGGCATCGGCGATGCGCAGCGCGTCGGCATCGTCGGCGCGTCGTTCGGCGGCTATTCGACGTTGCTCGGCGTGACTTTCCAGCCGGAGCTGTTCAAGGTCGGCGTCGCTTTCGTGCCGCCGCCGGATTTCGCCTGGACGCTGCGCTGGCTGCTGCGCAACCCGGAATCGCTGGAATTCGGCAACGTCGTACCGATGACCGACTGGCTGCGGATCCTGTCGTTGGATGTCGACGACAGGACGCACATGGCGACACTGCACGCGCAGTCGCCGCTCGCGAACGCCGCGCGCATGAATCGGCCGCTGCTGCTGGTGGCCGGCGGCGAAGACCGCCGCGTCGGCATCGCGGGAGTGATCGAATATGCGGCAAGGCTCAAGCTCGCGAACAAGGATGTGAGCCTGCTGGTGGATACCGATGCCGGGCACGCCAATCGCGAGCCGATCGCCCGCGAAGCCAATCTCTATCTGCTCGAAGCGATGCTGCATCGCCATCTCGGCGGCACCGCGCCGGCTGCGCCGGATGCGGCGTTGCAGCGCTATCTGATGGACAACCTGCGTCTGTGCCATCGCGATCTGCAGGCGGTATGCGCGAAAGACAGGGTTGCGGACGCACGCTGACGCGGCATCAGTGTCCGAACGCATGCGCAGGCGAATCGGCGCTCACCATTGCGATGCCGATGTCGATCCGCATCAGCGCGCCGTCCATATCGATACGCTCGGCGCGAACATAATGGCGTTCGATCACGCGCTGCAGCGGGACGGAGGCATCGACCGGCTCGTCCCACAGTTGCAGGCGATAGCCGCGCGTCGTCAGCCAATGCAACAGTGCCTGCAGACGCGCCTCGTCGGCGGGCACATGCAGATCGATGTCGGAAGGCGGTTGCACCCCGTCGGGGTCCGCGCGCTCCCACGCCGCGAAACCGCCATGCACGCGGAATGCGAAACCGGCGTCGCGCATCGCCAGCAGTTCGCTGCGAGCGCGTTCGATGTCGATGCGAGGACGCGCCTTCCGGTAGACCAGTGCGTATTCGTGGCTGCGATCGGTGCGACCGGCATCCGACGGCAGGACACCGGACGGGCGTGGTGGATAGCACAGGACGCGTTCGTCGCAGGCCTCGAACAGACTGCCCAGCACCCGCGCCAGCTCCCATGCGATCGGCAGCATCCGGCCGTTCAAGGTCACGTTTTCGGCCATCGCGATGCAATAACCGCCATCGGGCAAGGCCGCGCGCACCGCATGAAAGATGTCGCGCAGAGCGGTCAGATAGGCGCTGAAGTCCGATGCGGCGTACAGCTGGGCCGCATCGGCATCCGCGGGCCATCGGCAGCCGAAATACGGGATATTCGTCAGGCACAGCGCGATGGGTTGCGGAATCGCGCACTGCGGCAGCGCGCCCGCGATCACCGGATCGACAATGCCGTGCCGCGCCAGGCGCTCCCGCGCCAGCATCGCGCGTCCGGCGTGGATCTCCATGCCCAAGCCGCGACGCCCTTCCAGCGCAGCCGCAAGCAGGGTCGTGCCGAAGCCGCAGAACGGATCGAACACCGTATCGCCAGGTCGCGAGAAGTCGCGGACGAACGGCCGCATCTGCTCGACCCAGCCGCAATCGCGGCCGCCGAACGCGTCGCGGGCGCGCAGATCGTCGGGAAGCCGATGCTCCGGCGCATCTTCCCCGACCATCCACCAGCTGCGGTCAGCCATGGCCCGCATCCCACAGCACGTCGCGATCCGGCGACCAGCCTGCGCACAGGCGCCCATTGGCATGAAAGACCAGTTTGTAGATGTCGCCCGATGCGTGGCGTTCGTGCATCGCGGTATAGTCGGACGATTCGAACACGACCTCCATGCCGGACGAATGGCGCAGACGGAGGTTCCAGAAGTAGTAGCCCTCGGTGATCTGCGTGGGCGTGAATTCCGACCACAGCGGCGACGCCATGCACGCTTCGATGAGCGTTTCGATGGAGACCCGGTTCGCTTCGATGTAACGACGGCTGCCGGTGTCGCGATAGCCGTCGCCGAGCCGCGAGAACTCGCGGAAGATCACCGTCCCGGCGCCGTGGCGCGCGGCCCATCGCAGATAGGTGCCCACACTCTCGGCATCGGCGATACCGCCTTGCTGCACGATGCAGACCCAGCGCATCGGCAGCCGGTGCGCGAGTGCGCGTGCGACCCGCTCGAAGCGATCGTTGCCGGCGATCGGCTCCTGCGGGCGGAAGCGCATGATCCGCTGGTTCGCCTCTGCGTCGTGGTGATGGCGCGAGAGTTCCAGCCAGGACAGCCCGAACGCCGACAGCGCGTCGATGAGGCGTTCTCCGCCCTCGTGGGCGAAGCCGGCGCCGTTGCTGTACAGCACGCGCTCGTCGACCTCAACGCCATCGCTGGAGGCCGCATCGAGCGTGCCCAGCATGCGCAGGAACCAGTCCGGATCGTCCGTCGATTCCAGTCCCGAGAGCGAATACGACAGCGGCAGGCCGCGCAGTTGCGACAGCGCATCGCGCAGCGCCGCGAAGTAATCAGCGCCGGGGCGCAATGTGTCGGGCGATGTGCCGCCGACATGCGTCCGCAGGGTTTCGGAGCAGAACCGGCATCGCGCCGAGCACGGCCGCGCCGAAGCGTAGGGCGTGAACGTGACGGGTTGCGCGACGCGCCACGTGCGCTCGCCGATGGGGTGATCGCGCCATCGCGAGGCGTCGTGCAGCGAAGGCACGCGACGCCACAGCGGCAGCGGCATGCCGCGCAGCCGCGACGACACCGGCGACGCGTCGCTCGGCGGCCGCGTCGCCGGAGGTGCCGTCCATGACGGAGAGGTGGCCATGGCTCACAACCTCGCCGCGTCGGCGCGTGCGCGGATCTCCTCCAGGGTCCAGTCGCGGATCAGGCGGCCGTTCTCCCACACCGTGACCATCGCGTCGTCGAAGCCCAGCGGCTTCTCCACATCGGCCAGCGACGCCGCTTCCGGCGGCACCGGCACGGTGCGGAAGCTGCCGTATTCGCGATGCTGCAGCAGGGTCATGCGCCCACGCTTGCTCTGTTTACCCTTGTCGGTGATCGGATCCTTGAACACGTCGATCCAATGGCCATCGACGCGCGCGGCCGAACACTTCAGCGCGAATTTCTGGGTGTCGCGATTGAGCTGCTGCAGCAGCGCGCCGCCCATGCCGAAGGATACGTTGTCGGTGGCGTAACCGGCGCTGGTCACGCGTTCGAGGATCGCGCGGATGCTGGTCGGGTTGATGCCGTCGCCCTGGATCACGCGCACGTGGTTGAGCACCTTGTAGCCCTTGCTGTTGACGGTGTGGCCGAAGGCTTCGTCGACCAGTTCGATGCACTGGTGCACCACCGAGACCGGATCGCCCGAGTCCGGGCGGATCACCACGGTGGCGCCGGAGCGGATCACCTCGTCCTTCAGGGCCTTGCCCCAGTGTTCGCGGATCGCGTGATAGATGTCGTAGCTGTCCGACACCACCGCGACGATCGCGCCGGGCTTCGCGAACTGTTTCAGCATGTTGCGATAGGCATCGACTTCGCGGTCGCGGCCCCAACTGGTGATGGTGCTGTGCTCGGCGGCGGGAATCGAGAACCCGGCCATCGGCGCGTGGTAATACGCCTTCGCCGCGAGCAGCCCGGACACGGTGTCGGTGCCGAGGAAATTGACCAGATTCGCGCAGCCGCCCAGCGCCGCGGATTCGGCGCTCGACACGCCGCGCGCGCCGAAGTCGTGCAGCTTGAACGGCAGCAGCGCGTCGGTGTTGTCGCTGGTGCGTTCGAGGAACTGGCGGATGGTCTGCTTCACGTGCCAGCTGATGGTGGCCACCGTGACCGGATACCACAGCCGCAGCAGCAGGGTTTCGATATAGGACGGTACCCAGTAGGCCTGCGGGTCGGTCGATTCGATCGTCACCAGCGCCTGATGGGTCGGCACCACCATGCCCTCGGGCACCGCGCGGATGCGCAGCGGCAGATGGCCGCCGAGGCGCTCGACGATATCGCGCCAGCCGGCTTCGTTGAACGGCTCGCCGTGCGCCGCGAAGAGGTCGCGCGCTTCGTCGATGTCGGCGTGGGTCACCGGCTTGGCGAGATATTCCTTGAGGATCGCCTGCAGTCCGAAGAACACGGTGCGGTCGTACACGCCGCCGCGCGATTCGATGTAGAAGAACGCCGCGTCGGTGCCGGGCGGATATTGCAGCCAGTGGCTGGCCTTGTAGCTGTCGGTGTTGAGCAGCAGGTTGTCGAGGATACGCATGACGGAAGCTCCTTCGCGTCGGGGAAAAACCGGCGGTCTATCCGCCGGAGGGGGTGGTCGCGATCAACCGCGACCGAGGAAGAATTCGAGGATGTGCAGATGGTCTTCGTATAGCTGCGGACCCATCTCCAGCGCTTCGCTCACCGGCAACCAGCGCGCCTTGTCGGCATCGTCGCCGCCGCGCACCTCGGGCAGTTCCCCGTTCGGGAATTCGAAGTGGAAGGCGTGGGTGATGGTGCGGCCGCGCAGGCTGCGATCCGGGTGATCGAAGACGTGCTGATGCTTCAGCGAACCCTTCAGCACCGGGGTGGGCAGCCTGAGCCGCGTTTCCTCGCGCAGCTCGCGCAGGCACGACGCGAAGATGCTCTCGTCGCGGCCGACGAAACCGCCCGGCAGCGCCCACAGGCCCTTGCCGGGCTCGGCGCGGCGACGCACCAGCAGTACGTGGCCGGAATGGACTACCACCGCGTCGGTGGTGACGAAGGTCGGCGGATACGGCGCATCCGCCCAGGCCGCGCGGTATTTCTCGATGAAGTGATATTCGGCGACCAGCTGCTGGAACACGGGCGAGTTCTTGCGGAACGCATCGAGCATGTCGAACACCGGGCCCGGCACGTTGGCGCGGATCAGCATCAGTCCGCCGTGGCTGTCGAGCCGGTTGGCTTCGAACAGATAGCGGCGCAGTTCGGTGGACGACAGGGTTTCGGTCTGGCGCACGTCGACCAGCGGCCACTGCGGGAATTCGCGCAGGTAATAGCTGGACGCGTCCTTGTCCTGGCCGATCAGGCCGATCTTGGCGTTGAGGTTGCCACCGTCTGCGCTGCCTTGATCAGCACGGATCGCCTCGGCCACGGTGCGCTGTACGGTCGCGATCCACTGACTTTCGTTGTAGAGGTGATCGTGCAGCGGACGGATCAGCAGGCGGTCGGCGTCGTCGGCGAGCGAACTCTGAATCATCACCGCGCGTTCCGCGACGGTCCACGGGTTCTTGATGGTGCGCGGCGTGTCGGCGGAGCCGACCAGGACGATGAGTTTTCGCGCCCGGCCCAGCGCGTGGCGGGCGACGGCGGCATGGCCGTTGTGGAACGGCTCGAATCGGCCGATGAAGACGAGATAGTCGAGGGCATGCTTATCGAGAGCAGGTTCCGGCTCGACCGCCGGCAGTGACGCTTGGTGTTCCATGAGGCTCCCTCACGGTGGGTTGGGTCGGCCGCGGGTCTGTCCCTTGGCCTGAGGAAAATGCTACGCCGACCGTTGGCCAAGTCAAGCGTCGCGACGAATCCGGCTTACTGCGGCCCCGCGCGTGTCGACGGCGACTTCGCGTCGGCGATGACGGTCGGCGACGTGTCGCATCCGGCGAAAACATCCAGCCTGGAGGCGTAAGCGCTGGTCGCGACATCGGCCAGCCCCAGCACGCTGTGGAAGAAATGGTCGTGCGACAGCGGCGCATCGGCGCGACGACGCACGCAGCCCAGATCGAGGCCGCGGCGCGCGCCGAAGCGGTCGGACGTCCACAGCAGCATCGGCACATGGGTCTGTTCGTCGGGCGCGATGGCGTAGGGCGCGCCGTGCAGATACAGGCCGTGCTCGCCGAGCGATTCGCCGTGATCGGATACGAACAGCATCGCGGCGTCGAAGGCGACATCGGCAGCGGGCGTTTCCGGCGCACGCGGCGCGTCTGCCGGGCAGTCGGGCGCGTCGCTGCGCGCGCGATGGCCGCGGGTCACCAGACAGGCCAGCGTCGCCGGCGAGTGGCGATTGATCAGCGCGCGCGTTTCGCCGAGCAGCGAGGCGATGTCCGCCAGGATGTGGCTGGTGTAGAGCACGCTGTTGTCGTAGGTGTTGCGCAGCTGCGCGTCGCTGCAGCTCTGCAGTTCGTTGGTGCGGCATTCGGGTTTGAAAACCGCGTACTGGTCGGGATAGCGCGCGTAGTACGCGGGTCCGTGGCTGCCGAGCAGATGCACCACGATCACGGTGTCGCGCTCGATCGTCGGCAACACGCCGCGCAATGCGTCCACCAGCACTTGGTCGTAGCAGCCTTCGGCGTTGCAGTTCGCGGATGTCGTTTCGCCGTCGCCCGGTTTGCCTGCGCGCACCTCGCGCGCCCGCGTCGCCAATCCCTTGCTGCCGGTGTTGTTGTCCAGCCACAGCACGTCGTAGCCGCTGTGCATCAGTACGTCGAGCAGGTTTTCGCGATGCTTGGCGACGGCATCGTCGTAATCTTGGCGGCCGAGGTCGGAAAACATGCACGGCAGCGAGGTCGCGGTATTGGTGCCGCAACTGCTGACCCGGCCGAAGTTGACCGTCGGCACGTGATGCAGGTCGAAGTCGGTATCGCGCGCGTAGCCGTTCAGGTCGAGACTCGCGGCGCGCATGGATTCGCCGATCGCCAGCACCAGCACCATCGGCCGGTCGCTGGCACGGGTCGCAGCGCCGCGCCGCGCGTCGAGACCGATCCTCTGCAGCGGCCGGTCGTCGTCGCGGGCTTGATCCAGATACGACAGGTTCGCCGCCAGCAGCGCGAACGGATTGGCGATATGGCGCAGTTCCATGTGGTTGCGCAGCAGCGAGGACACGTCCTTGCCGAAACCCAGCGCCGCCATGCCGAGCAGCGCGAACGCGAGCAGCGCGAGTTTCAGTCGCGAGAAGACCTCGCGCAGCGGTCGCTGCCAGTCGACTTCGACCCACCACAGCAACAGCGCCGGCAATATGCCCAGCGCGCCGATGCTGAGCAGCATGCGCAGGTTGAGCCACTCGGCGGCCTCGCGCGCATCGGTTTCGTAGACGCTGGCCAGCGCATGGCGATCGATCACCGCGCCGTAGTCGCCGATGAAATACGCCGCACCCGCGGCCAGGATCAGCGCCAGCGCCAGGCCGGGCTTGAAGGTCCAGCGCAGGCTCAGCGGCAGCAGCATCAGCAGGGTGAGCGCGAACAGCGCGACGGCGATGGCGGCGATCACGCCGACGCCGTACAGGCCGCCCAGCCCCGGCGATGTGAGCACGATTTGCCAGAAGCGGATGTTGAGCGCGACGACCATGAAGGCCGCGACGATCAGCAGCAGGGTATTGGCGCCCAGGCGGGGCCGGGCGGTATTCGGGAATCTCGGCATGCGGCCACGGTGCGGTCTGCGCCTTAGCGCAACATGACGATAAACGTAAGTATTCGCGAGGTTTTCGTTAGCGTTGCGCTAATCGGCCTGTGGCCCTGCTCGTCGAACGGATGCCGGCCGCCGTTGCTGCGACCGGCATGCATGCGCTCACTTCAAGGTGCGTTCGAACAATTCGTGGATCCGCCGGTACTCGTCGTACCACGCATCCGGATGGGTGAAGCTGTGGCGTTCCAGCGGGTAGCTCGCCAGTTCCCATTTGCCCTTGCGCAGCTCGATGAGTTTCTGCGCCAGCATGACCGAATCCTTGTAGAACACGTTGTCGTCGATCATGCCGTGGCAGATCAGCAGGTGATCCTTCAGGCCGGCGGCGAGTTCGATCGGTGACGAGCGCTTGTATGCCTCCGGATCGAGTTCGGGCGTATTGAGGATGTTGCTGGTGTATTCGTGGTTGTACTGCGACCAGTCGGTGACCGGGCGCAGCGCGGCGCCGGCCTTGAACACGCCCGGCTGCTTGAACAGCGCCATGAACGCCATGAAGCCGCCGTAGCTGCCGCCGTAGATGCCGACGCGGTCGCGGTCGCCCTGCCGGTCGGCGACCAGCCAGTCGATGCCGTCGAGGTAATCCTGCAGTTCGGGTTCGCCCATATGCCGGTAGATCGCGGTGCGCCAGTCGCGGCCGTAGCCTTCCGATGCGCGGAAATCCAGATCCAGCACGATGTAGCCCTGCTGCACCAGCAGGTTGTGGAACATCTGTTCGCGGAAGTAGTTCGGATACTTGTCGCTGACGTTCTGCAGATAGCCGGCGCCGTGGACGAACAGCACCACCGGGTAACGTTTGTCAGAAGCAGGTTTGCCCGGCTCGCGCGTTTTCGGGCCGTAGTATTTGCCCCAGATCGTGCCCGCGCCGTGTTTCGAAGGCACTTGTACGTATTCCGGCTCAAGCCAGTCGTGGGCCTGGAATTCGGCGGTGCGGGTCTCGGTGAGCGTGCGCGCGTCGCCGCCGTCGGCGTCGATCACCGCGAGCTGCGGCGGCAGGTAGCTGTCGGAATGGCGCACCAGCAGTGTGCTGTCGTCGGGCGAGACGCTGAAATCCTCCACGCCGTCCAGCGCGGTGAGTTCGCGCACCGCGCCGCCGGCCACCGGCACGTCGCAGACTTCGTAATCGCCCGGCCATGCGCGGTTGCACACGAACCGGAAGCGCTTGCCGTCGGCGGACAGGGCCGGCGACGATGCTTCCCAGCGGCCCGACGTCAGCGCGCGCGGCTTGCCGCCACTTCGACAAGGCTCAGTGCAGGCTTCGTTGAGATACAGATGCGAATAGCCGCTTTCCTCCGACAGATACCACAGGGTTTTGCCGTCGGGCAGCCAGCCGAATTCGTTGTAGTTCCAGTTGATCCACGCGGCGTCGGTGAGCCGGTGGCGCGACTGCAGTTTCGCGCCGGCAAGATCGACGCCTGCGATCCAGCGGTCCTTGTTGTCCACCGCGCGGATCAGCACCGCCACGTTGCGGCCGTCGTCGCTCCAGTGGATCGCCGGGCCTGTGCCGTCGCCGTCGGTTTCGATCCGCACCGGGCGGTTGCCCTTCAGCGGATCCTGTTTCGCCGCCTTGCGCAGCGCCGCCAGCGGATCCTCGCCGATGCCCGGCAGCGCGTCGTATTTCAGCTCACTCGCTTTCGCATTGGCGATATCGACCAGCCACAGCGCGTGCGGCACGGGCGCGCCGCGGCCGACGCGGGTACGCACTTCCTCGAATTCCTCGTAGCCCGACTCGGTGACGTACTTCGGCATCTTGCCGCCCTGGCCGGGTTCCGTGCCTTTCGCGGTGACGACCACCAGCAGCCAGCGCCCGTCGGGCGACAGCGCGCTGTCGGCGATCTCGACATTCTTGCCCAGATACGCCGGCGCGGGCGGGCGAGTGGCATCGGCGAGACGCCACGCCTGTTCCTGCACGCGCGCGGCTTCGCGCCGGTCGCGGTCGTTCTTCAGCGTTTCGATCAGGCGCAGTTGGCGATCGCGCAGATCGTCGGCGGGCGGCGCTTTGCCCGGATCGTCGGTGGCCTGCACGTTCGCGGCCTGCATGACGCCGTTCGCCGCCGTCCAGCGATACCAGTCGTTGCCGGCGCGCCACACCAGCGCGCCGTCGCGGCTCCACTGCGGGCGGGCGTCCTGCACTTCGCTGCGGGTGAGTTGGGTGAGGGCGCCGTTGCGCAGATCGCGGACGAAGATGTCGCCGCTGCGCGCGAAGGCCATGCGCGTACGCGTGGCGTCGAACACGGGTCGTGCGGCATCCAGCCCGGCGCGGGCGGCATCGTCGACGTGCCGCGGCGAACCGCCGGCGACGGGCACCTGCCACAGGTCGCGAATCGTCGCGCCGTCGCGCTTGCGCTGGTACAGCGCCTGGCTGCCGTCCCACGACCACCACGCCTGCTCCACGCCATTTCCGATCCAGTCGGGGTCGGCCATGATCCGGTCCATCGTCAGCGCCTGGGCGGGCTGCGCGGCTGCAGGCGGCGCGGTGGCGAAAAGCACGGCGGTGGACAGCATGCAGGCAGCCAGCATGCGTGCGTATTGCATGTGGCCGGCGAGGACGGAAGGACGGAGCGGCACGCGGGAACGAAAGGTCATGGCGGTCGTCGCTGAACGGAGTCGACGAAGCTTACTGCCTGCCCGCACGGGTCGCAGCGGGCCGTTGGTCACGGAATGCGCTCGCGGATGCCCTGAACGCGCGTCGTCGCTGCGGCAGGCCTGGGACGTTATGACCAGCGCAGTGCGGCTGCGTGCTGCGTAGAATCCACTGCAGCCATGGCGTTCCCATGCGTGGAGGTATCGACGATGTCGTTCGATCCGCTGCTGTTGTCGCGAATCCAGTTCGGATTCGTCGTCTCGTTCCATATCCTCTTTCCCGCGTTCACGATCGGCATCGCCAGCTGGCTGGCGTTCCTGGAATGGCGCTGGCTGCGCACCCGCGAAACGGTGTGGCGCGATCTCTACGTGTTCTGGCTGAAGATCTTCGCGGTCTCGTTCGGCATGGGCGTGGTGTCGGGGATCGTGATGAGTTTCCAGTTCGGCACCAACTGGTCGGTGTTCAGCGAGAAAGCCGGCAACATCATCGGACCGCTGCTGAGTTACGAGGTGCTGACCGCGTTCTTCCTGGAAGCGACCTTCCTCGGCGTGATGCTGTTCGGCATGAAGCGCGTGACCGAGAAGATGCATTTCCTCGCCACCTGCATGGTCGCGGTGGGCACGTTGATTTCCACCTTCTGGATCATTTCCGCGAACAGCTGGATGCAGACGCCGGCGGGCTACGAGATCATCGACGGAGTCTTTCATCCGACCGACTGGTGGGCGGTGATCTTCAATCCATCGTTTCCGTACCGGCTGACGCACATGGTGCTGGCCGCGTTCCTCACCACCTGTTTCGTGATCGGCGGCGTCAGCGCCGCGTATCTGCTGCGCGGGCAGCACCGCGACGCGGCCACGCGGATGCTGAAACTGTCGGTGGCCTTCGGCGCCATCGTTGTCCCGCTGCAGATCCTCGCCGGCGATATGCACGGGCTCAACACATTGGAACACCAGCCGATCAAGGTCGCGGCGATGGAAGGCCATTGGCACGAGGGCGAACCGGGCGCGGGCGTGCCGCTGGTGCTGTTCGCGTTGCCGAACCAGGAAGCCGAGCGCAACGATTACGCGATCGAGATTCCGCGCCTTGCGAGCCTGCTCCTCACCCATTCGATGGACGGCACCATCGCGCCGTTGACCTCGGTGCCCGCGGACGAACGCCCGCCGGTGACGCCGGTGTTTTTCGCGTTCCGGGTGATGGTGGGCATCGGCAGCGCGATGCTGGCGCTGGTACTGCTGTCGATGTTCGCGTGGTGGCGCGGCTGGCTGTTCGATCCGCAGCGCAAGACGGGCCGCTGGCTGCTGCGCGGCTGGCAGACGATGACGCTCTCGGGTTTCGTCGCCATCCTCGCCGGCTGGTACGTCACCGAGATCGGCCGCCAGCCGTACACGGTCTATGGCCTGCTGCGCACCGCCGAATCCAACAGCGCGGTGTCGGGCGCGGCGGTCGCGTTCTCGCTCGCGGTGTTCGTGGTGGTGTACGTCTGCGTGTTCGGCGCCGGCATCTGGTATCTGTTCAAGCTGGTGCGCAAAGGCCCGCAGCCTCACGAGCCCGCGCCCGATACCGACGACGGCGAGAAAACCCCGGCGCGGCCGCTGTCGTTGCCGGATGAAGCACTCGAAGATGCGTCGACGCAAGCCGGCACGACAGGAGGTGCGACATGATGCCCCCGCTCGAAACATGGCTGCCGGTCGCGTGGTTCGCGGTGATCGCGTTCGGCGTGATGATGTATGTGTTGCTCGACGGCTTCGTGCTGGGGCTGGGCATCCTCGCGCCGTTCGCGGAAGACGACGACCAGCTCGATCACATGATGAATACCGCCGCGCCGATCTGGGACGGCAACGAGACTTGGCTGGTGCTGGGTGGCGCCGGGCTGCTGGCGGCGTTTCCGAAAGTCTATGCGCTGGTGCTGTCGGCGCTGTATCTGCCGGTGCTGTTGATGTTGATCGCGCTGGTGTTCCGCGGCGTGGCGTTCGAGTTCCGCTTCAAGGCGAAAACGCTGCGGCGCGCGTGGGGCAGCGCTTTCTGGCTGGGATCGGTGTTCGCCGCGTTCGCGCAGGGCGTGATCCTGGGCGCGATCGTCGAAGGCATGCCGCTGCAGGAAGGGAAATACATCGGCGGTGCGTTCGGTTGGTTCAGCCCGTTCTCGATGTTGACCGGCGTCGCGGTGCTCACTGGTTATGCGCTGTTGGGCAGCACCTGGTTGATCCTCAAGACCGACGGCAAATTGCAGGCGATGGCGCGCGCCA
>JAZKFJ010000006.1:69815-91484 GCA_040386495.1 Pseudomonadota bacterium
CCCCCGCGGCCGCTGACGCTCAACGTGTTCGCGTTCATCGGTCTGGTCAGTGCGTGGCTGCCGTTCCTCAGCAGCCGGGTGATGGCGCGCTGGTTCGAGGGCGATCGTTTCCTGTGGCTGTCGCCGGTGCCGCTGCTGGTGCTGCTGGCGACGTGGATGCTGTGGCGGGCGATCCCGCGCGACGGCCAGGATGCGCGGCCGTTCGTGCTGAGCCTGTCGCTGTTCCTGCTCGGCTTCGCCGGGCTGCTGCTGGGCATGTGGCCGTACATCGTGCCGCCGTCGCTGACCATCTGGCAGGCCGCCGCGCCGCCGGCCACGCAGGGCTTCGCGCTGGCCGGGCTGGTGGTGCTGCTGCCGGCGATCCTCGGCTATACGTGGTGGTCGTATTCGGTGTTCAAGGGGAAGATCGCGGCGGATGTGGGGTATCACTAGGTATCGGTAGAGATCGGCATCGATGACTGTCATCCCGAATCCCGGCTTCATCGGGTGAGGGACCTGCTTGGCTTTTCCACGTTTCGCGCAAAAGCCAAGCAGGTCCTTCGCCTACGGCTCGGGATGACAGCCACTTTTGATTTTCGCCCTAGCCGCAAACCGTGCTTTGGCGCACAATTCGCCGGGAATCCCCACGATATCCGGCAGTTGGGCGATACTTGGATGCATCCGCCACAAGTCAAGCGCGTAAGCATTTGATTTGACAGGGGCGGGCTTCAAAAGAAGCCCGTGGCGCCGAGTTCCCCACGTCCGCCGTTCGGCGGACGTGCCGGTCCGTCCATCCTGTATCCGAGGCACCCCGTTCCGGCCATGCAAGCGTACGTCTACAAGAGCCAACGGAAGGCCGACACTTATCTCTATCTGGCCGCGCGCGACGATTTCGCGTGCCTGCCGGAACCCGTCCGCGCCCAGCTCGGGCCGCTGAAGTTCGTCCTGGAAGTCGCCCTGACCCCGGAGCGCAAGCTGGCGCAAGCCGACCCCGCCGTGGTCCGCGCCAATCTGGCCGCGCAAGGGTTCCACCTGCAGTTTCCGCCGACCATGCTCGATCCGATGACCGAGGATTGGGGCACGGATGCCTGAGAACGACGTCCTCAACACCGCGCCGCGCCGCCAGGCCTTCGGCCCGGTGCCGCTGCTTGCCGGGTTGGCGCTGACGGCGCTGGCGGGACTCGGCGGCGCGCTGGTCGGCGGTTCGCCGGGCGCTGCTCTGGCCGGCATCGCCGGCCTGCTCGCCCAGCCGGCGTTCGCGCTGGCCGCGCGCGGCGGCAAGTTCGTTCCCCGCGACGCTGCGCGCGATGCGCTGCCGATTCTGGCGCTGTGGGCGCTGGCGATGCTGCCGTTCGCGGTGCTGATCGCCTGGCCGTTCTCGGCCCTGGTCCAGGGGCGCACGCTGGGCGCCGCGGTCGCGGTCAGCGCGGTGGTTGGCGGCGCGTTGATCGGGCTGTGGCGCACTTGGCCGCTGTGGCGCTGGCTGGAAGGCGAGGGCGGCACGCTGCGCGACCATTGGCGCGCGCTGGTCGACACGGATACCCGCGACTGGCGCGGCCTGGGCGCCGCGCTGCTGCTGGCGCTGCCGCTCGCCGGCACGCTGTTGCTGGCATGGCCGGCGCTGATGTCGCCCGGCACGCGCTGGTTGCTCGCCGCGGCCTGCGCGCTGGCCTGGCCGCTGGCGCATCGCCAGTTGCTGCGGATGCTCGCGCCGTCCGCGCTCAGCGCCGACGCGCTGCTGCAGGAAGCGCTTGCCGAAGAAGATGCCGATGCGGCCGTCGAAGACGGCGCGGTCCTGAGCGGCCCGGCGCTGGACGCCGCGCTGTACACCGCCGCCCGCCAGGGCCGGGTGGAGCGCGCGCTGACGTTGCTGGAATCCGGCGCCGACCCGCACGCGCCGCCGCCGGCCGACGCCCGCGACCAGCGCAGTCTGACGATGCTGGCCGCGGTGCTGCCGGACCTGCGCCTGTTGAGAAGTCTCATCGGCCACGGCATCGACCTCAACGCCACTCACGCCGGCATGACCGCGCTGACCGCCGCCACCCGCGACAGCTGGCACGGTCGTCCGGAAGCGGTGATGACCCTGCTGACCAACGGCGCCGACCCGCGCATCGCCGATAGCGACGGCAACACGCCGCTGCATCACGCCGCGCGCAGCTCCGACCCCGGCGTGGCCGCGCTGCTGCGCGATGCCGGCGCCGACATCGACCCGCTCAACCGCGACCGCGCCAGCCCGCTGGCGCTGGCCTGCACCGCCGGCAACTGGCGGCTCGCGCGGTTCCTGCTGGAACGCGGCGCCAAGCCCGATCTGCCCGGCGCGGTGCCGGCGCTGCACGCGGCGGCCGGCGGCGACGAGGACGATCCGGCCGGCGTGCAGCTGCTGCTGAAACATCGCGCCAAGGCCGACGCCCGCGACCCGCGGGGCCGCAGCGCGCTGCACGAAGCCGGTTACGCCGGGCATCCGGAGATCATCGGCATCCTGCTGGGCGCGGGTGCCGACATCCATGCCCGCGACGTCGACCGGCGAACACCATTCCTCGAAGCCGCGCGCGGCGGCCGCCTGCCGGCGCTGCAGGCGCTGATCGACGCGCGTCCCGACGCGCACGCGGTCGATGCCGGCGGCCGTCACGCGCTGATCCTGGCGTGCATGGCCGACGCCCCGTCGCCGGCGCTGATCCGCGCCCTGCTCGATCTGGGGCTCGACCCACAGCACGCGGATGCCGACGGCAAACGCGCGATCGACCACGCCGCCGCCGCCGGGCGCTGGGCGCTGGTGTCGGCGATCGATCCGGATTACCAACTGCCGGCCAGCGTCGGCGCCGATGCCGATGCGCCGCTGCCGGATCGCGCGCCCATCGCCCTGCTGCGCGACGCGCTGTACGACGGCCAGACCGACCCGTTGCCGCGGCTGTTGCCGTTGGTCTCGGCGCAGGATCTCGGCGCGCTGCTGCGCGACGGCGCCTCGCCGGCCGGGCCGGCGCAGATCGACTGGCTGCTGCGTCACGGCGCGGATGCCGAGGTGCGCGACGATGCCGGCGATACGCCGCTGTTCGCGTGGCTGGCGCAGGCGCCTGTCGCCGCATCTTCGATCCATGCCCTGCTGCGTCACGGTGTTTCCCCGGCCGGCGCAGGCGGCGTGGCGCGCTTCCTCGCCGCCTGCGTCGCCGCCGATCGCGCCGATCGCGGCCTGGAGAAACTCGCGCTGGAGCTGCTGGAACGCGGCGCCGATCCGTTCGCGGCGAGCGTGTCCGGCGATCCGCCGCTGACCCTCGCGGTGCGCCTGGGCTGGACCCAGGTCATCGCACGCCTGGTCGGCATCGGCGTGGCGCTGGACGCGCGCGATCAGCACGGCATGACCGCGCTGCATCTGGCCGCCGCGCTGCGCCGCGAGCCCATCCTCAAACAGCTGATCCTGCACGGCGCCTCGCCGGACGTGCGTGCCGCCGACGGCCAGACGCCGCTGGGCGTGGCGCTGTCCAGCGGTCGCCGCGATCTGGCCGACTGGCTGGACTGGCGGATCTGGCCGCTGCCGGGCCGCGCGCTGCGCCCCACCGATCTGCCGTCCGCGGCGGTGGTCGGCGATGCCGACGCCGTGCGCCGCCTGCTCGATCTGGGCATGCCGATCAACAGCACCGACGCGCAGGGCTGCACCGCACTGCTGCGCGCCTCGGGCGGCGGCCATCGCGCGGTGATCGAACTGCTGCTCACCCGCGGCGCCGATCCGAAACTCGCCGCGCGTACCGGCGCCACGCCGCTGTCGGCGGCGGTCAGCATGCGTCAGGTCGAGATCGTCGACCGTCTGCTTGCTGCGGGCGCCACGCTGGAACAGCGCCTGCCCGGCGATGTGACCGTGCTGATGCTCGCCGCCGCGCTGGGCATGCCCGATGCGTGCACGCGTCTGCTCGCGGCCGGCGCCAACATCAGCGCCGCCGATGCCCAGGGCCTCACCCCGCTGCACTGCGCGGCGCTGTACGGCTTCACCACCCGCGACCGCCGACGCCTGGTCGCGCTGCTCGATGCGCTGCTGCTGGCCGGCGCCGACCCGGACACCCAGGCCGCGGGCGGCGTCACGCCCTTGCTGCTGGTGCTGGGCGCGCGCGCCGAGCCCGGCACGGCCTGCGACGAAGATGTGGTGCTGGCCGGCATCGCGCGGTTGCTCGACGAAGGCGCCAGCCTGCAGGTGCGCGACCCGCGCGGCTTCGGTCCGCTGCATCTGGCGGCGCTGCACGGTCTGCTGCGGGTGACGCAGCAGCTGCTGCACGACGGTGCCGATGCGGAAAGCCGCGATGCGCTGAACCGGACGCCGCGGGAGATCGCGGTAATGCGCGGGTTCGTGGATGTGGCTGCGGAGTTCGCGCCGCAGTCGGGGGCCGTGTCGATGGCGCGGTTCCTGAAGAATCGCGAGGGTTGATCGGCGCGCGGGATGCGGCCAACGCGCCGTCATCCCGGCGGTTTTCAATAGCCGTAGGCTGGTCAGGCCGGGATCCCGCCTTCATGCATTTTATTTCTGTCATCCCGAGCGCAGCGAGGGACCTGCTTTGTGGATTGGGCGCAGGGATGCGCATCGAAGAAAAGTGCGGTTCAGTAGGATGGGTTGAGCGTAGCGATACCCATCAAAAGAGCAGCTGTATAGCTTCCGCGCTGCGCGCGGGTTACTTTCTTTGTCGCACTGCGCCGCCTGCGGCGCGAACGGCGAAGCCGGCCCGAAGGGCGAGCGCGGCAGGCGCGAGTCAAGAAAGTAACCAAAGAAAACTCTCAGTACCGAGGCAAATCTGCCGTCGGCGACATGGCCGGGATTTTTCGATGCGGCGAAACGAATGCATGTGCCGACGCCATATCAGCTGCGCCGTTCAGCCCCTCCCCTTGCGCGCAGCGCGGGGGGAGGTTGGGAGGGGGGCGAACCGCCGCGATCAATCCGAAAGCCGGCTTTCGGATTGCGAGCAACGGATTGAGCGCGCAGCGATGCGCATCAATAAAACAACTGTAGAGCTTCCGCCCTGACGTGCAGATCAATAGAAATCGCATTGTTGACGCGCTCGAAAGGCAGGGACAGACTCCACGCGGCACCCTGGATCCGGAGAGTCGACAGTGATCAAACCCTTGCGAAGACACATGCCGCGTCTCAAGAACAAACTTGCTATCGGCTGCCTCCTGACGTGCTTTTTCGGTGCCGCGAATGCCAGCACCATACAAACGCTTTGCCGCGGGAATATCGAAACGCTTCCGGATCGGAAAATCGTGCATGCGGGCGTCGAATACTGGCTCTGGTATCAGCTTTCTGCCGGCAAGGCGACGGTTCGTATCGCTGGCCGCGAGTTCGACGCCACGGTGAGCACGGGCGCTGCATGGCCGGGTTTACGGTTGCGGCATGTCAAGGACGAGCCCTCTCTTTCCTTTCTTCCGTCCGACGGCGGAACCATCATGGTGGAGCTTGAGCCGGGGATCATTTTTTCGGGTAATTGTCTGCCGGAGAAAGAATGAAAATTCATTTGGTTCGATCGGGCATCGCGGCGGCGTCCACGACGCTGCTGTCATATGTCCGCTGGCTTTCGCGAAGCCAATCGAGCCGGTACCGGCGTGAGTTGGGCGCAGTGATTATCCGAGATAAAAAGCTGCAGAGCTTACGCGCTGTGCACGGGGCACTTTTTTTGACGCAAAAAAGTAGGGCAGATTCAATCGATCGATCGTAGTCGGCGAGTCGCCGCTGCCTTGTCGGGCAATCGCAGAGGTGCGCATTCCTCTTGGGACAGTTTCATGCATCGGGCTTGAATTTCAATCATGCAGGGTCACGTCGGTCCCTGTCGACCGGAATACGGTTGATCTGGCGCCTTACCGTTCGGCGCTGGTGAACGACACCGCGTCATCATCGTGCGGGCAGGATTCCGCCTTCATGGTTTACCGGCTTCCAGAGAACCGTCGCGCCAGATCCTGTTCAAGAAACGCGTCAGTGACATGATCGATAAAGACGCGGGTCTTGGCCGGCAGCAGCTTCTGGCTGCGGAAGTAGATGGAGATCGCGCCCAGATCCGAATGCCAGTCGGGCAGTACGCGTTGCAGTTTTCCGCTTTGCAGATGCGGTAGTACGAACGGTACGGCGATCAGGGCCACGCCCATGCCCATCAGTGCGATGCGGCACAGCGCTTCGGCATCGTTGGCCACGATGCGCGCCTTCTGCTCCAACGTCGCTTCAGCGCCATCACGATGCCGCATTTTCCAGGCGCGCAAGCGACCACTGTGAGCCGAACGCATAACGACGCCATCGAGCGCCGCGAGATCATCGGGATGCTGCGGCAAGGGGCGATCCCGCAGATAGTGCGGTGAAGCGACCGCAACGATGTGCAGCGGCGCGAGTTGCCGTGCAATCACGCCCCCTGCCAGTTCCATGCCTCCGCCGATCGCGGCGTCGAAACCCTCGGCGATCAGGTCGACCGGCCGGTTCTCGAAGCTCCAGTCCGGTATCACGTCGGGATAGCGCTGCATGAAAGACGGAAGCAGCGGCAGTACGTAATCCTGGCCGAAACCGAACGCCATGCTCACCTTCAGCGCGCCAGCAGGCTTGCCTGCATTCGCGGCAACGCCGGCAATGGCGGATTGAATGGATTCCACCCCGTCGACCACCGAAGCCAGGAAGCGTTCGCCGTCTTCGGTAAGGGTCAGGCTTCGGGTGCTGCGCTGGAACAGGCGCACGCCCAGGCTGCGTTCGAGCGAGGCCACATTGCGGCTGACCGCGGCCGGCGTCAGACCCAACCGACGCGCAGCCGCGGAGAAGCCGCCGCCTTCGGCGCTGCGGATGAAGGACTCCAGATTGACGAGGGTCTCCATTCGCCGATCTTAAAGGAATCGTTGAAGCTGATTCCAGCCGATATCGGCTAATCACATGCCAATCGCGGTGCCAAGCTGTGTCCTTGTCCACGGAGCCACCGCATGTCGATCTCATCCGACGACGCCATCGACTACGACGGCCTGATGCAGGCAAACCTCGCGCGCGTGTTCGGCGAACGCGACGCGGGTCGGCGTCTCGCGGCGATCCGTGAGCTTTACACCGAAGACGCCGTGCTGAACGAGCCCCACGCCAGCGCCAAGGGGCATATCGCGATCCGCGATGCCGTCACCGCGTTGCACGCCAGCCTGCCCTCCGAATTCGTGTTTACCGCGATCCGTCCGGCCATCGGCCACCACGGCATCGGCCGTCTGCAGTGGCACGCCCGCCGACCGGGTGGCCCCGCCGTAGCCGCCGGAATGGATATCGCTCATTTCGAGCGCGGCCGCATCCAGTCGCTCACCGTCTTCCTCGATCCCCATGCGGTCTGATACGCCGCTCATCCAAGGAGCTTTCATGTCCAAGCCCGTCAAGACCGGCCTCAACGCGCTGCTTCGTCCCGAGGACAGCGTTCTCGTGCTGATCGACCATCAGCCCTACCAGCTCACGAATCTCAACAGCCACGATCCGCAGATGGCGGTCAACAATGCGACCGGGCTGGCGAAGGCCGCCAAGGTGTTCAATGTGCCCACCATCCTGACCAGCGTGGTCCAGGACCGTGGCGGCTACATCTTTCCGCAGATCACCAGCGTGTTTCCCGATCAGGAAGTGATCGACCGTACGTTCATCAACACTTGGGAAGACAGCAAGGTGGTCGATGCGGTCAAGGCGACCGGCCGCAAGCAATTGATCATCGCCGGCCTGTGGACCGAGATTTGCGTGGCGATGCCCACGATCCAGGCGCTCGGCGAAGGCTGGGACGTCACGGTGGTGACCGACGCGTCCGGCGGCACGTCGGTCGAGGCGCATGAGGTGGCCATCCAGCGCATGATCGCGGCCGGCGCGAACGTGATGACTTGGCTGGCTGTGGCGTCCGAATGGCAGCGCGACTGGGCGCGGACCGAACACGCCGCCGGGTTGATAGACGTGCTGGTGCAGCATGCCGCCGGTAGCGGCATCGCTTACCTGTGGGAGCAGCAACTGCTCAACACGCCGGTGCAGAAGAGCGCAGGCTGATCCGGGCGCGGATGCAGGCTTGCCGAACGGAGACACCACCATGTCGATTGAACGCTTTCCCGTTGGACTGGAAATGGATGTCTCCTATCCGGAGTTTCGAGCCAGAGTAACGCTGCTGTCCAGGACGCAACTGGAATTCGAGATCGAGGAAGGGCCGTTCGCCCGGACCGAGGTTGTCGACATTCACGTCGTACCCCTTGGCAACAGCATTTTTGCCGTCAGTTGGAAGGAGGGGCACGGTGCCACCGTCGCCACTGTCCACGACTACGATCGCGGCCTCAGCCATTCGTGCGCGACCCTGCCCGATGGTCGGTTCCTGCGGACGACCGGTACGTTCACGATCACAAAGCCCGCGAATGTTCTTTACGACGATCGTCCCCAGCGCAACAAGGCCCTGGTGCTCGAGGCGATGACGGCACTGTTCCAGCGTCATGATGCGTCGGCGGTGGAACGTCTCTACGCAACGGATTACATCCAGCACAATCCCGCGATTCCACAAGGACGCGGCGCGCTTCAGGCGCTGGTCGCCGCGATGTCGCAGGACGTTCATTACGAGCCCGGCCTCATGGTCGCCGAAGGCGACTTCGTCGCCATCCACGGCCGCATCCGCGGCTGGGCGGACGTACCGCAGGTGGTGGTCGACCTCTTCCGCATCGAGGATGGCAGGCTGGCCGAGCACTGGGACGTGCTGCAGAACGAGGCGCCGGCGACTCACGCGTTCGGCGGCATCGCGATGTTCGACCCCGCAGAAGCCGTGCGCCATGGCGCAGATCCAGCCATGACCGGCGGCGTGCGCCAGCCGGGAGAACCCGCATGATCGACATGCTTATCGAACAGCGCCGCCGCAGCCTGGGCGGCGGGCTGGAGGTTGGCCGCGGGCTGCCCTTTACGATGCGCCGCATGGTCGGCCTCTACATTTTTTTCGACCACATGGGACCGATCTACCTCGCGCCCGCCGTGGACAGTAAGTGTCGACGTGCGACCGCCCCCGCGCTGGCGATGTCTTGACCGTTTCGCGTTGAACCGCGCCGAGCGCACCTCGCTCCACGCCCCCACAAACAGGAGACCCATATGAACCTCTTCACCACGATCATCGCCGTCTCGATCACGACCGCTGGACTCGCCGGCTCGGCCGTCGCCAGCGGAACTGATACGACCGACGCCAACGATGCGACCCGCCCCACCGTCGTGCTTGTGCACGGCGCCTTCGCCGACGGCTCATCCTGGAACAAGGTCATCCCGCTGCTGCAGGCACAAGGACTGAAGGTGGTCGCCGTGCAGAATCCGCTGACCTCGCTGTCCGACGACGTCGCGTTCGCGCGGCGCGTCATCGATGCCCAGCCCGGGCCGGTGGTGCTGGTCGGCCACTCCTGGGGCGGCTCGGTCATCACCCAGGCCGGCGATCACGACAAGGTCAGAGCGCTGGTCTACGTCGCAGCATTCGCACCGAAGGCCGGCGAGACCTCGCTCGACGGCGTCAAGGCGTTTCCGCCCGCACCCGGCCTTGCCAGTCCCATCGCCACTGCGGACGGCTTCCTCACGCTGTCGGCGGACACCGTGGCCAGCGACTTCGCGCAGGACGTTTCGCCCGAGGAGGCCAACCTCATCGCGACCACGCAAGGCGCGGTGCGCGGTGCGAATTTCGAGGAGAAACTGACGACGGCTGCGTGGACCCGCAAGCCGAGCTGGTACATCGTCGCCGCCAACGATCGCATGATCCAGCCCGATGCGCAGCGCGCGCTGGCCAAGCGCATCAACGCGAAGACGATCACGCTGGACACCAGCCACGTGCCGATGGTGTCGCAGCCGCATCTGGTCGCCGAGGTCATCGTCGCCGCGGCCCAGGGCATGACCGATTAGACGGCGCGTGGAGCGGCACTGTCGCCATCCAAGTGCCGCCCGCGAAAAATTCCCGATGGGCGCTTGCGGGCCGGGGCTGTTCTTCGCGTGCCTGCATGCGCAGAGGTGCGCGCAGATTTTTTCCACGGTGCATGCTGAAAGGAGACTCTCATGATCGCACGCGATGTCGTATTTCCCGCAGGCCGCCAGGCGCTCTACGACAAGAACCGCTACTCACCGGCGATCCGCGCCAACGGCCTGCTGTTCGTATCCGGTCAGGTCGGCAGCCGCGAGGACGGCTCGCCCGAGCCGGTCCTGGAAGACCAGGTGCGCCGCGCTTTCGACAACCTCAACGCCATCCTCGCGGCAGCCGGCTGCAGCTTCGACGACGTGATCGACGTAACGGTCTTTCTCGTCGATCCGGAGCGGACCTTCGAGAAAGTCTGGCCCATCGTCGTCGACGAGTACTGGGGCTCGGCACCGCATCCCACGCTGACTGGCATTGGTGTGGCTTGGCTGTACGGCTTCGATTTCGAGATCAAGGTCGTTGCGAAGCTACCGGCATGAAGACGCGTCAATCCCGATCGCCGACCTCAGTGATGACGCATGAACACCATCCTCATCACAGGTGCCTCGTCCGGTGTCTGCCTGCAAACGCCAAGAACGTTCCTTGATCGGCGCTGGGCGCTCAATGTCGTCTCGCAACAGTTGAACGAAAGACCACGCAAGACGCTGGGCTATGAAACGCATCAGAGTGATGCCAATAAACTGTTGCGTCGATCTGTTGAATTCAAGTTACTTTCTTGAATCGGGTCTGCGGCGCTCGCACCCGCATCGAGTACGAGGCAGGCGCTCGGAGCCGGCTTTGCCGTTCGCGCCGCAAGCGGCGCAGTGCGACAAAGAAAGTGTGACGCGTCAGCTCGGAAGCGCTGTAAAAGCAGATCCCTCGCTACGCTCGGGACGACAATCGAGTTGTCCGGACCAGAATGAAAAATCACCGCCCCAACGGCAAACCCTTGAACGCCTTCACCGTCCGCAACACGAAACTCGAATTCACATCCGCCACCCCCGTCTGATTCAACAACCGATCCAGCAGAAACCGCGAGAAATGCTCGAGATCGCGCACCACCACATGGACCAGATAATCCATGTCCCCGGTCAGCGCGTGGCAGGCGACCACCTCGTCCCATCCGTTGACGAAACCCGCGAACGCGGCCACCGCCTCGGCGTCGTGACGCGCCAGCTGCACGCGGACGAAGGCCTGCAGACCCAGGCCGAGGCGTTCGGGGTCCAGCTCGACGCGATAACCGGCGATCACCCCGTCGCGCTCCAGACGCTGCACCCGGCGCAGGCAGGCCGAGGGCGACAGATGCACGCGCTCGGCCAGTTCGGCGTTGGTCTGGCGGCCGGCGCGCTGCAGCTCGGCCAGCAGCAGCAGGTCGATGCGGTCGAGTTCCACGGCAGGCATGATGGATTGCTCCGATTCGGCGAATGACGCAACTTTATTGCAGATCCGGCGGCGATTCCTGCAATCAAGCAAGCCCGTTGCGCCGAAAGGCGCCTACAGTGGATGTCTTGCCCGCCCCGCACCCGGATCGCCATGACCTCCACCCCGCAGCGCGTCGAACACCAGATGACCGACAAGGGCTACGTCCCGCTGTACGCCACCGGCGTGGTCGAGCAGCCGTGGAGCGGCTACACCCGCACCGATCACGACGTCTGGGCGACGCTGTTCGAGCGCCAGCAGCAGCTGCTGGTCGGCCGCGCCGGCAGCGAGTTCCTGCGCAGCCAGCGCGCGATGGGCATGTCCGCGCATCAGATCCCGAAATTCGACGATCTCAACCGCATGCTGCGCGCCGCCACCGGCTGGGAGATCGTCGGGGTCGAGGGGCTGCTGCCTGAGCTGGTGTTCTTCGAGCATCTCGCCAACCGCCGCTTCCCGGTGACCTGGTGGATCCGCAAGCCCGAGCAGCTCGACTATCTGGCCGAACCCGACCTGTTCCACGACCTGTTCGGGCATGTGCCGCTGTTGATGAACCCGGTATTCGCCGACTACATGGCCGCGTATGGCCGCGGCGGGGTGAAGGCGCATGCGCTGGGCCCGGAGGCGCTGGCCAATCTCACCCGGCTGTACTGGTACACGGTCGAATTCGGCCTGATCCGCGAAGCCGACGGCCTGCGCATCTACGGCGCCGGCATCGTCAGTTCCAAGGGCGAAAGTATCCACTGCCTGGAAAGCGCGTCGCCGAACCGCATCGGTTTCGATCTGGAGCGGATCATGCGCACCCGCTACCGCATCGACAGTTATCAGAAGACCTATTTCGTCATCGACAGCTACGAACAGCTGATGGACGCCACCCGCCCGGACTTCACGCCGATCTACGCGCGGCTGGCCGAGCGGGCGTCGGTCCCGGCCGGCGGCGTGCTGGAGACCGATACCGTGTTCCACCGCGGCACCGGCGAGGGCTGGCCCACCGACGCGGACGTCTGAGCGCATCGCGCGGTTGCACCCATGTCTATTCGGCCTTCGCTACTCGACACGGCCATTCCTCCGCCGGTGGTGATGCTGCTGGCCGGCGCGGCGATGTGGGCGGTCGCGCACGGATCGCCGGGGTTTGCGCATGCGCTGCCGCTGCGGACGCCGCTCGCGATCCTGGTCGGCATCGTCGGACTGCTTTGCAATCTTCTGCCGAAGCTGCGTTTCGGTCGCGTCGGGACCACGGTCAACCCGATGCGTCCGCAGTCCACCCGTCATCTCGTCGTCGATGGCTTGCACCGTTACAGCCGCAATCCGATGTATGTCGGACAAGTGCTGTTGCTGGTCGCCTGGGGCATCTTTCTGGGCAACGGGCCGGCGATGATGCTTCCGCTGCTCTTCGCGCTGTACATCACCCGTTTCCAGATCGTGCCGGAAGAGCGCGCGCTGGCCGCCGTTTTCGGCGACGCATACGCCGCGTATCGCAACCGGGTGCGCCGCTGGTTGTAGGGCGTGGTTCCAGGGCGGCGGCTCGGGCACCGGGCTTTGCGGTGATGGCGTGGGTTCGGCGCCGGCTGCCGGCCTGCTGCGGAGGTGGTCGCCGCCGCAGGTTTGGCGATGGCGCGCCGTGCCGCGATACTGGGCGGCCTCCGAGCGCGTCCGCGGAACCGATCGATGAACCACACCCTGCAAGTCAGACTGCTCGATGCCCGCTTCGGCGACGCATGGCCGCTGCCGGCCTACGCCACCGAGGCCAGCGCCGGGCTGGATCTGCGCGCGGCGCTGGACGCGGCGTTGCATCTGGCGCCCGGCGATGCCGCGCTGGTGCCGTCGGGGCTGGCCATCCACATCGGCGATCCGGGGCTGTGCGCGGTGATCCTGCCGCGATCGGGACTGGGCCACAAACACGGCATCGTGCTGGGCAACGGCACCGGCCTGATCGACGCCGACTACCAGGGACCGCTGCTGATCAGCGTCTGGAACCGGGGCCGCGAGCCCTTCGTGATCGCCCCGGGTGACCGGATCGCGCAACTGGTCATACTTCCGGTGGTGCGCGCGAGCTTCGAGGTCGTGGATACTTTCGTCGACAGCGCCCGGGGAGCGGGTGGCTTCGGTCATACCGGGGTGGCGTGACGCGCCAGGCGCGGCACGCAGCGGCGCTGCGCATGCGCCGCACGACATGTTGAGTACATCCGGCCGTCCGGCGGCCGGCAACCGCAAGACGGCAAAGAGACAGCATCGATGAAAGACAGCATCCGCCAGCAGCTGCTCCAACTCCGCCCCGCGATGCGGCCGCTCGCGGTCCTGTGCGCGCTGCTCGCGCTGTGGCTGGGCTGGAGCGGCGTCGCCCAGTTCCGCGATGGCGACCGCCGCAGCGACCTGGAAACCACCCGCGACCGCGGCGTACGGCTGGTGCATCAGGCGCTGCTGCAGCAGCAGAAGCGCTTCGGCGAAGCGCTGGCGCTGCCGGAAGTGCAGAACGCGCTGTCGACCTCCGATTTCGCCAGCGCCAGCAAGGTCATCAGCGCCGGCTGGCCGAATGTATCGGTGGTGCAGGTGTTTCCGATCGACCTGGAAACCGTCTACGCCGCACTGCCCAAGGGCGGCTACGGCCGTCTTGCGGTGCTGGAGTCGGCGATGGTCGAGAACAAGATCCGCACCTGGGTGATCCGCGACCTCGGCCAACCGCGCCTGGCGCTGGCTGCGCCCGCCAAGGCCGGCGACCGTCTGGTCGGCGTGGCCTACATCCAACTGCCGTTCACCGAGTTGACCTCGGGCCTGGATACCATCGGCATGGTCGGCGACACCTATCTCGGCCTGCGTCAGGGCGACGTGACGCTGTGGGAACGCGGCGATCTGAGCTATGCCGACGGCGCGGAGCGTCTGGCCGCCGAGGTCGCAGAGTCCGGGCTACGCGTGGTCGCGGCGACCTCGCAACCGCCGACCCAGGCGCTGGGCCTGGGCGCGGTCGCTTCGCTGATCGCCGCGGTGATCTTCGCGCTGCTCTTGTACGTGACCTGGCGGATCTGGCGCATGCCGGCGGACGTCGAATCGGCCGATACCTCGCCAACGCTGCTCGAAGCGGTGGCCAACGAGGCCAGCGATGCCGCCCAATCGCCGACGCTGGAGATCCGCGAGCCGCCGAAGGCGAAGCCGGTGCTGATCGACAACAGCATTTTCCGGGCCTACGACATCCGCGGCGTGGTCGGCAGCACCCTGGACCGCAACGTGGCCGAACTGATCGGCCATGCGGTGGGTTCGCTGATGCACGAGAAGGATCTGCACGACATCGTCGTCGGCCGCGACGGCCGTTTGTCCGGTCCGGAGATGGTCGAGGGCCTGGTCGCCGGTCTGCGCAAGACGGGCGTGAATGTGATCGACATCGGCATGGCGCCGACGCCGGTGATCTACTTCGGCGCCTATCACCTGCGCACCGGCTGCTGCATTTCGGTCACCGGCAGCCACAACCCGCCGGACTACAACGGCTTCAAGATCGTGATCGGCGGCGAGACGCTGTACGGCGAGGCGATCACCGACCTGCATGCGCGCGTCGCCGAGAGCCGCCTGCACGTGGCTGCATTGCCCGGCACCCTGAGCGAGACCGACATCAGCGCCGACTACGTCCAGCGCATCGCCTCGGACGTGCAGCTCGGCCGCCGGCTCAAGGTGGTGGTGGATGCCGGCAACGGCGTGGCCGGCGAGATCGGCCCGCGCGTGCTGGAAGCCATCGGCGCCGAGGTCGAGGAGCTGTACTGCGAGATCGACGGCACGTTCCCGAACCATCACCCCGATCCCAGCGAGCCGCACAACCTGCAGGATCTGATCAAGATGGTGCAGCGCCTGGATGCCGACCTGGGCATCGCCTTCGATGGCGACGGCGACCGCCTGGGCGTGGTCACCCGCGACGGCGAAAACATCTACGCCGACCGGCTGTTGATGCTGTTCGCAGCCGACGTGCTGGAACGCAATCCCGGCGCGATGATCGTCTACGACGTGAAATGCACCGGCCGCCTGTCGTCGCACATCCTGCGCCACGGCGGCAGCCCGCTGATGTGGAAGACCGGGCATTCGCTGATCAAGGCCAAGATGCGCGAGACCGGCGCCGAGCTGGCCGGCGAGATGAGCGGCCACTTCTTCTTCGCCGAGCGCTGGTACGGGTTCGACGACGGCATCTACGCGGCCGCGCGGCTGCTGGAAATCCTGGCGACCGCGCCGGAGCTGCCGGACGACGTGCTGCACGCGCTGCCCAAGGGCGTGTCGACCCCCGAAATCAAGGTCGATGCGCCCGGCGGCGATCCGCACGCGTTCGTGGAGCAGTTCCGCGAGGGTGCGTTCTTCGAGGGCGGCCGGCAATCCACCATCGACGGTCTGCGCGTGGACTGGCCGGACGGCTGGGGCCTGGTGCGCGCGTCCAACACCACGCCGGTGCTGGTGCTGCGTTTCGACGCCGACAACGCCGAGGCGCTGGCGCGGATCCAGGCGCTGTTCCGTGAGCGTCTGCTGCAGCAAAAGCCGGACCTGGTCCTGCCGTTCTGAGCACAGCTTTGTAGATAGGCCTTCGGCCGGCCCAGGCAGAACCCGACCGGCGACGACATCAGGGCCGTGCCCACGGCCGACGAAACCGAAACGGTTGCGTATCGGGAAGCAGCGGCCTGAAGCAGGACCGGGGAGATGCCGGGAGCGCAGCGCGCCCCCGGCGTATCGATCAGCCGCCGGTAACGGGCGCAGGCGCAGGCGCCGCCGCCGCCGCGGTGCCCTGCTGCGCGCCCTTGAGCACGCGATAGCGCGATAGCGCATCCTGGAACTCGGCGTTGAGCTTGGCGCGTTCGGCTTCCTGGCGCTGCTTCAATGCCCGCAGCCCCTGCAATTCGGCGTGCTGGGTGAGGATCTTGTTGCGCAGCACCTTGCCGACCGGTTTGGATTCCAGCTCCAGCGCATTGGCCTGGCGCAGCAGGCTGAGCAGGCTGGTATGCAGGTTGGTCAACGCCAGTTCCGAACCCTTCAACGACTCCTCGACCAGTTCGAAGCGGTTGTTGAAGGACCGCTTCAGGTCTTCCTCGTTGTCGTAGGAGACCACCATCGCCATCTCGCGGCGCGCGCGCTGCTCTTGTGTGCGGCGCGCTTCCTCTTCGGCGACGGCGCGTAAGCGCTCCTCCGGGGTCATCTCGCGGGCCATCCGGTTCACGCTGGTGCCGGTCTTCGGATCGAACTCGGTGCGCTGGCGGCCCACTGCCGACGCCGGGAGCGCGTCGCTGCAGACCCGGCGCCCGCCTTCGTCCCAGCAATAGAGTTTCCGTTCCTTGGGTTTCTGCTGGGCGCTCGCGATCGACGCCACGCCCAGCGCAAGGCCGAAGGCGAGCAGGGTCAGGCACCGGCGATTCGACATCGCGGGCGGCAGGGATCGCGCAGGTATCGGCGCAGGCATCATTCGCGGAGACATCTCAGGCCTACCCCCCGGTCGGCGCGTTCTGGGTGGACGTGCGGCAACCGTAACGGGCCCGGTAGGCCAACAGTCGCTCGCGCTGGTCGAGAAGTTCGGCGCTTTCGCCCGCGAATGCAAGCAGATCGTCCAGACCTGCGACCGCGATCACGGGAATTCCCGATTCGGCGGCGACCGCCTGCGCCGCCGACAGCCCAAGCCCGCCGGGCGCGCTGCCGCCGGGTGCGCGGCTGTCGGGCGAGGCGCTCTCGACGGCGATTTCCTGCCGGTCCAGCGCGATCGCGATCCCCGCCGGGATGCCGCCGCCCTCGCGGATCAGCGTCAGCGCCTCGCGGATCGCGGTGCCGGCGGTGATCACATCGTCCACGATCAACACACGCTTGCCCGCCAGCGGCGCGCCGATCAGGGTGCCGCCCTCGCCGTGGGTCTTGGCTTCCTTGCGGTTGAACGCCAATGGCAGATCGCGGCCGCGCCGGGCGTATTCGCAGGCCAGCGCCGTCGCCAGCGGGATGCCCTTGTACGCGGGCCCGAACAGCAGATCGAAACCGTGTCCCGCCGCGTCCACCGCATCGGCATAACAAGCGGCCAGCGTGGACAACGCGGTGCCGGAGTCGAAGCGCCCGGCGTTGAAGAAATACGGGCTGATCCGCCCCGATTTGAGCGTGAATTCGCCGAAGCGCAGGGCTTCGACGCGCAGCGCGAGCTGCAGGAAACGGGTGCGGTGGTCGGTCACGGGCGTGCGTCGCGGCGGGGAGGCCGCGATGATAAACCCGCTGCCGGCAGCCGGCCCGGCAGCGCGGCCGGCAGCCATGCAAGCCGGCGCGAATCCGTTACTCTTGCCCGATCCCGTTCCGACACGGCCTCTCCGGTTTTTCATGCGCATCATCAGTTTCAACGCCAACGGCCTGCGTTCGGCGGCCACCAAGGGATTCTTCGACTGGTTCCGCGCGCAGGACGCCGACGTGCTCTGCGTGCAGGAGACGAAGGCGCAGGAGCACCAGCTCCACGTGCCGGAGCTGCTTCCGGACGGCTACCGGGCGTTCTTCAAGGACGCCATCACCAGGAAGGGTTACAGCGGCGTCGGCATCTACACCCGCAGGCCGCCGGATGAGGTGCGCACTTCGTTGGGCTGGGCGCCGTTCGACGACGAGGGTCGCTACATCGAAGCCCGCTTCGGCAACCTCAGCGTGGTCTCGTTCTACATCCCGTCGGGATCGTCCGGCGACGTGCGCCAGGGCTTCAAGTTCGAAGTGATGGAATGGCTCAAGCCCATCCTCGACGAATGGCTGCACAGCGGCCGCGATTACGTGCTGTGCGGCGACTGGAACATCGTCCGCGCGCGCAACGACATCAAGAACTGGACCTCGAACCAGAAGAACTCCGGCTGTCTGCCTGCGGAACGCGCCTGGCTGAACGGCCAGATCGGCGATGCCTGCGGCGACGGCATCGCAGCGCCCGAACAGGGTTGGCTGGACAGCTTCCGCGTGTTGCGTCCGGACGCCGCGGAATACACCTGGTGGTCGCAGCGCGGCGCCGCCCGCGCCAACGACGTGGGCTGGCGCATCGATTACCAGTTCATCACCCCGTCGCTGCGCGATGCGGTGAAAGCCTGCGCGATCCACAAGGATCCGCGCTTCTCCGACCATGCGCCCTACGTCGTGGATTATTCCGTATGAGCCGCGCCGGATGAGCGACGCGACACCGAAATCCGCCGCGACAATCTCCGCGGCTCCGAAAAAACGCCCCGGCTGGCGCGACGTGCTGCGCGGCCTGCGCCAGCGCAAGGTCGCGGTGATGCTGTTGCTGGGCCTGTCGGCCGGCCTGCCGTTCATGCTGGTCGGCAACACCATGGGCCTGTGGCTGCGCGAGGGCGGCACTGAGCTGACCGCGATCGGCTTCCTGTCGTGGGTCGGCATCATGTATTCGATGAAGTTCCTGTGGGCGCCGATCATCGACAAGGTCGACGTGCCGGTGCTGGGGAAACTGCTCGGCCACCGCCGCGGCTGGATGATCCTCGCGCAGGCGGTGGTCGCGATCGGTCTGTTCGGCATGGCGATCCTCACCCCGCAGGGCGGATTGATCGCGTTCGCGGCGCTGGCGCTGGTCGCCGCGTTCGCGTCGGCGACCCAGGACATCGTCATCGACGCGTGGCGGATCGAAAGCGCCGACAACGGCGAGGAACTGTCGCTGCTCAGCTCGGCCTACCAGCTCGGCTACCGCTTCGCACTGCTGCTGACCGACGCCTGGATCCTGGTGATCGCGGCGAAGATCGGCTGGGTGGCGTCGTACGAACTCATCGCCGGGCTGATGGGGCTGGGCATGCTTGCGGTGTTGTTCGCAAGGGAGTCGCGGACCACCCGCTCGGATACGAGCGTGGTCGAGATTCCCGATCCGCGCAGTGGCAGGCTTGGAGTATCGAATGCAATGGTCGTCAGGTGGCTTTGTGCGCTTCCTGTCGGCATTTTTGCTTTTGCCCAACTGATCCCGCTGTTCGGTGGCAACGTCAGCATTGTGTGGTTGATGACGATACCGGTGTCTGTTGCCATCGTATGGCTGCTGGTAAAGCCCCCGTCGGGTCCGGTGCCGGAAGCCACTTGGTCCAGACCGATCGTGCGGCCACTGCTGCGTATTTTCGATGCTGTGGCGGGTCCGTTCATCGTGTTCTTCCGCGATCACGGCAAGGCCGCGCTGCTGATCCTGCTCGCGATCAGTCTCTATCGATTGCCCGATTTCGTGATGGGGCCGATGGCGAATCCGTTCTACACCGACCTCGGCATCGACAAAGCCGTGGTCGGCACCGTGCGCGGCACGGTCGGCTGGGTGGCGACCACGGTCGGCATCGTCGTCGCCGGGCTGTGCGCGCTGCGGCTGGGCTTCGTCACCACGCTGATGATCGGTGCGGTGGTCGGCCCGGCGTCGAATCTCGCCTTCGCCTATCTCGCCCACCACGGCGCCGATCCGCAGGTGTTCTCCGCGGTGATGGCGATCGACAATTTCAGCGCCGGCTTCGCGGGCGTGGCGCTGGTCGGCTACATGTCCAGTCTGACCACGCTCGGCTACACCGCCACCCAGTACGCGCTGTTGAGTTCGTTCTATGCGATGCCGGGCAAATTCCTCAAAGGCCTGTCGGGTGCGGCGGTGGACGGCCTAGCCAAATCGCATGCGCTGCTCGATGCCTACGCGATCTTCTTCATCGGCACCGCGTTGATCGGCATTCCCGCGCTGCTGCTGTGCTTCTGGCTGGTGCGCAACGCCAATGCCGCCGCAGCGGCGCCGGCCACGGTATCGTCATGACGCCATGACCGACCTCGTCCTCCGCGATATCGATCCCGTGCTGGCCGAACGCATCCGCAAGGTCGCGCGCACCAACGGCTGGGACGTGCACGAGACCATCCTGCATCTGATCGAGCGCGGGCTGTACGCCAGCGAGGGCGGTGCGCTGCGTTTCGACGGCTCCGAGTCGGACGTGATGCAGTCGGTGATCGCGGCGCTGGAAACCGTGCCCAACGATCCGGGGTTCTCGCTGATCGGACGGATCGGCGATCCGCCGCCGCCTGCGGAGGCCGAGTTGCCGCCCGCGCAGTTCGATCCGAACGAACTGGAGCGTTTCCTGCAGGACGTGCCGGTGGGCAAGAAGCTCGGCGGTTGAGAGTAGGAGGGCCTTGAGGCCCGAGCTTTTCCAGACGATGGTCGCGATCTTTGCAGAGCTCGGGCCTGAAGGCCCTCCTACAGGCCCTCCTACAGAATCTCCTACGGCGAATGGATCGCGCCCAGCACCCGCGGCCCCGCCGCGCCGGTGACGCCGGGCAGGTTGCCCGGTCGCCCCAGCACCGTCTGTCGCGCCAGCCAGGCGAAGCCCAGCGCTTCGACCACATCCGGATCGATGCCGTGCGCCGCGGTGGACTCCACCGCGATGCCCGGCAGCGCCTCGGCCAGCGCGCGCATCAGCGCCGGGTTGTGCACGCCGCCGCCGCAGCCGATCACCCGCACGGCGCCGGGCAGGGTGGCGCGCAGGGCGTCGGCGACGGTGCGCGCGGTCAATGCCAGCAGCGTCGCCTGCACGTCGGCCGGCGATTCGCCGCCGCCGAGTTTCGATTCGACCCAGCCCAGGTGAAACTGATCGCGGCCGGTCGATTTCGGCGGCGGCAGCGCGAACCAGGGTTCATCGAGCAGTCGCGCCAGCAGCGCATCGTCCACCCGCCCGCCCGCGGCGAACGCGCCGCCGCGGTCGAAGCCGGCGCCGGTGTGACGCAGGCACCAGGCGTCCATCAGTCCATTCGCCGGGCCGGTGTCGAAGCCGCGCACGCCATGGCCTTCCGATTCGCCGCACTGCGCCGGCAGCAGGGTGAGATTGGCGATGCCGCCGAGATTCAGCACCGCGCGGTCCTCGGTGGGCGAGGACAGCAGCGCCGCATGCAGCGCGGGCAGCAGCGGCGCGCCGTGGCCGCCGGCGGCGACATCGCGACGCCGGAAATCGGCGACGGTGCGGAGCCCTGTGGTCTCGGCGATCACGCTCGCGTCGCCAAGTTGCAGCGTGAAGCGGTGCACGCCATCGCCGCGGCGGCCGTCGGGACGATGGCGCAGGGTCTGGCCGTGCGAACCGATCGCGGCGATATCCGCGTGTCGCACGCCGCTGTCGAGGATCGCCTGCGCGGCGGCGGCGGCGAACGCCGCGCCGATGCGCACGTCCAGTTCGCCGATCTCGTCCAGGGTCAGCTTCGGCGCGTGCTGGCCCAGCTCGACCAGCACGGCCCGCAGATCGGCATCCCAGGGATAGGTGTGGCCGAACAGCACTTCGGCGCGCGGCGCGCAGTCGGTTCGGGCGTCATGGAAGCGGGCGATGGCCACGTCGATCCCGTCGGCGCTGGTGCCGGAGATCATGCCCAGGAAGAGGTCTGGATCGGAGTTGGGGATATCAGGATTGGGGGTGTCGGTCGT
>JAZKFJ010000006.1:91494-183209 GCA_040386495.1 Pseudomonadota bacterium
ACGACCGGGCTTGCCAGTCGCGACCGGCAAGCGTGCGGCTATCCGGCGCGCGGACTCAGCCCTTCTTGCGCGGCTTGCGGCCCGGGGTGGTTTCCAGCGCGATCGCCAGCGCTTTTTCCGGCGTCTGCACCGCGTCCGGGAACACGATGTTCTCGACCGTGCGGATCTTGGTCATGGCGCGCTGGGTCTCGGTGCGGAAGCTCGCCAGCTCGGCGCCGCGCAGCGGCTCCGGCGGCGGCATGGTGATCGACAGCGGGTTGCGGTGGACGCCGTTGATCCGGAATTCGTAGTGCAGGTGCGGGCCGGTGGACATGCCGGTGCTGCCGACGTAACCGATGACCGTGCCCTGCGGGATGCGCTGGCCCGGGCGGATGTTGCCGAAGCGCGACATGTGGCCGTAGAGGGTGGTGTAGCCGCGGCCGTGGTCCAGCACCACCGCGCGACCGTAGCCGCCCTGCCAGCCGACCGAGTGCACGCGCGCGTCGCCGGCGGCCTGGATCGGCGTGCCGGTGCCGGCGGCATAGTCCACGCCCTTGTGCATGCGCATGCGACCCAGCACCGGGTGCCTGCGCGCGCCGAAGCTGGAGCTCAGCCGGGCGTACGGGATCGGCATGCGGATGAAGCTCTTCTTCAGCGGCCGGCCGTCGGAGGTGAAGTACTCGGGCTTGCCGTTGCGGACGTGGCGGAAGCCGGTGTGCAGCTTGCCGTCGATGGTGAAGGCCGCGGCCAGCACCGCGCCGGTCTTCTCCAGTTCGCCGTCGACCCACATCTGGTCGACCACCACGCTGAAGAGATCGTCGGCATCGAGGTCGGAATCGAAGTCGATGTCGTACTTGAAGATTTCGTCGGTGAGCTGGTCGAGGTGGGCGCCGCTCAGTCCGAGCTTGCGCGCCGAACGGAACAGCGAGCCGCCGACCTTGCCGCTGAGCACCACGGTGCGCACGTCGACATCGCGGCGCAGCAGGGTCTCGCGCACGCCGTCGCCGGTGAGTTCCAGCTGGATGCGCTGGCCGTCGCCGCGCACGAAGCGCAGCGCGCGCAGCTTGCCGTTGATCGGCAGATCCACCGAGAGCTGGGTCTTCGGGGTGACCTGGCCGATCGCGGCCTTCGCGCCCGGATGCGCCAGCACGCGCTCCAGTTCGGCGGCGGGGATGCCCAATTCTTCGAACAGATGCTTGAGCGATGCGCCGCGGCGGACGGTGACCGCCTGCCAGCTGTCGCCAAGATTGCCCTTCTGCCGCGCCAGCGACAGCGGCGGGAGTTTCAGCGACAGGGTCTGGATGGGCGTGGCCGGCGTGGGCTGCAGCACGGTGTCGAAGCCGGGGACGATGGCGCCGAGCAGCGCGACCATGGTGGCGACCAGGCTGGCCTGCGCCCACTGGCGGCGGGTCCAGCGCCCGTTGAAGCCCTGGGCGGCGCCGTTTTCGGGCAGGATCTGGTTGGCTTCCTGCTCGGTGGCCTGATGCAGATTGCGCAGGCGAACGAGGCGATTACGCAGGGTGCGACTCGACGGTGATGTCATTGAACGGATTCCCCAGTCGGGACGGCCAAGACGGGTACCATAGTTGACTCGAAAAGAATGCGTCAAATGCTTGACAGGCTTGGTTTTTTTCGACATTTCGGTTTAACTAGACTTTAACGCCCCGTTCATGCTTGCGGCCTCTGAACTGCAGGCTGCGTCACCTTCGCGGCTCCTTCTTCCCCTACAGGTTCACGGTTTGACTTCCCATGTCCATTGACGCCCCCAGCCCGGCTTTCGACCTCATTGCGCGCGGCGCCGACGAAATCCTCAAGCGCGAGGAGCTGCAGACCCGCCTCGCCGCGTTCGAGGCCGGCGGCCGCCCGCTGCGGATCAAGGCCGGTTTCGACCCCACCGCGCCCGATCTGCACATCGGCCACACCGTGCTGCTGAACAAGATGCGCCAGTTCCAGGACTTGGGGCATCAGGTGATCTTTCTGATCGGCGACTTCACCGGGATGATCGGCGACCCCACCGGCAAGAACGTCACCCGCAAGCCGCTGACCCGCGAGGACGTGCTGGCCAACGCCGAGACCTACGCCGATCAGGTGTTCAAGGTGCTGGACAAGGACCGCACCGAGGTGCGCTTCAACAGCGAATGGTTCGGCAAGATGAGCGCGGCCGACATGATCAGGCTCGCCGGCCAGCACACGGTCGCGCGCATGCTGGAACGCGACGACTTCGCCAAGCGCTACGCCGCGCAGCAGTCCATCGCCATCCACGAATTCCTCTACCCGCTGGTGCAGGGCTACGACTCGGTGGCGCTGAAGGCCGACGTGGAGCTGGGCGGCACCGACCAGAAGTTCAACCTGCTCATGGGCCGCGGCCTGCAGGAGCACTTCGGCCAGCCGCCGCAGATCGTGCTGACCATGCCCCTGCTGGAAGGCCTGGACGGCGTGGCGAAGATGTCGAAATCGCTGGGCAACTACATCGGCATCAACGAGCCGGCCATCGACATCGTCAACAAGACCATGAAGATCGGCGACCCGCTGATGTGGCGCTGGATCGAGCTGCTGAGCTTCGAGATCGGCATCGATGAAGCGAGCCGATTGAAGGCCGATATCGAAGGCGGGCAACTCAACCCGCGCGACGTGAAGCTGCGCCTCGCCCGCGAACTCGCGACCCGTTTCCACGATGCCGCCGCCGCAGAAACCGCCATTGCCGGCTGGCAGGCCGCGGTGAGCGGCCAGGGCGACATGACCCTGCTGGCGCTGCAGGACGTGACCATCCCGGCCGAAGGCATCCGCATCGCCGCGCTGCTGACCGCCGCCGGCATCACCCCCAGCAACGCCGAAGCCGGCCGCAAGCTCAAGGAGCGGGCAGTGAAGGTCGACGGCGAGGTGGTCGAAGACCCGGCGACGCAGTTCGCGCCGGGGTTCGAAGGCGTGCTGCAGGTGGGCAAGCGCAACTTCGCGCGGGTGCGGCTGGTCGTGGGATGACGCGGGACAACAGGAGCCCCATTATGCTGAACAACAGGAGATCCATCATGCCGATTGCATGGGTTCCAACATCTATCCTGGGGTTCGCCTTTCTGTTTTCGCTGACGGGGTGCGTGATGAGCAATACGCCAATGAAAGCGCCTGCCTCCGCCGGGTCGTTGCCCGTCCCGGCGGGCATCGATGCCGAAGCGGTGTTCTCGTGCGTCGAAAGCAGCGTGCGTTCGCTGCACGACAAGAACGAGCTGTGGAACATCCGCGTTACCCTGCGCGATGCCGGTCGCGGCGTGATCGAAACCGGCGATTTCGACGACGACAACATCGGCGGCTTCCGGGTCAGCGTGCAGCACAACCTGGCGTCGAACGACGTGCGCATGCGGATCAAGGGAGCGGGTCCTTATTTCATGGACCTGGGCGTCGATCAGGCGTTCGTCGAGTTCGACGCACGGATGCGGCAGTGCCTGTCGTCGAAATAAGGGGATGATGGTGGAGCCGCCGCCTGCCGTTGACAGGTCGAGCGATCACTGCGGATCGAAAGGCGGCGTAGCCAAGCCGCATGCAAGGGAGCGTTGACGGCGATGCCGAACGGAAAAGAAGAACAGTATTCGATCGAAGCGCGTTCGCTCGGAGTGGCGGGTGCCGCCAGCCACAATTTCCTCGTGTTGCGCGATGGCGAGGGGCGCGCGCTTGCCGAAATACACGGCTTGGCCACTGACCGGAAGACGGGCGAATTCATCCCGATCGGCACCGACGAACAGAAGCACTCGCTGCGCGTCTGGCATTTCGCGCACGATGCCGAGTACGCGAAATCCATCGACGCCAACGCCAACGGCGCGACGTTCATCCAGGAAGGGCAGGATCACAAGACCATGCTGTCCGCGGGCAAAGAGGAGGTGCTGGCGCGCTGGAACGCTGCCGTCGCGGCCAAGGATCCGCTCAATGCGCTGGATCGCGATTACCCGAGTTACGGGTTCAAGATGTCCGGCGATACCGTCAACAGCAATGCGGCTTATCGGACGTTGAGCGAAGTGATGGGCGTCGCGGTCCACGACTTCCCGTGGAAACTGGAACCGGGTCTCGACAACCGCATGACCGGCCAGAAAGAGATCGAGGCGCTGCGCACGCACGGTTACCCCGTGCTGGACGAGCCTGCTGTCAAGCGCAACGGCCAATACGAGTCGCTCGAACCCATCCCGATGCCGAGCCCCGGGCCGAGTCCCGCGCCTATCGACGACAGCCGCGCGCAATACGATGCCCGCACGCCGGGTCACCCGGGCCATGCCGATTACATGCGTATTCGCGACGGCTTGGCAGGCAGCATCCAGGATGCCCGTTCGCTGGATAACGTCAGCGCTTCCGCATACCGGGACATGGCGGCCAACCCTTCGGTGAAGCAGGTCGATTACGTCGGCCTCCACAATGGCAACGTCATGGTCGCCTACGCGCCGGGCGGCTTGGGCCGCGAGCCGATGTTCAGCAGTCACACCGACCTAGCGCAGGCGCAGCAACAGCCGGCGGCGGAAAGTCTGGGCCGCGCGCAGGCGCTGACCGAGGCGCGTGCGCTGACGCAGTCGCAGGAACCGTCGTCGCCGACGCAAGGCGGCCCGGCGCTCGGCAACGTCGCCAGGACCGCATGACCCGGTGCCATCCGCGCGATCGTCTGCGGTTTCGCGTTTAGCGTCTGGAAGATCCGGGGCGGGAGGCGCTCCGGGCTTTGCTGTTCGTTCCAGTGGATCGATGCAGGCGCAGCCTGCGATTCTGCCGGCTGCCGATACGCGACCTGCCGACGCGCGACCGCCATGTCCACCGTCGTGATGGCGCACTCCCCGGCCGGCCGTGACCGATGGCAGAGGGGCGTGGAACGGTTGCGGTCTATGCTGCGCAGGCGCTTCTCCGTGCCGGGTGTCCCCACCCGCGCCCTTTGGTCTTACCGCTCCGGCCCGAGTCCTTCATCATGTCCTCCCGATTGCTTCCGCTTGCGCTGCTGATGACCCTGCCCCTGACCACCCTCTCCGCCGACCTGCCCACCCCGCCCGACGCCGCCAAAAAGCCGCATACCGTCAAGGCGCCGCACGGCGCGACGCGCAGCGACGAGTACTACTGGCTGCGCGACGACAAGCGCGAGGACAAGGCGATGCTGGGCTATCTCAACGCCGAGAACGCCTACGCCGATCAACTGATGGCGCCGCTCAAGCCGCTGCAGGAGACGCTCTACAGCGAGATCGTCGGCCGCATCAAGCAGGACGACGACTCGGTGCCCTACCGCGAGCGCGGCTGGTGGTACTTCACCCGTTTCCAGGCCGGCAAGGATTATCCGGTCTATCTGCGCGCCAGGGCCGCGGCCGACGGCAGCCAGAGCCAGGACGAGCAGGTGATGCTGGACGTGAACGTCCTGGCCAAGGACAAGAACTACTACAGCGTCGGCGACATGGCCGTGAGCCAGGACAACACCCGCCTCGCCTACGCCGAGGACGACAACGGCCGTCGCCAGTACACCGTGCGCTTCAAGAATCTGGAAACCGGCGAGCTGTATCCGGACGAGATCAAGGGCGTATCGGCCAATCTGGTCTGGGCCGACGACAACAAGACCCTGTTCTACGTCGAGAACGATGCCGAAACCCTGCTCAGCGTGCGCGTGAAGAAGCACGTGCTGGGCACGCCGGCCAGCGCCGACGTGCTGGTCTACGAGGAAAAGGACGACAGCTTCTACATGGGTATCGGCCGCACCCGCGACGACGGTTACATCTGCATCACCGTGGAAAGCACGGTGTCCAGCGAAATGCGCTGCGCGCCGGCCGCCGACCCGCAGGCCTTCACCGTGCTCGCCCCGCGCGAACGCGACGTCGAATACGACGCGGATCACCTGGGCGGGCGCTGGGTGATCCACACCAATGCGCCGGGCGCCGACGGCAAGCCCGCCGCCAACTACAAACTCATGACCGCCGACAGCGGCGCCACCTCGCGTCGCGAGTGGAAGGAATGGGTGGCGCACCGCGACGACGTGTTCATCGACGGCTACGAGCTGTTCGACGGCTTCACCGCGATCGCCGAACGGTCCGAGGGGTTGGAGCGCATCCGCCTGCTCAAGCCCGATGGCGAGGAATACGTGAAGGCCGACGAGCCCGCGTATTCGATGGGCTTTTCGACCAATTCCGAGGCCGATACGCCGTGGCTGCGCTACGGCTATACCTCGCTGACCACGCCGGCGACCACCTACGAACTCAACGTCGTCACCGGCGAGCGCCGCACGCTGAAACAACAGCCGGTGATCGGCTACGACGCGTCGAAGTACGCGACCGAGCGCGTCTGGGCCACGGCCCGCGACGGCGTGAAGGTGCCGGTGTCGCTGGTCTACAAAAAAGGCTTCGAGCGCAACGGCACCGCGGCGATGCTGCAGTACGCCTACGGCAGCTACGGCAGCTCCAGCGATCCGGGTTTCAGCGTCACCAACGTCAGCCTGCTCGATCGCGGCATGGTCTACGCCATCGCCCACATCCGCGGCGGCCAGGAAATGGGCCGCAAGTGGTACGACGACGGCAAGCTGTTCAACAAGAAGAACACCTTCACCGATTTCATCGACGTCACCGATGCGCTCGTCGCCCAGGGCTACGCCGCCAAGGACCGCGTCGCGGCCTACGGCGGCAGCGCCGGCGGCCTGCTGATGGGCGCGATCTCGAACATGGCGCCCGACAAATACCGGGCGATCCTGTCGCAGGTGCCGTTCGTGGACGTGGTCACCACCATGCTCGATCCGACCATCCCGCTGACCACCAACGAATACGACGAGTGGGGCAACCCGGAAAAGAAGAAGTATTACGACTACATGCTGTCGTACTCGCCCTACGACAATCTGTCGAAGCAGGCCTATCCGGCGATGTTCGTCGGCACCGGGCTGTGGGATTCGCAGGTGCAGTACTGGGAGCCGGCGAAGTACGTCGCCCGCCTGCGCGACCTCAATACCTCGCAGTATCCGGTGGTATTCCGCACGAACATGGATGCCGGCCACGGCGGCAAGTCGGGACGCTTCCGCCGCTACCGCGAGCAGGCAGAAATGTATGCCTTCATGCTCGACCAGCTGGGCGTGACCGTGCCCAAGGCCGCGGAGTAAGTCTCTTCGCCTGCCCGTTCGCGGGCAGGCGTCGCCGCACCCATGCCGTCACCGCCGCAGGGACCGCAGCAGGCGCCACCGCAGCAGGCGCCCCGATGCACGCGCTGGCTGTGGTGGCTGTTGGCCTACGCCAGTCTGGCGCTGGGCGCGATCGGCATCGTCTTACCGGGGCTGCCCACGGTGCCGTTCGTGCTGTTGTCGGCCTTCGCCGCCGCGCGCGGATCGCAGCGCCTGCATGCGCGCTTGCTCGCGGATCGCCGGTTCGGGCCGATGATCCGCGACTGGCAGGCGCAGGGTGCGGTCGGCCGCCGCGCGAAATGGCTGGCGACCATGATGATGGGCGCCTGCGCGGCGGTGATGTTCTTCACCGTGCCGAAATTGTGGATGGCCGCCACCGGCACCGCGATCATGGCCGTAGTCGCCACCTGGCTGTGGCTGCGCCCCGAGCCCTCCGCCTGAACCGCCGGCCTGAACGCGGACGCCTTGCGTCTGCATTCCGTCCAAGGGCCACGGCGGCTACACTGCGCGCATGAACCGACGCCCCGTTTTTTTCGTTTCCGCCGCCTTCGCGATCGCGCTGCCGCTGGCTCTGTCCGGCTGCGGCAACAAAGGTCCGCTGGTGCTGACCGACGACCCGCCCGCCGCGCCTGCGGTCGAAGCGCCTGCCGTCGAAGCGCCGGCCGAAGCGCCCGCACCCGCGGTCGAGACTGCGCCGCCCGCCGCGGACGCCGCCACGCCGCCGCCGCCGGCCGACGGCACGCCCGTCCATTGAAATGAACGCCGCGTCGAAATGAACACCGCGTCGCGCGTGCTCCTGCGCTTCACCAAAATGCACGGCGCCGGCAACGATTTCGTGGTGCTCGACCTGCGCCGCGCTCCCGCGCCGCCGACGCCCGAGCTCTGTCGCGCCCTGGCCGACCGCCACACCGGCGTCGGCTGCGACCAGATCCTGACCATCGAGCCGCCGCGCAGTCTTGGCGCCGCCGCGTCCTATCGCATCTGGAATGCCGATGGCTCGTCGTCGCAGCAGTGCGGCAATGGCGCGCGCTGCGTCGCCGCGTGGATACTGCGCGACAGCGTCGAACTCGATGCCGAACGGTGCCTCGCCGGCCATTTCGAGCTCGACAGCCCCGCCGGCACCCATGCCGTGGACGTGCTGGATCTGCATCACTACCGCATCGCGATGGGCGTGCCGCGCTTCGCGCCGCCGGCCGGCTTCGATACCGCGCACGATGAATACACGGTTGAACTCGACGGCCAGCCGCTGCGCTTCGGTGCGGTGTCGATGGGCAACCCGCATGCGGTCATCGAAGTGGACGATGTCGATGCTGCGCCGGTGGCGACGCTCGGCCCGGCGCTGCAGCGGCACGCGGCGTTTCCGGAATCGGTGAACGTCGGTTTCGCCGAAGTCGTCGCCCGCGATCGCATCAAACTGCGCGTCTTCGAGCGAGGCGTCGGCGAAACCCTGGCCTGCGGCAGCGGCGCCTGCGCGGCCGCCGCGGTGCTGATGCGCCGCGGTCGCATCGATCGCGAGGTCGCGGTGGAATTGCCCGGCGGCACGTTGAAGATCGCGTGGCCGGAGGACGGCACGCAGATCGCGATGTCCGGCCCGACCGCATTCGTATTCGAAGGGGAATGGTGGCAATGACCGACAAGTTCGACCGGCAGGCGCAGGAAAAACTCGGCGCGCACGAAATCGCGACATGGCTGCGCCGGCATCCTGCTTTCCTGCAGCAGTTCCCCGATCTGGCATTGACGTTGGTGGTGCCGCGCGAGCAGGGCTCGGCGGCGTCGCTGGCGAGTTACCAGCTGGAGATCCTGCGCGACAAGAATCGCGAGCTGACCCGGCGCCTGCATGAGCTGTTCGGCAACGCGCAGGAGAACGAACGCCTCGCAGTGCGCACCCATCAACTGACGCTCGCGCTGATGAAACAGAACAGCGCCGCCGACACCGCGCGCGCGATGGCCGCGACGCTGGCGGAGGATTTCAACGGCGATCTGGTGCGGATGGTGCTGTTCTCAAACGGTAATGCTGCACAGGTCGCGGGTCTCGAAGACAACGAATGGCTGCAGACGCTCGCCGAAGACGACGCCCGGCTTGCGCCGTTCCGCGATTGCATGAAGGACGGCGAGCCGATCTGCGGCCGCCTGCAGCCCGAGAAGAACGCGCTGCTGTACGGCATGCGCGCCGAGGACGTGGCCAGCAGCGCGCTGCTGCCGCTGCCGGGCCTGGGTCTGCTCGCGGTCGGCAGCCGCGACGCCAATCGTTTCTTTCCCGGCATGGGCACGCTGTTCCTGCGGATGATGGGCGAAGCTTTCGAGACCGCGATGCGACGGTTCTCCGATGCAGGCTCGGATGCGCGCGCCGATGCTGGACATGCGCACGGCTGACGCGGACGGATGACGTGACCGCCTCGCCGCACGTCGAGGATTTCCTGTCGCATCTGCAGATCGAGCGGCGCATGTCCGCGCATACGCTCGACGCCTATCGCCGCGATCTCGATGCGCTGGTCGCGTGGACGGCGACGCAGGGCATCAACGATCTCGCGACCGTCCACACCGAACAACTGCGCGCGTTCATCGCCGCCGAACACCGCCGCGGCCTGTCGCCCAAAAGCCTGCAGCGGCGCCTGTCCGCCTGCCGCAGCTGCTATCAATGGCTGCTGAAACACGGGCGCATCGCCGCCAGTCCCGCCGCCGGCATCCGCGCGCCGAAAGCGCCGCGCAAACTGCCGCAGGTGCTGGATGTCGACGAAGCGGTGCAACTGGTCGAGCTGCCGACCGACGCGCCGCTGGGCGTGCGCGATCGCGCGATCCTCGAACTGTTCTACAGCTCCGGCCTGCGCCTGAGCGAACTGTGCGCGCTGCGCTGGCGCGATCTCGATCTCGCCGACGGTCTGGTCACCGTGCTCGGCAAAGGCAGCAAACAGCGCAGCGTCCCGGTCGGTTCGCACGCGCGCAAGGCGCTGGAGGATTGGCGGCGCGAGTCGCAGGGCCAGCCCGGCGCGCCGGTGTTTCCGGGCCGCGGCGGCGCCACCATCACCCCGCGCGCAGTGCAGATCCGCCTGCAGCGGCTCGCGCAGCGCCAGGGTCTGTTCAAGCGCGTGCATCCGCATCTGCTGCGGCATTCTTTCGCCAGCCACGTGCTGGAGTCGTCCGGCGACCTGCGCGGCGTGCAGGAGCTGCTGGGCCATGCCGACATCGCGACGACCCAGATCTACACGCATCTGGATTACCAGCACCTCGCGAAGGTGTACGACGGCGCGCATCCGCGGGCGAAGCGGAAAAGCTGAAGCCCTGTCGCTTTTCGTATCGTTTTTCCGATTGTTTCTGTATCGCTTTCCGTAGAGCGGCCTTCAGGCCGCTGCTTTGCATTCGGCTCGACATCGCGAGACGTTTCCGCGGCTTCGGCCTGTTGACTCAGGACGCATGACATCCAAAAGCAAATCCCCCGTAGCCCCCTTTTTCAAAGGGGGCGAAGCAAGAGCGGCAAAGCAAAGGCGATGAAGGAAGCGCGGCGAAGCAAGGGCGGTGAAGCGCAGTGCCCTCTGAAGTCTGCGCACTGCCTGATCGGCGCAGCATTCGACCACGCAGAGCGATCCGCACGCATGCAACTCGCGAATGCATTTGCTTTTCCCCCCTTTGAAAAAGGGGGGCAGGGGGGATTTGCTTTTCCCGCCGATGACCCGAATGCGAGACCCCGCCGGAACGCATGCCCACAGGCTGCGTCCTGCCCCATTCGTCATCCCTTGCGTCCCGCGGACGGCGTCCCCACAACCGTTGGACGCCCGCTTCGAGCCGCAGGAAGTTCCATGGATCCCAGCCACAACCCCAATGTCTTCTACGCCACCACTATCGTGTCGGTGCGCCGCAACGGCCGCGTGGTCGTGGCCGGTGACGGCCAGGTGACGCTTGGCCACACGGTGATGAAATCGAACGCGCGCAAGGTCCGCAGGCTCGGCCGCGACGGCCAGGTACTGGCCGGTTTCGCAGGCGCCGCCGCCGATGCGTTCACGCTGTTCGAGCTGTTCGAATCGAAGCTGGAAAAACACGGCCAACTCACCCGCGCCGCGGTCGAACTGGCGAAGGATTGGCGTACCGAGCGCCGCTTCGGCAAGCTCGAAGCGTTGCTGGCGGTGGCCGACAAGGAAACGTCGCTGATCATCAGCGGCACCGGCGACGTGATCGAACCCGAGGACGGACTGGTCGCGATCGGCTCCGGCGGCATGTACGCGCTCTCCGCTGCGCGCGCGCTGCTGGCGCATACCGAATTGGACGCGAACCGCATCGCGGTCGAGGCGCTGAACATCGCCGGCGATGTCTGCATCTACACCAACCGCAACATCGTCGTCGAAGAGCTTTGAATCGCTTCTGTGGGAGCGACGGAAGTCGCGATAGAAGTATCCGCGACCCTTCGCGACTTCCGTCGCTCCCACAAAATCATCGCGGCTGAAGCCGCTCCTACGAAAAATTCTCATGCCCAACAAACCCGAACACGCCAACAGCACGATGACCCCGCGCGAAATCGTGCAGGAACTCGATCGCCACATCGTCGGCCAGAGCGCCGCCAAGCGCGCGGTCGCCATCGCGCTGCGCAACCGCTGGCGGCGGATGCAGCTCGACGATGCGCTGCGCAACGAAGTGATGCCCAAGAACATCCTGATGATCGGCCCCACCGGCGTCGGCAAGACCGAGATCGCGCGCCGCCTAGCGACGCTGGCCAACGCGCCGTTCGTAAAGGTCGAGGCCACGCGCTTCACCGAAGTCGGCTATGTCGGCAAGGATGTCGAACAGATCATCCGCGATCTGGCCGACACCGCGGTGAAGATGTATCGCGAACAGGCCAAAGCCCGCGTGCGCGCGCAGGCCGAGGCGCGCGCGGAGGACCGCATCCTTGATGCGCTGCTGCCGAAACGGCAGGCCGCCGGCGGTTTCGGCTTCGGCGCGGAGGCCAGCGCAGGCACCGCGACGCTGGATGTCGGCAGCGGCGAGAGCAGCGCCGGCACCGCGACCGACAAATCCGCCGACACCCGGCAGAAATTCCGCAAACAGCTGCGCGAAGGCGCGCTGGACGACCGCGAGATCGAGATCGACACCGCGGTGAACGTCGGCGTGGACATCATGGCGCCGCCGGGCATGGAAGAGATGGGCCAGCAGCTGCGGCAGATGTTCTCCAACCTGTCCGGCGGCAAGACCCACACCCGCAAACTCACGATCCGCGCCGCGCGCGTGCAGCTGATCGAGGAGGAAGCCGGCAAACTCGTCAACGAGGACGACGTGCGCGAAGCCGCGATCAACGCCTGCGAACAGCACGGCATCGTCTTCATCGACGAAATCGACAAGGTCGCCAAGCGTTCCGAAAGCCACGGCGCCGACGTCAGCCGCGAAGGCGTGCAGCGCGATCTGCTGCCGCTGGTCGAAGGTTCGACGGTCAGCACCAAATACGGCGCGGTGAAGACCGACCACATCCTGTTCATCGCCAGCGGCGCGTTCCATCTCGCCAAGCCCAGCGATCTGATCCCGGAGCTGCAGGGGCGCTTCCCCATCCGCGTGGAACTAGGCGCGCTGGGCAAGGACGATTTCGTGCGCATCCTCACCGAGCCCAAGGCCTCGCTGACGCTGCAATACGTCGAACTGCTGAAGACCGAAGGCGTCGAACTGTCGTTCACCGCGGACGCCGTCGAACGTCTGGCCGAGATCGCGGCCACGGTCAACGAACGCCAGGAGAACATCGGCGCGCGGCGGCTGCATACGATCCTCGAACGGCTGCTCGATACGCTGAGTTACGAAGCGCCGGATCGCGGCGGCACCACGGTGACCATCGACCGCGCTTACGTCGATCTGCACCTTGGCGAACTGGTGCAGGATCCGGATCTGAGTCGTTACATCCTCTGACCGGATCCTGTCGGGAAAACGCGAGCGCGATATGCGCGACGCAGCGACTGCCCCGTTTCCGGAGCAGTCGCTGGTGATGCGGCGGCTCGCGATGCTACGCCGCAGGCATCGCTTACGGGTTGTTGACGATATAGCTGGAGCAGTATTTCAAGCCATTCTTGACGAGGTAGAAGCGGCTGCAGTTCGTGTCGTAACTGGTGCCGGTCGCGGTGATCAGATACCCCGACAGCGTGACCTGATTCAGGTGGTAATGGCTGCCGTTGAGTTTCAGCGACCAGTGCTGGTGCGGGCCGGTCGAACTGCCGCCGTTGCACAGCGCCTGCGCCTGGGTGTTGGCCGGATTGCCGATGAAGACGCTCCGGGCCACGACGGCGTTGGTCGCGTACTGCAGATTCATCATGTGGTAGTAAGTGGTGGACCAGCCGCCGCTGTGCACGATTTCGGCGAAACAGGACGAATGCCGCTTGAAGGTGCCGCTGGCCGACGACGACACGCGCACGCCGCTCTGATTGCTGCCCCAGCCGCCGCCGAGCGACATGTCGAGCGAGGACATCGGATAGCTGCCGCTGCCGGTGTTGGTATGCGCGCCACCCACATGCCACGAAGCCCCGACCGGATACGGCAGCCGCAGGAAGCCGCTCGCGGGACCGGCCAACGCGACCACATCGCGGTCGACGAGGCTCGGCTTGGCCTTGGCGCCCCAGGTTTCGTTGAACAATGCGCCATAGGTCGCGGCGAACTGCGCCTGACCCAGCAGCGCCGCGCTGGACGCGCTTTCGCCAGTATTCTGATACAGCGTCCGCAGCGGATTATGGGCGACGGCCACCTTGCCCTGCGCCTTCGCCAGGATCTCGGCGTCGCGCTGCGAGTACACGATGACCCGCAACTGTTCCGCGACATCTTCGACCTGTTGGCTGAAGCCGTTGCGGCGCGAAAGCTTTCCGAACGGACGGGTCATCGCATTGCCGCGAATGCGATTGCGCGTGACGATGCCGGATTGCTGTTCCATCAAGGCGATGAGCACTTTCGGACTGATGCTGCTGTAGCCGGCCCAGTGCGAAATCGCTTCGCTCTGGCCGCGAAGATGCGGAGCGCGCTTCGCGAGATAGCGTTCGATGTCGAAACCGAACATTTCTTCCGGCGTGTAGATCAGATCGGAGACGGTAACCGGCGCGGAATCCGCCGGGCTTGCGGCATGGGCGGGCTTGCTGGAGGCGACGCCGATGGCGGCGGCGATGCAGAGCGATAGTGCGGTGGCCTTGAGATGCGAGCGCATGTACTTGATCCTTCAAGTAGGTTGATGGGTGGCGCCGATGATGGTTGCGCGCATGGATCGCCGCGCGCTGCGCACGCGGGAAATTCTGCTTCTGAACGCATGTCCCGCACGGGGCGCCTGCATGTGCGGGCGACCGAAGCGTTGTCGAAGACGCTGCGCGGTTCCAATGACGATTCGTCATGAATCCGTGGCTTTTTCGCGAAACGCATGCGCATCCGTGCGGACGGTGCGGTGATTCGGTGTCCATGCGCACATTGTGCGGTGGCGGGTGTGACGGCGTTCGAGTTCTGGATGACATGTCTTGGATGACATGCTCTGGATGACACGCTTTGAATGGGATGCTTTGAAAGGCATGCCCCAGCCGATGCCGTGCGTTGTTTGGCGATCGGGCGTTCGACGCGCATCGCGCAGCTGGCGCGCGCCTGCGTGGATGCCGGCGTGCGTCGCTTCGTGCAGATCTCCGCGCTGGGCCTGCCCGCCGACGGCGCGTTCATCGCAACACCGCTTCGACGAAGCGCTGGCCGCGCTGCCGCTGTCGGCGGTCGCGCTGCGGCCGTCGGTGGTGTATTCGGCTACGGGTTCGTAGGGCGGCACGTCGATGCTGCGCGCGTTGGCGGCGCTGCCGTTCGGCACCGGGCTGGGCATCGCGTTCTTCCTGTGGATGGCGCATCGCCGCGGCGACGCCCGCGAGATCGCCGCCACCGCCGGCACCGTGGTCATCGCCGACGCCTGCTTCACCGCGCCGGCGGTGATCGTGCAGTTCGCAAGCGGACTGTGGCTGGCGCGGATGGCCGGCATGCCGCTGTCGATGTTCTGGCTGAAGACCGCGCTGATCCTGTTCTTCGTGATCGGCGCCTGCTGGCTGCCGGTGCTGCGCCTGCAACTGCGCGCCCGCGACCTGGCCCGCGTCGCGGCGGCCACCGGCGCGCCCCAGCCGCCGGCCTATTTCCGGGTCATGCGCTGGTGGTTCTGGCTGGGCTGGCCCGCGTTCCTCAGCGTGCTGGCGATCTTCTGGCGGATGGTGAAGAAACCGATGTGAGCGGGCCGGGTGAGCGTGCTCGATGGTTGGCGCCGGATGCCGCCGGCCGGCGGGTTAAACTGCCGCCATGAGCAAGCCCAAGAAACCCCCAGCGTCCTCCGAATCGTCGCCCGAGTCGCCCGGGCAGGGCACCACCCATTTCGGCTTCCGCGACGTACCCGTCGCCGAGAAGCAGAAGCTCGTCGGCGAGGTGTTCTCCTCGGTCGCCGGCAACTACGACCTGATGAACGACCTGATGAGCCTCGGCATCCATCGAGTCTGGAAACGCTACTTCGTCGCCACCGCGCAGGTGCGCCCCGGCGACCGCGTGCTGGATCTCGCCGGCGGCACCGGCGACATCGCCGCGCTGCTGAAGGGTCGCGTCGGCGACGAGGGCGAACTGGTCCTCGGCGACATCAACGGCGCGATGCTGCGCGTCGGCCGCGACCGCATGACCGATCGCGGCAACGTCCGCGGCTTCGAGTACGTGCAGTGCAACGCCGAGAAGCTGCCGTTCCCCGACGGCAGCTTCGACCTGGTCACCATCGCCTTCGGCCTGCGCAACGTCACCGACAAGGACGCGGCCCTGCGCGAGATGTACCGCGTGCTGCGCGTCGGGGGTCAGGCCCGCGTGCTGGAGTTCTCCGAAGTCACCGCCGAATGGTTCAAACCGATCTACGACTTCCACTCGTTCAGGATATTGCCGCAGCTGGGCAAGCTGTTCGCGAAGGACAGCGACAGCTACCAGTACCTCGCGGAATCGATTCGCAAGCATCCGCCGCAGGATCAGCTCAAGGGGATGATGGATGCCGCGGGGTTTGCGCGGTGTTCGTACAAGAATCTATCGGCGGGGATTGTGGCGATTCATACGGGGTATAGAACCTAAGTTTTGCAAAGAATGAAGATCAATATGGAGTTCTTTCATGAGCGATATCCCAAAAATATCAGCTGCCGGCGGTGATGGATCGCAAGTAATTGGCACTTCGCTTGTTCCATCAGACGCAGCCCCACCGCTGCAGGCTGCTTCTGTGCCTGATGCAATCGATGGATTGATAGCAACACACTCACGAAATCTTGGTGGCGATGTTGCTGCCCGTCTTCTAGCTGCTTCCATGAGAGATACAAGTAATCAGCTAGCAGCTGCACATCAAAAAATTTCAGATTTTCAGAATGAACTAAAAGAAGCGAATATAAAAATCACAGAACTAAGAGTTGAAGCTGCGCAGCTAACGGCAAGGCTTAGAGAGATTCTTGGAAACAACCGAGTCAAGCAGGCCGCTACTTTTGTGGGCACAGCGCTTCTTGGGTTGGCGGTAGACTTGTATAAGAACGCGCTTGTCGCCCCTGCATCGTTACTTTTTATATTTGGATTCTGCTTGTTGATTTTTGTTGTTCTCCCATTTGGCGGGAGAGATAATTCATGAGTACGTTTTTTATTGAAGAACTTCAGATTCTAGGTGTCTATGATTCTGGTGTTGCAAATCTTGAGAGAATAATTATTCGAGTTTTGCAAGAAGTTAACTTGAATTGCTTTGGTTTAATGCTTGGCGTTAGGGGTCACAATGGCTCGGCAATACCCATTAGGGACAACCTCTTGTGGTTTGGGCACGGTATTGTTAAGCCAAATGATTGGTTGTTTATTTACACGGCTGCCGGAGAAACAAGACTAATTGATGTCCCTAACACCGGAGAACGGATTATTTCACTACATTGGGGAAGGCCTGTGACATTGTTCAATGGCCCAGAATTTTTGCCTATCCTTTTCCGTCTTGATGGTATTCAGTATCCGCCGATACCAATCTCACTGCCCGGGCCGCAATCAAGCAGTGAGTAGCCAGTAGCCCAGGTAAGGCCGAAGGCCGCACCCGGGGTGAGTGGAGGAATACCTCACCGAAGAGCCCCGGGTGCGGCCTTTGGCCTTACCCGGGCTAAGACATCGGCTAGGATCGCGGTGATTCCTGCCGCGTGTCGGGTTTGAATTATTCGCAGGGCATGACGGATTGCTTCGGAGTATCGAGATGAGAGCTTTGACGTTCGTTCTGCTTTTCCTGGTGTCGGGCTTCGCATCCGCCTGCGAATGCATGAACTACTCGCTCGACAGGGATATCGTTCAAGAAGCGAAGGATGTCGTCGTCTTCAGGGTGATCGGGATCGGTGTACCGCCCGATCCGGCCAATCACATCGCGGTCGCCAACATTGCGGTCGTCGACCGTATCCGTGGCAAATCGAAGATCAAGCGCATCCTGTATTCGAGATCCTGGTGTTGCGGAATTCGCATCGAAGCCGGCGGTTATTACGTTCTGTTTGCCGAAAAGGCATTGGATTCGATGCAGGTGCATGGCGGAAATCTGCTTGCCGTCGGCGACGACTATGACCCCGCCGGCATATTGCGGACGGATCTGCTGGATGTCCTTGCTGGCCGGCGTGCGATCGATGTCGGCATTACCGAGTACTCGGAAAGCCAATTGCCGAAGATTCCCCCACCACCGCCGCCATGTCCGGATCGAAAGCGGGTGAAGTGATACAGGACGATGCGTGAAATGTCTGCGGCGGCTTCGCCCCCCTCCCGGCCTCCCCCCGCGCGTTGCGCGGAGGGAGGAGACAACCGCCGCGACTTTGCGGGAATGATGGGGACAAGCAGGTCCCTCCGCACGCTGCGCGTGCGTTCGGGATGACAGCGGAAAGCGTCGCGACTTGCGTCGCTCCCACAAAAGCGCGGCCTGTTGCGTCGCTCCCACGAGGGCGGCGGTATCTGCTGCCGGGGTTGGGAAGAGCTCGCGGCTGAAGCCGCTCCTACAGAAGCCGGCGACGCACAAGCGCGATTACAGCGCCGGCAGGGTGACCGTGGCGCGCAGGCCGCCGAGGGTGGGGGAGGCGTCGAGGACGATCTCGCCGCGATGCTGGTGCAACGCCTGGGCGACGATCGACAGGCCGAGGCCGCTGCCTTCCATGCCGGTGCCGAGTTCGCGATGGAAGCGGTTGAAAACGCGCTGGCGCGCTTCTTCGGGAATGCCGGGGCCGGAGTCTTCGATGACCATCTGCGCGCGGTCGCCATCGCGGCCAACACTGATCGCGATCTCGCCGCCGGGCGGCGTGTAGCGCATCGCGTTGTCCAGCAGATTGCGCAGCAGCGCATCGATGGTGAGTTCGTCGCCCAGCACGGTCGCGGGTTCGGCGGTGAGGACGATGCGTTTGCCGTCGCTGCTGCCCAGTGCGGCGTAGTCGCGTTCGTGGCGCTGCGCGAGCGCGAGCAGATCGACATGGCGGTGCGCGGCGGGCACGGCGCCGCTGTCGATGCGGCTGAGCGCGAGCAGCTGCGCGACCAGTCGCTCCATGCGCAGGATGCCGGCATCGAGATGCCGCTGCGAATGCTCGCGCTCGTCGTCGTTGGCGGACTGGCGCAGATTGTAGGCATGCACTTTCAGCGCGGCGATCGGCGTGCGCAGTTCGTGCGCGGCGTCCGCGGTGAAGCGGCGTTCGCGCGCCAGCGCCCTGTCGAGGCGGTCGAGCAGGCCGTTCACTGCGGTCAATATTCCCTGGATTTCGCGCGGCGCGCGCGCGAGTTCGATCGGCGTCAGCCGTTCCGGTGCGCGCTGTTCCACCGCGTCGGAGACCCGCAGCAGGCTGCGGCAGGCCCAGTCGACGGCCAACCAGACGAACAGCGCCAGCAGCGGCACCGCGGCGAGCAACGGCATGAGCGTGCCGAATGCGATTTCCTCGGCGATTTCTTCGCGGATCGCGGACAGTTCACCGGACTGATACCAGCGATCGGTCGAGGATTTCAGGGTAAAAGTGCGCCAGTGCTCGCCGTCGATCACAAGATTGGCGAACCCCGACTTCAATGGCGCCAGCGGGCGGCTGGGGCCGCTGTCGGAGCGCAGCAGCACCGTGCCGCGCGCATCGCGCACCTGGAAGGCGAGTTTGGTTTCGTAGGCGTGGCCGTCGGGCATGGCCAGGGCTTCGCCCACGCCTTCGTTCGTGCCGTGCCAGACTTTGACCACCATGGCGTCGCCGGGCTTGGGGTTGCCATCGGAACGCAGGGCGAGGTCGGCCAGCGGCTCGTCGACCAGACTCATCAGCACCCGCGAGGAATGCGCGAGCTTGGCGTCGAACAGCTCGCCGGCTTCCTGCAGACCGGCGCGATAGCTGAACACCGACGCGACCAGCAGCACCAGCGTGGTCACGCCGATGATCGACAGCAGCAACACGCGGCGGATGGAGATCGTGCGCATCCAGGCGGCTCGTCTCGACATCATGCGCTGCCTTCGGCCTGCGCGACTTTTTCGTCCAGCGCATAGCCGACGCCGCGCAGGGTGCGGATCAGCGCGGGGTCGAGTTTCTTGCGCAGCGCATGCACGTGCACGTCCAGCGCGTTGCTGGCCACGTCCTCGTCCCAGCCGTACAGTCGCTGCTGCGCGGATTCGCGCGAGATCGGGCGGCCGCGCTGTTCCATCAACATCCGCAGCAGGGCGAATTCGCGACGCGGCAGGTCGAGCGATCTGCCGCGCCACACCACGTCCAGACGCGCCGGATCCAGCGACAGCGCGCCGAAGTGCAGCAGCGGCGTGGCGCGGCCGCCCATGCGCCGCAGCAGCGCGCGCACGCGGGCCAGCAGTTCCTGGATGTCGAACGGTTTGGCCAGATAATCGTCGGCGCCGGCATCCAGCCCCAGCGTGCGGTCGCTGGCGCGCTCGCGCGCGCTCAGCACCAGGATCGGCATGATCGCTTCGGCGCGACGGGCTTGGCGGATCACTTCCATGCCGTCCATGTGCGGCAGGCCCAGATCCAGCACGACCAGATCGATGCCGCCGTCCTTCATCGCGGCCAGCGCGCTCACGCCGTCGCGCAGCCAGTCGACCGTGAAGGCGGCGCGACGCAGCGCGGTGCGGATGCCTTCGCCCAGGGATTCGTCGTCTTCGACCAGCAGGATGCGCATCCGCGGAGTGTGGGTCGCCGCTCAGCGCGCCGCAAGCTTGGTGCGCACTTTCGCCAGCAGCGCGGCGGCTTCCTTGCGGCGGCCTTGGTCGGCGAGTTCGCGGCCGGGGCGCGCGGGCGCGGCCAGGGCTTTCTCCAGCGCCGCGGCGGCGCCTTTCCAGTCGCCTTGATCGAACAGGAAATCGCCGTAGAAGTAGTTCGTGTCGATGCCGTTGGGGTTGATCTGCAGCCCCTTGCGCAGCAGTTCGCGCGCCTTCTTGTCGTCGCCGAAGCCGACCGGCCAGCCGGGGACCGAGTAATACAGCACGCCCAGGCTGGTGTAGGCCGAACCGTCCAGCGTGGCGGGATCGAGCCTGATCGCCTGCTCGAAATCGGCGCGCGCCTGCTTGGCCAAGCCCAGCGCGCCCAGGCCGCCGCGCTCGCCGGCGAAGCTCGACAGCACGATGCCTTCCCAGATCAGCGCGTTCGCGTCTTTCGGCTGCGCCGCGCGCGCGCTCGCCGCCTGTTTCGCCAGCGCGTCGTAGGCGGCTTCGCGCTGCGCCTTCGGGGTGCTGTAGTTGACGTCGGCCCAGCGGTCGCGCACCGCGGAGACCTGCGGCGAGACTTCGCCCGCGAATGCGGCGGATGCGGAGGCGACGAAGAGCGCGGCGCCGACGGCGGCGGCGAGCATGCGGTTGCGGAATCGGATCATGACGGTTGTCCTCGGAGAGATGAAAACGCCTACGCGGTGCGCGCGTGGCGACGAACGATGGCGAGTTGCGATTTCAGGTTGCGGTCGACCAGACCGGGCAGCGCGCCGTTGAGGCGCGCGAAGAATTTTTCCGGCCAGCCCAACTGCAGACGCGGGCGCCCGCTGGCGATGGCGGTCACCAGCTGCGCGGCGACATCGGCGGGATCGTCCTCGGCGACCTTCATTTCGCGGTTCATCGCCGTCACTGCGGGCGTGTTGAACGCGGTGCGGGTAGCGCGCGGCGACAGATACTGGAACTGCAGGCCGCCGTCGGCGTATTCGCGCGACAGGCCTTCCATCAGTCCGCGCAGGCCGAACTTGGTGGCGCTGTACGCGGAAAACCCTGGAAACGCTAGGCTGCCGAACGTGGAACCCACCGCCACCACCGCCGCCCGCGGATGTTGTTCGAGCATCGGTATCAGCCCGTGGATCAGCGCCATCGGCGCCAGCAGATTGATGTCGACCAGCGCGCGCAGGTCGGCCATGGCCTGGTCCTCGAACAGGCCGAACGCGCTCTGCGCATGCGCCAGCACCAGCACCGACGGCGTGCGCTCGAAGCGCGAGACGGTGGAAACGACGTGCGCGCGGCCGTCGTCGGACGCAAGATCCGCGGCCAGCGGCACCACTCGCCCGGCGTCATGTCGCCCAGCGAGCTGCTGCAGCCGCGTTTCGTTGCGTCCGACGGCGACCACGCGCGCGCCGGCCCCCACCAGGGAGTCGCACAGTGCGGCGCCGATGCCGCCGCTGGCGCCGGTGAGCAGGACGGTCCTGCCCGCGAGCGCGATCATGCCGCTTCCGCCAGCACGCTGCGGTCGTCGCGCAGGGTGCGGAACACGTCGCCGTAGAGTTTGTAGAAGCGCTTCGCGGCGTGGATCACCGCGCGGCGGTCGTCTTCGTCGTCCAGCTGGTTCATCAGCCGCTCGTAGAAACCGGCGTGTTCGATGTCCAGATCGCCATGCGAGCGCAGATAGCCGAAGGCATTGCGCGGCAGGCCGAGCGAGGTTTCGATGGTTTCGGCGGCGCGCGTGGCCAGCGCCACGCTGGTGCCTTCCAGCACCAGCACCATGCCGAAGAAGCCGACCGGATTGCCGCGAGCGATGGTGTCGTAGGCGTAGGCGATCATCAGTTCGGTAGCTTGGGCGGGCTGCGACTGCGCGACCTGATCGCGATCCGCGCCGCAGGCGACCAGATCGTCGAGGATCCATTCGTGATGGCCCATCTCTTCCTCGATGTATTCGCCTACCGCGGTGCGCAGCCATTCGAGTCGCGCCGGCAGCCGCCCGCCGCAGGCCATCAGCAGCGGCACGGTGTGGCGCACGTGGTGGAAGGCCTGGGTGAGGAAGGCGATGTAGTCGTCGCGGGCGATCCTGCCGGCCAGCGCGTCCTGGATGATCGGAACGGTGAGCAGCGACTGGCGTTCGCGCTGGGTCTCGGCGAGCAGCCTGTCGTGGAAAGGCATGTCGTTGAAGGGCGTGATGTGTTGGGTCATGCGGTGGCTCCGTGAAGCATGGCGTCTTCGGGATTTTTACGGGAAGCAGTGGTGTCGTCGGCATCGGCGTAACGCGCGTCCACCGCATCGCGATAGCGCGCCAGGATCGCGTCGCGTCGCGGGCGACCGTTGCTGGTCGCCAGGCCATCGGCGAACGAGAACGGCGCATCGGCGCGCACGATGTCGCGGACCTGGGCGTAGTCGGGCAGGCCGCGATTGACGTCGCGCAGTGCGGCGCGTAGTGCGTCGTCGCGCAGATCGGCGCGTCGCGGCCAGACGATGGCGACGTTGAACGGACGCGCTTCGCCATGGACGATCGCCTGCGCGAACGCGGGATGCTGCAGCAGTTCGCTTTCCACCCATTCGGGCGAGACGTTGCGGCCGAACGACGTGATGAAGACGTGCTTGCGCCGGCCGGTGATGTGTACGAAACCGTCGGCGTCGATATGGCCGAGGTCTCCGGTGGCGATGAGGCCTGAAGAGGAACCGGCCTCGCCGAGATAACCGAGATGGCGCACGCCTTCGACGAACAGTTCGCCGTCGATCACGGTGACGCTTGCATGCGGAAGCGGCCTGCCGACGCTGCCCATGCGCGACGCGCCGGGGCGATTGAGGCAGACCACCGACGCGCATTCGCTCAGGCCATAGCCTTCGTATACCGGCAGGCCCACGGCTTCGGCGCGCGCCAGCAGCGCCGGGCCGACGCGGCCGCCGCCCACCGCGAGGAATTTGAGCGAATCCGGCAGCGTCGCGCCCTGTTCGGCCGCCATCACCAGCGCCAGCAGCAGTTGCGGCAGCAGGATCGCGCTTTCGGGCCGGTAGCGGTGCAGGCAGGCCAGCAGCGTCGGCACGTCGAGCCCCGATGCGCCGGTGTAGCCGACTTCGGCCAGCGGCGGCACCGCGATCTGCGCGCCGGACAGCAATGCCGCGTACACGCCGCCGACGTTCTCCAGCAGCGTCGACAGCGGCATCAGGCACACATGCCGTTTCGGCGACAGCGGCGCGGCGGCGTCGGCCAGCGACTGCGCCACCGACATCAGCGACGCGGCGTCGAGGCACACGCCCTTCGGCGTGCCGGTGGTACCCGAGGTGTAGGTGATGCAGGCGGTGCCCGCCGGCAGCGTAGTCGGCGCCGGATCTAGCCGCAGCCATTGCAGCGTGTCGGCCAGCGCGTGCGCGGCGCATCCCGCGAAGGCATCGGGCAATTGTGCGTCTGCGGGAAGGATCAGGACTTCGGCGCCGCTGCCCGCCAGCGCGTGCGCCACCTGCGCGGGCGAGAAGAACGTGGGCAGCGGCACGTGCACGGCATCGAGCGTGCGGATCGCGAGATCCAGCGCCAGCCAGTCGGGGCCGTTGTCGAGCCGGCTGGCGATGCGGCGCGCGCCGCTGGCGGCGATGGCCTCGGCGAGCAGGCGCACGTTTCCGGCGAGTGCGCCGTCGCTCAGGGCGCCGTCGCGCGACAGCACGCGCGGCGTAGCGCCGTGCAGTGTGTCGAGGAGTGGCGTGAATGCATTCACAGCGCACCCGCCGCAAGACAGGGCAGCCACGGCATCGCCGGCGCCGCGGCCGGTACGCGCTGCGAGCGCGCGAGATAGGCGTGCCCCGCAGCGATATCGCCGAACATCACCTTGGGCTGCGCGTCGTAGTAATGCCCCCATTGGTCGTGATCGTGGATCAACCGCGAGGGGTTCGCCTCGGCCAGTTCGACGGTGGCCAGATGCAGCCGGTCGAAGGTGTTGCGCAACTGCCGCGTCGCCGCGAACAGCACCCAGCGGAAACCCGCCGCATGCAGCCAGTGGGTCAGATGCAGGATCAACTCGCGGGCGTCGCCCGCGGACAGCGCGCCGAAATTTCCGACCTCGACCAGTTGATCGCGCGACACCGGGCGGCCGATGGCGTCGGCGATGGCGGCGTCCGCAGGCGCATCGAGATATTGCTCGACGAACAGCGGACCCTCGTAGCCGCAGCGCAGCCCGACCGCCGCCTGCAGCCTGCCGTTGGTGTCGTCGAACGCCAGCAGGTGCGGCAGGAACTGGGTGAGTTCGGCGCCGTAGCGCGCGCGATAGACCTGGGCGATGAAGGCTTCGATCTCGGTGCGGCGCGCGTGGTCGGGATCGATCAGCGCACCGTGCGCGAACCCGCGCTTGTCGAGGCGGTGTGGGGATGCTGCGGACGGGAGAGGTGTCATGGGACCGCATGCTGGGCGGCCCCGATTAAACGAAGATGATGCGTTTGTTAGCCAAACGTGAGCGAAGGATCAGGATTTGATGGGTGTGCGACGCGCGTCTGCTTCGACTTACGCGAAATTAACGAGCGCGACCTTGCCCATGCAAACGATTCTCGCCACCGCTGCGAACGGCACGCACCGTGTCATCGCAACGAACGAAAGATCTTCGATGTCCTGAGGATCAGTCGGTCGTCGAACAGCGCGCCGCACGCGCCAGCATCAGGCTGCGGTCGCGCGCGTTGGCGGCGAGCGCTGCGGCGCGCTCGAACGCGTCGCGGGCTTCGTCGCGGCGCGCGAGCTGTTCGAGCAGGTCGCCGCGCACCGCGTACAGCAGCCCGTAATCGCGCAATTGCGCGGCCTCGCACAGGGCATCGACCAACGGCAGCGCGAACGCAGGCCCCTGCGCCTTGCCGATGGCGACCGCGCGATTGAGTTCCACCACCGGCGAGGGCTGCACCTGCGCCAGCACGGCATACAGCGCGGCGATCCGCGCCCAGTCGGTGTCGGTGGCCCGGCTTGCGCGAGCGTGACAGGCGGCGATCGCGGCCTGCAAAGCGTACGGCCCGCGCGCGCCGCCGAGCTGCTGCGCGCGCGTCAGCGCCTGCAGCCCGCGCTGGATCTGCAGGCGATCCCAGCGCGCGCGATCCTGTTCCAGCAGCAGCACCGGGCTGCCATCGGCAGCGACGCGCGCCTTCGCGCGCGACGCCTGCAGTTCCATCAGCGCGAGCAGGCCCAGCGCTTCGGATTCGCCGGGCAACAGGCCCACCAGCACGCGCCCGAGCCGCAGCGCTTCCTCACACAGCGCAGGGCGCATCCAGTCCTCGCCGGAGCTGGCGGCGTAGCCTTCGTTGAAGATGAGGTAGATCGCTTCCAGCACCGCGTCGAGGCGTTCGGCCAGATCGGCCTTGCGCGGCACCTCGAACGGCACCTGCTTCTCGGCGAGCGTGCGCTTGGCGCGGACGATGCGCTGCGCCACGGTCGGTTCCGGCTGCAGGAACGCGCGTGCGATTTCCGCGGTGGTCAGGCCGCCGAGCAGACGCAGGGTCAACGCGACCCGCGATTCCAGCGGCAGCACCGGATGACAGGCGGCGAACACCAGCCGCAGCAGATCGTCGCCGATGTCGTCGTCCGCATGTTCATCCGCACGATCGTGGGCCATGTCGGTTCCGTGCAGCTGAAGTTCCAGGCCGTACTCGGTCTGCTTGTCCGCATGCAGCGCGCGCTGTCGCAGATGATCGATGGCGCGACGCTTCGCCGCCGCCATCAGCCACGCCGCCGGGTTGTCCGGCACGCCGTCGCCCGGCCAATGCTCCAGCGCGGCGACCAGCACGTCCTGCGCCAGTTCCTCGGCGATGGCGACGTCGCCGGTCATGCGCGCGATGCGCGCGACCAGCCGCGGCGATTCCATCCGCCACAGGGCATCGAGGGTGCGTCGGGTGCGGTCGTGGGTCATCGGCGGCGATGAAAGCATCGCCGCTGCCGCTGCGCAACCCGTACCGCCTTCGCCTGTCGGTCGACAGGCCGATCGTTACAGGCTGACGATGGGCTTGAAGCCGCCCCAGAACATGCGCTTGCCGTCGAACGGCATGTTTTTCGGGTCCATCCCCGCCATCAGCCGCGGATCGGCCATCACCAGCTTGTTGACCTTGTCGCGATGCGCGCGCGACTTGTAGACGATCCATGCGAACACGACGACTTCGTCGGGCTTCAGTTTCACCGCCTGCGGGAACGAGGTCGATTTCCCGGGCTGCACGTCGTCGGCCACGCATTCGATGTATTCCAGCGCGCCGTATTCCTTCCAGATCTTGCCGGCCTTGCGGGCCAGCTTGCGATACGCGTCCACATTTTTCTTCGGGACGGGCAGAACGAAACCGTCGACATAGCTCATGACACTCTCCTGGGTCGGGGCGGGGTCTTGCAGGTCTTGCGGGTGTGGCGATCGTGCTGCGATCGCGGGAATGGCGGGATCAGGCCGATGGCATCGCCGACGCGTCCATCCAGAACACTTCCCACTGGTGGCCGTCGAGATCCTCGAACGCATGCTGGTACATGAAGCCCAGGTCGTTGGCCGGCGTGGGCGTGGCGGCGCCGGCCGCGACCGCCTTGGCCACCATCGCATCCACCTCATCGCGCGACTCGCACGACAGCGCCAGCAGCACTTCGGTGGCGGCACGGGCGTCGGCGATGGGCTTCTTGGTGAAGCCGGCGAAGAACGGTTTGACCAGCAGCATCACCTGGATGTGCTCCGAGATCACCATGCAGGTTGCGTTCTCGTCGGTGAACTTCGGATTGAAGCCGAAGCCCAGCGCGGTGAAGAACGCGACGGTGCGGTCGAGATCCTCGACCGGCAGATTGACGAAGAGTTGGCGGGATTGGGTTGCAGTCGACATGGCTCAGACCTCCTTCATGCAGTTGATCATCCACGGCTTGCCGAAACGGTCGGTGAAGGCGCCCCAGCGGATCGCCCAGAACGTTTCCTGCAGCGGCATCTGCACTTCGCCGCCCGCGGACAGCGCGGCGAAGATGCGCTCGGCGTCCTCGGGCGTGTCGACGTCGATGTTGACGCAGGTGCCCTGGCCCGGATCGCCGTGGGGCGGAGGACCGTCGGCGCCCATCAGCACGGCGCCGTCGGCTTCCAGCAGGGTGTGCATGATCAGGTTGTGGCTGTCGGCCGGCATCTGGTCCCGCATCGGCGAGTCGCCGTAGGTCATGCGCATCCTGATGTCGCCCTTGAACACGTCGCGATAGAGATCGAAGGCGGCGCGACAGTTGCCGTTGAAGTTGAGGTAAGCGATGAATTGCATGGGAATCTCCTGGGTTCGGAGCCGGATCGTTCGGGTCGGCCTGTGGATGGGGAATGCGCTGCGGCTCAGTCGCCGGGACGTTTCGCGCCCTTGAGCAGGGCCACGATCGCCATCGCGTGGCCGTGGCCCAGCGCGAAGTCGTTTTTGAGCCAGGCGATGATGTCGCCGGCCTTCACGCCCGGCTTCAGGCCGTCGCTGTCCGCGAAACCTCTGGCGGCGGCGAGGCGCTTGAATTGCTCGGGACCGTGTCCGGTCTTCGCCTGGATGTTGTCGAGATAGGCCTGGAAAGACATCGGGATGGGCTCCGGGTCAGGCGTCGGGCGAGGGCGGTTCTGGAGAGAGCCGCGCGCGCAGACGGTCTTCCTGTTCGCGCAGCTCGGGGGTGAAGGCTTCGCCGAAATCGTCGGCCTCGAACACCGGGCGGATCTCGATCTCGCTGGGGCCGTTGTGCGGATTCGGGCAGCGCCGGACCCATTCGATGGCTTCGTCCAGCGAGCGCACCTGCCACAGCCAGAAGCCGGCGATCAGTTCCTTGGTTTCGGCGAAGGGGCCGTCGACAACGCGCCGCTGCGCACCGTCGAACTGCACCCGCGTGCCCTGCGAGCTGGGCCTCAGGCCCTCGCCGGCCAGCATCACCCCGGCATTGACCAGGTCTTCGTTGAAACCGCCCATCGCGGCCAACAGTGCCTGATCGGGCATCACGCCGGCTTCGGAATCGGCGGTGGCCTTCACGATCACCATGACTTTCATCGTCGTTCTCCTGAATGGAAAGGGTTCGGGCAACCTGCAATGCAGACGTCGGCCGCCCATACCCATGACGACGAACGGGGAGGCGCGGAATCGACACGCGCCCGGAAATTTTTTTTTGACATGGGCTGGGGCATCATGACCCGGCGTTCGGCCCCGAGGAATGACGATGCAATACCTGCTGCTGGTCTACACCGATCCCGAGTTGATGGCGACCCTGCCGCAGGTGGAATACGACCGTCTGATGCACGGCTGCATCACCCACGCCGATGCACTGAAGGAAGGCGGTTGCCTGCTGGGCTCGCAGCAGTTGGAAGCGCCGACGCAGGCGCGCACCGTGCGCGTGCGCGAAGGCACTGCGCGGGTGACCGACGGCCCGTTCGCCGAAACCAAGGAAGTGCTGGCCGGCTTCAATCTGATCGAAGCCGACAGCCTGGAAGACGCGGTGCGGATCGCCCACGAATTCCCGTGGATCCGATTCGGCAGCATCGAAGTGCGCCCGGTGCGGGATTTCGATGCGGTGCGCAGACGCGTTGGCGCCTGAATCCGCCGCCTTCGGTTCGGGATGACACGCGTAGGGCGGGTCTTGCACCCGCCACAGCCGAAGCGACGAACAGCCAACCATCGCGACGGTTGAAATCAAGCGGTTTGCTGCAGGTGAGCAGTGGTTCGGTTGGTGTGGCGGGTGCAAGACCCGCCCTACGACATTCTCGGGTTATCGCGCCGTGTAGCCGCCATCGATCACCAGTTCGCTGCCGGTGACGAATTTCGATTCATCCGACGCCAGATAGACCACGCCCCAGGCGATGTCGTCGACGTCGCCCATGTGCCCCAGCGGATGCAGGTCGCCGACGGCCTTGCGCGCGGCGTCGATATCGGTGGCGCCGCTGGCGTCGAGGTGATGCTCGACCATCGGCGTCCAGATGAAGCCGGGATGCACCGAGTTCACGCGGATCCGGTCGGGCGCGTAGCACAGCGCATCGGTCTTGCTCATCAACCGCACCGCGCCCTTGGACGCGTGGTACGCGGGGATGTCGGCGGCGCCGATCAGGCCGTAGATCGACGACAGGTTGACGATGCTGCCGCCGCCGGCGCGCTTCATGTGCGGGATGGCGTGCTTCACGCAGAACAGCACGCCCTTCACGTTCACCGCCTGCACCGCATCCCATTCGGCTTCGGTGATTTCGTGGGTGAGTTTGACCGAGCCGGAGATGCCGGCGTTGTTCACCAACACATCGAGGCTGCCGAACAGCGCCGCGACCTGATCGATCGCGGTCTGCACGTTGCGCTCGCTGGCGACATCGACGTGCCAGTAGCGCGCGTCGATGCCCTGCGCGCGCAGTTCGGCGACCAGCGCGTCGCCGTCGGCATCCAGAAGATCGAACACGGCGACCTTCGCGCCTTCCTGGCCCAGACGCTCGGCGCAGGCGCGACCGATGCCCAGCGCGCCGCCGGTGACGATGCAGACTTTGTTTTCGAGCCGATGCATGACGATGCTCTCCTGGTGATGTGCGGTTCGATCGTGGCGCTTCCATCCCTGAATATAGGCCGGTCGTGCCGCGCGCGTTTGACTATGATCAAAAGCGAATGCGCCGATCCGTGCGTCAATGACGCCTCCGGTCGATGAGCGAGGTGTGGTCATGTTCAAGGACATCCTGGTTCCCTACGTGAATGCGGACAGCGAACGGGCCGCCGCCGCTGCGGCGATGGCGCTGGCGGAAGCGTTCGACGCGCATGTCGCGATGCTGGTGACGGTGGACGTGCCGGCGCCGATGCCCAGCGACTGGGGTGCGATGGCGTACGACGTCTATGCGCGTCTGCACGAGGAGGCGCGCAAGCGCGCCGCCGAACGCGCGGAATCGCTGCGCGGCAGATTCGCGCATTCGGCCATTCCGCTCGAGATCCGCACCACCGAAGCGGTGTCGCTGTATCCGCAGAACGCCGCCGCGCTGCAGGCGCGCTATGCCGACCTCACCGTGCTGCCGGCGATGCCGCGCGACGGCGCAGACAACATGTACGTGCACGACTACTTCCACGACATCCTGCGTCAATCCGGGCGGCCGGTGCTGGTGGTGCCCGAAGGTCACGCTGCGGCGATGCCGCCGAAGCGCGCGGTGATCGCGTGGAAACCCACGCGCGAAACCAGCCGCGCGGTGGCCGACGCCATGCCGCTGCTGCACAAGGCCGACGCGGTGGACGTGCTGGTGATCGATCCGGTGGTGGGCGAATCCGGGCACGGCGGTGAACCAGGCGCCGACATCGCCGCGCATCTCGCCCGCCACGGGCTGCGGGTCGAAGTGGCGACGCGGCCGAGCATGAATTTTTCGGTGGCCTACGCCGTGCTCGAATACGCGCGCACGGTCGGCGCCGACCTGGTGGTGGCCGGCGGCTACGGCCATTCGCGGCTGCGCGAGGCGCTGCTGGGCGGCACCACCCGCGAGCTGCTGCAGACCACGCATCTGCCGGTGCTGTTCTCGCATTGAGCGCCGCATGCCGTGCTCGATGCGGTGCGATGCGGTGCGGTGCGAGGCGTAGACTGCCCGGCATGATGCGCAGTCGTTCGCCGATGCCCCCATGCCATTGAATGCCGACGAGCTCTACGGTTATTGCGTCGCGTTCGCGATCGGTCTGCTGATCGGCATCGAACGCGAGCGCAGCAAGGGCGAAGGCCCGCGGCGCGCTGCGGCCGGCGTGCGGACGTTCATCCTGCTGGGGCTGGCCGGCGCGATCGCGCATCAGGTCGGCGCCGTCGGTATCGCCGTCGGCGGTGCGTTCGTGGCGCTGGCGGCGCTGGCCAGCTATCGCCGCAGTCGTTCCGAAGACCCCGGGCTCACCACCGAAGTCGCGATGCTGGTGACCTTCCTGCTGGGCGTGCTGGCGATGACCGCGCTGCCGGTCGCGGCCGGTCTGGGCGTGCTGGTGGCGTTGGTGCTGGTGAGCAAATCCCGGCTGCACGATTTCACCCGCAAGACGCTGACCGGACAGGAGCTGCACGATGCGCTGCTGCTCGCCGCCGCCGCGGTGGTGGTGCTGCCGCTGCTGCCGGACCGCACCATCGATCCGTGGCAGGCGCTGAATCCGCACACGCTGTGGACGCTGGTGGTGCTGGTGATGGCGATCAACGCCGCGGGTTACGTCGCGCTGCGCATGCTCGGGCCCGGTGCCGGTCTGGCGCTGGCCGGTTTCATCGGCGGTTTCGTGTCCAGCACCGCGACCATCGCCGCGATGGGCGATCGCGCGCGCGCCTCGCCGCAGTGGCGGATGCAATGCGTCAGCGCCGCGCTGTGTTCCAACATCCCCACCATCCTGATGCTGGGGGTGGTGACCGGCGCACTGTCGCGGCCGCTGCTGTCGATGCTGATGTGGCCGCTGATCTTCGCCGGAGTCGCGGCCATGCTGTCGGCGTGGATCGTGCATGCGCGCAGCGCATCGACCGGCGTCGACAGCGGCGCGGTCGCGCCCGGCCGGCCGTTCGAGCCGCGCCATGCGCTGGCGTTCGTGGCCATCGTCAGCGCGATCCTGCTGCTGTCGGCCGGCGTGCATCGCTGGCTGGGCGACACCGGCGTGGGCATCGCCGCCGGCCTCGGCGGCCTGGCCGATCTGCACGCCGCTGCGGCGTCGGTGGCGCAACTGGTCGCCAATGGCGCCATCGATGCGGGCGACGCCCGCTGGCCGGTGTTCATCGCTCTGGTCGCCAATTCGCTCAGCAAGCTGCTGATGGCGGGGCTGCGCGGCGGTCGTGGGTTCCTGCTGCGGCTGCTGCCGGGTGTGATCGCGATCGTCGCCGCATTCGCGGCGGGCGCGTGGTGGGCAGGCGTTTGAGTGCGTCCGCCTATCGCTGCGCGGCCGTAGCGCCGGCCTGCGCGGATCCTCCCTGCGCGGATGCGGTGCGCTTCGCGCCGCAGCGGAAGAACTTCGAATTCGCCAGCCACTGGGGGTCGGGGTAATACGCAAACAGCAGTTGTCCTTCCTTGAGCGTGTCGATCACTTCGTTCGCGATCGCGGGACGCAACGCCGGGCAGCCCAGACTGCGGCCGAGGCGGCCCTGGCGCAGCGCCTGGGCGGGATCCACATAGGGCGCGCCGTGCATGACGATGGCGCGCGCGCGGGCCAGATCGTTGACGCCGGGTTCCAGTCCTTCCATCCGCAGCGAGTAGCCGTTGCCGCCGCTGTAGGTTTCGGCGGTGGCGAACAGGCCGAGGCTGGACTGGTGACTACTGTCGAGATTCGAGAACGCGTTGGCGAAATTCTCGCCGCTGCTGCGGCCGTGGGCGACGTGTTCGGTGTAGAGCAGGCGCGCGTGCTGCAGGTCGAACACCCACAGTCGCGGCTCGGTGGATGGACGCGAGTAGTCGATCACCGCAAGCCGTTTTGCGGGCGTCACGCTGCCCGAGGCGGCGGCGCATTCGGCCGCTTCCAGCGCCAGCGCGATGACCTTCGGGTCGGCGCCGGGCGCGAGACGCTGCAGCCGGGTCAGGAGCGGGGTTGCGGCATCGGTGCGGGCGGCGGCCAGGGTCGCGGCCGTGGATGTCGCCCCCGCGGACGCGTGGCGGGCGGACGCATGATCCGCATCGGCAGCGTTGGCCGACAGCGCGGTCGCCAGCGCGGCGGCCGCGAACAGGAAGAAAGCGGGTCTGGGCATCGCCGGAGAATGCCCCATGCGTGCCGGAAAAGCATGAACAGGCCGGCGAATCACTCCGCGGGTGGCCGCGCCTGTGGCGGCGGTGGCGGTTCAGGTGCGACCGTGATTTGGAGTAGCGCTCGCGCTGTTTCTGCAGAATCGTGAACACGCTGGTCGGCGTTTCGTCGCCGGGCTTGCCGGTGCTCACCGTGGACACGCCGATGCGCACGCCGATGCGCGCATCGACGCGGGTGCCGGCCGGCGGCGCGGCGAACACTTGCGCGGACAGGCAAGTACGGCGGCGACCGATACGATGCCTGCGAGCCCCTTCGATGGAATGCGTTGCGATGACATGCCTGCAGTCTGGTCGCCGCTGCCGCGCGGATATCGAGCGCGCTCAATATCCGCGCCCTGCACGCGTCGCGATTCAGGTCGACAGCACTTTCAGGATCTGCAGCGCGATCCTGCGTTTCTGGGCGGGCAGTTTGCGGAAGCGCAGCAGCGCCTCGCTTTCGCTGGCGTCCTGGGCGCAGTCGTCGCGCGGCAGCGGCGGCGGCGCTTCCTTGCCGTCGCAGCGGCTGGGGCCGCGACCGGTGCCCAGCCATTCCACGCAGGTATCGGTCTCGATCGCGATCTGGATCAGGTGATGCATGCTGGGCGAAGTGCCGAGCGGGTGTTCCCACTGGGTCACGGCGCTGCGCTTCACGCCGATCCGGCGCGCGAGTTCGGCCTGGGTCAGCTGGCCTGCCAGCCGTGCCTTGCGGATGCGTGTGGGAAGCTGCATGCGTGAACCTCCTCCTGGTCGGCGCCACTGTCGTGACGTGCATCCGGCGGCATTGCCCTGGGTATCGTCCCGTATCCGTGGCTGTCGCGCCCGGCGGATGCGCAGGAGCACAGGAGTACCGCGGACGGCAAGTTGTCCGGTTTCGCTTTCCTCGGCGCCCCACGGCTGAGTCGAACGGGCATCGATGTCCAACGGAAAGCGGCGCTTGACGCGGCCGGCGGTCATTTCTTCGGCGGCCGCGGCCTGCGCCGGCGCATTCCCGCGTCTAATCCAGAGCCCGGGATGCTGCGGGCCGCACCGGGGGAGCGGATCGAGCGCGAATGGAGCGCGCAGACAAGGTTGCCGCATGCGCACAGCGCGCGAATGCGGAGCCAGCCATCGCAAAGGACACGACAGGATGTTGCGCATCTGGTTGTTCGGTTCCCTCTGTGTCGCCAACGATGCCGGCGGCGAGCAGGTCACGGCGGTCTCCGGCCGCTGCGGCAGCCTGCTGGCCTATCTGGCCCTGGGTCGCGGCCGCTATTTCAGCCGCACCGAGCTGCTCGGCACGCTGTGGCCGGAGCGCATGGCGTCGATGACCGCCGGTTCGTTCAACACCGCGCTGTGGCGCCTGCGGCGGCTGGTCGAATGTCCGCCGTTCCAGCACGGTGAACTGATCGCCAGCGACCGCCGCGGCGCGATCGGCCTGAACGGTTCGCAGGCGGTCTGGCTGGATATCGAAGAGTTCGAACGCCGCATCGCCTCCGGCCTGAGCCGGCCGATCGAACTGCTTGGCGAAGCCGAGATCGCGGACCTGCGCGCGGGCGTGGCGCTGTACAAGTCCGACATCCTGATGGAATTCACCGACGACTGGGCGCTGCGCGAGCGCGAGAAGCATCGCCGCCACTATCTCAACGCGCTGTGGCGGCTGATGCAGCTGTCCACGATCCGCCGCGAATACGGCGAGGGCATCCGCCATGCGCAGTCGATCCTCGACTGCGACACGCTGCGCGAGGACGTGCATCGGGAGCTGATGCAGTTGTTCGTGCTCAGCGGCCAGCGCGCGCAGGCGCTGCGCCAGTTCGAGACCTGTCGCGACATGCTGCGCCGCGAACTGGCGATCCAGCCCATGCGCGAAACCCTGGCGCTGTACCGGCAGATCGCCGACAGCGCGATCGGCGGCGGTGGCGACGGCGAGCCGGCGCGAGCGATGCAGGCGCCGCTGCATTTCGAGTACGTCCCGATCGCGCCAGGGCGCGGCCCGATGTCGCCGCCGCCTGCCGCCGGCACCCGCGGCATGATCGCCGCCGCCCGCCAGCATCTGGCTGCTGCCGATGCGCAGCTGGAACTGAGTTTGCGTCAGCTCGATAGCTGAGGTTGGTCGGTTTCAAGAGCAAATCCCCCCTGCCCCCCTTTTCCAAAGGGGGGAAGAGCAGGGCTGCGCTTTGTTGCGTTGCGCTTGAAGGCCTTTGCTTCAAGGCCTTCGCTTCAAGACCTTTTCTTCAAGGCCTTTGCTTCGCCCCCTTTGAAAAAGGGGGCTGCGGGGGATTTGCTTCAGGCGCTTGCTTGAAAGCTATTGCTTGAAGGCCTTTGCTTCGCCCCCTTTGAAAAAGGGGGCTACGGGGGATTTGCTTCAAGGCGCTTGCTTGAAAGCTATTGCTTAAGGCCTTTGCTTCGCCCCTTTTGAAAAAGGGGGCTACGGGGGATTTGCTTTTCCGCATGTCGCACCGCGGTGCGGAACGCCTTACCGGCAGTATCTGCGCGATGCGGTGACGTGGCCGGTAGTTGTGGGCAGCGGACTGAAGTCCGCTCTACAGAAGAGCGGGCGCTGCGAGAACGTCACGCACGGATCACCCGACATCACACGCCCGCCGCCTTCGATGTGATGTCCGCGTGATGTCGGCGTGATGGGGCGGTGATGGCGGCGGCGCACAGTCGGCCATCGCACCAGCACCCGTCAGGCGCCCATGACACTGCTCGAGGATCGCACTGCCGTTTTCATCGTCCGCATCTGGTGCGAGCGCGGCGACGGCCCGAGCGTGGCGCCGGAGTGGCGGGGGTCGGTCGAACACGTCCAGACCGGGGCGCGCGCCTTCTTCCGGCACCTGGACGTGGTGCTGGAATTCATGAAGCCGCACCTCGAAGGCATCGGCATCGATGCCCAGCAGCGTTTCTGGGAACGCATTTCGACCGTCATGGACGACGCGCCGGATCCCGCTTTCGAAGGCCGCGACCCGGACGAGATCAGATTCGATTTCGGAATCGGTTCCGGTGCGGCTCCCGATGCGCACACCCATATCCCCGCGTCCGCCAGCGCAACCGCTGCAGCCGCCGTCAACGCACGCAAGTCCCGCTAGGAGTCCGTCATGGCCGTTATCCGTGCCAACCGCGAATCGATCGATGACCGTTTCAGCGTGCTGGGATTCACCGTACGCTCCGAACTGCCGCTGTTCGAGATCGGTCTCGCCACCGACCCGGAATTGCTGAGGCCCGAGAGTCGCGCCAAGCGCACTGCGGCCAACTTCTTCACCAGCCGGCTGCTGCGCGCGTCGCCGTCGCAGCGCGGCGAAGCGGTGTACCTGGTGCCGCCGGAGATCGTGGCGCGCTTCGTCGGCCAGCAGCGGCTGTATTTCGGGCTGGCGACGTATCGCGAGAGCGACCGCAGCACGCCGATCTCGCTGCGCATGCCCGATCGCGGCACGATGTACGTCAGCCTGTCCGGCCTGTCCGAACGCGGGCTGCGGCGCACGGTCCGCAGTCGCGGCGCGTCGACCTATGGCAGTAACGGCTATGGCGGCACCGGCGGCGAACTCGGCTGGGGCGGCGACAACAGCACGGCGACGCCACCGCCGTCGCGCGACGAAGACCGTGCAGCACGCAACGGCATTGGCAACGGCGCGAAAGCATCCAACGGCGCGGCGTCATCTACCAATGCGGGCGCCGCGGGTTACAGCGACGGTTTTTCCGAAGAATTGTGGAAACAGCCGCCGCCCGTCGCGGCGCCTGCGCAGACTGACAGCGCCGCACCGCCTGCACTAGCGCCTGCACCGACCGCGCAGGGACTGGAGTTTCGCAACCGCGGCGGGCGTCGACCGACGCCGACCTCGCGTTCGCTGCTGATCTCCTCCGATTACCAGCCGAGCAATCTGTGGGACGCGCTGCGCGCCCAGCTGGGTTTCTTCGTCGACAGCGCGATGTGGTATCTCGGCGTCGCCGACACCACGGTGATGCCGCATTCGGCGACCTGCCAGATCCGCGTGCCCGACGGCACCGCCGAGGGCGGGCTGAACGGCACCGGCTTCTTCATCGGCCCGCGCCTGATCATGACCGCTGCGCACGTCGTCGATGGCCTGAGCGAGCTGATCGTGGTGCCGGGCAAGAACGGCGGCGGCACCGGTTCGGCCAACGAACCCTTCGGCCGCTTCAAAGTCTCGTCGGCGAACTTCCGCAAGTTCACCGGCTACAGCGGCAACGGCGACTTCGACCGCGACATGGCGCTGATCTGCGTGCCTGCCGCCAACGCCGCGCCGGCCGGCCGTTATTTCGATCTGGTCGAGGAACTGAACCAGTCGCGGCCCGAAGGCGTGGTGGTGAGCGGCTACGCCGCCTGGTGGGAGGCGAACACGCCGATCGAGCAGTACGTCAACGATACCATCGATCCCAACAGGCAGCACATGATGGGCGGCTACATCCGCGAGCTGCCCACGGACCACACCTTCACCTACAACCTGCAGACGCTCGCCGGCACCAGCGGTTCGCCGGTGTACTGGATCGAGGACGGCGCGGCCGGCCCGCAGGCGCATCTGGTCGGCGTACACGTCGCGGCATTCGACGAGCATGCCAACCGCGGCTGCCGGATCACCGGCGAGAAGTTGACCTGGATCCGCACCATCGCCGCCGGCTGGGGCCAGACCCTGACCTTCGCGCAAAGCGTGCGCGGCGTGCGCAGCCTGTCGGTGGTGGACGAGGACAGCGCCTACGACATCGGCGGGCCGATTCCGGACGGTAGCGCATCGGTCGAAAGTGCCACGAGCAATGCGCAGAGCTGGTACGGCAGCCGCGGACTCACGTTGACGACGCCCGAATATCCGCAGGCGAGCCGGTTCGAGCCGGCGAATACCGGCAACTTCCGCGTGGTCGGCGGCACCCGCACCATCGACAAGATCGTCATCCACATCACCGATGGCGGCGCCAACATCAACGGCACCATCAGCTGGTTCAAGAATCCGACCGCCAAGGTCAGCGCGCATTACGTGATCGGCCAGGACGGCGAGATCGTGCAGATGGTCGCGCACAACGACGTCGCCTGGCACGCCGGTTCCGCCAACGGCACCAGCATCGGCATCGAGCACGTCGCCAATACCAAAGGCCTGACCCCCACCGCGGCGCAGATGTGCGCCTCGGCTGCGCTGGTGACGTGGCTATGCGATCAGTACGGCATCTCCGCCGACCGCGCGCACATCCTTGGCCATGCCGAGGCCGACGGCAGAACCACCCACAAGGCCTGCCCGAACGCGGTCTGGGACTGGGTGTACTACATGGACATGATCACCACGCGCACGTGCTACGTGCCGGCGTCGATTACTCCAACGAACACGCCGACACCTGCACCGACCGCGCAGTCGCTCGGCCGGTCCAATGGCGGCTCCAATGCTTATGGCGACGCCACCCGCAGCCGCGCGCTGCAGGACGATGCCGGCCACGAAGCGCTGACCGATCCCGATGCGATGGGCATCGACGGCGACATTCCCGACGACGAACCGCAGTCGCAGGCGCAGGCGTGGTACGCCCGCGCGCTGGGCGATCCGGCGCCGGAATATCCGCAGGCGCTGTCGTTCTCGCCCGCGCATCCGAACAACTACACCCGGGGCCGCAAGGCCGGCGTCGCGATCGACCGCGTGGTGATCCACATCACCGCCAGCAGGAACGATTACGACAAAACGGTCAGGAACTGGTTCCAGAATCCGAAGCAGATGATGGGCAACAAGCGCGTGCGGGTCAGCGCGCACTACGTCGTCGGGCGCGGCGGCGAAGTGGTGCAGGTGGTGGCGCACGGCGACACCGCGCATCACGCCAACGGCGCCAACAGCCGCAGCATCGGCATCGAGCACAACGCCACCACCACCCGCGACCATGCGCCCACCGACGCGCAGTACCGCAGTTCGGCGAAACTGGTGGCGTGGCTGTGCGCGCAGCTGGGCATCCCGGCCGACCGCACGCACGTGCTGGGCCATTCCGAAGTCGACACGAAGACCACCCACACCAGTTGCCCGAACTCGGTCTGGGACTGGCAGACCTACATGGGTTACGTCGCCGCCGAAGCCGCGGCGCTGGCGGGCGGCGCAGTCGCGCAGAGCCTGGGCGCGCGTCGGGGTTATTCGATGGCGCAGGAAATCATCACCCCGTTCTACGACCCCGCCGATCCGATGAGCGCGCTGACCTGCCAGGCCGATGCCTTCAGCCAGGCGCGCGAGGAATGGTTCGCGGGCGTGCCCAACACCACGATCTTCCCGCACTCGGCGATCTGTCTGCTGGAGATGCAGGACGCCGCCGGCAACGTCGGTCGCGGCACCGGCTTCTACATCGGCCGCAACCGCATCCTCACCTGCGCCCACAACCTCTACAACAAGGCCAGCGTCACCATCATTCCCGGCAAGAACGGCAACGGCGGCGCGTCCACCGAACCCTTCGGCCGCACCACGATGACCTCTGGCTGGCGCATTCCCGCCAGCTACGCCGGCAGCAACCCGGCGACCGATCTGGCGGTGATCGACAACGTGCCGATCGACGCGCCCAACGGGCAGTGGTTCGACACGCTGGAAGAACTGAATCAGTCGCGCCCCGAAGGCGTGGTGGTGTGCGGATATTCCTCGCGATCGACGAAAGTGCCGGAACTCACCGCGGCGATCGACGGTTTCAAACAGCACCTGCACGCCGGCTACATCGCCGCGCTGGCCGATGACGACAGCACCTTCAGCTATCCGATCCTCACCCTCAAGCGCGCCAGCGGCTCGCCGGTCTACTACATCAGCAACCAGAGCGGCCAGCCGCATTCGTACGTGGTCGGCGTGCACACCGGCGCGGACACCGACGATCTCAACCGCGGCTGCCGGCTGATGCAGAACAAGATCGACTGGATCGAAGGCCGCACCACCAGCCTGTCGCTGGGCGCGACGCATAGCCCGGGCAGCCGCGCGCTGGGTAACGATGGTCCATCCGACCACCCCGTAAGTCTGATTCCGCAGCCGAACAAGGATGCGTGCTGGGCCGCCTCCATGGCGATGCTGATCGCGCATCGCCGGCAGCAGTCGCAGTCGCCCGAATCGATCGTCAACGACATCGGCGGCAGCCTCGCCAGCTCCTATGGCTGGGAACTGCTCAACGCCGCACGCAACCATTACGGCTTCGAGGTGATCGATCAGCCGTCCAACGCCAGCATCTACCACACGCCGCGACAGTGGGCAGAATGGCTCAACACCTATGGACCGCTGTGGGTGGTGATCGTCGGCGCGCCGCATGCGGTGGTGGTGGCGGGCATCCGCGGCGACTTGGACGATCCGAACGCGGCGCGCGTGAAGATCCTCAATCCGTGGGATACGCGGGTCGCGTTCGACAACGATCCGATCGACTTCCATCCCGCCAACAACGGCTATGAAGACTGGCTGCCGTTCATGGATTTCGCGGCGGCGTTCGGCGACATGGCCCAGCCCGATTACGGCAACTGGCGCATCCTGCATCTGCCGGTGGCCGCCGCGACTGCGCAATCGCTGTCGATGCGCGGCAACGGCATGCGCCTGGCATCGCCGCCGCGGCCCGTGCGTGCCCAAGTGCCCGCGCAGGCACTCGACGCCGCCGGCGAACGGCGCGAACCGATCGAACCCAGCCGCGTGCTCGGCGCGCGCATGAGCCGCGCGATCGGCGAAGCCGGCGGCAGCCGTTGGGCGCTGGATCAGCTCGAAGGCCTGAAGTCGCCGTCGACGCTGTCGCCCACCGTCAGTTCCGCAGCGCCCACCGATGTCCGCATCGACATCGACGATTGGCCGGCGATCGAAAGCGCGCCCACGCCGCTGCCGCTGAAGGTCGAGTTCCGCGCCGCGAACGGCAGCCTCGGCGATGTCCGCATCACCGCCGGCATGCCCGCGAATCTGGCGTACGGCGTGGAAGTCGTCGCGAAGATCGAGGACTGCGCCGACGCCGATGGCGTGGCGCGGCTGCGGGTGCGCATCAACTACCGCTTCCGCGGCCTGTCGCAGGGCAACCCGGATGCGGTCATCGAAATGACCCTGCGCGGCGACGGCCGCTACGAACGCGAGAACGGCTGGCGCGATGCCAACGTCGAGAAGCCTGCCGTCGAAAAGCTCGACGTGTCGTTGAGCCCCGCGGCCTGAGGAGCGCACCGTGTCCGACACCACGCGCAACAGCGGCAGGATCTTTCCGTCCCGGAACGGAACGGCGATCGTGCGTGCGCAGGCCGACGGACAGCCCGCCGCACAGTCGCCCGCGACCGGGACCGCCACGTCCGCGCCGGTCGCATCCAGCAAACCGCCGGCCACCGAGACCATCGCCCGCCGCGCCGGCGCGATGGTCAACGAAATCGACTTCCCCGGTTTCGTGTCGCAGCTCGTGCACGGCACCTTCGACGCGATCGTCGATGCCTCGATCCGGCAGATGGAAAGCTATTCCGGCCTGGTGTCGGCAGTGGCGAAAACGGTCGACCAGTTCACCGAAGAAAACGTCACCTTCAACCAGGCGCGCGACTGGCTGGTATCCCGCTATCCCGGCGATGTGGTGCTCAAACTGCCCGAAGCCGGCGAGACCGAACCGCAGCTGGTGCCGCGCGCTGAAGAACTCAGCCCGATCTGGCTGGTCGATTACGGCGTCGACGGCCAGGAACTGACCAGCGAACTGCTGGAACAGCAGATCCTGCCGCAGGTACGCAACAAGGTCGGCGCCGAACGCCAGCAGCTGTTGGCGACGATGGTGCTGCTCGGCCTCAACCGCGTCGCCGTGCGCGACGGCAGCATCAGCGCCAAGGTCATGTTCCGCGCCGCCGCGCGCGACACCGCCGCGGTGCAGTACGCCACCAGCAACGATCCGCCGCAAGCGACCAAGAATTGGGGCGAACGCGGCGCAATCAGCCAGGGCACCACCACCACCATGGTGTCGACGCTGGCGGTCAACGCCCAGAACGAATCCACCGTGCGCGCCGATCTGTTCGGCGAGGTCAAACTCAATTTCGTCAGCGAAACCCTGCCGCTCGACCGCATGGCCGACGCGGCCAAGATGGCGCTGGTGCAGCAGCATTCGATGACTGGCCGCGCGGCCGCGCCGGCCGCGGCCGCACCGGCCCCCGCACCGGCGGCTCCGCCCGCTGAAGGCAAGCCGTGATGCTGCGCGAACTCTCGCAACTGCTGGATGAGCTGCACGATGGCCTAGTGGCGATCGAGGCGCGCGACGGCATGCGCCTGTCGCAGGTCGAGATGACCCTGCCGATCGATGTGCAGCCGGTATTCCGCGACGGCGGCTGCGTGCTGCTGGCCGATTTCACCCGCAGCAGCGAAGTCAACGCGTGGATCGCGACGCCATCGCGGCTGACGCTGGCCTGGACCGGCGGCGGCGATGCGGAGATGCCGGCATGAGTGCGCAACTGCCGCCGCTGTTGCAGGACGCGGGCGTCCCGTTCGACCTGTTCATCCAGGCGCTGACGGAACAGCTCGACAAGGCCCAGGCCGGCATGGCGATCAAGGCGCGGCTCGGCAAACTGCCGCTGACGTTCGCGGTGAAGGAAATTTCGCTGGATCTGCGCGCGTTCGTGCAGATCCTCGACGACGACATCTATCTGCGCCCCGCAGGCCCCGGCGAAACCGAAGCCAGCAGCATCAAGCTGCAGCTGACCACGATCACCAAACCGATGATCGAGGAGAACGCGGTCGACTACAGCACCGAAGATCCGAAATTCTCGCTGCGCGAAGCGCTGGGCGACCAGATCTCGGACAGCGAACAGCGCCAGCTGGAACGCATCGGCGTGCGCACCGTGCAGCAGCTCAACGAATTGAAGGAAAAAGCCGGCACCGACGTGATCGCGCGCTTGTCGCGGATGCCGGTGAACCGTCTGCAGCAGGCGCTGATGCGCGCCGCCGCGCCGCGGGTGACGCGGGTAACGCATACGGAAAACGGCAACGGCAACGACGCCGGCGCATCCGGCGCGCGCCTGCATCTCACAGCGCCGGGCCTGCGTGCGGGCCGGCTGCCGCGGGTGCGCGTTGCGGGGCAGAGCGTGGACGTGGTCGGCGCCGAGGACGGACGCATCGTGCTGGCGCCGATGGCGTCGCAGCTGGGCTGCGATGCCGAAGTGGATTTCGGCGACGGCAATATCGCCCATGTGCAGCTCAGCGAAGGCCAGCTCGGCCAGTGGAGCCGGCCATGAGCACGACATCGAATACCGCCTGCACCACCGTCCGCGGACGCCTGCTGGTCACCCTGAAACTGGGCGAGATGCCGGAGCACATGCCGGGCTGGCGCGCGTGCAGCCGTTACGGCGCGGCGATGGCCGACCGCATCGACGGCGGCGTGATCGATCGTCTGTTGCGCCATCACGGCGGTGCTCTGCGCGCGGTGCGTCTGCACAGCGCGCGCACGCCGCGCACCGCGCGTGCGGTCGCCGGCAGCCAGCGTTTCGACGAAATCGAACAGATCAGCGGCGTCGCGCGCGTGCTGCGCATCCAGGTGAGCGAGCCCGACGGCGTGCATGCGCTGCTGCAGGCGCTGGCGGAACTGCCGATGATCGAGCGCGTCACCGCGAACCATCTCAGCCATGCGCCGTTCGCCGACGATCTCGCGCCGAAGCGGGCCGGCGCCGCGAACGCGAAGTCCGTCGACAACGCCTGGGTGCGGCAGTGCACGCGCATCGACGAGGCGCTGCGCTACGAAGGTGGCGATCCGGCGGTGGTGCTCGGTCTCGCCGACACCGGCGTGTCGCTGGCGCATGTCGAACTCGAAAATCGCTTGCGCGCGGGCTTCGACAGCGTGGACCTGGATCCGGATAACGTCGGTGGCGTGACGCTGGTCGGCGATTACCGCCGCGCCGGCGAACGTCCGCAGGACGAAGTCGGCCACGGCAGCGGCTGCGCCGGGATCATCACTGCGCGCGGCAAGGGCATGCCCGTCGGCGCCGCGGGCGCCTGCGGCCTCACCCCGGTGCGCGTGCTCGGCGCGGCGCTCGGCCCCGGCGACAAGCGCGTCGGCGTGGGCGCGCTGGACAACATCGACGCCGGCATGAAGCGCTTGATCGATCTGGGCGCGAAGGTCATCAACATGAGCTTCGGCACGCCCGAATCGATGCTCGACGCCGATGCGCCGCGGCCGCACGAAGAAATCGTCCGCTATGCGCTGGCGCGCGGCGTCATTCTGGTCGCGGCCAGCGGCAATTCCGGTTTGACCGAAAAATATTTTCCTGCTGCGCATGCAGGCGTGATCGCGGTCGGCGCGATCGACCGCAGCCTGCGGCCGGCATCGTTCAGCACCCGCGGCGATCACGTCGCGCTGTGCGCACCGGGCCGCGACATCCTCACCTGCGGACTCGACGGTTACCAGCACGCCAGCGGCACGAGTTTCGCCGCGCCGCACGTCGCCGCGATCTGCGCGCTGTTGGCATCGCGCGCGCAGCGTCGGGCATGGCCGCTGAGCAGCGACGACGCGCGGCGGCTGTTGATCGCGAGCGCGCGACCGTTCGCCGAAGCCGGCGTGATCGGCTGCGGCCAGGGCGTGCTCGACGCCCTGGGCGCGCTGCGCGCGCTGGACGCCGAAATCGACGACAGCCTCCGTGCCGAAGAAGGCGCAAACGAATACGACTCCACCGATGTTCCACCCGCGCTCGCCGCATGAACGCGCAGCGTCATATCGATCGGCTTCATCTCAAACGTTCCGGATAGACAGTTCGAACCACAGGCCGTACCGCGCGACCACCAAGCAACAGGAGACTCCGATGGCGATCCGAAAAAGCTCCACCAATCCCCGCAAGACCTCGGGCGCCGCGGCCTCCAAGCCTCGCGCTGCGCGCGCCAGGGCGACCACCAACGACAGCGGGTCCGGCGCGAGCCGGTCCGCCGCCGCAACTCCGGCCTTCGAGCCAACAACAGAGCAGAGAACACCATGAACCGTATCCTCTTGGTCGACCTCGGCGAGCGCGAACTGAAAGAACGGCAGAAGTTGCGCGCGCGGCGGCAGGTCCTGAAAACCATCCTCACCACCGCCGACACCAGCGGCGGGCTCAGCGCCGGCCAACTCGAAGAGTTGGCCGGGATCGAATCGACGCTCGGCAGCGACATCGTCGCCGACCCGTTCTACCGCAAGGTTGCCGCGACCTACGCACAGCGTTCCTGGGAAGAACTGGCCGCCGGTGCCGACGATGCGACACCGACCGCAGCCGCGGCGAAGGCCGCCAAGGCCAACGGCCAGAAGAAGAACACCGATTACGTCCATAAATACGGGCTGATCGGCACCCAGCGCGTGCCGGACAATTTCCTCGATCAGCTGCAGCGCGCGGAGCGCGAGATCGTCGGGATCTGCGGCCTGCTGCAGCTGGACGGCGTGACCGATGCCGACCGTCGCGGCTTCGTGCAGAAGGTCAGCGCCGCGCAGGGCGAATACCGCGAGAACCGCGAACTGTTCGACGCCGCGTTCGATCTGCTCAGCCGGAAATATGCGGTCGCCCTGCATTCGCAGATCAAGGCGAAACTCATCGATGAGCACATCTTCGGCTGCATCCGTCCCGGCGGCGATCCGGAAGAGCGCAAGCTCAGCGAGGACTCGGTCCCGAACCTGATCTCCAAGGTCTGCGTGCTCAGCGGCCGCAATCTGGCCGCGGTGGTGCGCAAGCTCGCCGCCGACGGCATCAGCTTCAACGACCCGTGGCTGGCCAGCCGGATCGAGAACGTCTACGAGATGCAGAGCGGCGTGGTCGGCGGCGCGCCGCCGTCGTCTTTCGACATAGCGCTGCCGGATCTGGAAGAAGCGACCGATAGCGAGATCGTGCGCGAGAATCTCGACGCCGCCCAGGCGATCTATTTCGCCTACCAGCTGGAAGAGGCGCGGATGCCGCAGGTGGTGGAGCGCATCGTCGAACTGTTCCGCGCCGGCCTGCTGCCGCTGAGCTACGGCAAGACCGGCGACTATCTTTACAGCTATTACAAGAAGTCCTCGGAGCGCATCACCGAAGGCGAGCGCCGCGACCTGTACATGCGCGCGTTCGGCGCCCCCGGCGGCGATCCCAGCATGAACCAGCCCAACCGCGAGTTCAGCGACCTGTGGCTGCGTTTCGTCTCGTCGGTGTCGTCGTTCGGCCGCCAACTCACCGTCGACCGCATGTTCCGCAGTCAGATTCCGCTGTCGGTCTCGCAGGAGCAGGTGCGCAAGGCCGCGCGCGATCTCGCCGCCAGTCTGTCGCGCAACTGCTACGGCATCGCCTATCAGTTCTCGAAGGAGCTGAAGACGCTGATCATCGAATACCGCGACCTGCTCAGCGACCAGGAAATCCGCACCTCGTTCGGCGCGCGCGACATGTGGCAGGTGATGGACCAGGTCAACGCCAATTACCTCGGCGGCACCCGCAACAGTCATCGCTATCGCACCCAGGCCAAATGCGGCGCGATCATCATCGCGTGGCTGGCGATCAACCATCAGCGCTTGACCAACCGCATGGGCGAAGTGATTTCCACCAACGCCCTGACCAACCCGCAGCTGCGCGGCAGCGACCGGCCGATGGAAGAACCCACCGACTGGGACCTGCTGCAGGCCTGCGAGCAATTGATCGCGGTGGGCGGCATCGGCGACCAGCGGGTCGAGGATTTCTCGCAGCCGGTCGAGTCGCCGACCATCACCAGCAAGCCGATCGAGATGCCGCAGATCGCACGCGATGTCCTCGATTCGGCGGGCATCAGCCTGCCGAGCTTCTGAGCAGGAAAGTCCGGCGGGCATCAGCCTGCCGAGCTTCTGACCGCACAGCTGTCGATTTCATGGCTCTCGATCGAGCAACCGCCGATCACGCGACCGCAACATTCCACGGAGAACGATCATGTCCCACCATGGCACACGCGCGCAGCCGATGAGGCATCTGGTGGAGCGCTCGCTCCATTCCGCCTCGCAGGCGCTCGGCACCCGCGACCCGATGCCGTACATCGGCGATCTGATCGAGCGCACGTTCTATCTGCCGGACGACGACGTCTCGTACGCCCACAACGCGCTCACCCCGGGCGCGGTGCCCTACGAGCCCTCGTTCTCGGAGGCCGAACCCAACAAGCTGCGCTTCACCATCGAACCGCTCGGCCCCGGCGCTTCGCCCGTGTCGCGGCGCGACGAGGCGACGCGCGAAATGCGTCGCCTCATCCAGCCGGTGTTCGGCCGCGACGCATTGCGCTGGTTCGACAACCGCAGCGAGGAATGGCGCGGCTTCGGCGGCATGAGCTGGATGAACTTCGGCGCGTGGTTCGGTAGTTCGTTCGACGAGGACGGCCTGTACGCGACCAAGATTTACTACGAGTTGCAGCCGGCGCAGATCGAAGCGCTGTCGCCCGGTCTGGCGATGCTGACCCGCCAGGTGATGACCGAAATGCCGACGCTGATGCCGATCTTCACCTCGATCGGCTGCAAGCGCGACAGCGGCAGCCAGCGCGTGACCTTCCTGCATCGCGGGCCGATGACCATCAGCGCGCTCGGACCGCTGATGAACCGGCTCGGCATCGGTCATCAATTGCCCAGCCTGATGCGGATCGTCGGCGTCGCACTGGGCGGACGCTTCGAACTGCCATCGGGTGGCGTGCTGATCGGCATCCGCGAGGCGCCGGACGGCGTCGAACTCAAACTCGAGATCCTGCTGGCGGCGATTCCCGATCTGCCCGCGCGCTTCCTCGACTTGATCAAACTCGGTCTCGCGGAGCGCCCGCGCCAGTTGATCGCGCTGTCGCGCTGGCTGGATGCGTTCGGCGTCGACGATGTCGGCCAGCAGGGACATTTCTCGGTCTTGAGTCTGCGGGTCACGCCCACCAGCCAGGCGCGCATCAGCCTGTACGTGCGCCCGATCGAGTTCGAGATGCGCGAAGCGATCGAAGAGGCGCAGGCGCTGCAGTAGTTGCATTGCGGCCGTCGGGCGCAAGCCCAATGACGCAGGATGATTGAACAGTCTACCGGCCGCGCCCCGCGCGGCCTCCGACCCGGAGCGCGAGGCCATGTCCGCCATTTTCCCCCCCAGAACCCAGGCCGCAGCGCGACCCGCGCCGCCCGCCAGTCGCGAGACCCTGGACGTCGCCCGGCAACAGGTGCGCAAGCTGCTCGAGAGCAGCGACGCCTTCACCCAACTGGCGCCGGACAAGCGCGAAACCCTGGCCAAGGGCATGGTCCAGATCGCAACCTATCTCGCTGAGCCCGACGGCGTGCGGCTCAAGCGCGGTCAGCTCAGCCCGCAGGTACGCGCACTGGCCGATGAGGCGTTGCCGCAGGAGAATCAACCGGAATTCGGCCAGGCATTGCGCACGGGCGTCGAGCAGGCGGGCGCGCTGATGGACGCGGTGAATTTTCCTTCCTTCGTCACCGGGTTGATCGATGGCGTGTTCAATTCGATCGTGACTTCTTCGATCCAGCAGATGGAGGCCTACGCCAAGCTCGTCGCCGATGTGTCGAAGAGCCTCAACCAGTTCCGCGACGACAACACCACACAGAATCAGGGCCGCGACCATCTGGTCGAGCAGTTTCCCGACATCTTCCAGCTCAGCATGGGCGGCGGCGCGTTCGACGATTTCGGCGGCTTCGGCGACGAGGCCCCGTCGGGCCCGCCGCAGCCGAAGGTCGTCGTGCGCCAGGACGTCGACGAGAAGGCCGCGGTCGCTCGGATCAACCAGTCGCTGCCGCTGGACAAGCCGCTGACCCGGCTCGACGACGAACTCGTCGAGGCGCTGCTGGTGCCCGCCGCGCGCACCCAGATCGCGACCGGCCGCCAGCAGCTGCTGGCGACGCTGGTGATGCTGGGCATCAACCGCATCGTCGTCACCGACGGCAAGATTTCGGCCAAGGTGATGTACGACTTCCAGGCGCGCGACAACAGCCGCTACCGCCACAGCGCGACCAAGTTCGACCATCTGAAGGACGCGAGCGGCAACGTGCAGAAGACGCGCAGCGGCGAGGAGTCGTACGAAAACAACAACCAACAGGGTACCGTCGCGCGCGACGCGCAGGGCAACGCGATTTCCGGCGGCTGGTTCAGCGGACCCGCGCGCGAGGGCGGCGCTTCGTACTCGAAGGGCGACCACAAGTACAACGAAGAGCCGATCATCAAGATGCGCAGCACTTCATCGCTGCAGAACGATTCCTCGCTGCAGGCGCGCGCCAGTCTTGCCGGCCAGGTTGAGGTCAACTTCAAGAGCGATTACCTGCCGTTGGAGAAGATGGCGAATCCCGAAGCGATCGCAGCGATCCAGATGAATGCGCAGCCCGGCATGGTCAAAACCATGGCCGGTCGCCCGCTGCCGCCCGCACCAGCGCCGGCGGCCGGCACGACGCCAGCGCCCGCCGCACAGACTCCGCCCGCGACAACGCCGACCGCCTGATGCCGCTTCCGGAGTCCGCCATGTCCGCTTCCATCGTCCGCAATCCGAACACCGAACCGGCCTGGCTGGACGACGACACCCTGCGCGCGGTGCGTCCACAGGTGCGCCATCTGCTGGAATCCTCGGCCGGTTTCCGCGAGCTCGATCCCGAAAAGCAGCAGGACATCGCGCGCACGATGGTGCGGGTCGCTTCGTACATGGCCAACCCGCAGGGCCTGGCGAAACAGGAACTCACGCCCGGACAGGGCGTGCTCGCCAAAGAACAGGCGCTGTCGGAAGCGCAGGCGCAGGCCAAGGTCGATGCGGTCGACCAGGCCAAGCTCAAGGCGTCCGACAAAATCGGCACCTTCGCCGGCAGCGATTTCGACGCCGGTTCGGTCAGGCAGGGCGCCGATAATTTCAAGAACTTCGTCGGCGCCGTCGATTTTCCGCAGTTCGTCGGCGGGCTGATCCAGAACGTGTTCCAGGCGATCGTGGATGCCTCGATCCAACAGATGGAAGCGTATGCCGAACTGTTGAAAGCGGTGTCGCAGACGGTCGACCAGTTCGCGGCCGACAACATCAGCATGAACAACGCCCGCGACTGGCTGGTGCAGAAATACCCGGAAGATCTCGATATCGATACCGACGGCGAGAGCGGCACGCCGCGTCTCGCCATCAAGGGCGACGAGGATCCCGAGGCGAGAGCGGCGAAATTCAGCGGCGAACTGCAGCTGTCGCAGCCGGTGACCGATCTTTCCGACGAAGATCAGGAGTCGCGCCTGGTCATGGCCGCGCGCATGCAGATGGCGCGCAGCCGCCAGCAGATGCTGTCGTCGATGGTGATGCTGGGCATCAATCGCATCGTGGTGACCGACGGCCTGATCAACGCGAAAGTGCTGTTCAATTTCCGCGCCAGCGACACAGCCACGCGCGACGCCAAGGCCTCGCTGCACGACCGCAAGTCCAGCATGAACAGCAACACTACTGCGGCGGGCGTGCACTTCGGCTGGGGCGGCGCGGCATCGGTCAACAAGAACGAACAGAAACACATGACCACGGTGTCGTCGTCGGTGGACGAAACCTCCACGTCCAGTCAGGAGATGAAGGCCAAGCTCAGCGGCGAGGTGCGGGTGAACTTCAAGTCGGATTATTTCCCGATGGAGAAGCTGGCCTCGCCGGGCATGATCGCCAGCATCCAGGGCAACGCCACGCCGTTCGATCCGAACGCGAAATCGGCGGGCGCATCCGCACCCGCTACGCCCTGAGGTTCGCGCGCCATGCTCCGCCTCGCGCCGCCACCGCCCGCCGTGCGTCTTCCGCCGCAGCATCCGTATGCCGCATTGCTGGGCGCGCTGTCGGTCGCGCTGGGTGCGCTGGACGTGCACGACGTTGCGTATGCGCAGGCCCTCGCGGGCATCGACTTCGATCTGCCCGAAGGCGCGCCGACCGTCGAGGACCGCGTCCAGCTCAACGCCGCTGCGCCGCTGTATTTCGCCAGCGAACTCGAACGCGCCGGGCTGCTGCCCACCGCCGAACTCATCGCCGGTCTGTTCGTCAGCGGCGCCATCACCCAGCCGCTGGGGCCGACCGCGAACCTGCTGCATGATTTCTGGCGCGGCCGCCGCGAACGCCTGGACGCCGACGAACGCAACGCGATCTATGCGCGGGTGATCGAGACCCCGCATTTCGACCGGCTGATGCGCGTGCTGTGCGAAGGCATCATCGCCCAGGCGGACGGCGTCGACCTGCGCGAACAGGTGGTGGTCGCCACCCACGCCCAGAGTTTCGCCGCATTCCTCGCGCAGCGCGTCGACCCGATGGCGTCGATCGCCGCGCGCGACATCGTCGAGACCATCAACACCGCATTGGTGTTCCTGCGCGACCGCAAACTGCAGGCCGCCTTCGCGGTAAACGATCTGTGGCGACTGGTGGCGATCGTCGGCAGCCAGAACGGTATTCCCGCTGGCGCCGCGCAGCAGCACGTCGAGCGCGGACGCAGCGGGCAGACGGTGCTGCTGTGGCTGGCCAATCACTACGCCGATAACGCGATCCGTTTCGATGCGGACAAGCCGGAGGATGTGGAGGTCATCGTCGCCGCGCAGCGCTGGCTCGCGTCGCTGCCGGCAGCGTCCGCGCTGCCGATGCCCGCAGCGATGCACGCCAAGATGCCGATGGTGGCCTGATCATGACCGCCGCGCGCGCCATGCCGACCGCTGCGCCGCCGGCATCGGCCGCGCCGCCGCCGCCGTGGATCCGCGTCGCGGTGCGCGACGTGCTGGAACGCACGCCGAACTACGGTGCGCTGTCGCAGCCGCAGCGCCAGGCCTTGGCGCAGGCGATGGTCAAGGTGTCGACGCTCGCGGCCGAACTCATCGCCGAGGAAGGCCAGGCCGAGGGCGAGATCGAGCGCCGCGCCGAACCGCGCCCGTCGGCGCCGCTGGCGCGCGCGCAGGAGGCGCAGCCCGACTTCGGCGAGTCCGCGAACCGCATCGCCGGCATCACCAAGAACGTGTTGAACGCAGTGTCGTTCCCGCGCTTCGTCACCGATCTCATCAACGGCGTGTTCAAGGCGATGATCGACGCCAATGCGCAGCAGATGCAGCAGTACGTGCAACTGCTCAACGCGGTGTCGGCGTCGGCGGAAGGCTTCGAGCGCAGCCAGTTCGGGCTGGTGCAGGTGCGGCAGTGGGTGGCGGACCACTTTCCGGAATCGATCGAATACGACACGCCCGACGCCGACGAGATGCCGCAGCCCGGCGAGAAGATGGACCCGGACGAACTGGCGGAACTGCAGGAGGAACTGGCGAATATCAAACTGCGGCTGCGCCCCGGCGCCTCGATGCCGGGGCAGGCCGAAGTCCGCGCGACCCTCGGCGTGCCGGAAGAAGAATCCATCGAGGCCAGCAACCCCGAACAGCTGGTGCCGTTCGCGCGCCGCTATCTCGCCCGCCAGCGCCAGCAGCAACTGGCGACGATGGTGATGCTGGGCATGCAGCGGATCGTGATCGATAGCGGCAAGATCAACGCGTCGATGCGTTTCCACATCGACACCCGCAGCGCCGCCAGCCAGGACAAGGGCAGCGAGTTCGGCGTGAAGAACCGCATCAAGGCCGGCGGCAGCTTCGGCGTGGGGCCGTGGGGCGCCAGCGCCGAGGTCGAGAACACCATCAGTTACGTGTCGACCGAACGCACCCAGCGCACCGAGGAGATCAACACCGATCTCGAACTGAACTCTTCGGTCGAACTGAATTTCCACACCGACTATCTGCCGCTGAACCAGATGGCCGCGCAGGCGCAGGCCGACCGCATCCGCAACAGCACGCTGAACCCGGCGGCGGAGATTCCCGACCCCACCGCCTCGCGCAACGCGCGCCTGCAGATGCAGCAGCAGGCGGAACAGCAGCGGCGCGCGGGCATCGACAAGTCCGTGGCCGAAGGCGCGAAACCGCTCGGCCCCAGCCCAGCGCCCGCCGTATCGACGCCGCCGAATGCCGCCGCGAACCGTCCAGCGACGAATGCGCCGCCCCCGAATCAGCCCCCTGCGAACCAGCCGCCCGCGAACCGCCCGACCGCCAACGCGCCCGCGAACGCCGCAAATCCGAACGCGCCGGCCAATGCACCGGCCAATGCCAATGCCCCGGCGAATGCGGGCACCAATCCGAATGCCGCCGCGAACAGGCCGGCATCGAACGCACCTGCGAATGCGCCCGCGAACGCTCCGGCGAACGCCCCCGCCAACACGCCAGCCAACGCTGCAGCGAACCGCCCGCCGGCCAATGCGCCTGTCGCCAACACCGGCGGCAATGCCGCTGCGCCACCCGCCGCCAATGCCGGCGGCGTCGGTACGACGGTCGGAACATCGGTCGGCGCCACGGTCGGCGGCGTTGCGGGCGCCGCCGCCGGCACGGCCGTGGCCGGCGCCATCGGCGGTGCGGCCGGCGGGGTGCCCGCTGCGGTCACGGGCCCCATCGGCGGTGCCATCGGCGGCGCAGTGGGATCGGCAGCGGGCGGCGCGATCGGTGGCGCCATCGGCGGCGCGGTGGAATCCGGGCTGCAGGATCTGTTCAAGACCCCGCAGTGATCGCGCGTCGACGGTGGCGGCGTCGCGACGCGACCGCCAGAATAGGCCGATGACGACTCCCCATCCCCCCACGCTGCTCGACGGCGTCGAACGCACCACTGGCCCTTCCCCCACCTGGACCGTCCTCTGGCTGCATGGCCTGGGCGACAGCGGCGACGGCTTCGCGCCGATCGTCCCCGAACTGGTGCGCCCCGGCTGGCCCGCGCTGCGCTTCGTGTTCCCGCATGCGCCGGTGCGCGCGGTCACCATCAACGGCGGCACGCGGATGCGCGCCTGGTACGACATCGCGCACATGGACCTGGCCAATCGCGCCGACGAAACCGGCCTCGCCGAATCGGTCGACCAGATCGAAGCGCTGATCGCGCGCGAAGCGGAGCGCGGCGTTCCGCCGGAGCGGATCATCCTCGCCGGGTTCTCGCAGGGCGGCGCCGTCACCCTGGCCGTCGGCCTGCGCCGTACCGTGCCGCTGGCCGGTCTGGTCGCGCTCTCCACCTATCTGCCGGCGCCGACCAGGGCCGCCGCCGCGCTGCGCCCGGGCGCCGAGCGCCAACCGCTGTTCATGGCCCACGGCCAGTACGACCCGGTGGTGCCCTACGCCGCGGGCGAACAGAGCGCGGCGATGCTGCGGCAGTTCGGCTTCGCCGTGGACTGGCACCGCTACCCGATGGCCCACCAGGCCTGCGCCGAGGAAATCCGCGACCTGGGCGACTGGATGCAGGCGCGATTCGCCGCCGGATAGTCCCCGTCCGAAAGGACGGGTGACCGCTGGCGTCGGATGGCGCTACCATCGGGCCATGGGATCAAGTCGCACACTGACGTGAAAGTCATCATCGCCGACGATGAACCGATGGCCCGCGAGCGCCTCCGAGCGTTGCTCGCCGAGCACGCCGACATGCAACTGGTCGCCGAAGCCGGCGACGGCAACGCCACGCTGGACGCCTGCGCCGAACACACCCCCGACGTGGTGCTGCTGGATATCTCGATGCCGGGCATCGACGGCCTGGAAGCCGCGCGCCATCTCGCCACCTTCGACCCGCGCCCCGCGGTGGTGTTCTGCACCGCCTACGACGAGCACGCGCTCTCCGCGTTCGATGCCGCCGCGGTCGACTATCTGGTCAAACCGGTGCGCCGCGAGCGCCTCGCCGTCGCGCTCGACCGCGCCCGCACCTTCGTCGCCGGCCGCGGTCCGCGCCCGGAAGAGGTTTCGGCCAACGGTGCCAACGGGGGCGCCGTCAACGGCAAGCGCCGCAGCCACCTGTGCGCGCGCCTGCGCGGCAGCCTGCGCCTGATCGCCATCGAGGACATCCGCTATCTGCAGGCGGAAGAAAAATATGTGGTGGTGCATCACGCGCGCGGGGAGGATCTGATCGAGGAGTCGTTGAAGTCGCTTGAGCACGAGTTCGCGGAGAGTTTCGTGCGGATCCATCGCAATTGTCTGGTGTCGCGAGAGGAGCTCGTCGAGCTGCGTCGCGCGACGGATGGGCGGATGGAGGCGGTGTTACGGCATGGGGACAAGCCGCTGGAGGTGAGTCGTCGGTGTGTGCCGCATCTTAGGGATATGGTGAGGCATTTGTAGGTCAACGAGGTGAGATTGCTTATAAACTCAAAGTAATTAAAGGAACATATGTTCAATTACAATCGATTTATACAAGCATTATTCATGTCTGCCTTTCTGCTTGTCGCAGGTTGCTCCGCGGAATCTAAACTGGTTGGGGAATGGAAGAACGAAAAGGGAACATCCATCCTTGAATTCAATGACGACGGCACATACCAGCTAAAGAACAGTGTTCTGACGATAAGCGGAACGTGGAGTGTTGATGGTCAAAATGTCGTTATGGTGATTGGCAGCGGACAATCTGGCATGGGCTTATCTGGACAACTTAATGATGACAAGTTTCTTATGACAGGCAAATCAGAGAGCAATGTTTGGACTAGGGTTAACGACTGATCGTCCGAGATTTAAAAATTGACGAACTGTAGTAAGACGAGCCGTAGTAAGTAGGATGGGTTGAGCGTAGCGATACCCATCAAAAGCAACTGCAAAGCTTCCGCGCTTTGCGTGGGTAACTTTCTTTGTCGTACTGCGCCGCTTGCGGCGCGAACCGCGAAGCCGGCCCGAAGGGCGAGCGCCATAAGCGCGAGTCAAGAAAGTCACCAAAGAAAAACTTCTAGTGCCGAGGCAAATCTGCCGTCCGCGACATGGCCGGGATTTTTCGATGCGGCATCCTGCCGCGTCGAAAAACGGCGCACCTCCTGCGCGCCGCCCTCCGGGTCTAAGGTTGCAGGGTGTTCGCCGTCGCTTTGTGCTGCGTCGAAACGAACACATCTGCCGACGCCGTATCCGCCGCGCCGCTCAGCCCCTCCCCTTGCGCGCAGCGCAGGGGGAGGTTGGGAGGGGGTTGCCGAGGCAGGGTATCAACAGGAAAGCGACGGGCTTCTGCGAAAGGGCAGGGCTGCATGGCATCTTGATCTGAAGGAGGTCACTCCACAGGCTGTGCCTATGTTCGGAGCGACAGGACAGCGAGGCCGCTCGCTTCGTTTCCATCAAAAGCACCCCTCCCCGGTCCTTCGCTTCGCGAAAGGGAGGGAGATTAGTAGGTAGCATGAGTTGAGCGTAGCGATACCCATCAAATAGCAACTGCAGAGCTTCCGCGCTTTGCGCGGGTAACTTTCTTTGTCGTACTGCGCCGCTTGCGGCGCGAACGGCGAAGCCGGCCCGAAGGGCGAGCGCCATAAGCGCGAGTCAAGAAAGTCACCAAAGAAAAATTTCTAGTGCCGAGGCAAATCTGCCGTCGGCGACACGGCCGGGATTTTTCGATGCGGCATCCTGCCGCGTCGAAAAACGGCGCGCCTCCTGTGCGCCGCCCTCCGGGTCTACGCTTGCAGGGTGTTCGCCGTCGCTTTGTGCTGCGTCGAAACGAACACATCCGCCAACGCCGTATCCGCTGCGCCGCCCAGCCCCTCCCCTTGCGCGCAGCGCAGGGGGAGGTTGGGAGGGACTTGCCGGGGCAGGGCTCCAGCAGAAAAGCAGTTTGCTTCTGCAAAAGGGCAGGGTTGCATAGGCATCTCGATCCGGGACAGATTCTTCCACAGTCCGCGTCTGTATTCGCAACGACAGGACACGTTGCGGCTTGCTTAGTTTCCATTAAAGCACCCCTCCCCAGCCCTCCCCTTCGCTGCGCGAAAGGGAGGGAGAAGGGCGTCGGGCTTGGTCGGGCTTCGGTCGCGGGATAGATTCGTAGGGCGGATCCTGACCCGCCATGAGCGAAGCCATGAACTGCGAGACACCACGATGTGCAGCGGGCAAGCGTATTGAGGGCAAACAAGTATCGTTTCATAAACCAGCATGAGCTTGAGCTTTCGCGGCCCCACGATCAGCCATTTCGTTTGATGCGCGCACAGGCCATCGTCCCATCGAAATCAAGGAACCTACGCCGCCAAATTCATTTGGAGACCCGGAGGGCGGCGCACAGAGCCTGCCCCCGCGAAGGCGGGGGAGGTGCGCCGTTTTTCGACGCGGCAGGATGCCGCATCGAAAAATTCCTGCCAACTTCCCGATGGCAGATTTGCCTCGGTACTGTGAGTTTTCTTTGGTTACTTTCTTGACTCGCGCCTGCCGCGCTCGCCCTTCGGGCCGGCTCCGCCGTTCGCAGCGCACGCGCCGCAGTGCAAGAAAGAAAGTGTGGCGCGTCAGCGCGGAAGCTCTGCCGTTGGGGCAAGACCATCCGAAGCATCGCGGCTTGACCAGCCATTCGGCTGTTGAAAGCCGCCGCTCCTACAAGGGCAGGTTTCGGGGATCAAAGCCAAGTGAGCAAGACACAACACCACCCACCCGGCGATAATCCCCCCATGTGCACCCTCAAGATCGCCACCCGCAAAAGCCCGCTCGCCCTGTGGCAGACCGAGCACGTCGCCGCGCTGTTGCGCGCGCTGCATCCCGATATCGACGTCCAGCTGATCCCCATGTCCACCCGCGGCGACGAGGTGTTGGACCGGTCGCTGTCGGCGGTGGGCGGCAAGGGGCTGTTCCTCAAGGAACTCGAACTGGCGATGCTGCGCGGTGATGCCGATTGCGCCGTGCATTCGCTGAAGGACGTGCCGATGGATCTCGACGGCCCGTTCGCGCTGCCGGCGATCCTGGAACGCGCGGATCACGCCGACGCGTTCGTCAGCAACCATTACGACGATATCGCCGCGCTGCCGCCGGGCGCGCGGGTCGGCAGTTCGTCGCTGCGGCGGCAAGCGCAGCTGCGCGCGCTGCGGCCGGATCTGGAGTTGGTCGATCTGCGCGGCAACGTCAACACCCGGCTCGCCAAACTCGATGGCGGCGAATACGACGCGATCCTGCTGGCCTGCGCGGGGCTGCAGCGGCTCGGTTTCGACAGCCGCATCCGCGCGCGGCTGGATGCGCCCGAATGGCTGCCCGCGCCCGCGCAGGGCGCGATCGCGGTGGAATGCCGCGACGACGATGTTGCGACACAGGCATTGTTCGCGGCCTTGAATCACGCACCGACGCGGCGATGCGTCGAAGCCGAGCGCGCCATGAACCGTGCGCTGCACGGCAGCTGCCAAGTGCCGGTGGCGGCGTTCGCGCAGCTGCGCGCGGACGGTGCGCTGCATCTCGCCGGCCTCGTCGGCTCCGTTGCCGACGGCCGAGCGGTGCGCAGCGAAGCGTTTGGCGATGATGTCGATGCGCTGGGACGACAGGTCGCGCAGCAGTTGCTGGATCTCGGCGCGGGCGAGTTAATCGCATGAAATCAGCCTCCGTGCCTGCTGTGGGAGCGGCGGCTTTCAACAGCCGAATGGCTGGTCAAGCCGCGAAGCCCACGCCCTCCCCGACAGGGTGAGGTATGCAATCCGAGATGTCTTGAAACCTTCACCCTGATGGCAGGCGACGTATCGTCTGTCGCATCGTCGGCTTCGCGGCTCCCGCCGCTCCCACAAAAGAGCCGCGCTCCTGCTGTTCAGTAATACAACATCACCAGATGCTTCGCCTCGGCGAAGAACAACCACCGCTCCACGAACGCCCCGGCCTGGAACGACACCGCGCCCACCCACAGCAATGCGGTAGCGTCGCCATGCGGCAGCAGCCACACAGGTAGCGCGCACAGTGCCGGGATCAGCGCGAACAACAGAACGGAAATGATGCGCAGTTTCTTCGCATGCCGGCGCGCGACGATGAAGCCCATTTCGCGGGTCAGATAGTTCGATTCGGTGTGCGGGCGCTCGAACGTGGAGACCGTGCGTCCGGGCAGGCCGACCGCGTCGCCGGTGTCGAGCGGCAGCGGGTCGCGATCGATGGCGCGCCAGTACGCGCGCTTGACCAGCCACAGCGCGATGGCGCCGATGACGATGCCCGCGCCGACCAGGTTCGGCGCGTCGAGCGTGGTGCCGGCGAACGGTCCGAACAGCAGGCCGCCGCCGAGCGCGGCGAACAGCAGGTAGCCCGGCGCCACCAGCGGATGTCGCCATGCCGGAATCGGCTTGAGCGAGGCGTAGATCATCGCCGTGCAATACAGCGCGACGACGCAGCCCATCGCCAGCGCGGCCGCGGCCAGGCGCGTCGGCCAGCCGGCGCCGGTCAGCCACATGATGACGAAGAGCGTCGCCGCGAAGGCGAAGCATGCGATCGCGGCCACGCCCTCGCGCGACATCCACGAACTGCGCCACTGCGAGAACGCGCGCCAGACCCGCGCGGGTTTGCCCAGATGCCAGAGCGACGCGATCACGCCGACAGCGACCAGCACCGCGCCGGCGAGCAGTCCGAACATCCAGCCGAGGCCGTCGAACCATTCGGGCTTGTCGCCCAGCGCGATGCGCAGCGCGAGCCAGAACCAAAGCCCGAAGCCGGTGCCGGAAAGGGTGGTGAAGAACAGCACGGAAAATGCCGGGTGCATTTCAACGCCTCATGCCGTGCGGCATGTCATTCCGAAACCGACGAAGCCAATGTGTCATGTCATTCCGAATCCGGCGAAGCCGGTGAGGAATCTGCTTTTCATCATTCGCCACAAGCAGATCCCTCACCCCGATGAAGCAGGGGTTCGGGATGACAGTGTTGGATATGATGACCGTCATCGGCTCAACACCCTGTCGATCCAGCGCAGCAGCGGCGGCAATGCGGCGGTGTCGAGCGCTTCGTCGTGCGCCACGGGCTTCGCCGCTTCGGCCTCGCCAGCGCGGCGCGGGCGCTGCGGCAGGTAGCGGTTGACCGGGTTGTAGCCGAGCTCCGGCATCAGCGCGACGCCTTCGCGTTCGGCGACGAGTTTCGAGACCTTCGACTCCGGATCGCCCAGGTCGCCAAAATGCCGCGCGCCGGTCGGGCAGGCCTGCACGCAGGCGGGTTGGCGTTCGGTTTCCGGCAGGTTCTCGTTGTAGATGCGATCGACGCAGAGCGTGCATTTCTTCATCACGCCTTCGACCGCGCTGTACTCGCGCGCGCCGTACGGACACGCCCATGAGCACAGCTTGCAGCCGATGCATTTGTCCTCGTCGACCAGCACGATGCCGTCCTCGGCGCGCTTGTAGCTGGCGCCGGTGGGGCAGACGGTCACGCAGGCGGGGGTCTCGCAGTGCAGGCAACTGCGCGGAAAATGCAGGGTTAGAGCGGGCAGGGTGGTGGCGGGTTGAGCGCCCCCACCCATTTGCGCTGCGCGCAAATCTCCCTCCCCCGCATGCGGGGGAGGGTTGGGGAGGGGGCCGCAGCCGGTGGTCGCCGCCACTTCATAACTGTGGATGCGGTTGAACCACACGCCCGACGGATCCTTGCCGTACGGCTGTTCGTCGGTGAGCGGCCCGGCGATGCCGCCCGCATTCCACTGTTTGCAACTGACCGCGCAGGCGTGGCAGCCGACGCAGGTGTCGAGATCGATCACGAGGCCGAGTTTGATTTTCGACGGCGGCGGCAGGTCGGTCATGTGCGTTCGTTTCCCATCAATATCCAGAGGCCGATCGCTACCGCGCCGAGCGTCATCGCGAACAGCGGGGCGATGCCGAACAATCCGAACAGCGCATCCTTGCCCGCGGCATCGTCGCCGACATCCGGTTCGGCGCCGGTGACGATCGCCCACAGCAACAGCAGGCTGCCGATCTTGCCCAGTGCGATGCAACTCCAGCCGGCGATCCGTCGAGCGGTCGAATGCATGCTCGTCACGCGCGATCCTTCGCGCGCATCGCCGCGCCGTAGCGCAGCGGCGCGTTGTCGGCGGGATCGCTGGCGACAGGCAGGAACTGCGGCGCGCAGAGGCCGACGGTATCGGCCTTGCGGATCGACACGCGCAGATCGAACCACGCCGCCTGGCCGGTGACCGGATCGGCGTTGGCGTAATCGCCGCGCGGGGTGATGTCGGAAATCAGGTGATTGAGCAGAAAGCCTTTCTCGGCCTCCGGCGCGTTGTTCGCGAGTTTCCACGCGCCCTTGCGTTTGCCGATGGCGTTCCAGGTCCACACCGTATCGGGCTGCACGTTGGCGGCGAACTTCGCCTGCACGGTGATGGTGCCGTGATGCGACGACACTTCGATCCAGTCCTCGTCGGCGATGCCGAAACGCGCGCCGGTGTCGGGATGCAGGTACAGCCAGTTGCGCGCGGTGATCTGTCGCAGCCATGCGTTCTGCGAACCCCAGGCGTGATACATGAACATCGGGCGCTGGGTGATGGCGGACAGCGGGAATCGGCTGTTCCCTTCTCCCCCCGGGAGAAGGTGGCGCGAAGCGCCGGATGAGGGAGTTTCAGGCGCGGACACACCCTCGCCCCATCCCTCGTTCCGGCCCAACGGCTCAGCCGTTGGGCGTTCGCCGATGCGCGCGGCAGTGCCGCGCAGGCGGATCGGCTCACCCGCACGCGGGAGAGGGGGAGTGATGGCCGTGCGGGAGTCGCTTCTTTGTGCGCGATCGCGATCGTTCTGCTCTGCTTCTTCGTTCTGGCTCGATTCAAAGGGCTCGTACCACATCGGCAGCGGATCGAAATACGTCGCCACCCGTTCGCGATGTTCGTCCGGCGGCTGCTGCGCGCCGTGGCCCTGCGCGGCAAGGCGGAATTTCTGCAGCGTCTCCGAATACAGCTCCAGCACCACCGGCGCGGTCGTCGCGATGAAGCCGAAACGATGCGCCCACTGTAGATAATCGCGGTTCGCCATCTTGTAATAGCGCGCGGATTCGGGAATGGGCGCGTGCCAGAAACCGCCGTGTTCGATGTAACGCTGCAGTTGCTGCGGATTCGGTTGGCCCTTGCCGGTTTCGCTGCCGTCGGCGCCGCGCCAGCCGGCGAGCAGGCCGACGCCCGGCGCGCGTTCGTGGCGGGTGATGTAGTCGGCATAGTCGCGGTACGCGGGCATGCCATCGGCGTCGGTCATGCCCGGCAAACCGAGGCGTGCGCCGAGATCCAGCAGCACCGACTGGAAGCCGCGCACGTCGCGCGGCCGGCCATCGCTGCCGGCCTGCGTCGCGGGGTCGAACACCGGATGGCGGATCGCGTCGGACGCGCCGTCGGCGTCGGAGATCGGCCGGTCGAGCAGGCTGATCGCGTCGAAGCGTTCGAGGTAGGTCGTGTCCGGCAGCACCAGATCGGCGTAGGCCACCATCTCGCTGGCGTAGGCGTCGCTGTAGATGATCCGCGGGATCTTGTAGTCGCCGCTGGCGTCCTTGTCGGTGAGCCAGTGGATGGTCTCGCGCGTGTTCATCGCCGAGTTCCAGCTCATATTCGCCATGAACATCAGCAGCGTGTCTATTTTATAAGGGTCGCCGGCGTGCGCGTTGCGGATCACCGTATGCAGCAGGCCGTGCGCGGACAGCGGGTACGACCACGAGAACGCATGATCGATACGGCGCGGCTGGCCGTGCTGGTCCACCACCAGATCTTCCGGCCCGTGGACGAAGCCCAGCGGCGCGGCGTCGAGTGTGCCGTTCTCGCGGCGCAGTTTGCCGGGGCGGTTCGCGGGCGGCACCGGCTTCGGAAACGGCGGCTGATAGCGGAAGCTGCCCGGCGCATCCACCGCGCCCAGCAGCATCTGCAGCACGTGCAGTGCGCGGCAAGTATGGAAGCCGTTGCTGTGCGCGCTGATCCCGCGCATCGCATGCATCGACACCGGACGTCCGACCATTTCTTTGTGTTCGCGGCCCCAACTGTCGGTCCATGCGACCGGCAGACTGAAGTTGCTGTCGAAGGCGGCTTCCGCGAGTTCGCGCGCGATGCGGCGGATGGTGTCGGCGGGGATGCCGCAGCGTTCGCTGACCGCATCGGGCGAATACTGCGGATCGAGATAGCGTTCGGCCAGCAGCTGGAAGACGGGGATGGCGATGCGGCCGTCGGGCAGGGTGTATTCGCCGACGACGGCGGGGTGGATGTCGACGCTGTTGGCCAGAGCGACCCCTCCCCAGCCCTCCCCTTCGCTATGCGAAAGGGAGGGAGACAAGCATGCCGCAGCCAAGATTTCTCCCTCCCTTTCGCGCAGCGAAGGGGAGGGTCGGGGTGGGGTGCGGTTCCAGCACAGCGCATTCCCCGCCTCATCCCGCGCGAACAACCCGTCATCCGCACCGCCCGGATTGCGGATCACCAGCCAGTGCGCGTTCGCGTAGCGCACAAGGTAATCCAGATCGATGCGATCGCTGCGCAGCAGTTCGTGGATCAGTGCGAACGCGAACAGGCCGTCGGTGCCCGGGCGGATGCCGATCCATTCGTCGGCGATCGCGCCGTAGCCGGTGCGCACCGGATTGACCGCGACGATCTTGGCGCCGCGGCCCTTCAGTTTGCCCAGACCGATCTTGATCGGGTTGGAGTCGTGGTCTTCGGCCACGCCCCACAGCATCAGATAGCGGGAATGTTCCCAGTCGGGTTCGCCGAATTCCCAGAAACTGCCGCCGATGCTGTACAGCCCGCCCGCGGCCATGTTCACCGAGCAGAAACCGCCGTGCGCGGCGTAGTTCACGGTGCCGAATTGCTGCGCCCACCAGCCGGTGAGCGCCTGCGACTGGTCGCGGCCGGTGAAGAAGGCCAGTTCGTCCGGGTTGCGCTCGCGGATCGGCTTCAGCCATGAGGTCGCGAGCGCCAGGGCTTCGTCCCACTCGATCTCGCGGAATTCGCCGCTGCCGCGTGCGCCGGTGCGCAGCAGCGGCTTGCGCAGCCGCGCCGGCGAGTAGTGCTGCATGATCCCGGCCGAACCCTTGGCGCAGAGCACGCCCTTGTTGACCGGGTGATCCGGGTTGCCCTGGATGTAGCGGATCTGCCCGTCCTTGATCCACACGCGGATGCCGCAGCGGCACGCGCACATGTAACAGGTGGTGGTCTTGAACTCATCGCCCGGCGAGGGCGAGAGGTTGATCTTCGGTTCTTTCATTCGAGAGAACCTGCTTGGCGGGGCGCCGCCCGCGAGCGGGCGAGCGCACACACACAGGTGGTGGTCTTGAATTCGTCGCCCGGCGAGGGCGAGAGGTCGATCTTCGGTTCTTTCATTCGAAGGAACCTGCTTGGCGGGGCGCCGCCCGCGAGCGGGCGAGCGCACACACACAGGTGGTGGTCTTGAACTCATCGCCCGGCGAGGGCGACAGGTTCAGACTCGGCTCGTTCGGCGGTCGCGATGACATGGCCCATTGTGCCTGCCGGGGACGCCGACAGGCGAGCGCCGATGCCTGGAGACCGCGTGCGGCCCGTTTACTTCGGCGGTTCGATCCTGATGGCCGGATCGTTGAACCGCGAATAGAGGATGGTCATCGTGCTGGTGCCCTTGCCCGCGTTGCCGGTGGTTTCGATCTTCACCGGATAGTTGTCCGGGCCGACCCAGAGCAGCGTGGTGGTCGGCGGACTGCCGGTGGTCTGCGTCATCCGGTACTTCTTCGTCGGCTTGCCGTTCAGCGTTTCCACGCCCAGCGCCTCGATCCGCATCTTGTCGATCTCGCGGAAGCAGCGGTCGATCTCGCGCCACTGGCTCACCGTACCCTTGGGCATGGGTACGCGCATGGTGCGGCCGTCGATGGTCATGTACATGACATCGCCGATCACGTACTGCGTGCCCATCGGCATCTGCATGCGATAGCGGTTCGGGGCAACGAAATCCATCTCCATCTTCGGCATGCGCTTGTCGCTGTTCGTCATGCTCACGTGATAAGTGCGCAACGCCAGGAACTTGACGCTCAGCGTCTTCAGGTCTTCCTTCGGACCGGCCCACGCGGCCGTGGCGGCGAGCAGCGATAGCGGCAGGAGCAGCCAGCCGAAGCGGCGGGCGATGGCGGGTGCAAGCAGTGACATGGTGCGACTCCGGATCGATGCGGGGCGATGATGGCAAAAGCGGAAAATGTGCGGCGAAGCGGCCACGGCTTCAGCGTGGCGGACCGCCGACGAATTCGATATCGCCGAACCAGGTGGTGGTTGATTCGCCGGTCTGGTCGGTATCCACGCCCACCGACACGCCGATGATCCGCGGCGGCGCGGCATTGAACGCCCGGTGGTAATCCTCGATCACATCGCGCTGCAGCGACTGCCAGCGGCCGACCTGCGGGCTGCCGCTGCTCGCGACCACCAGCGCCATCAGCGGCGTCTGCGGGCTGTCCATGATCGTGCCCACCGGGTGCCGGTTGTCCCAGACGTAGCACAGCGCGGCCGATGGCACCTGTTTGCCGTGCCGGGCGCGGTCGAGCTTCAGCCGCGTGCGCTCCTTCAGCGGCAGGGTCTCGGGATCGCGGTCGAAGAACACGCACAGCCGCGCCGCGTAGTCGTCGCTGTCCTTGTGGGTCATGTCGGCGCCTTCCAGTATCCGTTCGGTGCGCCAGCGCCAGCGCACGATCGGCGTGTGCGCGGGATCGGCGAACAGGCCGTGGCGCAGCGACGAGGCCGAACCATCGGCGCGGGCGCGCAGCACGATGGTGCCGTTGTCCAGCACCAGGTCGTAGAAGGTCTGGCGCTCGACCTTGGGCACGGTCTGCAGCGTCCAGCCGGGCGGCGCGGTGCCCGCGAGCGGGCCGGACGAGAACGGCGTGGGCCGCAGCATCGGCTGAGCGGGTCCGGGCGGCTGTTCGCTGCGCTGCGCCGGTTTCGGCGTACGCTTCGCAGCCGATGCCGGCATCGCGACCAGCCCTGCGGCGAGCAGGGCCACGGCGACCGCTGTGCTAACGCGCCGGCGCGATGTGTTCCCCATGCTCATGCTGTGCGGTTCCTATCATGGCCGGTCGGGCGAAGGCGCATAGGCGAACACGGCGCCGCGACCGTGTCCAGTCCGTCGCAGGTGCGGGCCCGACGCTGCGGCCACCCGGTCGCATCCGTTGCGACCCCGCTGCGGTACGCTGTCGGACGGCACAGGGGCGCAGACCGCCTGCCCCGGCATCCGCCATAATCGAGCACATGGACCGTTACGAACGCATTCTTTCCCTGCACCGCATCCTGAAGAGCGCCCGCTATCCGGTGACGGTGAAGCGCCTGCAGGACGAACTGGAGTGCTCGCGCGCCACCGCTTACCGCGACCTCGCCTTCCTGCGCGACGCGCTGATGGCGCCGATCATGGGCGACGGCGAAGCGGGTTTCCGCTACGACCCCAGCGAAGGCGAGCGCTTCGAGCTGCCGGGGCTGTGGCTGAATTCGGAAGAATTGCACGCCCTCCTCGCCGCCCAGCAACTGCTGAGCCGCACCGGCGGCGGCGTGCTGTCCTCGGCGCTGGCGCCGCTGCAACAGCGCATCGAGAAGCTGCTGGAGGAACATGCCCCCGGCAAACGCTGGCCGGTCGAGCGCGTGCGCGTCATCCCGCATCGCACCCGCACCATGGACGAACAGGTGTTCCGCATCGTCTGTTCCACGGTGCTGGAGCGCAGGCAGCTGAACTTCGACTACCGCGCGCGCTCCACCGACGAAAAGACCCGTCGCGTGGTCTCGCCGCAGCGCATCACCCACTATCGCGGCAACTGGTATCTCGACGCCTACGACCACGATCGCGACGCGCTGCGCAGCTTTTCGGTGGATCGCATCGCCACCGCTCGCATGCAGGACGCGCCCGCGCGCGACGTGCCGGACAACGAACTCAACGATCATCTCGCCGGCAGTTACGGCATCTTTTCGGGCGCCCCGAAGGGCTGGGCCACCATCGTCTTCAATCCCAAGATCGCGCGCTGGGTCGCCGACGAGCACTGGCATTCGCAGCAGCAGGACCGTTTCCTGCCCGACGGCCGCTTCGAGCGCAAAGTCCCCTACAGCGCCCCGCGCGAATTGCTGATGGATATCCTGCACTACGGCCCGGATGCGGAAATCATCGAGCCGGCGTCGCTGCGCGAGCAGATGAAGTCGATGCTGGAACTTGCGGTCAGCAATTACCAGAAGTAAGTGCGAGCCGGTCGCCGGCTTCGAAAGCGCATTAGGTTTCAGCGTTTTCGTGGTTTTCGTGGTTTTCGTGATTTTTGTAGGATGGGTTGAGCGAAGCGACACCCATCATCAACCGTAAGAACAACGAATCTTCATCAGTCGTTTCGTTCCCCGGCACCGGCAATATCCATCAAGCAGGCCCAATCCGCCGGCAGATCGCCTTTCGCGATGTAACGATGAATCGACGAGTGCGGCCAATCCGAAGCCCGCTCCACATATCCATGCTTGACGGGATTGATGTGGATATAGTCCGCATGCCGTTGCATATCCTGCTCGTCGCGGATTTCATGTTCCAATGAATATCGGACGGATACGATGATCGCATTGACTCTGAGCAATAGCGCACTTTGGTGCGCTATTGCTTTGGTTCTAGAGATGAGCTCGTAATGATCCCGGTTTCAGGTGCGCTTCGTAAACTTGCCGCGTCCGATGGAAGGCGGAATCGTGGTCATGCCAGCGCCAACACCTGTCATATTGCCGGTCGAAATCCAGGTAACGTTAGAAATGGTGACGAATAGGCCCGGTGTGGTTGCGAAAACGTAGTCCACTTCTTTGCCATAGAGGCTTTCCGGATCGACCATAAGCACGCCAGGACCTGTCCCCCAGACTTTTCCGACGATGCCCGCCGTATTGTGGACGCCTTGGAATCGAAGTTTGACGCCGCCGACACAATCGAGATCGACAAGCAGTTGGCCTGTTGTGCCTACCACATCAGCACTGTAAGTCGCCCAAAATACCCTGCCGTTCGATTCTTCAGCGGCATGATTGCTTTGCTGCTGAGTAAGAAGAAGAAGTCCTTCGCGAATCGCACTTTCGTCTTGCTCGATTGCTTGTTCCTTTTGGCTGCTCATTTGTTGCTCCTTGAGAAATTGAATTGACAGCGCTGATTTCCGGCAGCAGAAAAATGATCGAAATCAGGTCGATATTTATGAAAATAACGATTTTTACAGCGCATTATTCTGCCGGAGATTAATTTAATGCATGAAGTATGGCTGTGTACATCTTTTTGTCAGGATAGGGATCGATTGCTCTCTCGAAAAGCGATGGGTATCGCTTCGTTCAACCCATCCTGCCCGGCTGCGTTGTTGCGGTTCACGGCGCGAAACTGAGCTCATAGGACGCATGGAACGGTTTGCCCGCAGCGACCGGCAACTGCGCCGAGGTGAGATGCCGGTCCAGGCAGGTCGCGAAAGGCGAATCGTCGTTGCGCCAGATGCGCTCGGCGACGCCGTTCGTGCCGACCCGGACCACAATGGTGAACGCCGCGAACGTGCTCTTGGCGGGTCCGCAGGCGTCCAGGGCAGCGGTCAATGCTTTGCCCTGCGCTTCGACCAGTGCCGCGCTGTCCTTCGGGCTGAGCAGCGCTTCGTACTCGTCGGCACGCGCCTTCGCCTGAGCGAACGATGTGTCGGCGCTGGCGAGCTGCGCGATCAGGAAGAGGGTGAGAGACATGGAAACTCCGATCGATTTCCGGGATGACGACGCGCATCCCTGGTCCGCCGCATCCTACCCCGCCTGCCCGATCGCGTCGCAGCCCCTGAGACCCACCCCCGCAACACTGGCCTCCAGCCCAACCGGAGCGCCGTCATGTCCCAGCGTCAGCCGTCGTCCATGTCTTTCCTCGAACAGGCCCTGCTCGGCGCGGTCGCGCTGGCGCTGGTGGCGATGCTGTCGCTGCCGGCGGCGCGCGGGGTCAGCGATGCCTTCGGCTGGATGCCGTTCTGGCTGCTGGCGCTGCCGCTGAGTGCATGGGGCGTTGCCCGGGCGCTGCGGCAGCGCGGCCAACGCCGGCCGGCCCTGCCGATGGCCACGGTGCATCCGATCCGCGTCGCGCACATCGTGCGCAGCCGCGAGGCGATGCCGCGCGCGGCCTGAGCCGCGCCGGGGAATCCCTCGCGAAGAGCATCAAGGCGGGAGCACCGGGCGGGACGTCCGGCAGAGCGGCGGCCGGGCAGGCTGTGCTAGCGTGGCGGCCCCCGCCGTCCTTCCGTTCCGGACCTCTACATGCCCAAGCATTCGCATGTCTGTCTCGCCGTCGCGCTCGCCCTTGCCGGGGTGTCGACGACCGCCGAAATCCTCGCCGCGACTCCCGCCCCCGCCTCCAAGCCGACCATGCCCACAACCACTGCCGCTTCCGCCGCCGACCCCTTCCTCTGGCTCGAAGGCGTCGAGGACGCGAAGGCCCTGGACTGGGTGCGCGAGCGCAACGCCAAGGCCGAAGCCGAGATCGGCAGTGCGCCCGGGTTCCAGACACTCGAAGCCGACCTGCGCGCGATCCTCGATTCCGACGCGCGCATCCCCGGCGTGGAGAAGATCGGCGGCTATTACTACAACCTGTGGAAGGACAAGGATCACCCGCGCGGGCTGTGGCGGCGCACCACGCTGGCCGAATACCGCAAAGCGGAACCGCAGTGGGAAACCGTCATCGACATCGACGCGCTGAACGTCGCCGAGAACGAGAACTGGGTCTGGCACGGCGTCGAATGCCTCAAGCCGCAGTACCAGCGCTGCATCGTCGCGCTGTCGCGCGGCGGCGCCGACGCTGATGTCAGCCGCGAGTTCGATCTCGACACCAAGACCTGGGTGGCGGACGGCTTCTCGCGTCCGGAAGCGAAGGGCGGCCTGCAGTGGGTCGACATCGACACCGTGTATGTCTACACCGACTTCGGTGCCGGCTCGCTGACCGGCTCCGGCTACCCGCGCGTCGTCAAGGAATGGAAGCGCGGCACGCCGATGGCATCGGCCAAGGTCGTGTACGAAGGCAAGCCGCAGGACATGTACATCGCCGCCTATCGCGACCTCACCCCGGGTTTCGAGCGCGATTTCGTCAGCCGCACCATCGCCTTCTACAGCGACGAACTGTTGCTGCGCGGCAAGGACGGCAAGCTGGTCAAGATCGACGTGCCCAATTCGTCGAAGAAAGCGGTGCACAACCAGTGGCTGACGGTCGAACTGCGCGACCCGTGGAAGCTCAAGGAGCGCAGCTACGAAGCCGGTTCGCTGCTGGTGATCGATTTCGACAAGTTCATGGCCGGCAACCGCGACTTCGATGTGCTGTTCCTGCCCGACGAACACACCTCGCTGTCCGAATACGTCTGGACCAAACAGCACCTTGTGCTCAATCTGCTCAGCGACGTGAAGAACAAGGTGCGGGTGATGACGCCCATCGGCGAGGGCAGCTGGCGCCAGAGCCTGCTGGTCGGCGCGCCGGCGGTGGGCACGGTCGGCGTCGGCGCGGTGGATGCCGACAACAGCGACGCGCTGTGGATGACCACCACCGATTTCCTCACGCCGCCCACGCTGTCGCTGGTCGAGATCGGCAAGCAGCCCGAGAAACTCAAGGCGATGCCGGCGTTCTTCGATGCCAGCGGCATGGTCACCGAACAGCAGTTCGCCACCTCCAAGGACGGCACCAAAGTGCCGTACTTCATCGTCCGCCCGAAACACGTGCTGATGAACGGCAGTACGCCCACGCTGCTGTGGGGCTACGGCGGCTTCGAGGTGTCGTACACCGCCACCTACAATTCGATGATCGGCCGCGGCTGGCTGCAGCAGGGCGGCGTGTTCGTGCTGGCGAACATCCGCGGCGGCGGCGAATACGGCCCGCGCTGGCATCAGGCCGCGCTCAAGGCCAACCGCCACAAGGCCTATGAGGATTTCGCCGCGATCGCCGAAGACCTGTTCGCGCGCAACGTCACCTCGCCCAAACGCCTCGGCGCCCAGGGCGGCAGCAACGGCGGCCTGCTGATGGGCAACATGATCGTGCAATACCCGCACCTGTTCGGCGCGGTGGTCTGCCAGGTGCCGCTGCTCGACATGAAGCGCTACAGCCACCTGCTGGCCGGTGCCTCATGGATGGCCGAATACGGCGACCCGGACACCAAGGACTGGGAATTCATCAAGACCTTCTCGCCCTACCACCTGCTGAAGGAAGGCACCGAGTACCCGCCGGTGCTGTTCACCACCTCCACCCGCGACGACCGCGTCCACCCCGGCCACGCCCGCAAGATGATGGCGAAGATGGAAACGATGAACGCCGACGTGCGCTATTACGAAAACATCGAAGGCGGCCACGGCGGCGCCGCCAACAACCAGCAGGAAGCGCATATGCGCGCGTTGGCCTATACGTTCCTGTGGCAACAGCTCAGCAAGTGATGGCGGATGGCGGCAGGCGCGCCCGACGCATCTCCCGCGATTGATTATGAAAGCGCATCGATTGCGGCCGTAACTCATCGAGTGGAAAACAGGGCGACCTCCGGGTCGCCCTGTGCATTTCCGGGAGGCGAACACAGCGGCTCGCAACGTCGAGAACCGTTGCATGCATCGGCGCCCGGATGCGATTGACCGAGCATTCGAAGCGCGCGAACCCAAGCTGGCGATCCGTCTTTTTGCGCGACTGTATTCCTGTTCATCGCAGTGACATGCTGCATTGCAGCATGAACGCCGGAAACACAGCGACTCCAAAAAAAAACACAACGGAGCCTCGCTGCTTCCGGATGCAATCGAACATCCGAAACTGAGACGGAAATTGCAAAAAAGCTCAAGAAAATGAAGCTCTTGCGCGCGGCACTCACAGCTTCAGTGAAGGTTTATCCGCTTAACGAATTGGTGATTTTCGCGCACGTAGATTTGCGTTGCTCATGGCGGCGCCGGTTCGACAGGCGGCAGGAGGCGTCGAACAGACGGCCATGAGTTTCCCCCAAACCCGCCAGGAACCCATCATGAAAACCAAACCCCTGTTCCGTTCGCTCGTCCTCGCTGCGGCGCTCACCTTTGCCGCCGGTAGCACCACCGCGGCGCCCACCGTCAGCACCATCGGCGGCGAGACCCGCGTGACCCTCTCCAGCACATTTCTCGGCGCGCTCGGCAGCCTCGGCGTGAGCGCCACGCCCAGCTTCCCCGCGACGATCCGCAACGGCAACGCGCGCTTCCCCATCCCCACCGGCGAAATCGACGCCGCCAGCTTCATGGGCGAGATCGTCCACAACGGTGGATTGAATCTGACCGCCGGCGCGACCACCGTGAACGTGAGCAGCTTCGTGATCGACACCACCGGCAGCGCGCCGGTGCTCACCGGGTTGGCCAAGGTCAACGACAGCGTGGTCGGCCGCATCGCCCTGTTCGATCTCGCGCTGAACGCGACTCCGAACGTGCAGTCGTTCGGCCGTTACGGCCTGCTGCACATCGACAATGTCGCCGTGACCCTGAACGCCGAAGCCGCCGCAACCTTGAACGATGTGTTCGGCGTGACCGCCTTCACCGCCGGCATCCCGATCGGCACCGCGCGCGTCAACACCGCGTTCTTCGAGCCCGATGGCTCGCACTGAAGGAGTTTGCTGCAGCCTCATGCAAAGGGCGCTTCGGCGCCCTTTGCTGGTTTGCGCCCAGAGCAGAGTAAGAGCGATAGCGCCGAGGTCCAAAAAACTTTCCGTGCGTTTGATGCGGTAACACGAACGCATTGATGTGAACCGAAGCGATGCATCGGCATTGCAATCATGTCTGTCACAATGCTCCGGCTGGGCAAGAGAGGCGATGGAGAGCCGCCGGCGCCACGGTCCGTGGGAGACCCCGCGTCGAGGCGGCGCGATGGCCTTTCCGCGCCCCGCTTTTCGTTTTCGAATATCGACAGACGCCGGGAACATCCCATTCCGACGGGCGACGACATTGATCAAGCACAAGGAGATACGGCGATGGGCGGCAAGGTCGTCAATACGGATCTGGGCAACGGCGGAACGGTCGCATTGGCGCACTGGGAGGGCTTGAAGCCGACCGAACACGGCACAGGTCTGTACAACACCGCATGGAGCCAGCACCAGGATCGTCAGGGGCTGGCGTTCTACGAATCCACCGTCCAGTACATGCGTAACGACTGGGCCTCGCAGAACATGCACTCGCAGATCGTGGGCGACGGCAAAGGCCAGAACGCCCTGCTGTACTACCACGAGAAGACCAAGACCTGGCACACGGGCGATGCGCTGGATATCGACCATGCGTTGCAGTGGAAGGATCATCTCAAGGCGAAGAACGTCTCCAGCATGGCCGATGCGCAGATGGCCTACAACGATGTCGACAACCTGCGGATGCTGCCGTCGACCTACAACCGGGCACGCGACGCCGGCGACAGGATCCTCGGCCAGCATGGCGCGCAATCGCCGCAGTGGAAGGAATGGGTGGACCAGCGCTTCACCTTCGACAACGCGGTGCAGTATCGGGAATTCGATCCCGAGAAGGACGGCGCGCGACGGACGAAAACGACCAGGGACCAGCCGTGGACCGAAGACAACACGCGTTCCGAACTGTCGTTCGACAAGCGCGTGATGGAGGTCTGGTTCAACAAGGAACTGCAGAACAACCATGTCGGCACGACCAGAATGACCAACCCGGACGGCAGCGGCACGACCGACGTGCCCCTGTTCCGCTGCGCCGCCACCGGACAGTTGGTCACGCGCGACGCACTGGATATCGATCATGCCATTCCGCTGGAACAGGTGCTCAAGAAAATGCACGAGATGTTCCCGCAGGGCTTCAGCAAGGCCGACGCGCTCGACGCCTACAACGACACCAGCAATCTGCGTCTTGTGGGCCGCAGCGCCAACAGTTCGCACGAATGGGAGCTGATGCCGGACGGCCACTTCCGCGACAGCAAGGTCACGGAGATCCCGGGCGAATTCAAGAGATTCATCGTCGAGAGCGGCGATCTTTCTTCGAACGAAAAAAATGCCGTCCATCAAGCGATGGGCGAAATCCGCGAATATCAGCGCGCGCGGATGCAGGAGCATTTCGCGCAGCAGTCGCCGACGCAGACGCCGTCGGGCCAGTCCACGCCGGGCCTGCCCGGTTCCAGCCAGTCAAGTTCAAGCCAGCCGAGTTCCAGTCAGCCCCAGCCGAGCGGTCCGCTGGTGAATCAGAGCGGACACCCGGACCATCCGCTGTTCAAGACGGTCGTCGGCGGCATCGCCGACCTCGATCCGCACGGCAAAGTGTTCGTCGATCAGGATCAGCGCGACCGCATGGCGTCGGCGCTGATGGTCATGGCCAAGCACCATGGCCTGCCCGGTATCGACACCGTGGCCTGGAGCAAGGACGGCCAGTCCGTCTTCGCCATTTCAGGCGATCCCAGCATGGGCAAATTCGTGTGGCTGGGCAACGAAGAAGGCAAATCGCAGCCGGTCGAACGCAATACGCAGTCCCTGGCGACGATTCCGTCGACGCAGTCCGTCAACACGCAATCGCCTGCTTCGCAGCAGACATCGACTCCGCATTCGCACGTCCATTGAAGCCGAATCTATCGGCGCATACGAGAGCCGGCACGCAGGAGGACCTTCAGATACGATCCCTGGCGCGGAGATGCGTTGGTCGTGCCTGAAGGCTTCTCCTGCAAGAGATGACGACTTCAAACCACCATCAAAACCCGCCTCCCGCATCCAGCCAAGCCTGCTCTTCAGCCGTACTCGCCCGCGCCAACGCCCGGTTGCGATGCGGAAACCGCCCGAATCGTCGGATCACGTCGCGATGCGCTTCCGCGTACTTGAGATAAGTCTCATCGCCAAGCGCTTCGCAAAGCGCGACCGTGCGGTCCTGGTCTGCCATCGCTTCGGAATGCTCGAACGGCAGATAGAAGAAGATCCGCAGCGCGGGGTCGACATCGATGTCGGATCCGGCATCGATGGCGCGCTGTGCGTATTCGCGCGCCAGCGGGTCGGTGGCGAACGCATGCGCGCTGTCGCGGAAGACATTGCGCGGGACTTGATCGAGCAGCAGGATCAGCGCGAGCGCGCCGTCGGCATCGGCGAGCAAGGCCTCGCGTTCGCGACGCGCGGCGGCGAAGTGTTCGTCGAGGAAATGCGTACGCAGTTCGGCGTCGAACGCATCGTCTTTCGCGAACCATTTCGCGGGCCCTGCATCGCGCCAGACATCGACGATCGCGTATGCGTTCACAGGAAACCCTTTTCGAGATCGGACGGCTCGTGCCACCAGTCGTTATCACGCCCGTTGGAATAGCGCACCTCGACCACGGCGAGCGCCTCGTCGGCGATGTCCAGGCATGCCAATTGCACCGAATAGAACGGGCCGCCGGCTTCGGGGATGTCGCCGTAGCCGTAGGGCCTCACGCCGCAGGTCTTGCAGAACGGCCAGTGCACCATGCCGTTGCGGAAATAATCGGTGGTCGCCGACGGATCGCTGAGCAGCCGGAACGCGTCCGGTTTGGCGCTCGCGCTCCAGTTACGGGTTTTGCGGCAGATCGAGCAGTTGCACTTGCCGCTGCCGGCGGCCAGGTCGAGATCGACTTCGAAACGGACTTCGCCGCAGTGGCAGGCGCCGGTGTAGGTCTGTGTCGTCATGGTGGGTGTCCTCGTGGTGGTGGGTCAGGAGGAGCGCGCGGCCGCTGGAGGCCGGCCGCACGCGATGGCATCATTCGTCGAACCGCAGATGCCGCACCGACTTACCATGCCGGCGGATCAGCTTCAACGCTTCGATGCCGATGCTGATGTGCCGTTCCACGAACTCGGCGCTGACTTTCGCGTCGCTGGCTTCGGTCTTCACGCCTTCTGGAATCATTGGCTGGTCGCTCACCAGCAGCAGCGCGCCGGACGGAATGCGGTTGGCGAAGCCGGCGGCGAAGATCGTTGCGGTCTCCATGTCGATGGCCATGCAGCGCATCATCCGCAGGCGTTCCTTGAAGGCTTCGTCGTGTTCCCAGACGCGGCGGTTGGTGGTGTAGACGGTGCCGGTCCAGTAGTCGTGGTTGAGGTCGCGGATCATCGTCGACACCGCGCGCTGCAGGGCGAACGCGGGGAGCGCCGGCACTTCGGGCAGCAGGTAATCGTTGCTGGTGCCTTCGCCGCGGATCGCGGCGATCGGCAGCACCAGATCGCCGAGCTGGTTCTTGCGCTTCAGCCCGCCGCATTTGCCGAGGAACAGCACGGCCTGCGGCATGATCGCGGACAGCAGATCCATCATGGTCGCGGCGTTGGGGCTACCCATGCCGAAGTTGATCATGGTGATGCCGTCGGCGGTGGCGCTGGGCATCGGCCGGTCGATGCCGACGATCTGGGCGCCGGTCATGCGCGCGAAGTGGCCGAGGTAGCCGCCGAAATTGGTCAGCAGGATGTGTTGGCCGAACTGGTCGAGCGGCACGCCGGTGTAGCGCGGCAGCCAGTTCTCGACGATCTGGTCTTTCTCTTTCATGTCTCTTCTCCGGTAATGCCTCACATTTTGCACCATGACCTTGGTCATGGTTGGCACCGGGGCGGCAGCGGGCTAGGGTGGCGGATCGCCGAGGGGGCGTCTTGCCAGGGGCATCAACCGTCATGCATCGAACTTTCGTCGTCGCGCTGGCCGCGACCGTATTGCCTGCGCTGGTGCTCGCGCCGGCGCTGTCGCCCGCATGGGCCGCCGAGGCGCCCGCAAAAAGTGCGTCGCGCTTCGCGCAGGATCCGTACGCCAGCACTTATCGCACGATCGCGTCGCCGCCGGTGCTGATCCGCGGGGCGACCGTACTCACCGGCACGGGCACGCGCATCGATGGCGCCGACGTCCTGATGCGCGACGGCAAGATCGTCGCGGTCGGCGCGAATCTGGATGCGCCTGTCGACGCCATTCGAGTGGACGGCACCGGCAAGTGGGTCACTCCGGGCATCATTGACGTGCATTCGCACCTGGGCGTGTATCCCAGCCCGGGCACGCGTTCGCATTCCGACGGCAACGAAGCTACCGCGCCGACCACGCCGGGCGTATGGGCCGAACATTCGGTGTGGCCGCAGGATCCAGGCTTCGCCACGGCGCTGGCCGGCGGCGTGACGTCGCTGCAGATCCTGCCCGGCTCGGCGAACCTGATCGGCGGCCGCGGCGTGACCCTGAAGAACGTGTCGGCCACGACCTACCAGGGCATGAAATTCCCGGGCGCGCCCTGGGGCCTGAAGATGGCCTGCGGCGAGAACCCCAAGCGCGTGTACGGCGAGCGCGGCGGCCCGTCGACACGGATGGGCAATGTCGCGGGCTATCGTGCGGCGTTCATCGACGCCAGCGAATACCTCAAGAAGAATCGGCCCAAGAAGGCCGCCGCGCAGAAGAAGCGCTGGTGGCAGAGCGGTTCGGGCGACACCGACAGTTCCAACGACAGCGGCGGCAAGCGCGACCTGAAGATGGACACGCTGGCCGGCGCGATCAACGGCGACATCCTGGTGCACATCCACTGCTACCGCGCCGACGAGATGGCGGTGATGATGGATCTGGCGAAGGAATTCGGATTCAAGATCAGCGCCTTCCACCATGGCGTGGAGGCCTACAAGCTGTCCGATCGCCTGGCGAAGGAAAACATCTGCGGCGCGCTGTGGGCCGACTGGTGGGGCTTCAAGATGGAAGCTTTCGACGGCATCCAGGAAAACATCGTGCTGGTCGACCGCCCGCAGAACGGCTGCGCGATCGTGCATTCGGATTCGGACGAAGGCATCCAGCGCCTGAACCAGGAAGCGGCGAAAGTGATGGCCAGCGCGCAGCGCATCGGCATCGATATTCCACCGGAGCGCGCGGTGCGCTGGATTACCGCCAACCCGGCGAAGTCGATGGGCATCCTCGACAAGACCGGCACCCTGGAAGCGGGCAAGATGGCCGACTTGGTGCTGTGGAGCGGCAACCCGTTCAGCGTCTACGCCAAAGCCGAACAGGTCTACATCGACGGCGCGCGCGTCTACGACCGCAACGACCCGTCGCGCCAGCCGAAATCCGATTTCATGCTGGGCCAGAGCATCCCGGGACAGGGCATTGAAGGAGGTGTGCGATGAGCCGCCGCTTCGGAAAAACCCTGCTGGCCATCGGGCTGTCGCTTCTGATCGGCAATGCCGCCGCACAGAACGTCCTCATCCGCAACGCCACCGTGCACACCGCCGGTGCGCAGGGCACGCTGCAGAACACCGACGTGCTGGTGCAGGGCGGCAACATCGCCGCCGTCGGCCGCGGCCTGTCCGCGAGCGGCGTGGAGGTGGTGGACGCCGGCGGCAAGCCGCTCACGCCGACCCTGTTCGGCGGCGTCACTGCGATCGGTCTGGACGAAGTGTCGGCGGAAGACCCGACCAACGACCAGTCGCTGGCGCTCGGCCAGGGCAAGCAGATGGTGGTGCGGCCCGAGTTCGACGTAACCCTGGCTTATAACCCGGCCTCGCTGCTGGTGCCGATCGCGCGGGTCGAGGGCATCGGCTTCACCCTGCTGGGCGCGAACGCGGTCAACGGCGGTTCGATCATCGCCGGCCAGGGCGCGGTGGTGCGGCTGGACGGCAGCGCCGATCCGGCCGGGCCGAAGCTGTTGTTCGTGCAGTTGGGCAGCGACGGCGCCGGCTTCAGCGGCGGCACGCGCGCGAGCCAGTGGATGCTGCTCGACCAGTTCATCGACGAAGTGCGCGGGCGCATCCCCGCCGGTTCGCCGATGGCGATGCTCACACCCGCTGGCCGCGACACCCTGGCGCGCTATCTCAACAACGGCGGCCGGGTGATGGTAGGCGTGCATCGCGCCGCCGACATCCGGCAGCTGTTGCGCTGGTCGCAGCGCCACGGCGTGCGCATCGCGATCCAGGGCGGCTCCGAGGCCTGGATCCTCGCGCCGCAGCTGGCCGCGGCGAAGGTGCCGGTGTTCGTCGATCCCTTCGCCAATCTGCCGCACAGCTTCGATGAGATCGGCGCGACCCTGCAGAACGCCGCACGCCTGCGCGCGGCCGGCGTGCCGGTCAGCTTCGTGCAGTCCAACGACCCCAGCCACAACGCCCGCAAGCTGCGCCAGGGCGCGGGCATTGCGGTCGCCAGCGGGCTGCCGTGGGAAGACGGCCTGGCCGGTCTGACCCGGGTGCCGGCCGACGTGCTGGGCGTGGGCGACCGCATAGGCACCATCGCGGTCGGCAAACGCGCCGACCTGGTGCTGTGGACCGGCGATCCGCTGGACGTGAGCACGGTGGCGACGCAGGTCTGGTTCGACGGGCGCGCGATTCCGATGCGCAGCCGCCAGACCGAACTGCGCGATCGCTATCTGCGCGCGGAAGGCGAGCTGCCCAGAGCGTATCCTGCCGGAAAGAACTGACGCCGGAGCCGTCGATGCTGTCCTTGTTGCTGGCGTTCGCATTGCCCGGCGCGCATGCGCTGCAGCCGCCGGGCACGTTCCATCAGGGCGAGGCCGTCGCACGCCACGGCGAGCGCTGGCTCGCGCTGCGCGTGCTGGCGGACGATGCGCGGCTCGACAGCACGCGCCTGCGGGTGAACACCGTGTTCGATGCACTGCTCGACGCCGAAGGCCAGGCCACCGGCAGCGAGGTCGGCAGCGACAAGACCGATGTCGTCACCTATCTGCGCGGCAGCGGTCTGCATGCAGGGCCGGTGGCGCGGGCCCGGCACGAAGACACGGCCGGCGATTCCGGCCTCGTCGCACAGACGCTGACGCTGGGCGACAAGACCTATCGACTTGCGACCCGATGCGAAGCCGCTGTGCCCGAGGGCGGGTTCATGTGCGATATCGCGCTGATCGAGGGCGAACGCAGCCAGACCCTGGTGCGCATGACCGCGCAGCAGATGGCGGGCAGGCCGGGCCTCATGTTGGGCGACGATGCTTCGCCGCATCTGATTTTCGCCGGCGATCTCGACCGCGACGGCAAGCTCGATCTCGTCTTCGACACCACCGATCACTACAACCTCTCGCGGCCGGTGCTGTTCCTCTCCGGCGCCGCCGAAGGCGAGGAACTGCTGCACGCGGTCGCCGAACACAGCGCCGTCGGCTGTTGAGCCGCCGGTCATTTTTTTCCGGAATCTGACATGACCGAACCCGCAAACCGCTGGTATTTCGATTTCATTTCGCCTTTCGCCTATCTGCAGTGGCCGAAAGTGCGCGCGTTGATGGACGAGCACGCGATCGTGCCGGTGCCGATCCTGTTCGCGGCGGTGCTCGATACCCGCGGCCAGAAAGGGCCGGCGGAAATTCCCAGCAAACGCGAATTCACCTACCAGCACGTGCTGTGGCAAGCGCGTCAGGCCGGCGTGCCGCTGCGCTTCCCGCCGAAGCATCCGTTCAATCCGTTGCCCGCATTGCGTTTGTGCATTGCAGCAGGCGCGTCGCCCGCATCCATCGATGCGCTGTTCGACTGGATCTGGGTGCAGGGGCGCGTCGCCGACACTGCGCAGGCGTTGGAACCTGTGCGCGAAATGCTGGGATTGCCGGTCGGCGTTGCGGATTCCGTTGAAGCGAAGGCGATGCTGCGCACCTGCACCGAAGTCGCGCTCACGGCAGGTGTGTTCGGCGTGCCAACGCTAGCACTTGGCAATTCGCTGTTTTGGGGGAATGATGCCCATGCGTTCGCAGTAGCGGCCTTGCACGATCCGACACTCTTGGAGGAAGCCGAGATGAGACGGGTCGCGGAGTTGCCGGTTGGCGTGCAGCGCGGCTGAACAGGGGCAGCCGCGTTCAGGTTGGCTGGAATAATTTGCAGGGAGGCAGTGGTTACATTCGCACCCCCTTCGGAAGCTGTCATTATGCGTATAGGTCTCGTGGTAGATGCCACATGCGACATGCCGTCGAATATTCTGGAAAAATACGGCATTGTCATACTTCCCCTTACGATCAAGATCGGCGAAGCCGTTTTCGCGGATATCCGCGATGAGCAATCCGCACTGGCGTTCATCGACTCGGACATCGCCCAGCGCGGCTTCGATGCGGAAACCAGCTCTTTCAGCGTCGACCAGATTCACGATCTGTTTCTGAAACGACTGGTGATCGATTACGACTACGTCTTCTGCCTCACGATGATGAAGAACCGTAGCCCGGTCTTCAACAATGCGACCCAGGCGAGCTTCGTCATCCTCAACGATTACAAGCCCATTCGTACTTCTGCAGGCCACAACACGCCGTTCTCGCTGCGGGTCATCGACACCCAGAACCTGTTCGCTGCACAAGGCGTGGCCATGATCGAAGCTGCACAGATGATCGCCGCCGGCGAGCAGCCGCCCAAGATCCGCGCCCGAATCGACCAGCTGGTGCCCAACATCCAAGGCTATCTGATCGTGCGCGATCTGCACTACATGCGGGCACGTACTCGCAAGAAAGGCGAGGCCAGCGTCAGTCTGTTCAGCGCCTCGCTGGGTTCCATGCTGGATATCAAACCGATTCTGCATGGCAATCGCGGCGAAACCGGTCCGGTGGGAAAGGCCCGTGGCTTCGACAACGCTGCACGTAAACTCTTTGCGTACGTTGTGGGCCGCATACGCGGTGGACTGCTCAGCCCCAACGTTTGCATGAGCTATGGCGGTCCTGTAGAAGAGATGCGTGCTTTGCCTGGCTACAGCGCGCTGCGCGATATCTGCTTGAGCCAAGGCGTGACTTTGCACGAAAGTACGATGAGTCTGACTGGCATGGTCAATCTGGGTAAAGGTGCGCTGGTGATCGGCTTCGCTGCGGAAGGTCAGCTGTACAAAGATTGAAACATGACAGGCCCCGCTTCCATGAATCGCAATTGCTCAAGGTGTCTATGCGCAATCGTTATTATTTGAGCTTTCCCGATCCTTCTGGTTTGCACGATGCTGGTGCATTCGCGTTCCGTTCGCACGGCGCGGAAGGGCTTGCGGAAGAATTGCAGAACGCACTGCGCGAAGACGCTTTTTTTCACCGCTGGCGTGCAGCGCAGGACGATCCGGATGCGGTCGATCCCGGGCTGGGCGCGACCGATCCCGCCGCCACCGTGCGCGGCGAACAGCACGACCTGAAGATCGATCTCATCGCGATCACCTCGATTCCCGGCACCATCCTCAAGCATCGCCTGCGCCTGCTGGCGGGCAGCGGCTGGGAGCTGCGCGACGTCAGCGCGGCATGACCTTGCCGCTGCTGCTGTCGTGGAGCGGCGGCAAGGATGCTGCATGGACGCTGCACGCTTTACGCCAACGGCATGATGTCGAAGTCATCGGCCTGGTCACGACCCTGACCGAAGGCTACGACCGCATCGCGATGCAGGGCATCCGCCGCGACATCCTGCACGCGCAGGCCACGTCCTGCGGCCTGCCGGTGATCGAAGCGTGGATGCCGCAGCGCGCGAGCAACGATATTTATCGCGCCACCTTCGCAGATGCGCTGGATCGCGCGCGCATGCGCTGGCCGGGGCTGCGCGATATCGCGTTCGGCGATCTGTTCCTTGCGGATATTCGCGCCTATCGCGAAGCGCTGTGCGCGGAACTCGACTGGGCGCCGCATTTTCCGCTATTCGATCCATCGCCCGGATATACCGCGACGCTTGCGCGCACGATGATCGCCGGCGGTCTGCGCGCACAGGTCGTGTGCGTGGATACCGAACAGCTCGACGACGGCTTCAGCGGTCGCGATTTCGATGAGGCGCTGCTGCGCGATCTGCCGGCCGCTTGCGACCCCTGCGGCGAGAACGGCGAATTCCACACCCTTGTGCATGCAGGGCCGATGTTCGCGGCGCCGATCGCGGTGTCGACAGGCGAGACCGTGCTGCGCGACGGACGTTTCGCTTACACCGATTTCGTGTAGAGCCCCCACCCCAACCCTCCCCCGCATGCGGGGGAGGGAGATTCGCGCGTTGCGCGAATGGGAGGGGGCGCTCACCGCGCCAGATTCAACCGCCGCATGTGGAAGATGAAGTGCTCGCCGATGAAGCTGGCGATGAAGTAATAGCTGTGGTCGTAACCCTTGCGGATGCGCAGCTCCAGCGGGTGTCCGACGGCATCGCAGGCGTCCTGCAATCGCTCCGGTTGCAACTGCGTATCGAGGAATTCGTCGCCGCTGCCCTGATCGACCAGGATCGGCAAGCGCTCCTGCACGGTCGCGATCAGTTCGCAGGCATCCCACGCCTTCCACGTTTCGCGGTCCTCGCCCAGATACGCGGTGAAGGCCTTCTGGCCCCACGGCACCTGCGACGGGGCAACGATCGGCGAGAACGCCGACACGCTGCGATAGCGTCCCGGATTGCGCAGCGCGGTGACCAGCGCGCCGTGGCCGCCCATCGAATGACCGCTGATCGAACGCACATCGGTGGCGGGAAAATTCGCCTCGATCAACGCTGGCAGCTCATGCGCGACGTAATCGTGCATCCGGTAGTGCGCGGACCACGGCGCCTGCGTCGCGTCGACATAAAAGCCCGCGCCCTTGCCGATGTCGTAACCCTCGGCGTCGGCCACATCGTCGCCGCGCGGACTGGTGTCCGGCGCCACCACGATCACCCCGTGGTCCGACGCATACCGCTGCGCGCCGGCCTTGGTGATGAAATTCTGTTCGTTGCACGTCAGGCCCGACAGCCAGTAGATCACCGGACAGCGACGCTGCTCCGCCTGCGGCGGCAGATAGACCGCGAACTGCATCGTGCAGCCCAGCGTATCGGAATGGTGTCGGTAGACGTCCTGCCAGCCGCCGAAACAAGCGCGATGTTCGATGCGTTCCAACGTTGCGTCCGGTCAGTAGTGGGCACTCAAAAATGAATCACGGTGCGGATCGATTTGCCTTCGTGCATGAGATCGAAGGCCTCGTTGATCCGTTCCAGCGGCAGGGTGTGGGTCACGAACGGATCCAGATCGATCTCGCCGCGCATCGCCTGTTCGACCATCCCCGGCAACTGCGTTCTCCCCTTCACGCCACCGAACGCGGAACCGCGCCAGACCCGGCCAGTCACCAGCTGGAACGGGCGGGTGCTGATCTCCTGTCCCGCGCCAGCCACGCCGATGATCACGCTCTCGCCCCAGCCCTTGTGGCAGCACTCCAGCGCCGCGCGCATCACGTGTACGTTGCCGATGCATTCGAAGCTGAATTCCACGCCGCCGTCGGTCATCTCCACGATCACGTCCTGGATGGGTTTGTCGTGATCCTTCGGATTCACGCAGTCGGTCGCGCCCATCTGCCTGGCGAGTTCGAACTTGCCCGGGTTGGTGTCGATGCCGATGATGCGGCCGGCCTTCGCCTGGCGCGCGCCTTGGATCACCGCCAGCCCGATGCCGCCGAGGCCGAACACCGCAACGTTGTCGCCTTCCTTCACTTTCGCGGTGTTGTGCACCGCGCCCAGACCTGTGGTGACGCCGCAGCCGAGCAGACACACCTTCTCGTGATCGGCGCCGGGATTGATCTTCGCCAGCGAGATCTCGTTGACGACCGTATATTCGCTGAAGGTGCTGCAGCCCATGTAGTGGAAGATCGGCTCGCCGTTGTACGAGAACCGCGACGTGCCGTCCGGCATCAGGCCTTTGCCCTGCGTTGCGCGCACCTTCTGGCACAGATTGGTCTTGCCCGACTTGCAGAATTTGCACTCGCGGCATTCGGCGGTGTACAGCGGGATCACGTGATCGCCCGGCTGCAATGAGGTCACGCCTTCGCCCACGTCCACCACCACGCCCGCGCCTTCATGGCCGAGCACCGACGGAAAGATGCCTTCAGGGTCGTCGCCGCTTAGCGTGAACGCATCGGTGTGGCAGACGCCGGTGTGGCTGATCTTCACCAGCACCTCGCCCGCGCGCGGCGGAGCGACATCGATCTCGACGATCCGAAGCGGTTGACCGGGACCGAAAGCGACGGCGGCGCGTGATTTCATGGCGATACTCCAAAAAAGTAAGTGGGACAACACACGTTATTTGAGATACGAACGCACCAGCGCGATCGCCTGCTGCACGCTCTCGTCCTGCGCGCTGCGCTTCGCGGCGTCCTTGGCGGCGACATCGCCGAAGGTCTCGCGCAGATGGCTTTCCAGAACCTCCGCCATCAACCCGTTCACCGCACCGCGGATCGCCGCGAGCTGCTGCAGCACCGCCCCGCAGTCGCTGCCGGCCTCCAGCGCCCGCTCCAGCGCATCCGCCTGCCCGCGGATGCGACGCAGGCGGGTGATAGCCTTCTTTTTCTCGGCGGGAGAGTGGAGCATGGGGGTCGCGTCTGGTAGTGGGGGGGAGTATACGGACCGTTGCCGTGTTGTCCAGCCGACCGAAACTATTCTTGCGACCGCGGCCATCCCTCTGCAGCGCCGGCTTTCAACAGCCGAATGGCTCGTCAAGGCGATGCTTGTCTCCTCCCCTTGCGCATCGCGCAGGGGGAGGTTGGGAGGGGGTGGTTTCGAGTTCGATATGAACCGAGACGCAGATGGAATGCTCGATTGGATTCGACAGGGGCCGCACAGGCGCATGCCGGTGCGGCAGCGATGATCCAGTTATCCCAACTCTTCATGAAGGCCGTCATGATCTCGATCCTTTAGCCATCGCGCGCGTGCTTGCAGATTCTTGTCGCTGCAGCGTTCCTGGCCGTGATGCCATCAGGCGCATCGGCGGCAAAGAAGAAGGACTATGCGGCCACTGCACTCCCTGATGGCAGTATCGCAATCATGGTCAGTGGGAAGAGTGGATTACCGCCAGGTGCGCAGGTGAAAGTGATCGACTTGCGGAAAAAGCTTGAAGATGCTGCGGTCAGGGAGTGTCCAGATGGCCATGAGCTGACGGTAGACGGCGCCGTAAGCTTCGGCGTTTTGCCCAATGGCGGCGGTTTCATATCGAAGCAGCGTGGCGTTGTTCGCTGTAAGACACCCGTGCCTGCGACACCATGAACCAGGTTGTCCCGGTAGGGCGGGTCTTGCACCCGCCGCGAACGAAGCGGTTACCGCAATGTCATCGCGACGTTGAAAGACGCCCAGGCTTCCTGCGGCAGGATCATGGTTTGATTGTTTTGGCGGGTGCAAGACCCGCCCTACGAAATCACACGCATCGCCTGAGCTAAGATGCTTCGGACCTCAATCATCCGACATCAACCAACCCCATGACCGACCAGCAACGCCCATCCGCCACCGCACTAGACGCGATCATTCCGACGAATCCGCTGGCCGCATTCTCCTGCTATATCGGCATCGCATCGGTCGTGCTTTGTTTCTTCGGCATCATCCTGGGGCCGCTCGCGATAGTGCTTGGTGTGCTCGGGCTGAAGAAGTGGAAGGCGCAGGAGTCGAGTTACGGCGCGACGACCAGCAAGATCCGCGCGTGGATCGGGATCGTCAGCGGTGCGCTGGGGACGCTGATCAGCATTCCGGCCATCGTGTCGGTGATGTCCAACTACTGATCCGGCGATGGGCGTGGCGCATGACGCCTTTGGCGGATGCGTGTCGCGACTTGCGTCGCTCCCACAACAGCAACAGCAACAGCAATCGATATCCCGCGTCACGGCACGCCCGGCCACGGCATCGCGTCGGGCCGGGCAGCCGTTCAAACGACAAGGCGCTCAGGAGAAGTCGAGGCTCTTCTCGAAGGTGCGCAGTTCGTGACGGGCCATCGCGAGGTTGGACTTGGAGCGATCCAGTACCACGTAGAGAAACAGTTTCTGATTGGATTCCAGCGGCCGGATGATGTGGTACTGCTTGGTGAGGCTGATCAGGATGTCTTCGATCGTGTCGTTGAGCTTGAGGCTGTTGGCGACCTTGCGCTTGGAACGCACGACTTCGGCATTGCCGGCCGCGGCGACTTCGAGGTTCACGCTGGTGCCGTCGCCGGCCAGCAGCATGCCGCTTTCGGTGTCGACCAGCGCGGAAGCGACGTAGCCGTCCAGGCTGCGGAGGGGTTCGAGGGAAATCTTGGCCATGGTGGCACTCCAGTTAGGTGGATCGTCTGCGGGATGCGGCGTGCGGGGATGGACGTCCGGCGGATCGCGGGCTGAGGCACGCAGCGTGTCGTCGCGTGCGGATACGGGGACGGGTGGAAGTTCTTGCGCTGACGCGGGGGCATCGGCGGCGCGCTTTGGCGGCTCCCTGGCGATGACGGGCCCGTTTGAGCTGTGCGGCCCGACGTTCGCGGTGCGTGCGATGGGCGGCATGCCCAGGGCCACGAGCAGTGCGGACACGTCGACGAGGGTATCGTCCGCCAGCGTGGGCATGATCCCCAGCGGCAGCGACGCTACCTTCACGAAGCGCAGCCGGGCGATGTCTATGATTGCTTCGGCGGCGGGCAGGTGGGCGTGTTCGAGATAGGCCGAAGTGCCGTTCACCACGTGGATCGCGCTGTGCAGCAGCGTGGCGCTTGCGGCGCTTGTGTAATAGAAGGTGACTTTTGCGCTCATGCCACGCTCCGCATGGCGGCGCAACTCGTCGCAAAGCTGTTGCAGGTCGGCCATGTCCCCTGTCCCCCGTCCGTGCGTGTGGCGCACGGACGCGCACACTATGCACATGCGCGATGCTCCGGTCTATGGCTTCTCGAAGATTGGCGCGATGCGCGACGGCTCTCACATGCGATACGTGAAATGCATCGATAGTGATTCGCGTTCCGGTTGCGTTTGGATCGTCGCCGACCATCGAAAGCCGGTATTCGAGCTGCGACCTCTATCGGGTGCGGCGTGTCGTCAACCCGTGTTCTGGATGCCCGCGGCGATGCCGTTCACGGTCGAACGACGTGCGGCGCGGTGTGATGTCGTTACGCGCATCATGTTGCCGACATGAAAAAAGCCGCATCGCTGCGGCTTTTTTCGTGAATCGTATCGAATCCGGGCCCTGGCTTAGCCAAGGCCCGGACGGGTGGATCAGTTGCCCGCGGTGCCGTTGATGTAGGCGCGGCTCAACGCATAGGCCTGGGCGCCGACCTTGCGGCCCAGTTTGCGGCCTTCCAGGTCGCCGTTGCGGAAGTGGATGCCGCCGTACAGGCGGGAGATGCCGGCTTCATCGGCCGCGGCCGAGAACGTCGGCCACGACAGCGTGACGGGCTGCGCGGGCACGACGCCGGGTTCGACGGCCGAAAAACCGGCCGGCACGACCGCCGAATTCGGGAAGCTGTCGCTGCCGGTGAACAGCTTCAGCGCTTCGGCTGCGGACGAACTGAAGGTGCTGTGGCCGGAGACGTGTTCGGAGAACGGCGGCGTGATGAAGGTCGCGACCTGATACGGGCGCCAGTGTTGGCCGAGGATCACTTTCGTACCCTGACCTTCGCCGCCCCACGCCACGATCGGCCGGTTGTTGAACAGGGAATGGATGGTGGTGACGGGGCGGGCATAGTCGTACTGGCGCTTGTAGCCCCACACCGCGATGCCGGCATCGAACATCGCATTGCTCAGCGCGAAGTGCATGCGCACGTCCTGGCCGAGCGTGTGGTGCTTGCGATCCGAGACCTGCTTTGCGAACAGCATCCAGGTGCCCGGCGGGGTTTCCGAACCCGGGCCGTCGGCCCACCATTCGGCGATGGTCTTGGTGCGGTCGGTCAGCGTGGCGCTGTACGTCAGCACTTCCACCGACTGGCGCCAGAACTCGAAACTGCCCAGCGCCGCGGGCGGTTTGATCGCGAACTGGTCGTAGCGCGCCAGGCCGAAGCCTTTGACCCTGCCCCAATGCGGCACCAGAAAGCTCTGGGTATTGAAGCCGCCGCTGCCGTTGGGCACCGACAGCGGCTGCCAGCGGGTGGCGTCGATGATCTGGGTCGGCGAGTTGACCGGCACATACCCGGTGTAATCGCTGTAGGCGCCGCCGCCGTTGAGATTGCCGAGCTGGTTGGAACCGTCGTTGCGGCGGAACTGGATCAGCGCTGCGGCGGCGACGTTGCCCACGCCCTGCGGGGTGGCGAGATCGCCGCTGGTATCGGCGGGGTCGTAGCCCAGGCGCGCCATCTCGGCGGCGAACTGCGCCGTGCGGGTCGGGAAGAGTTCGACCAGCGTGCGGTAGGCGGCGAAGCTCATCGCCTTGCGGCGATTGGCGTCGGTGCGCTCGGCGGCCGGCCGACGCAGTTCGCCGCCGAGCTGCGTGCCGTTGGCCTTGCTGTCGTACGCCGCCCAGGCGTCGTACATGGCGGTGTTCACGATGGCGTTCGCGCGCGCGAAGACCGGCGGCGCCATGCGGGTGGCCCGCACGGCCTGAAGCGCCTGGTCGTTCCAGTCGGTGACCAGCGTGGCGGAATGGGCGGCGCCTGCGGCGCCGAGCAACAAAGCACAGGCCAAGGCGAGCCTGGTCCGGATTCCATGTTTCATTCGGATGATTCCAATGAGAGGTTGTCGAGCGCGGCGGCAGATACCTTGCCCGCAGGCGACGCGCATTGCGTCTCCCGCCGACATCCCCGATATCCCCGACGCGATACCGATGTGCGGGGGTTATTTCCGACCCGGTCATCGATACGGAAGCCAGAACGCCAAAAGCCGCGCGTTCAGGTCACCTGGGCCGCGTCGCGACTTGCGTCGCTCCCACAAAAAAAGTCAGCCGGTGTTCTGGATGCCTGCGGCGATGCCGTTCACGGTCGCCACCAGCGCCTGCAGCAGCGCGTCGTCCTCGCGGCCGGTATCGCGCCAGCGCTGCAGCAGTTCCACCTGCAGCAGGCTGATCGGGTCGACGTATGGATTACGCAGGCGGATCGACAACCTCAGACGGTAGTCGTCCTGCAGCAGCTGGCTGCGCCCGCGCAGCGCGAGAATGGTGTCGGCGGTGCGCTCGAACTCGGCGGCGATGCCGGCGTAGAACACCTCGTGCAGCGGGCCGGCGAGACGCGAATAGCGCTCGAAGATGGCGAGGTCGGATTTCGCCATCAACATTTCGATGTCGTCCAGCATCGCGGCGAAGAACGGCCAGTCGTGCGCCATCGCGGCGATGGTGTCGTGGCCGTGCGTGGCGATGCCGTGGGCGAGCGCGGTGCCGACGCCGTACCAGCCGGTCAGGCCGGAGCGGTTCTGCGACCACGCGAACACCCAGGGAATCGCGCGCAACGCATCGATGCCGCCTTCGCGACGCTTCGAAGGCCGCGAGCCCAGGCGCAGGCGTTCGATCACGTCGATCGGCGTCGCCGCACGGAAATACGCGGGAAACTCCGCATGTTCGTGCACCAGCGCGCGGTAGTGGCCGCGCGAGGTCTGCGCGAGTTCGGTCGCGAGTTCGCGCCAGCGCGGTTCGCGCGGCTCCGGCGGGCGCGGGCGCAGGCTCGCGCGCAGCACGGCGGCGGTGGCCTGTTCCAGGTTGCGCAGCGCCAGCGCGCGGATGCCGTATTTGCGGTGGATCACTTCGCCCTGTTCGGTCACGCGCAATACGCCGTCGACCGTGCCGCGCGGCGCGGCGATGATCGCGCGCTCGGTCTTGCCGCCGCCGCGGCTCACCGAGCCGCCGCGACCGTGGAAGAACACGATGCGCACGCCGGCCTGCTGCGAGAGTTCCAGCAGTTCGGCCTGGGTGCGCTGCAGCGCCCAGCGTGAGGCGAGGATGCCGCCGTCCTTCGCGCTGTCGGAATAGCCCAGCATTACCGTCTGCCGGCCGCCGCGCGACTGCAGGTGGCGGCGATAGACCGGGTCGTCGAACAGCGCGCGCATGATCTCGGGCGCGGCGCGCAGATCGTCGATGGTTTCGAACAGCGGCGCGATGTCGAGCGGAACTTCGTCGCCGCTTTCGTCATTCCGTTCGACGCAGCCGGCGACGCGCGCCAGCGCCAACACCGCCAGCACGTCGGCGGCGCTGCGGTTCATGCTGATGATGTACGGCCCGAACGCATGCGTGCCGAAGGTCGCGCGCACTTCGCGCACGGTGCGCATCACCGCCAGCGTCGGCTGCGCGCCGGTAGCATCGATCGCGGCCTGCGCATGCCCTTCGATCAGCGCATGCAGCGGCGCGATCCGTTCGGCCGGCGCGCGTGACGACCAGTCGGCGTCGCCGAGCAGCGCGCCGATCGCGACATCGTGGGTGCCGGAATCCTGGCGCAGATCGAGCGTGGCGAGATGGAAGCCGAACGTACGCAATCGCCACAGCACGCGCTGCAGTGCGAAGCGACCTGCGTGTTCACCGCGATGCCGCGCAAGGCTGGCGTCGATCGCTTGCAGGTCGGCGAGCAGCCCGTCGGCGTCGGCATAACCATGCGCGCCGCCGGCCAGCGTCGCCGCCAGCCGCGCGCGGATCAGGTCCAGCAGCTGCCGATACGGCATGTCGCCCAGACGCGGGCTGAGCTTCGCCGCGGACGCGGGCAGCAGCGCGCTGTATTCGACGATGCGCGCTTCGATCGCGTCGTCCACCTGCACGCGGCCGCGGCTCTGGGTGAGGATCTCGCCGAGCGCGCGCAGGTCGGCGCGGTAGTTCGCCAACACCTGCGCGCGCTGCGCCGAAAGCGCGGCGAGGATAGTGTCGGCGCCGACATTGGGGTTGCCGTCCATGTCGCCGCCGACCCAGGTACCGAAGCGCAGCATCGGCGGCAGTTCGAGGCGTCGATAGCCGGGCGCGTCGCCGTAGGCGTGTTCGATCGCATCGGCGAAAGCTTCGTAATACACCGGCAGCGCGCGATACAGCACATTGCTGAGATAGAAGCCGATGTGTTCGACCTCATGGGCCACGGTCGGCTGCTGCGCGGGCGTGTCGCTGGTCTGCCAACTGGCGGTGAGCGCCTGGCGGATGCGCGCGGTATCGGCGCCGCGTTCGGCCGGCGTGCGCTGGCGGTCGATGTCGCCGATCAGCAGCTCGGCGACGGTGCGTTCTTTCAGCAGCAGCGAACGGCGCACGGCTTCGGTCGGATGTGCGGTGAACACCGGCTCGATACGCAGCCGCGGCAGCAATTCGCGCAGTTCTTCGAGGGTGACGCCTTTTTCGCGCAGCGCGCGCAGCACTGCGGTCAGTCCGCCGGGCTGCGGTGCATCGGTGCTGCGCTGATAGTCGCGGCGGCGACGGATGCGATGGATGCGTTCGGCCAGATTCACCACGCCGAAGTACGCGGCGAACGCGCGGACAAGGGCGTCGGCGCCTTCCATCGGCACCGCGGCGAGGCGTTCGGCCAGTTCGTCGATGCTGTCGCCCTGTTCGCGTCGCGCGATCGCGGCGCGGCGCACGGATTCGACCTGAGTCAGCAGTTCGGCTGATACCTGCTCGGCCAGCATGTCGCCGACCATGGCGCCCAGTTGCCGCACGTCGTCGCGCAGCAGGGTGTCGGTCTCGGCGAATTCGAGGGTGTCGCGTACGCGCATGGATGGCTCGCAGTGGGGTGCGAACCGTCGAGCGTACACAAAAGCCGGGGCGGCTGGATATGGATTCGTATGCATGGCCGCCGTGCAGAGCGGCATATGCATGCAACGATCTGTAGAGCGGCCTTCAGGCCGGTCCACGCCGGGCTTGATAGCGACGAAAGGTTGTGCCGTGTCCACGGCTGACGACAGTGAAACGATGGCGCTTCAGGTCCAGCGGCTTGAAAGTCGCTCTACGGAAGGTTTTCTTCGGCCCCGTCGCGACTTG
>JAZKFJ010000006.1:183219-208743 GCA_040386495.1 Pseudomonadota bacterium
CGCTCCCACAGGAAAGGCGGCTGGGTTTTGTGGGAGCGACGCAAGTCGCGACAGGGGCTGCAGATCAGTACGCGAACTCGCGGAACACGCGGTCGATATCGCCCTTCCACTCGCCGTGATACAGCGCCAGCTTGCGCTCGGCGGAAGTCTCGCCGCTTTCCGCCACTTCGATCAGCGGGCTGAGGAAGCCGCTTTCGTCGGCGCCGCTGCTGTTGAGCACCGCGCGGCGCTGCAGGCCGGCGGCGGAAATCTTCACCGCTTCGCGGGCAAGATCCAGCAGGGTGCCGCCGCGGAACGGTACTTTCAGCGCCAGTTTCGGCACGCCGTCGCGCAGGGCGTTGCGTTCGTCCATGCTGAAATCCTTGACCAGATCCCAGGCGGCATCCAGCGCGGCATCGTCGTACAGCAATCCCACCCAGAATGCAGGCAACGCGCAGATCCTGCCCCACGGGCCGCTGTCCGCGCCGCGCATCTCGAGGAATTTCTTCATCCGCACTTCCGGGAACGCGGTGGTCATGTGGTCCGACCAGTCGCGCATCGTCGGCAATGCGCCGGGCAACGCCGGCAGTTTGCCGGCCATGAAATCGCGGAAGCTCTGACCGCTGGCGTCCACGTATTCGTGATCGCGATACGAGAAATACATCGGCACGTCGAGCAGATAATCGACGTAGCGTTCGTAGCCGAAGCCGTCGTCGAACACGAAGTCGAGCATGCCGGTGCGGTCGCGGTCGGTATCGGTCCAGATGTGCGAACGGTAGGACAGATAACCGTTGGGCTTGCCTTCGGTGAACGGCGAGTCGGCGAACAGCGCGGTGGCGATGGGCTGCAGCGCCAGCGAGACGCGGAATTTCTTGACCATGTCCGCTTCGCTGCTGTAATCCAGATTCACCTGCACCGTGCAGGTGCGGGCCATCATGTCCAGGCCGAGCGTGCCGACCTTGGGCATGTAATCGCGCATGATCTTGTAGCGGCCCTTGGGCATCCACGGCATTTCGTCGCGCCGCCATTTCGGCTGGAAGCCCATGCCGAGGAAGCCGAGCCCGAGTTCGTCGGCGACCGCTTTCACTTCCTTCAGATGGCTGCCCACCTCGGCGCAGGTCTGGTGGATGTTCTCCAGCGGCGCGCCCGAGAGTTCGAGCTGGCCGGCGGGTTCCAGCGTGACCGAGGCGCTGTCCTTGAGCAGGGCGATGGTGCGGTCGTGCTCCTGCACGGGCTGCCAGCCGAAACGGGTGAGGCCGTTGAGCAGCGCCTCGATGCCGCGCTCGCCGTCGAAGGCCGGGGCGTGCAGATCGTCGAGGCGGAAGCCGAACTTTTCGTGCTCGGTGCCGATGCGCCAGTCGGCTGCGGGTTTCTCGCCGGAGGCGAGTTCCGCCACCAGCTGGTCGCGATGGGTGATGGACGTGTCGGCGACATGGCTGGGGCTGGACATGGGGGTTCCACAACGGGGGGATAGGCAACAGGACTGCGGAAACAATACGCGCCAGGCAGGGAAAAGCCCCGGCCCGACGTCGCAGGTAGGCGACATGGGGGCCATGCCCTAACATCGCAAGCTCCGCACTATAGCCGCCGCCGATGACGCGTATCGTTGCCCTGCTGCTGTGTCTGTGTTCCATCGACGCCGCCGCGCAGGCCACGGTGCAGCTGGAGCGAGGCAACGGCCCCGAACCGTCGACGCTGGATGCGCATCGCTGCCAGGAAGTGGCCTGCGGCAACGTGCTGCGCGATCTCTACGAAGGACTGGTGGGCGAAGACGCGACCGGCCGCCTGATTCCTGGCATGGCCGAACGCTGGGAGGTGTCGGCCGATGGACGCGTCTGGACCTTCCATCTGCGCGAAGGCCTGCGCTGGAGCAACGGCGAAGCCTTGACCGCGCCGGCCATCGTCGCCAGCTTCCGGCGCGCGTTCGCGCCGGACACCGCGGCGCCGTTCGCCGAGCAGTTCGACGCCGTGGTCAACGCGACCGATGTGCAATCCGGAAAATCGCTGCCGACGGCGCTCGGCATCGACGCGCCCGATGCGCGCACGGTGCGCATCCGCACCACGCGGCAAGTGTTCCTGCCGTCGTTGCTGACGCTGCCGATGGCATTCCCGGTGTATCTGCCGGCGGTCGCGCAGCACGGCAATCAACACACGCGGCCGGGACGGCTGGTGAGCAACGGCGCGTATCGACTGGCCGCATGGACGCCGCAGGCGAATCTGACCGTCGAACGCAATCCGCGTTTCCACGCCGCCGCGGGCGTGCGCATTCCGCGCGTGCGTTTCCACGTCACCGAGGATGCCGCCGCCGAACTGCAGCGTTTTGCCGCCGGCGATCTGCACATCACCGAGACGGTGCCGCCGCAGCCCTTGCCGCAGCTGCGCGCGCGTTTCGGCGAGCGGTTGCGGATCTCGCCGTACATCGGCGCGTTCTGGCTCGGCATCAACATCACCCGCCCGCCATTCAAGGACGACGCGCAGCTGCGCGAGGCGCTGTCGCTGGCGGTGGATCGCGACAAGCTCACGCGCTACGTCACCGGCTTCGGCGAAACCCCGGCCTACGGCATCGTCCCGCCCGGCATTCCCGGCTACAGCGCCGCGAAGATCCACTGGGCCGACTGGGACCAGCCGCAACGCGAGGCGCGTGCGAAAGCGCTGTACCGCGCCGCCGGGTATTCCGAACGCAATCCGCTGACGATCGAGCTGCGCTACAACACCTCCACGCCGCATCGGCGGCTGTCGCTGGCGGTGGCGTCGATGTGGCGCGATACCTTGGGCGTGCGCGTGCGGCTGCGCAACGAGGAGTGGAAAGTGTTCGTGCAGAATCGCAGGCAGCGCGCGATCACCGAAGTGTTCCGCGGCGGCTGGATCGGCGATGTCGCCGACGCGCGCAATTTCCTCGGCGCGTTCGCCGCCGCCGGCGCGCTGAATTGGCCGGGCTACGACGATGCGCGCTATCGCGAACTGTTCGCGAATGCGGACGCCGCGCGCAGCGAGACCGCGCGCAACGCCTGGTTGCGCGCCGCCGAAACCCGGCTGCTGCACGCGCACGCACTGGTACCGCTGTATTTCTATACGTCGAAGCATCTGGTGTCGCCGCAGGTGCGCGGCTTCGAGGCGAATCCGTTGGATCGCCATCCTTCGCGCTGGCTGCGCCTGTCACAATAACGACGGATCGGAAGCCCCCATCCGTTAGCAGGAGAACGCGATGCGCCGCTGGCATGTCGAAACCCATCGTACCGATCGCGTCGGCTGGCTGCGCGCGGCCGTGCTCGGCGCCAACGACGGCATCATCTCCATCGCCGGCCTGCTGGTCGGCGTGGCCGCGACCGGCGCCACCACCGGCGCGGTGCTGGGCAGCGGCGTGGCCGGCATCGTCGCCGGCGCGATGTCGATGGCCGCCGGCGAATACGTGTCGGTGCAGTCGCAGGCCGACACCGAACGCGCGGATATCGCCAAGGAAACCCGCGAGCTGGCCGAAGAGCCCGAGCACGAGTTGCAGGAGCTCACCCATATCTACGTCAAGCGCGGCCTCACGCCCGATCTGGCCGGGCAGGTCGCACAGCAATTGACGGCGCACGACGCCCTGGGCGCGCACAAACGCGACGAACTCGGCATCACCGATGCGCTCAGCGCGCGTCCGCTGCAGGCGGCGATGGCGTCCGCGGCCGCGTTCACGTGCGGCGCGGTGCTGCCGATCGCCGCGGTGTTTTTTGCGCCGGCGGGCCGGGTCGAAGCGGTCGTATTCGCGGTGACACTCGCTGCATTGCTGGGTTCGGGCGCGCTGGCGGCGTGGGCCGGCGGCGCGTCGAAGCTGCGTGGTGCGCTGCGCGTCGGTTTCTGGGGCGCGATGGCGATGGCGGCGGCGTCGATCGTCGGTCGACTGTTCGACGTGCAGGTCTGATGACGTGCGGGTCTGATCCGGCGCGCTTGGGCGGGGTTCGATGAAACGTTTCGCGTCGCGCCTGCTCGAAGCGCTGCTGACGCTGTGGCTGCTGGCCACGCTGTGCTTCGTGCTGTTGCGCACCGCGCCGGGTGGGCCGTTCGATACCGAAAAATCCGCGCCGCCGGAAGTGCAGGCCGCGCTGGAAGCGAAGTATCGACTCGATCGACCGTTGCCGGCGCAATACGTCGCGTGGCTGGGCGACGTGGCGCGCGGCGATCTGGGCCCGTCGTTCCAATATCCCGATTACACCGTCAATCAACTGGTCGCGCAGGCGTTGCCGGTGTCGCTGCTCAACGGCGGCCTCGCGCTGCTGCTGGCGCTGCTGTGCGGCATTCCGGTCGGCGTATGGGCGGCGCTACGCGCTGGTTCGTGGCTGGATCGCGGGCTGATGTTGTTCGCGGGCCTGGGGCTGGCGGTGCCGAAATTCGTGGTCGCACCGCTGCTGGTGTTGCTGTTCGCAGTGACCCTGCACTGGCTGCCGGCAGGCGGCTGGGGCGAATGGAAGAGCATCGTGCTGCCGGTGATCGCGCTTGCCCTGCCGAACCTCGCCTACTGCGCGCGGCTCACCCGCGCGTCGATGCTCGATACGCTCAATGCCGAATATCTGACCGCCGCACGTGCGCGCGGCTTGTCGGAAGCGCGCCTGCTGTTCGCGCATGCGCTGAAACCGGCGCTGCTGCCGGTGGTCGCCTGGCTGTCGCCGGCGTTGATCAACATCGTCACCGGCTCGGCGGTGGTGGAACAGGTGTTCGGCATCCCCGGCATGGGCCGCTATTTCGTGCAGGGCGCGCTCAATCGCGATTACACCCTGGTGCTGGGCGTGGTGCTCGTGGTGGGCGCGCTGATCGTCGCGATCAACGCGCTGGTGGATGCGCTGCGCGCGTGGATGGATCCGCGGCTGCGCGGGGAAGGTTAGACTCGCTCATAGGGTCCGCCACCGAAAGGACAACGCATGACCGTCGTCTATCGCCCCGCCAACACCGCCGAAGCGCACCTGATCCGGCAGATGCTGGAAGCCGAGGGCATTCCCGCGTACATCCAGGGCGAGTATCTGCAGGGCGCGATCGGTGGACTGCCGATCTCCAATACGGAACTCATGCTGCGCGTGGCCGACGAGCATGCCGAAGCCGCACGCGTGATCGTCGATGCATGGGAAAGCAGCGAGCCGGTGCCGTTCGACGACGACATCGGTGATGCCGATGATGGGGGTGTTTCCGAACCGGCAATACAGGCGCAGCAGGCGAGCGGCGGTGGATACACGCTGGGAAGGGGGTTGCTGCTGCTTCTTGCTGTCGTGCTCGGTGGCGGTCTGGCGATGACGCTGTTGCGGCGTTACGCGGAAGGCTAATGCTGCCGCGTACGCAGCGCCCGCGGCCCGCAACCGATCAGATCCCCAACCACCTCGCCACCACCTGCCGCAATTCCTCCACGCCGGCTTTCGACTCCGACGACAGCGTCTGCACGCTGACGGTATCGCCGTAGTTGGTCTGCAGATCCTTGCGCACGGCCTGCAGCACGTTCAGCCCGGCGCCGCGGCCGAGTTTGTCGGCCTTGGTCAGCACCGCGTGGACGGGCAGGCCGTTTTCGATGGCGTAGCCGAGGATCTGGCGGTCGTAGTCCTTCAGCGGGTGGCGGATGTCCATCACCACCACCAGGCCCTTGAGGGCTTCGCGGCTGCGGAAATAGTCGGCCAGGAAGGCCTGCCAGTGCGCCTGCAGGTCCTTGGGCACCTTGGCGTAGCCGTAGCCGGGCAGGTCGACGAGGTATTTGGTTTCGTGCGGGGGGATGTCGAAGAACACCAGTTGCTGGGTGCGGCCGGGGGTCTTGGAGACGCGGGCGAGGGCGTTCTGCTGACACAAGGCATTGAGCGCGCTGGACTTTCCGGCGTTGGAGCGGCCGGCGAACGCGACCTCCCAGCCGCCGTCGGGCGGCAGCTGGCGCGGGGTGTGGGCGGCCAGCAGATAGCCGGAGCGATGAAACGGGTTCGAAGGGGTAGCCATGGACATAGGATCGCACGGCCCGGCACGATTGCCGTTTGACCGGCTCCGATGCGGCGACGATAATTCCACGGTTTCGGTCTGTGGCCGGCATTTCGCCGGCCGCGCCTCGTCATTTGGAGTGTTGAGCATGCGTCACGCCCGTGCCTACGGTTTCGCCGGTCTCGCGGTTCTCGCGATCGCGGCGGCTGCCGCCATCGCCCAGACCACGGTCACGCCCGTGCCCGAAGCCGCGCCGGTCCAGGCCGTGCCGCTGGATGCGTCGATCATGGCCGAACTGGCCAAGGCCAAGGCCGGCGATCCCAAGGCCGGCGCCACCAAGGCGGCCACCTGCACCGCCTGCCATGGTCTGGACGGCAACGCCACCGACCCGTCGCTCTATCCGCGCATCGCCGGCCAGAGCGAGCGCTACATCGCCCGCCAACTGGCGCTGTTCAAGGGCGGCGAGCGCGTCAACGCGATCATGCAGCCCTTCGCCGCGGCCCTCAGCGCGAAGGACATGCGCGACATCGGCGCCTATTACGCCACCCAGAAGTCGGGCGCCGGCATCGCCGACGACACCGCCATCGCCGAAGGCCCGAACAAGGGCATGAAGTTCTACGAAGTGGGCCAGAAGCTCTACCGCAGCGGCGACACCAGTCGCGGCATCCCGGCCTGCATGGCCTGCCACGGCCCTGCCGGCGCCGGCAACCCGGGCCCGGCCTATCCGCACGTCGGCGGCCAGCAGGCGTGGTACACGGCCCGTCGCCTGCAGGAATACCGCACCGGCACCACCACCGAGCGCGACGCGGCGCTGTTCCACATCATGTCGTCGGTGGCCAAGCCGTTGACCGATGAGGAAATCCAGTCGCTGTCCAGTTACATGCAGGGCCTGCACCCGCGCGGCGAGCAGGGGTGATGCCCACCCTCCGCGTCCGCTGGTCGGGCGCGGACGGATCGCTCCGGCGCGCCATCGTTCATGCGGGGACTGTTTCCATGAACGCATGCGGCGCCTCGATGTCTTCCTTCTGTTCTTCCGCTTGAATCGCGACGCCGGCCCGGACATCCTCTGCGCTGGCGTTTTTTCATTCCCCCTGCAGGATGCCGTCCATGTTGCGTTCTCTGTTCCTGTCGCTGTTGCTTGTCCTCCCGCTGACCGCCTGCGCGCAGGCGCCGTCCGGCCCGCCGCAGCCCGGCGTCGATTACGAACTGCTGGAGAAAGGCCAACGCTGGCAGGCGCCGAACGGCAAGATCGAAGTGGCCGAAGTGTTCGCCTACTGGTGTTCGCACTGTGCGGATTTCCAGCCGATGGTGGATGCCTGGAAGAAGAAGATCCCGGCCGACGTGAGCTTCGTGTACATCCCCGCCGCATTCGATCTTGAAGACCCCTACGCCAAGGCATTTTTCGCCGCGGATGCCGCGAAGGCGTTGCCGAAGATCCATCAGCCGATGTTCGACGCCATCCATGAGGAAGGCGCCCTCCCGCGCAGCAACGTCACGGTGGAAGAGCTGGGAACCTGGCTCGCCAAGCGCGGTCTGAACCGCGCCAAGATGGTGGCTTCGATGCAGTCCAAAGGGGTCGCCGAGCGCATGGCGCGGGCCCAGGCCTTCGCGGTAGCCAACCGTGTCGGCGGCACGCCGACGCTGGTGGTCAACGGCAAATATGTGGTCCGCGCACGCACGCTCGAAGAGCGCATGCGGGTGGTGGATGGGCTGATCGCGATGGAACGCGCCGCGGCCAAAAAACGCTGAGTCTAGGCAACGCTGCGCCGACCCGGCGCAGAGCAAACAACGCCGATGCGCCGATGCCGGAAGGCCCCGGGCGCAGTATCCGCAACACGACAGGAGACATACACGATGAAGCGACACCTGATTTTCGCGCTGCTGGCCGGCCTTGCGCTGACCGCCTGCAACGCCAAGGAAGAAGAGACCGCCGCCGCTCCGGCCGTCACGACCGAAGCCGCGCCGAACGACGCGGAGACGATGGCCGCGGCCGAAGCGGCGGCGAAGGCTTCGGCCGACCCGAACGCCCCCGTTGCGGTCGAAGCCGCGCCTGCCGCCGATGCCGCCGCGCCTGCGCCCGCCGCACCGGCCAACGGCGCGATTCCGGGCCTGAAACTCGGGACCGATTACGAGATCATCAAGAACGGTCAGCCGTTCGAACCGCTGAACGGCAAGATCGAGGTCGTGGAAGTGTTCAACTTCGTCTGCCCGGCCTGCGCATCGTTCGAGCCGCTGGTGGCGAACTGGAAGAAGACCCTCGGACCGGACGTGCGTTTCACCTATGTGCCGGCGGCCTTCGGCGGCAACTGGGACCAGTACGTGCGCAGCTTCTACACCGCGCAGACCATGGGCATCGCCGAAAAGGCGCACGCCCCCACCTACGACGCCATCCATCTGGAAGGCAAGCTCAAGGGCGAGCGCGGTGAGGACAGCGATGCCGATCTCGCCGCGTTCTACGCCCAGTTCGGCGTGCAGGCCAAGCAGTTCGCCGCCAACATGAAGAGCTTCGCGGTGACCGGCAAGTTCAACAAGGCTCGGCAGTACATCCAGACCCAGCAGGTCACCGGCACGCCGACCCTCATGGTCAACGGCAAGTACCGCGTGCTCGGCGACCGCAGTTGGGAACAGCGCCTGCAGATCGCCGACGCCCTGATCGCCCATGAGCGTGCGCAGGCCGCCGCGCCCGCCGCCGCGGCCCCCTGAGTTGCAGGAATCCGGCATCGAAAGGATCGATCCGCCCGCCAGTACCGTGGTCGCCGACGTGCCGGCGACCCGTCGGCTGCGGTTGCTCAGCGCCAATATCCAGGCGGGCACCAGCACCCGTCGCTACAGCGATTACGCGACCCGCAGCTGGTCGCACGTGCTGCCCGCGGGCAACAAGCGCGCCTCGCTGGACACCATCGCCGATCTCGCCGCCCGGCACGATATCGTCGGGCTGCAGGAAAGCGACCCGGGCAGCTGGCGCTCGGGTTTCACCAATCAGACCCACTATCTGGCCGAGCGCGCCGGTTTCGACTACTGGAGCCACCAGCCCAACCGCCGGGTCGGCATGGTCGCCTCCAGCGCCAATGCGCTGTTGTCGCGGATGGAGCCGGTCGACGTCAGCGACCATCCGCTGCCGGGCCGGATTGCCGGCCGCGGCGTGCTGGTCGCCCGGTTCGGCCGCGAAGCCGACAGCCTGACCATCGCCGTCGCGCATCTGTCGCTGGGCGCCGGCTCGCGCCGTTCGCAGCTGGCCTTCATCGGCGAACTGCTGCAGGACCATCCGCACAGCGTGTTGATGGGCGATTTCAACTGCACCGCCGAACAGCCCGAAATGTCGCTGCTGTTCCAGCGCACCCGCCTGCAGCCGCCGGCCTGCACCGTGCACACCTTCCCGAGCTGGCGCCCGCAGAAAGCGATCGACCACATCCTGGTCAGCGATGGTCTCGCCTGCAGCGGCATGCAGGCCATGGCCGCGGCGTGGTCGGACCATCTGGCGCTGTCGATCGATCTGGACGTTCCGGCTGCGTTGATCCGCTGAAGGCATCGGGGCATCGGCGGATCATGCCGATGCCGACAGGATGCCAGCCGATCTCATCGCCGATGCGACGTGCCTTGATCGACCGGCATCAGCGGTAGCCCCGATCTTTCAGAACCAGAACCGCACCCCCGCGACCACCCGGGTATCGCGCGTCGCTTCGCCCTCGTCGCGCATGAAGTCGGCGGTCGCGCCGAAACTGCGTTCGTGCACCAGGCCGACGTACGGCGCGAATTTCCGGGTGAATTCGTAGCGCAGGCGCAGGCCGGCTTCGACCGTGCCGAGTCCGCTGCCGATGCCGCGCGAGGCGTCGCGCTTGCCATGCCATTCTGCTTCGATGACCGGCTGCAGGACCAAACGGTTCGTGAGCAGCAGTTCGTATTCCGCTTCGACGCGCGCCGCGGTCTGTCCCGATGCGCCGATGTAGGCAGTGGCTTCGATCTCGAACTTCTGCGGCGCCATGCCCATTACGCCGATGGCCGCGAAGCTTTGACCGTTGCCGGGCGCGATGTCTTGACGCACCCCGGCGACCAGATCCCACCAGCGCGCGACCGGTCGGCCGTACAGCGCTTCGATATCGGCGCTTTCTGTGTGGCCGGCTTCGCGTTCGCCTTCGCTGCGCAGCCACAGTCGATGCCGGTCGGTGCCGATCCAGCCCTGCGCTTCCCAGGCCTGGCCAGTGCCTGCGTCGGCGTCCCACACTTCCAGACGGTCGAACAGCAGATACGAGAACACACCGTCGCCGTGATGGTGGCCGTGCGCGGGCGGTTGTGCCGCCTCGCGATCGGCATCGGTGATCGGCGGAATGGGCGTGCGCGGCGCCTGCGGCGCATCGTTCGCATGCTGCGAATGATCCGTGCTGGAATTCTGCATGTCCGAGTGGTTCATGCCGGAATGGTTCATCCCCGAATGATCCATCTTGCCGTGGTCCATCTTCGAATGATCTTCGTCGTCGGCGACGGCGGGTGCGGGCTTGGCCTGCATCGCGGCGTGATCGTGCTGCTGCGCCTGCGCGACGCCCGCTGCGCACGCGAGCGCGACGGCGAGTCCGGCGATGCGCTGTCGGCGGTGCATGGCGTTCATGCCTCCACCCGCACTTCGCGCATCATGCCCGCTTCCATGTGATACAGCAGATGGCAGTGATAGGCCCAGCGGCCCAGTGCGTCGGCGCGCACGCGATACGCGCGCTTCGTGCCCGGCGGCATGTCGACGGTGTGTTTGCGGACCATGAACGCGCCCTTCTCGTCTTCCAGATCGCTCCACAGTCCGTGCAGATGGATGGGGTGGGTCATCATCGTGTCGTTCACCAGCACGATGCGCATGCGTTCGCCGTAGTTGAGCCGCAGCGGTTCCGCGCTGGCGAACGGTTCGCCGTCGAACGACCACGCGAAGCGCTCCATGTGCCCGGTGAGATGCAGTTCGACATCGCGGCCGGGGTCGCGGCCGTCGGGATCGTCGAACAGGCTGCGCAGCATCGAGTAGCTCAAGGTCTTGCGACCGTTGCCGCGCAGACCGATGCCGGGGTCGTCGAGTTTCGGTGTGGGCGTCATGGTCTGCATGTCGACCAGCGGATTGCCGGTTTCGCTGGCGGGATGGGTTTGCATGCCGCCGGACATGGAGCCGTGCATGTTCGCGCCGCAGCCGCCTTCCATGCCTTTCATCGATGACATGTCGTGGCTGCTGTGGTCCATGTTTCCATGATCCATGCCGCCGTGATCCATACCACCGTGATCCATACCGTCATGTCCCATGCCGCCATGTCCCATGTCCGCCATGCTCAGGATCGGTCGCGGGTCCACCGGCGGCACCGGCGCGCGCAGACCTTCGCGCACCGCCAGCGTGCCGCTGACATAGCCGGTGCGGCCGATATCCTGGGCGAAGATCGTGAAGGCGTCCTGCCCGCTCGGCGTCACGATCACGTCGAAGGTTTCCGCCGGTGCGATGCGGAATTCCTCGATCGACACCGGATGCACGTGCTGCCCATCCACCGCGACCACGGTCAGCGTCAGTCCGGGGATGCGCACGTCGAAATGCGTCATCGCCGAACCGTTGATCACGCGCAGCCGCACCTTGTCGCCGGGTGCGAACAGCCCGGTCCAGTTGCCCAGCGACGTGGTGCCGTTGATCAGATAGGTGTAGGTATGCGCGTTGACGTCGGACAGATCGGTCGGCGTCATCCGCATCTCGCCCCACATTTTCCTGTCCTGCAGCGTGGCGCCGAGTCCATCGCGACGTGCGTCGCGCAGGAAATCGCCCACCGTGCGTTTGCTGAAGTTGTCGTGGCCGGGCATTTTCTTCAGCCGCGCGTACAGATCGGCGGGCGCCAGATCGGTCCAGTCGCTGAGCAGCACCACGTGATCGCGCTGATAGTCGAAGGGCTCGGGTTCGGCGGCATCGACGATCAGCGCGCCGTACAGCCCGGCCTGTTCCTGGAAGCCGGAATGGCTGTGATACCAGTACGTGCCCGATTGGCGCAGGTCGAAACGGTAGCGATAGGTTTCGCCCGGGCCGATGCCGTCGAAACTCATCCCCGGCACGCCGTCCATGTTCGCCGGCAGCAGGATGCCGTGCCAGTGGATCGAGGTCTGGCGGCCGTGGATCGAATTCGGCGGCAATCGGTTGCTCACGCGCAGTTCGACCGTGGTGCCTTCGCGCCAGCGCAGCGTCGGCGCCGGCACCGAGCCGTTGACCGCGACGCCGATGCGCGTGCGGCCGGTGAAGTTCACCGGCAGTTCGCCGATGGACAGATCGAAATCGGTGCCGGTCAGCACCGGCGCGGCGGCGTTGCCGAAGCGCGGCCAACCGAAGGCGGCAAGGGCGCCGCCCGCGGCGAGCCCCTGCACGAAACGGCGACGCGAGACGTCGCCGGAAAAAGAAGAAGAGGAAGACATGGACGCACTCCACACGACCGCAGTCCGCAGTGGCGGAGCAGGGTCGGGTCTACGGATCGGGATATGCGCGGGAGGCGCGCACAAGGACGGCGCCCGGACGGGCGCGGGGGGCGCTTAGCCGATGGGAGGTCGGACGGGATGCGGCAACGCGGGCGCCACATGAATGTAATTGGAAGTCTCCGCATGCGTGATGCGAGCGGAGGCGTGCAGCAGCAGCGTCGGCGGCATCAGCGCGGCCTGGCAATGGGCGGTGCAGTCGCAGTCGCAAGCGCTGCCGCAATCATCGCCGCTGCCATGCGCGTCGGTGGACGAGGCATCGCCGGGCATGCCGTGATGCGGCCTATCGTCCATGGGTGCGGCCGCTTCCCGCGCCATGTCGCCGTGGCAGGGCGGTTCGGCGACGGCCGCGGCTTCAACGGAAGAGCGGTCAACGGCCGTCGCCGAGTGGGCGCAGCCCACGTGCGCCGACGCCATGGCCGCGCCGATGCCGTTCGCCAACAGGGCGAGGCTCAGCAGGACATGCAGCACGAGTTTGCGCAGAGGATGCATGCCGCCAGTGTACCCCCGGCGCGGCGTCCCCGGCCGCGCCGTCCGCCTCGCCTCACAGCGCCGCGCCTCAACGCCGCGCCAATCGCGGCCAAGCCCACATCAGCAGCAGCCACGCCGGCAGCAGGCCGATGCCGTGCACGGTCAAGGTCCACACAGGCTGCGTGGCGACGGCGAAGAGAGCCGCACCCTGCATGCAGATGTAGACCGCGCCGATCATCAGCAGCTCGAACGGCCGCGCGTTGCGGCACAGCGCACCCAGGCACAGGCCCCAACTGGCGATCGAGACGATCGCAGTCAGCGTCGCCAGTGCGGCCACCGGCTCGCTGACCAGCAGCCGGATCATCGCCGGCAGACTCAGCGCGAACAGCATCGTGAACCCGACCAGGAACCGCGCCGCCAGCAGACGCGACAACACATGCGGCGCGGTGAACACCAGCCCGCCCGTCCCGTGGTCGCGTTCGCGCAGCACGCCGCGCGACAGCACATCCAGCGGCAGCACCCACGCCAGCAGCAGCGCCATGCGCATGCCTTCGTCGGGCGCGAACGCCTGCGCGCCCAAGGCCCCGAGCGCGGCGAGCCACCACCAGATCCGGCGCTGGCGCAGCGCGAGTTTCAGTTCGGCCACTGTCAAGATTCCCAGTGATCCGCGCGCCAACGGATCCAGCAGCCGGTTCAGCCAGCGCATCGAGCGGCCGGCGCCCGACCGCGCCTTCGCCGTCGACAGGCCGCGCGATGCCGCCCAATCCAGCAGCGGCGCCGCCGCCAGCGTGAGCAGCATCGCCAGCGCCAGCCACAGCGCACGGCTGGCCACGACCTTGCCGCCGGGCTGCCAGTCCGGCCAGTCGAAGCGCACGCTGTCTGCGGTCATCGCGTCGCCGCCCAGATTGAAGCCCATCGGCAGGGGCTTGCCGGTCTGCGCTTCGCGCACGCGTTTGAACTCGCGCGCCGCCACCATCATCCCGCTGGGATCGCTGGTCCAGCCCTGCGGATCGGCCCTGGCGTCGTCATGGTTCGCCACCGGGACGGTCAGCATCACCGTCCACACCACGAAGAACAACACGTTGCCCGCGGTGCGGCGCAGCCACGGCACCAGATCGAACCAGATCGCGAACATCGCGGTCAGCGCGAGGCTGGGCAGGCTGAGCAGCAGCAGCGGCTTGAGCAGTTCGATCAGATCGATGTGCCGATCTTCGGCGCGCACCCACTGCGCGGCCACGGCGACGACGATCCCGACCGCCGCGATCATCCCGAACACCGCCATATGACTGGCCCATTTCGCCAGCAGATAACCGCCACGGGTCATCGGCGTGGTCACCAGCAGCTGCCAGACGCGGGTTTCGATGTCGCGGGTGAGCGTGCCGCGCACCAGATAGAAGCCGACGAGGTTGAGAAAGGTGCTGTAGATCAGCCCCAGCCCCATGCCCGCCCATGCGCTGGAATAGCGGCCGCGCGAGCCGTCGCCCAGCGACAGCGTGCTGTAGCCCGATTCCATCGGCGGGAAGCACCACCAGGTGGCCCAAGCCATGAATGCGAGCACGATCCAGAACCGCGGCGTGCGCATGCGTTCGCGCACGTCGGCCTGCAGGATCGCGAAGAATCGCTGCCACGCGGCCACCATGTCAGTGGCTCCCGGCGATGGCGTCGCCCGCGGACTTGCCGGTCAGCCACGTGTAAGCGTCTTCCAGTTCCGGTATGGCGGGTTGCGCGTCGGCATGCGGGCATTCGCTGGCGATCACCCGCACGCGGATGCCCTCGGGCCGGCGCAGCGAGCCGCACATCGTGAACTGCTTGCGCACTTCGGCCAGCTGCTCCGGCGCGATGGTCCAGTCCCAGACGTGGCCATCGGCGCGCGCGATCAGCTGATCCGGCGTGCCGTGGAAGCGCAGCTCGCCCGCGCTCATCACCGCCAACGCGGTCGCGCTGGCTTCCACGTCGGAGACGATATGCGTGGACAGAATCACCAGCCGTTCGCCGGCAAGGTCGGTGAGCAGATGCCGGAAGCGCATGCGCTCCTCCGGATCCAGGCCCACCGTGGGTTCGTCCACGATCAACAGCATCGGGTCGTTGAGCAGCGCCTGCGCGATGCCGACCCGCTGGCGCATACCGCCGGAGTACTCGCCGAGACGGCGGTCGGCAGCGTCGTTCAGGCCGACCAGCGACAGGCAGGCGTCGACCCGCTCGCGCGCCTTGGCCCCGGACAGGCCCTTCACCGCGGCCAGGAACGCAAGGAATTCGCGGGCGCTGAGCGCCGGATACACCCCGAAATCCTGCGGCAGATAGCCGAGGGTGTGGCGCAGGGTGTTCGGCGACACCGCCAGATCCTCGCCGTTCCAGGTCGCCCGGCCGCTGGTCGCGCGGGTCATCGTCGCCAGGATCCGCATCAGCGTGGACTTGCCCGCGCCGTTCGGCCCCAGCAAGCCCAGGATGCCCGGCCCCAGATCGAGATCGATCCCATGGACCGCCTGATGGCCGCCGGAATATCGGTAACCGACTGATTTCAATGACAGTGCGCACTGCGACATGACCCGCCCTCTGCGCTGTGCCTCCCATCGGCGACGGATCCCCGGCTCCAGCTGCATAGGTACTATAGTTAACTACCACACCTAATCACATGGGTCGAAAGGCATAGTCAACCGCACGCGACCCACCGGACCGCCGCCACCGTCGTAGCCCGGCTCTCGCCACAGGCGAGAGCCGGGGCTCTTCGTCGAAGTGCAGCGCAGATCGTCCGCGCAAGCGCCTGCACATCGCACGACGAACCTTTCCGGATGCGACAGCGACCGTCGACACGCCACCGCCACGACCCACCGCTCATGTCCCATGGACTAGGCGAACAGGATCACGATGCTTTCCCTTCTCCCCGCGCAGCGGGGAGAAGGTGGCGCGAAGCGCCGGATGAGGGGCGCTTTCGCCGCGCACGGATCGCAACGGCACCATGCCGGTGGCGTTCGGCCAGAGGCGAGTTTCGTAGGGCGCATAAGCCGAAGGCGTCATGCGCTTTGAACCCCAGCCATGCCGGGCACTTTATTGAAGGCGCATGACGCTTAGCTTATAGGCCCTGGCCGGATGCGCTTTACGGGCTTTGGCGTTAAGTAAGTGCCATTCGGGTGAGGCTCATTTCAAGAATAGTGAGCCCGACCCGTGTGTTATTTACCCGTTTTTGTGGGTGTTCTCGTTCTTTGGCCTAGGCCGTGGGAAAACTCTGGGTGTCCCAGCATTTTGTCCCAGCATTTTGCTCTCGCCACAGGCGAGAGCCCGCGCTCTTCGTCGAATTGCTGCGTACATCACGCCGCGAAGCGCCTGAAAATTAAACGCCAAGGAATCGGCGTGCGCTTTGCAAGAGAGCACTGCAAAAATGCAAGGATTAAGCCAATCGAATCGGCTGGAACTCATTACGCATGAAGTTGCGGAAGCATTCCCGGTTTGCTTGCGATCCATGCTGAAAATAGCAAGAAATACGTCGAATTCTTTTGCTCCCGCGCGCGCGCTTTGAAGTTTGAAAATCATTGCCGTGAGATTGGCACGGCGTTTGCGAATCCCTCAGCACCGGCACTTAGCCGGCATCCCCCAAGAGGACATCGCAATGGCTCAGAATCAGACCAATCAGAATCAGACGAATTCCAACGGTAACGGTCAAAACCATAACCAGAAGGGTGGCCAGCGTCCGACGGACGACCAGCAGACCACAGGCCAACAGGCTCAGCAGCGCGGCCAGAATCAGAAGCCGCAGAACGACGATCAGCAGAACGACCATCAGCAGGATCGCTCGAACCAGACAGGCCGGCAGACTCAGGGCCGTTGATATCTGACGCTACGCGCCCCGGTATTGCGGGGCGCGCGGCTTTATTACCGCCAGGATCTTCACTCGTTCGCACAAGAATGAAATCCCCCCACCTTTTATCGGAAGGCAGACACCATGGCACGCGCGAAACCCAACAACGATCAGGTCACCGAACTTCTGCTGCAGGCAATGGAAACAGAGCGCGGTGGAATTCAGGTGTACACGGCTGCCATCCAAGCCGCGGTCAACGACGATCTGCGCGAAGAGTGGACGGAATATCTTGAAGAAACCCATCGGCACGAAGAGGTGTTGAACAGCGTCTTCGCTGAGCTGGGCTTGGATACCGAAGCGCAAAGTCCTGGACGGGCCGTCGTGGCGCACCATGGCGCCTCGCTGGTCGCCGCCATCGAAATGGCGATGGCCAATGCCGATCCGGCTGCCGCGGAACTCGTCGCCGCTGAATGCGTCGTGCTTGCGGAAACCAAGGATCACCAGAACTGGGAGTTGATCGGCCGCGTCGCCGATGCCGGCGGTCCGCACGCGAAAATCCTGAAGGCTGCGCATGACGCTGTGGAACAGGACGAGGATCACCACTACTACCACACCAAAGGTTGGAGCCGGGAACTGTGGATCCAGAGCCTGGGCCTGCCGGCCGTGCTGCCGCCGCCCGAAGAAGTCAAACAGGTCGAGACCGCGATCGGCGCGTCCCGGGCCGAACAGGCGCGCGACAAGATGATGTGACCTGGGCCTGTCAGGCCGCTAGCGACGCTTGTTCCTGTTGACGATCACCTGTCCGACGATGGCCGTCAGCAGGATCAGGCTGTTGGTGACCACAAATACCACGTTACCTACCAGCGCGCTGTAAACAACGAACAGAAGTGATGCCGTGATCTGCCCCACGAACAACCACGTCGAGACGCCTTCGGCGTTCCTGTCTTTCGCCTGCTTGGCGATCTGGCGGACGAGCGTGGCGAGGAGAACGACCGTCGCCACCCAGCCGATGAGGTTTGGATCGAAAGGTAGATCGTGCATCCATTGCTCCTGTGTGCCGAACATACGCACGCGACTATACCCGCCCGTCGTATCCGCGACGGCTTTTCCTGAGACATGAAGGAAGACCCGCGCCATGAAAGCATTGACTTACCACGGCAAGAAGGATGTGCGCGTCGAGGACGTGCCGGATCCTGTTCTGATCGATCGCGACGACATCATCCTGCGCGTGACCGCCACGGCGATCTGCGGATCCGACTTGCACCTCTATCGCGGCAAGATCCCGGACCTGCACGACGGCGACATCCTGGGCCATGAATTCATGGGCGTGGTGGAAGAAATCGGCCCCGGAGTGAAGGCCGTCAAGAAAGGCGACCGCGTCGTGATCCCGTTCGTCATCGCCTGTGGCGAATGCTTCCATTGCAGGTTAGACGAGTTCTCGGCCTGCGAGACCACGAACACAGGTAAAGGCTCCGCGATGAATCGGAAAGGCATCAAGCCGCCGGCTGCGTTGTTCGGTTATTCCCATCTCTATGGCGGGATCGCCGGCGGCCAAGCCCAGTTCGTACGCGTGCCGCAGGCCAACGTCGGGCCGCTGATCGTTCCGGACGCATTGGCGGACGAACAAGTGCTGTTCCTTTCCGACATCCTTCCGACCGGCTATCAGGCGGTGGTGAACGCCGGGATCGGGCGTGGGTCGACCGTGGCGATTTTCGGCGCCGGCCCTGTCGGCCTCATGTCGGCGGCCTGCGCGCGCATGCTTGGCACGGAACGCATTTTCATGGTGGACGAGTTGCAGTACCGGCTGGACTTCGCGGAGGCGGCCTACGGCATCATTCCGATCAACATGAAGGATGTGGATGATCCGGCCGAACTGATCATCTCCCGAACCCATGGCCGTGGAGCAGACGCCACCATCGATGCCGTGGGCTTCGAAGCCAAGGGCAGCACGACCGAAACGGTCCTGACAACGCTCAAGCTGGAAGGCAGCAGCGGCGCCGCGCTGCGCCAGTGCATCGCGGCAACCCGCCGCTGCGGTACCGTGAGCATCCCCGGCGTCTACGCCGGGTTTCTACACGGCTTCCTGCTTGGAGATGCGTTCGACAAAGGCCTGACCTTCAAGATGGGCCAGACCCATGTGCAGAAACTCATGCCCGAATTACTGGAACGCATCGGAGATGGCCTGCTGAAGCCGGAGATCATCATCTCGCACCGGATGTCGCTTGCCGACGCAGCGCAAGGCTATGCGACGTTCGACAACGCCGAAGACGACTGTCGAAAAGTCGTTCTCACGCCGTAAGGCAGCGTCGCGCACATGACCGGCTCCTCGACTCACAACTCGGTTCTGTTCGACGCAAACGGAACCGACCGGGCGGGAATCGCGTTATCCGACCTCAATGTCGAGCGACTGGAATCGACCCAGCTCCTGTGGGTCGATTGTCAAGACATGGCGGCGTTCGAAGCCGTCCAAGCCCGTCTCGGCATTCCGGAATCCTTGACGAAGGCGGCTTGTGTGCATGACGATCAGCCCGCCGTGCTCAATACGACGGAGCACTTCTGGATCCGGGTATTCAGTCTGTCGATCGATACATCGGCGCAGATCGATAATTATCAGCTGGATATCGTTGCTGGACGCAATGTCGTGATCACGATCGGGCGCTCGAAGTCGTCCGGGACACCGGAACTGATGTCTAGACCCGATTGCGACACCGCGCTCGGCCGTCTGGATGCTGCCAGCTTCGTCGCGGCGATATTGCATCGTCTGCTGACCACCTATTTCGATGCGGTCGCGGAAATCGAGGATCATGTCGAACGCATCGATCAGATCATTCTGGATCCCCGACACGTGGATTGCACGGACGAGCTTCGTCGGCTGTTGCGGGCGACCGCCCAGGTGCGCAAGCGTCTTGCGCGACACCGCATCGTGTTTTCCACGCTGGCAAGGCCGGACTTCAGTCCCGCCGACCAAGGCGATCGGCGGAAGCATTTCGCGGCGCTGGACGATAAATACGAGCGAGCGATGGATGTCGCGGAGGACAGCCGGGATCTTGTCGTGGATTGTTTTGAACTCTTCAGCAGCCGCACAGCGCTTGATACCAATCGCACGATGAGGACGTTGACCTTCTTGACGGTCTTGATCGGTGCGCTGGCGGTCACGGCTGGCGTTCTGGGCATGAACTTCCAGGTAGGATTCTTCTCATCCGAAATCGGGTTTTGGATCACCATCGCCGTCATGCTGTTAATGTCGATCGCGGCATGGTGGCTGGCCTCGCGCAAACAATGGACATGAACTCAGCAGTCACTGTGCAGGCGCGCCAGCGCTTATGCTGGGAAGGATATTCGCGCATAGATCGCATGCGTGATCGCAATGCGAGGTATAGGCCCTCACGCGGACGAAGCGATGGGAAAAAGCAGAACCCCCAGGTGGATGCCAAGCATGCTTGTGGGAATCGATTTCCCCAAGGAATATCTGATCAAAGGCCGTCAGGCGCAATCCGTAGGGCGGAACGCACGCATCGGTTTCCGCCAATTGGGATCACGGCCTGCCAGTATCGGCGGAATCGCCTTCGGCGGTTCGGCCCTACGAAACATCCGCTCCGGTCGAAAGCAGCTGCCCATCCATACGATTGCGGCAGTTCAAACCATCTAGCCTGCAACGAACGACAGAGCCGCAAAGCGCATCGATCGCTGATTTCCATCATCAATCAAACGATATCGACAGGAAGCCGCCGAACCGTATTCTGCGCCCGCTTCTGCGACGCTTGCCCAAGCCCCCGCAGCAGTACAACATCAACCCTCGACCACTCCAGGGGCGCGCCCATGTTCCGCAAATCGATGCTTTTGCTTGGCCTCTGCGCCTTGGCGCTACCCCTGGCCGCCCAGGACAGCGATTCCTCCGACCAATTGGATACCGTGGTAGTGACGGGATCAAGAATCGGTTACGACGATCTGCTCGATACGCCAGCGGTGTCGCTGACCAAGCCCGGCGATTATCTGCTGCAGACCATCGTGCTGGGCAACGACAGCCGCGATGCCGAGATGCGCAAGCGCGAGATCCACGAGACCATCGCGAAGTTGATCGCCGCGGCCGGCAGCCGGTATGTGGTGTTCTACGTCGATGAATACCGGGTCGCGCTGAATCGGGACAACTATCGGGTCGATCTGGAGCAGGACGGCAAGCGTCCCGACACCAATCAGGTGTCCTTGCAGATCCGCGTCGGCATCGGCGGCGACCCGGCCAAGGCCGAGACGATCATCGCCGAGATGCGCCGTTTCGTGCGCAGCGCCGACAAGGTCGGCCGCACCGTGATCGATATCAAGGGCGATACCGCGCTGGTGATGAACAAACCGGAGCGTTTCCGCTACGAACTGATCGACGCGATCGCGAAGGACTCGAAGCGGCTGATGGACGCGATGGCGCTGGACTGCAAGGTCCAGATCGATGGCTTGAACAGCCGGGTCCAGTGGGAGCGGGCGTCGGCGGCGGAGCTGCTGCTGTACATCCCCTACCGGATGACGATTTCGGAGTGCCGCAGCGACGCGCGGTAACGGTTACGTTTTCGACAGATGCGCGACTGCCGCGGTGGCGGCATCGCGGTCGTTGTCGTCGAATGCCGAAATGGCGATGTCTTCGATGGTGTCCGCATCAATGCAGCGCACATTGACGCTGAATCCGTCGGGATGACTGCGCGGCACGTAGAACGCTTTCACGCCGCAGTGACCGCAGAACAGATGCCGCGCGGCGCCGGTGTTGAAGCGGTATTCCACCAGCGCATCCTCGCCGGCCAGCAGCCGGAAGCGCGCGGCGGGGACGATCAGATGCAGGAAGCCGGTCATCCGGCAGATCGAGCAGTTGCAGTCCAGCGCTTCGATCGCCGCGGGCGCGTCGACTTCGAAGCGGACGCGACGGCAATGACAGCCGCCGCGATGGATCGTATCGGCCGCGGCCAAGGCTTCAGTCCTTGCCTTTGCCCTTGCCTTTTCCTTTGTCCCCGCCTTTTCCGCCATGACCGCCGCTGTTGCCGGGGCCCTCGCCCTGGCCTTTGCCGCTGTGTCCCGGGCCGTGATCGCGGTGATCGCCGCCGTGCTTCGGCCCTTTGCCGCGGCCGGGGAAGTCGCGTTCCAGGTCGCGGTCGATCTCGATCTGCCGGCCCCAGCGGTCGTAGGTCGGCACCATGCCGCGCTTCAGGCGGTGGAATTCGGCCGAACCGGGCTTGATGCCGAGTCGTTTGGCCATCGCGCCCCAGCCCTGGCCGTGGTCGCGGTCCCACAGATCGACCACATACCGGCACGGGCGACCTGCGAGTTTGGCCAGCGCACAGGCGAAATAGACGTCGCCCGGCGCCCAACGGCGGCGTGTCAGCAGTTCCACCACCAGATCGCGCGGGGCGCCGTGGTAGCGGACGAGTTCGTCGACGAACGGGTCGCGGTACCGGCCGCCGTAGCGGTTCATGTCGCCCAGCCAGGTATCCACCCAGACGTCGCCGCTGCGCGGATTCCAGCCGAAGGTGAAGTCCTGGGCCTGCGCGCTGCCGGCGGCCAGGCCGAATGCAAGGAGCGATGTGGCGATGAGCTTGCGCATGGTCGGGGATCCTGCTTGGAGAGTGGGTATGGTTGCATGATGCGGGGAAGCCGGGCCGCGAGGAAGCGCGGTGGGCCGAAGCGCGTATCCCGTGGGCCGGGATTCAGAAATGCAGCGCGCCGCGGAAAGCCGCGGCGCGCTATGGAACGAGGAAGGAACGGCGCCCGGTGGCTGTGTCCAGTCGCGGCGCTCAGTCGTAGCGTTCAGTCGCGATCGCGCCAGCGGCGGCCATCCCAGTAGCGATCGGGATATCTGCGGTCGTTGTAACCGTAGTCGCGGCCGTCGCGGTCGTAGCGCGGATCGTAGTACTCGACGCGGCAGCGTCCGCGGCTGTCGCAGCGCTGGCGGCTGTAGCGGCCGTACGGGTCGCGGACGAAACCGTTGCGGCTGTAGTGGTCGTCGCCGTAATAACCGTTGCGATAACGGCCGTCGCGCGGAACGTAGCGGTAGTACACGGGGCGGCCGCGATGGTCGCGTTCGACGATCAGGCGGTCGTCGTAGCCGTAACGGCCGTGACGGTAGTAGGGCTGGCCGCTGCGGAACGCGATATCGGCGACATCCACGATCACCCGGATCATGTCGTCCGAGCGTCTGTCGTCGGCGCGGGCCGGGGCGGGAAACAGGGCGCCGGCGCCGAGCGCGGCGGCGAGGGCAGCGGGGGCGAGCCAACGGGCGAGGGAAGACATGGCGGGATCTCCGGTCGACCGCGACAGTGCGGTCGGATGCGACGATGCCGCGCGCCCGGTGAACATCGATTTAACTTTTCCGGTGGTGCGGAATGGATTCATTGGATGGTCAGCCCGCCATCAGCGAACGCACCGCTGCCGGCAACTCCGCGGGTTCGCGGACGCTGCGCAGCCGGTCGAGCGCGTCCAGCGCGGAAGGCGGCACGGCCTCGGCTTCGTGCGCCCAGGTCACGTGGTAGGGCATGTGCACGCCGCAGCCGCCGAGTGCCAGCACCGGCAGGATGTCCGAGCGCAGCGAGTTGCCGATCATCGCGAACTGCGACGGCCCCAGGCCGAATTCCTCCAGCAGCCGGGTGTAGGTGGCGGTGTCTTTCTCGCTGACGATCTCGATCCGCCGGAACAGGTCGGACAGCCCCGACTGGCGCACCTTGGCTTCCTGATGGAACAGGTCGCCCTTGGTGATCAGCACCACCTGATGGTCGCGGGCGATGGCTTGCACCGCGTCGGCGATCCCCGGCAGCAGCTCCACAGGATGCTGCAGCACCGCTTTGCCGAGTTCGACGATGCGATGCACATCTTGCGCGCTGATCCGCGCGTCGGTGATCTCCACCGCGGCCTCGATCATCGACAGCGTCATGCCCTTGGCGCCGTAACCGAACAGGGCGATGTTGCGCTTCTCCACCGCGTAGAGCCGGTCGTGGGCGTCGTCCAGGTCGACGTAGGTAGCGACGATGCGTTCGAATTCCGATTGCGCGTCGCGGTAATAGTCTTCGCTGCGCCAGAGGGTGTCGTCGGCGTCGAAGCCGATCATGTGCAGGTCGCGGGTCATGGAGTCGGTCTTGTCTGGATGGTGCGCCGCGCGGCGGCGAGTCTTATGGCAGGGTGGTGCGCAGTTTATCGGTCGTCGGCACCGCGTCGGCAGGGCGCAGCGGCGGCGGCGACAGCGCGGCCTTGTAGGCGCGATACAGCAGTTGGACCTTTTCCAGATACGCCTGCGTTTCCTTGTACGGCGGCACGCCGTCGTAGCGCGCGACCGCGCCCATGCCGGCGTTGTAGGCGGCGATAGCGAGGACATGGTCGTTCTTGAAGCGCTTCAGCAGCATCTTGAAATAGCGGCCGCCGCCGTCGATCGACTCCGCCGGTGAGAAGGCGTCCTTTACCCCGTATTCCTCTGCGGTCGCCGGCATCAGCTGCATCACGCCCTGCGCGCCCTTGGGCGACAGCGCCTTCTCGTCGAAGCCGCTTTCGACGTGCGCGATGGCGCGCAGCCAGGCGTCGTCCACGCCGGTCTTCTTCGCGGTGGCCTTGAACAGCCGCGCGTGGCGGTCGAGCTTGGGCGTGTCGACCTTGCCCAGGCCTTCGTGCGCGGGTTCGCCGGGCGGCGTTGCCACGGTGAAGCGCAGATAGACCCGCGACCCGGGCAGGTTGCGGGTGCCGTAGACCGCTTTGCCGTCCTGGTCGCGCTCGTAGAGGGTGCCGCTGAATACGCCCATCTCGCCCCAGAGGTTCGGGGTCTGCACGGCGTTGTCGTCGATCTGCTTCGGCTCGCACTTCGAGCCGGGCTCAGGCGCGGTGGACAGGCTGACGGTGCCGTCGCGCACGCAGCGGTAGACGGTGCGCGCCTGCACGCAGATCGGCAGGCACAGCAGCAGGCACAGCAGGGCGGGCAGGGGACGCATGAACGGCATTCTACGGGCCGCGCCCCTGAAGCCCTTGTAACGCCGTACGATGGCGGGGTCCGGCGTATGTTCCGGACACTTCCGCGTCACGCCCGGCCGGTTTCCACCGTCGCCCGTTCCGCTCCTCTCTCGCAGGGTCGCCGCCACAGCGCGGACGGCCGATGGAGCGCGCATGCCCGGCGACAGCGCCGGTGCGGGATACCGCACCCGGATCATCGATCTCAAGCTCGGCGGCCACGACTACCGCATCCGCGCGCTGGCGGACCGCCAGCAATACGCCGATCCGCACGGTCTGGCCGAACGGGCCGGCATCGGTTCGGCGCAGTGGTGCCTGTTCGGGCAGCTGTGGCCGGCGGGGCGGGTGCTGGCCGGGGCGATGGCGGTGCTCGACATCGCCGGCAAGCGCATTCTCGAAGTCGGCTGCGGCTTGGGTCTGGCCAGTCTGGTACTGCAGCGCCGGCGCGCGGACATCACCGCCAGCGACCATCACCCGCTGGCCGAATCCTTCCTGCGCGACAACGCCGCGCGCAACGGCCTGCCGGTCGTCGCCTATCGCGACCTGCCGTGGCCGCTGGACGACGCGCCGCTGGGCCGCTTCGACCTGATCATCGGCAGCGACGTGCTGTACGAGCGCCAGCACGTCCCGCAGCTGGCCGCGCTGCTGCATCGCCATGCGCGCGCGGGCGCGGAGATCGTGATCACCGACCCGGGACGCGGATTCGGCAATCTGCTGAGCCATGCGCTGCACGATCAGGACTACAGCGTCGACGCGACCCGCTGTGCTTTCGACGAGGACGAACGCGCGCCGTATCGCGGGCGTCTGCTGCGTTACCGGCGCTGAAAGCCCACGCTGTCCCTGATGCCGGTCACTTAGCGCGAATTGTCCGTCTCATGCGGCCGTTTTCTCCTTCCCCCGCGTGCGGGGGAAGGCTGGGATGGGGGCGC
>JAZKFJ010000007.1:0-53908 GCA_040386495.1 Pseudomonadota bacterium
ACGCTCGCACATGTCCGCCGCCCCGCCACAGGGCGGCTTAACTCCGGCGTTAGGCCCCTATGAAACAGTCCCAGCACAAGAGACCTATTTGGCTGGGTGCTATGGCATCTACGTTTGCGCCTTGGCTGTGTGTTCTGGCCGTTATGGCATTCACTCGTGCCTCTAGCGATACTTTCAGTGACTTTCTTGTATCTGGCGCACTAGCTTTTTTGTTGGCAGTTCCAATATCACTTTTTGCCACGCTGACACTCGGACTTCCGTATGCACTTTGGCTACGCTCACGAGGTCTTTTTAGCAGCCTCACAATCTGTGTTGGATCAGCCGTGATTGGTGCAGCCTCGTTTTCATACCTTATTTGGCTGGTGGAATCTGACTCCACAATCCTAGACCCACTAAAACTTCTTGCTGGCGCGGGTTTCGGCCTAATCTCCGGAGTTGCCTTCTGCATCGGCGCGGGGCCTAACAATTCGTTCAAGCCGACCCCGCATCGTGGCGTCGGCCGCGTGCCTAAGCTACGCTAGCACGCGTCCGCCACCCCGCTGCGGGGCGGCTTAACTCAGGCGTTAGGCGGCAGAAACGCTTTCTGCAGTTGTGTTGCTCGCAAACCTAATTTCCCGGCTTCGGTTTGCGCTGCTTTTCGGTCTGTTTCTTGCGGCGTTGCTTCTTCGGTCAAGTCTATCTGGCGCGCTCACACATCGCATGCGTTTCGTTCGCCGGCTTCGTAAACGGTGTCTGGTCGCGGTCAGTATTCCGCGACTGACACGGTTGCTTCGGTTACATCCGACGGAGAGTTCACAGGTGCGCGTCCGGGCCTCCCCGCTTCGTCTTTCGGCAAGTGCGCTGGGGCCCGGTTTCAATCGGCATCCACCGCCACCTAACAATTCGTTCAAGCCGACCCCGTGTCGTGGCGTCGGCCACGTGCTTTACGCTACGCTAGCACGCGTCCGCCGCCCCGCCACGGGTCGGCTTAACTCAGGCGTTAGGCCCCAATCATGGATAGTCGAGTTCCTGTAGTAACGCCTCGCGGTCGACTATACGGGCGTGACTGCATTTACTTGGATCAGAAAACAGAGGATTCGGCGCTTAAAACCCTAACTCTGGAGGGCGAGTTCAATGGCGACCTCTGCGAGATCAGCGGTCCCGACGACTGGATTCAGTACAAGATCCAGTTCTACGACGTTGCTGCCGTGCGGATAGAGGACCTGGATCTTACTGAGTGGGATTGGGATTCGAGCTTTGATGAGGTATTTGAGTCAACGTGGGTTGCTGAGCTTCAGTCGCAGTACCAGAATCACCTTCGGCACTTCACATTCCAGACATATGACGATTTGTTTCAAATTGTCTGTGGCGGCTATAGATTGCTTGTCAGTAGGCATGGGGCCTAACAATTCATTCAAGCCGAGCCCACATCAGGGCGGCGCCTGAGTGCACGCCTTGGGCTATATTCGCACTCAGTCGCCGCCCTGCTGTGGGCCGGCTTAATTCAGGCGTTAGGCGGCAAAAAGCATTCGGCAGTTGCGTTGTCACCACTGCAACTGGTCGGCTTCGGTCAGCATTGCTCTTCGGGTTGTTCATCGGCACGTCGGTTCTTCGGTCCAGTTCATCTGGCGCGCTCACACATCGCATGCATTGCGTTGGCCGGCTTCGGTAGCTACGTTTTCTTTCGTTTGGTTCTGCCGCTCCAGATGCTGTCGCTTCTGACAGGTCAGGCTGATAGTTCTCGGGGCGCGCTCAGGCATCTGGGCTTCGGTTTTCGGCAGGTTCGCCACAGCTTTACCCTCGCCGGCATCCGGCCCGCCTAACAAGTCGTTCAAGCCGACCCCGTGTCGTGGCGTCGGCCACGTGCTTTGCGCTACGCTTGCACGTGTCCACCGCCCCGCCACAGGGCGGCTTAACTCCGGCGTTAGCCCCTAAACCATATTTGTTTAGCCCGAGGGAGTGAAGCATGTTTGGTTGGCTATTCAAGCGCACCACGCAATTGCCGGTCAGACCAATGCTGCGCCATCCAAACCTTGGCCAGCTTCAGTACGACGCGCGAACATCACAGTGGGAAAGCACAGAGGGTGCCGAGATTTATTTTGGCGGCATCCCGGGTAGCGCTGACGGCCCTAGTAGCGAGCAAGTACAGGAGTTGCTCGCACGGCTCAATAACCTTGACCGCTACTGGGAAATCTGCTCTAAAGACCTGATCGAGATCTCTTCTACCTGGGAATCTTTGCCAAAAGTTGAGGACCCTCGCGAGATCTTTAGTGTCGCTGCGCTGTCCCTATACGCATCCCATTGGGAGATTTGCTTTCAAAGCAAGCCCGAGTATAAGTGGCTGTATGTCGGCATGCAGTTCGAGGGAGATCTACTTGTATCTAACACGATCGACACCTAGCTCGAGGTCGGGGCTAACAATTCATTCAAGCCGAATCCGTTTCGCGGATCGGCTTAATTCAGGCGTTAGGGGGCAAGATGAAGACATGGCAGCGGCGAACATTAGGGATTCTGACATTAGGAGGCGGTGCCATTGGCTTGGCTGCAGCTCTGACACTTCTATTTACACGCAACAATGCACTGGAGTGGCTGCTTTGCCTTGCTTTCATTGCTGCCTATGCTTGGGGTATTTGGTGCGGCACTAAGGTGCTTGAGGGCTTACCCGGTGCTGAGCGATCTAGCCTTGTTTACTGGCTCGTTCAAATTCCAACCTTCAGTTCTCCGGTTATTGGCTACTCCTTTTCAAGCGGCTTTCAAACAACCGTCTCTCTCCAATTTTCCCCGCTAGACGCCAAAGCAAATTTCATGCTTGGCAGTAACTTCAACTACTCTTTGATGCAGGCAGAGCAGCCGCTATCAATTGGTGTCAATGTGTTCGCTCTAGTTTTAACATGGTGGCTTGCACGGGAGATTCGTCGCTCTGCCCCCTAACAAGTCGTTCAAGCCGACCCCATGTCGTGGCGTCGGCCACGCGCTTTACGCTACTCTTGCACATGTCCACCGCCCCGCCACAGGGCGGCTTAACTCAGGCGTTAGGTGCTGTCAGTAGTGGTATCGCAACTGTGCGACAAATAAAGAACCATCGGCTACTTTGTAGACAATGTGATGCTCATCATTGATGCGACGCGACCAGTAGACCGAACAACGCATGCTTTAGTGGTTCTGGCTTCCCAGTTCCTGTATGCGGCGTTCTTGCGAGCTCCTTGACCAAGTCACTGATGCGCTGCACAAGCTTTTTGTCTATCTTCTGCCAATACAGATAGTCTTCCCACGCTTGCTCGGAGAAGACTAACTTCACTTGTCTAAGCTCCTTGCCTTGCCTTGCCCTTGCCAGACGCAAGAGCTGCCATGCTCTCAAACAGGCGTTGCGCATTCTTGGAGCTGCGCAGTAGGTAGAATGTTTCCTCGAGCGCTTTAAAGTCATCGAGCGACATCATCACAACGGTTTATTGACCATTGCGGGTGATAATGATGGACTCATGGTCATCGCAAACACAGTCCATCGTATCAGCCAGCTTGGCGCGGGCAATGCTGTAGGTAATTGCGTCCATAAGATTCTCCAGTTGTACCAATACACGTACAATTGAAGTGGCCTAGTGTCAAGGGCCGGCAGGGTTGCATAACTGTTGTACTTGCTGGTTGATTTACCCCTCAAGGAACATACATGATTTTCCGTCGATTCATGATCGTCGTTTGTTTGCTGACGTTGACTTTCATTCCTTGGTACATTTGGAAATCATCTCCTTCACACTGGCTCGAGGCTGAAATCAAAGAATATCGAGCACAACAGGTCTGGCTATTCCAGCATAAAGGTGAGCCTGCATATTTTATCCTTTCGGGCTGCTGTGACCAGTACGATCCGGTTTTCAGTGCTTCCGGTAAGTATATTTGCAGTCCTTCAGGCGGCAACGACGGTAACGGAGATGAGATATGTCCTTGGCCCGCAGATAAGGGCACAAAAATTACTCTCGTCTGGCCGGATATAGAACCAAATCGTGTCATAGGTGCGCCACAACTGAGTAAGCCGTAAAAAGCGCTTCGTACATCTGCTTTTAGCTCTGGGGCAATAGGTTTAACAATTCGTGTATGGACTCCCCACGCAAGTACCGCTCGTCGGGCGTTTGAAGACGCGGTGACTTCGACAGCGAAAAGGTTGCATTCGTGTATCCGGCTTTACGCTGAACCGAGCAGCAGACACAGAGAAAAAGCAGACCGCGGCAGACCCTTGTGTTCGACGATCCGGCCCTGGGGATCGGCGAAAGCCAGTTCGAAGACATCCTTTGCGAGATCGATCGCGACGGTTGTAACATCCATGGCAGCGGACTCCGGAAGTGGGAGTCCATATCATCATGTGATGTCGGCCACGTGCATACGCTATGCTGGCACGCGCCCCGTATTCGCCACAGGGTTGTTTACTTCAGGTATCAAAGCGATGAAAGTGCATCTCTGCTTCGCGTTATTGCTGCTGATCGCCAACACAGCATGGGCGGGGAAAACTTCACTGGTCGAGAACCGGGAGCTTTCGCTCGGCGGAGTTGCCATCGGCGACACGGAAGCTTCTGTCTTGCGAAGGCTTGGACCACCGGTGCGCCGCATCGACGCCGGCGATGCTCTCGGCACACAACTGGACTACGCCGGACTGACTGTCTGGCTAGGAGACGAGCGCCGGGTTGTCGAGCTTCTCAGTGTTTCCAAGCGGCACTGCACGCCTTCTGGCGTTTGCCCGGGAATGTCTTTGGCCCAGATGAAGAAGAAGTACGGACAACCGCTTGCCGTCTTCCGTGAAGATGGCGCTTTCATGGAATACCCCAGCTCCGGGTCGTCCTGCTGGCTCCAATTCGCAGTCGATGAAGACAGAATCATGTCAGTGCGCGTGGAGTGTCAACCGTGATGTCGTATAGCCATTGATTCAAACAAACTGGACATGCATCAAGTACGTCCGACTCGACAATACGACTGTTCGAGAAAACGATGCCGGCACTTCAGTCGATGTTCGATCCCTCACGCTCACCCGGCCTCGAGGCTTCAATTCTCTTGGACGCCTCGTCTCCGGAATCAAGGTGACGAGAAAACGGATCCTTGGAACAGAGCTCTCGGGCGATGTCGAGGCGGCGGGGAAGGATTCGACATTATTCCATGTCGATCCGGGCCGCAAAAAAACAGCGTAGTCATCGCGTTTCGAGCGGACCGAGGATGAGGGATTCGTTGCGATCCGTCGGACTCATCCCTGTTCGCGAATGATCTCCAGAACATCCGCGCCATAGCGCTCGAGCTTGGCGCCGCCGATACCGCCGACCTGGCCGAGTTCGCCCATCGAGTCGGGCCGTTTCTCGGCGATGTTGCGCAGGGTGCTGTCGTGGAAAATCACGTACGCCGGAACGTTCTGCTCGCGCGCGAGACGCGCGCGCAGGTCGCGCAGCGCGCGGAATAGATGCAGATCCTGCGATTGCACCGGCACGCCTGTGCGCGGTCCGCCGTCGCGTTCGCGTTTTTTGCTGGGCAATTCCTTGCGCAGAGTGACTGTCTGTACACCTGTCAATACCGCGCGGCTGGCATCGGTCAGACGCAGGCCGCCGAAGCCTTCTGAATCGACTTCCAATAGTCCGGCCGCCACCAGTTGGCGGAACACACCGCGCCATGCCTTGACGTCCAGGTCGGTGCCGATGCCGTAGGTGCTGAGTTTGTCGTGGCCGAACTGGCGGATGCGTTCGCTCTCGCCTCCACGCAGCACTTCGATGAGATGGACCACGCCGAACCGCTGGCCTGTGCGATAGACGCAGCTGAGCGCCTTGCGCGCGGCCTGGGTGGCATCCCAACTGTCGGCCGGTTGCAGGCAGTTGTCGCAATTGCCGCAGGCATGCGGGTAGGTTTCGCCGAAGCCCGCCAGCAATACCTGGCGGCGGCACTGCATCGATTCGCAATAGCCCAGCAGTTGATCGAGCTTGCGTCGCTCCAGCTGTTTACGTTCTTCGCCGGCCTCGGACTGTTCGATCATCTGCTTGAGCAGCACCATATCGCCCAGGCCATAGCAGAGCCAAGCTTCGGCCGGCTCGCCGTCGCGACCGGCGCGGCCGGTTTCCTGGTAGTAACCTTCCAGCGATTTCGGCAGATCCATGTGCGCGACGAAGCGCACATCGGGCTTGTCGATGCCCATGCCGAAGGCGATGGTGGCGACCATCACAATGCCGTCCTCACGAAGGAAGCGACGCTGATTGGTCGCGCGGACTTCGGCATCCAATCCTGCGTGATACGGCAATGCCTTGAAACCGAGGCCGGCGAGCGTTTCCGCGGTCTGGTCGACCTTACGCCGCGACAGGCAATAGACGATGCCGGCTTCGTCGCGATGCGTGCGCAGGAAATCCAGCAACTGGCGCTTGCCGTTGTCCTTCTGCACGACGTTGTAGCGGATGTTGGGGCGATCGAAGGAACTGACGAACCAGCGAGCCTCGTCCAATTGCAGGCGTTCGGCGATCTCGCGCTGGGTCGGCGGATCGGCGGTCGCGGTCAGCGCGATGCGCGGCACATCGGGCCAGCGTTCGTGCAGCACGGTGAGTTCGCGGTATTCGCGGCGGAAATCGTGGCCCCACTGCGAGACGCAATGCGCCTCGTCGATGGCGAACAGCGCGATGCTGGCCCGATCGAGCAGCGACAAGAAGCGCGAAGTCAACAAGCGTTCCGGAGCCACGTACAGCAGGTCCAGTTCGCCGGCCAGCATCGCCCGCTCGATGCGCGAAGCGGTCTCGGCGTCGAGCGTGGAATTGAGGAATTCGGCGCGTACGCCGACCTGGCGCAGCGCCTCCACCTGGTCCTGCATCAACGCGATCAGCGGCGAAACCACCACGCCGACGCCCTCGCGCAGCAGCGCGGGCACCTGATAGCACAGCGACTTGCCGCCGCCGGTGGGCATGAGCACCAGCGCGTCGCCGCCGTCGGAGATATGTTCGATGATGGCCTGCTGCGGGCCGCGGAAATCGGCATGGCCGAAGACGCGGTGCAGCAGGTTCTGTGGAGATTCCTGCATGGCGATAGGGTATCAGCTGCCGCCAGCGGGTTCGTAGGGATATGCCGCATGCGCGTGTCGGACAACGGCGCGAGTGGCTCGAAAGGTACCGGGCGGATCACCCTCCGCGACCCACAAACCCTATCCCCATGGAGGCGAGGACTGAGGGCCAGATGAACGTATCGGGCCGCAGAGGACCGGAACCGGAAGGATTCAGCCGCGCGTTACCTGCCCGGCCCTAGCGTGCCCCTCGCCATCCCGGCGCCCGGAGTCCACCATGCATCGCATCGCCGCCTCGATCCTCGCCGCCGGCCTGATCGCCGCCACCGGCGCCGCTTCCGCGCAGAACGCAGGCTACCCCTCGCCCGCCGACGACCGCTACGCGGAAGCGGACGCCCCCTACTACGACTATGCCCGCGTGCTGCGCGTGGATCCGGTGCTGCCATCGGGCTACCGCCCGACGCGCGCGTCCTCGAACGAGTGTTATAGCGAAGACGGTTATTACACCGACAACGGCAACGATGGTCGCTACGACGACCGTTACAGCGATCGCAATGACGAAAGCGGCAGCCGCTACGAAAGCCGCGATGGCGACGATCGTCGCAACGGCCGTTACGGCAACGAGTACGGCACTCAGACCGGGCGCAATGTCGCGACGGTGATCGGCGGTATCGTCGGTGCGGCGCTGGGCAGCAAGGTCGGCGGCGGCTCCGCGCGTTACGCTACCGCAGCGGTGGGCTCGATGGTCGGCGGCATGGCCGGACGCGAGGTGTACGAGACCACCCAGCGCAACCGCCAGCCGAAACATGCGCGGGTCACCGTCTGCGACCCGGTCAGCGAAGGCGACTACGCCCGTTACCCGGCCTTGACCAACGAAGTCACCGCTTACGACGTGACCTACGAATACGCCGATCGCGAATACGTGACCCGCACCAGCTATCACCCCGGCGACCGCATCCGCGTCCGCGTGGATATCCGCCCGGAGTAACTCCCGGCGCGGTGCCGCCAAAGAAAACGGGGCCTGCTGGCCCCGTTTTTCTGTTCATGCGAAAACCTCAGCCCAACGCAGCGCCTGCGGTCGGGTATTCGCTCGGATAGGGCGACAACAACCGCAGTTCCTGCTTCGCCAGCTCCGCGCGCAGATCGTTGGCGACCTCGGCGACGCGCCCGGCGACCAGGCTATCCGGCAACGACGCGACCACGGTCGGGAACGCACCGTCGTAGACCAGCAGATTGACGGCTTCCACCGGATCGACGCGCAGGTTGTACAGCTCCCACTGGTCGGGCGCCGGCCGTTCGCTCCACGGGTCGCAATAGCGCACCAGCTTCCATTCGCCCGAGCGCAGCGCGCGTACGTGCGCGGGTTGCACCACCGCCCCAGGCGCCAGCTCGGGCACATAGGGATGCGACGAATCCGCAGTCGGCGGCGTACGCAGCATCTCCACCGTCGCGGCGAACACCGCGTACTGCTGCCACGACGACTGATTATGCGGGTCGTCATCGCGCGGCAGGGGCTCGGTGATCATGTCATCGGTCGCGAACAGCACGCCGGTGCGCTTTACGCCATCCGGACCGATCACCGGCCCACCGCCGGCCGCGATCACCGGCACCAGGTCCGCACCCGGCAGCGGCGCGGCCAGATGCGTCTTCGACAGCGAACGCCGCGCGCGCTCGATCTGCTCCGGCTTCGCGCCGGTCAACGACAGCAGGGTCGGCAGGATGTCGATATGGCTGGTCTGCGAATCGATCGCGACCGGCGCGTCGGCGGCGGTGTTGTAGGTGGGCGAACTGATCAGGAACGGCACGTGCACCACTTCCTGATACGCGCCATGCCATTTCTCGATCTGCATGCCGTGCGCCGCGCCGAATTCGCCGTGATCCGATGCGAACACCACGACGGTGGTGTCGCGCAGCCCCGCGTCCTCCAGCGAGGTCAGCACGCTGAGGATGTGGCGGTCCACCATTGAAATCATGTAGGCGTAGTACTGCAGGAAGCCGACCGATGCCGCATCGGCGTCCTGCTGCAGCTGGAACGGGATGGTCGCGGCCATGGTCGCCTTGATCGCATTGGTCAGCACCGTTTGCGGGTCGCCGCCGACGCCCTGCGCCGCCGCCAGTCCGGTTTTCGCCGCCAGCCCCAACGCGACCTTGTACGACGCATCGAACTGCGCGCGCGGCTTGTTGTCGAGCAGATTCTCGTTCTGGGTCGGCGACGCGGTGGCGCAGGCCTGCGGCAGGCCGGTCGGATTCAGCGGCACCTGGTAGGTGCCGTCCTGCGGAACGGCGCTGACCGTGCCCTGCGCCGGAATCGGCACAGAACCGCCGGGGCCGATCAGCGCCTGCGGCGTGACCGACGCGCCGGGCGCGGCCGGCATCAACGCACGCGGCAAGGCCGGATAGGTCGCAATGTCATGCGGATTAGTGAACGAGCACACCGCGAAGAACGGCGGCGGCGTGGGCACGAAACTGTTGGTCGGATGACGGTCGCCCGCGGTACTGCTGGCGCGCGAATACGGCACGCCCAGGCCGCGGCGGCGCAGGAACGCACAGGCCAGATCGGCGAACTGGTAATCGCGATACACGCCCATGTTGTTGCTCAGCGCGCCGTGCGGCTCCGGCCACGACAGCTCCCAGTCGCCGAAGCCGTACGCCTGCAGCGTGTGCTCCGGCGCATCGCTGACGTGCCACTTGCCGAAGTAATGCGTGGAATAGCCGAGTTCGCGGAAATAATCGCCGGCGGTCGGCGCACCGTCTGCGCGCAGCCATGGGAAATTGGACGAGTCGCCGTTCTTGAACAGCCCGTCGGTCTGGGTCACGCCGCTGCGCAGCCCGTACTGCCCGGTCATGATGCTGGCGCGGCTGGGAATGCACGCCGACTCGGCGATGGTGTGGTCGGTGAACACCGTCGCGTACTCGCGCAGCTTGCAGAAGCCGGGGTAGTGCTTGGCGTATTCGTTGCCTTCGAGGCTGCCGACGAACGAGAGGATCTTCTTGATGTCGTTGGCGAAGCCGGCGTCGCCGTAACCCGGGTTCGGGTAATACAGCTGATCGACCATGATCATCAGGATGTTGGGGCGCGCGTCGCGCTGTGCGGCGATGGCCGGCACGGCATCGATATCCCTTTTGCCGACGGCGTCGCTCCTGTCGTTTGCGGCATCGACTTGCCCGCTGTGTGCTTGGCTGTGCATGAACCGTCCTTTTCGTTGGTGCCTTTCCCTGGAAACCGCTTGTTCCACCGCAAGACTTGACTCACTGCAAGATGATCGCCGTGACGATGAAGACTTGTCCGTGGTCGAACGCCGCATCCCTGTCGAGACGATGCGAGGATGAGCCCGAAGCGACACCATCGTCTCTGGACCCGGCCGACCAGATTAATTGCGGATCGCGCTCGACGTCAAATGCCCTGTATGCCCTTCAAAAAATTCCAAAAAAGAATGGTCATCGGCAGTCGTTTGCAGTAGTGTCGACTTGGAATGCAGTCATTCAAAAGGCGGTATTCCGGAGTCGAAATATTTCAACGATGTCAGTCATGTGACAAGGGGGCGTGTGGCTTGGCGGACCCTGTTCGAACGGGCCGCGGGGGCATCAAAAAGGCATCACTGATCCGTGCAGAACGAACTGCACACATTCGCTTGTTCTGTCTCGTAATCACCGCTTCGATACCCTATCGATCGTAACCGAGCTGACCCGAAACAAGAAGGTATCGCTTGCCGGTCCATGGCACCAACGATCGATCGGCCGGGAGCACGTTCATACATGCATCGAACGCGTTCCTGCTGGCCAGGCGCAGGAAGCACTGGCCCAGTCATTCTTCACCATGCAGTTTCAACACTTAAGGACACATCTGATGAATAGCCATATGAAAGCCTTTCTGCTGCCCGCAGCAGCGCTGATGATCGGCACGGTGTGCATCGACGCGGACGCGCAGAATACCGGCGGCGACAAAAGACGGGCGAGCGCCGTCGCAGAAAACGATGTCCAGCTCGACGATGCCGATATCGACGACCTGATCAGTACTGGATTGTTCGAAAGAGGTGCCACGGATCGAATCTCGACGCCTTCTAAAAACGCGATGGTCTCCGTCGCCGAGTTCAACCGGATCGCGAAGGAAATGCGCGCTGCCGAGAAGAACAATACGTTGAAAGTCACCAGCGCAGGCGACTATCCCTCTTATTCGAAGAGTGGCCAAATCACTTCACGCGCCACCGCCATTCCCCACAGCAGCGTGCAACCGATGTATGTGGACCAGAGCAATACGTTCCAGAGAACGTTCCAGCCGCGACTCAAGGTCGAAAACGGCTGCGTGCCCTTTCCTGCCGTGAATTGGGCAGGACAGGTCAGCGGCGGACTGGAGGCGAGCGGAAGCGAAAACGGCGGCTGCAGTTCCAGCCCCGGACAGGTGTATCTGCGCAGCAGAGGCTACTGGACCGGCACGCGCAATGTCTGCGCCCTGATGTTCTCGTGGTATTTCCCGAAGGACGGCAATCTTTTTGCGGGCCATCGCCATGACTGGGAAGATATCGTGGTCTGGACCACCAGCTGCAGCTCGAGCGCCAGCGTGATTGCAGTGCTGTTCTCAGGACACGGAAGCTACAAGCGCTATACCGACGGTTACACCTTCGATGGAAAACAGGTCAGAGTGAAATATTCCAAGACCAGCATTTTTACCAACTTCGAACTGAGCCGCACCGGACATTACGGCGGCCAACAGCCCATGATCAGCTGGTGGCAAATGTCCCAGGCGGCAAGAAATTCGCTCAACACCCATTCTTTCGGAGCCGCGAACGTACCGTTCAAGGACAGCAAATTCGATGCGGAACTGCTGAAAGCGAAATTCTGGTGATGCGTTCCCGCTCGACACTGTAATGCCGCTCACGCCGGTTTCGGGTGCGCGAATCGTTGATGGCCCTGCCCCGCATCCGGGGCGGGGCCTTTTCATTGCGGGCCCCAATCATGAATTCTGCTGTGTTTTCCGATCCAACCTTCACGCTCCGCTGCGCCTTCCAGATCGACCTCTTTAGAAGCGCGCCCCAGACAGGTCGATCCGGCTGTCGCGCTTCCGGGGGTGCCGAGCTCCGCCCAAGCCTGCGATAATTCCGGTCTTGGCCCCGTAGCTCAGCTGGATAGAGCGGTCCCCTCCTAAGGGACAGGTCGCACGTTCGAATCGTGTCGGGGCCGCCAGTTTTCCGTCTTTTATCCCTATTCGAACGATGCCGGCGCCCGCTTTCCGGGCGGTCCGGCCAGCCCCAGGAGTTCCCGATGACCCATCCCGTCCTCACCGCCCTCGGCCTCGGCGCCAGCGAATCCGGCACCTATCTCGGCCATGGCGAGTGGTCCACCACCGCCGACGCCGGGGTGATCGAGCCGGTCAATCCGACCACGGGCGAGGTACTGGGCCGGGTGCAGGCCTCGTCGCAGGCCGATTACGACCTGATCGTCGAGCGCGCCCAGGCGGCGTTCAAGATCTGGCGCACCACCCCGGCGCCGCGCCGCGGCGAGGCGATCCGCCTGTGCGCGGACGCGCTGCGGACGCACAAGGACGCGCTGGGTTCGCTGGTGGCGCTGGAGATGGGCAAGTCCAAGCCGGAAGGCGACGGCGAAGTGCAGGAGATGATCGACATCGGCGAATTCTCGGTCGGTCTGTCGCGCCAGCTCTACGGCCTGACCATGCACAGCGAGCGTCCGGGCCACCGCATGTACGAGCAGTGGCATCCAATCGGCATCGTCGGCGTGATTTCGGCGTTCAACTTCCCGGTGGCGGTGTGGGCGTGGAATGCGTTCGTGGCCGCGATCTGCGGCGACATCACCATCTGGAAGCCGTCGCCGAAGACCCCGCTCTCGGCCATCGCGTCGATGAAGATCTGCAACGAGGCGCTGAAGAAGGCCGGCTTCCCGGACATCTTCTTCCTGTTCAACGATGCCGGCAGCGACATCGCCCAGCAGTTCGTCGACGACAAGCGCATTCCGCTGATCAGCTTCACCGGCTCCACCAAGATCGGGCGCATGGTCGGCGAGCGCGTCGCGCGTCGCATGGGCCGCTCGCTGCTGGAACTGGGCGGCAACAACGCGATCATCGTCGACGCGAGCGCCGACCTGAAGCTGGCGATCCCGGCGATCGTGTTCGGCGCGGTCGGCACCGCCGGCCAGCGCTGCACCACCACCCGCCGCCTGCTGGTGGAAGAATCGATCTACGACGACGTGCTGGCTAAGCTGATCACCGCTTACAAGCAGGTGGAAAGCAAGATCGGCGACCCGACCGACCCGAAGAACCTGATGGGTCCGCTCAACAGCCGCGACGCGGTCGACGCGTACCTCGACTCCATCGCCAAGGCCAAAGCCAGCGGCGGCAAGGTCGAAACCGGCGGCGCGGCGATCGAAGGCAAGGGCAACTTCGTGCTGCCGGCCATCGTCACCGGGCTGACCAACGACGCGGAGATCGTCCAGCACGAAACCTTCGCGCCGATCCTGTACGTGATGAAGTTCAAGACTCTCGACGAAGCCATCGACATGCAGAACGCGGTGCCGCAGGGCCTGTCGTCGTCGATCTTCACGGCCAACCTGAAGGCCGCGGAAGCCTTCCTCGCGGCGTCCGGCAGCGACTGCGGCATCGCCAACGTCAACATCGGCACCAGCGGCGCGGAAATCGGCGGCGCGTTCGGCGGCGAGAAGGAAACCGGCGGCGGCCGCGAGTCGGGTTCGGACGCGTGGAAGGTCTACATGCGCCGCCAGACCAACACCATCAACTACTCGGATTCGCTGCCGCTGGCGCAGGGCATCAAGTTCGATCTCTGACGTTCCGCCGCGCCGTCCGGCACAGGCCAGCGCCTGCCGGGCGGCACCGTCCGCGTTCCATCCGCAGGAGATGCCATCCGTGAACGACCCCTCCATGAACGGCTCGCTTTCCAACAGTCGCAAGACCAGCACCCTCGCCATCGTCAGCCTCGTCGCCGGCCTGCTCGGCTGGACCCTGCTGCCGTGGCTGGGCAGCTTCGGCGCGATCATCACCGGACACATGGCGCGCGCCGAGATCCGCCGCTCGGCGGGCGCAATCGACGGCGACGGCCTTGCCATCGCCGGCCTGGTGCTGGGCTGGGGCTCGATCATCGTCACCATCGTGGGCATTTTGATCGCGGTAATGTTCTTCGGCGGCATCGCCGCCCTGCTCGCCTGGTTGGGTTTTTCCGGCCAGTTGGGCTGAGGCGCGGCGGCGCATGTACGGACTCGCCCGCCCCTTCCTGTTCCGTCTCGATGCCGAGCGCGCGCACGGCCTCGGGCTGTCGATGATGGAAGCCGCATACCGCACCGGGCTGAATCCGCTGCTGACCCGGGGCACGCCGTCGTTCCCGGTGAAACTGCTGGGCCTGACGTTCCCCAACCCGGTCGGTTTGGCCGCCGGGCTGGACAAGAACGGTGCGCACATCGATGCGCTGTTCGCGCTGGGGTTCGGCTTCGTCGAAGTGGGCACGGTCACGCCGAAACCTCAGGAAGGCAATCCGAAGCCGCGGATGTTCCGGCTGCCTGAAAACAAAGCAGTCATCAACCGCCTCGGGTTCAACAACGACGGCGTGGATGCGCTGGTGCGCAACGTCGAAAAGGCGCGACGCAAGGGCGACGGCATCCTCGGCATCAATATCGGCAAAAATAAGGACACGCCGAACGAATCGGCGGCGCTGGATTATGTCCACTGCCTGGAGAAGGTCTACCCGCTGGCCGATTACGTCACCATCAACATCTCGTCGCCCAATACCGCCGGCCTGCGCGAATTGCAGGAAGAACAGGCGCTGCGGCGGCTGCTCGGCGAGTTGAAGGAAGCGCAGGAACGGTTGTGGACGCGTCACGGCCGGCGCGTGCCGATGCTGGTGAAAGTGGCGCCGGACCTGGCCGACGAGGACATCGACGTCACCGCCCGCGTGCTCGGCGAGCTGCAGGTCGACGGCGTGGTCGCCACCAACACCACGGTGTCGCGGATCGCGGTCCATCAGCATCCGCTGGCGAAGGAAGCCGGCGGCCTGTCCGGCGAACCCTTGATGGCGAAGTCCACCGCAGTGCTGCGAATGCTGCGCACGCGGTTGCCGGAACAGATTCCGATCGTCGGCGTCGGCGGCATCCTCACCGGCGCCGACGCGGTGAAGAAAATGGCCGCGGGCGCCAGTCTGGTGCAGTGCTACACCGGCCTGATCTATCGCGGCCCGGCGCTGATTCAAGAATGCGTCGACGCGATCCGTCGCCGCAAGGAAGCGCCCAGCCGCGGGCATCTGCCCAACAACGCATGAGCGTCCGCCGGATCGAACGCGCGCCGCTGCGCACGCGCAATACTTTCGGCGTCGAAGCGAGCGCCGGGCTGCTGATCGAGACCGACGACGCCGACGATCTGCCCGCACTCTTCGCGGATGAACTGCAGGCCGCATCGCCGTTGATCATCGGCGGCGGCAGCAACCTGCTGATCGTCGAAGGCCCGGCGCTGGCGTTGAATCTCGACACGCAGGCGATCCGCACGCTCGACATCCACGACGACCGCGCCATCGTCCGCGCCGATGCCGGCGTGGCATGGCATCGTCTGGTGATGTGGACGCTGGAACAGGGCTACGCCGGGCTGGAAAATCTGGCGCTGATCCCGGGCACCGTCGGCGCCGCGCCGATCCAGAACATCGGCGCCTACGGCGTGGAAGTGGGCGAACGCATCCGCGCGGTCGAGGTGTTCGAGCGCGCCACCGGCGCGTTCCAGCGTTTCGACGCCGCCGCCTGCGCGTTCGCCTACCGCGACAGCGCGTTCAAGCGCGAACTCGACCGCTGGCTGATCGTGGCGGTGGAATTCGAATTGCCGCTGGCGCGCTCACTCGATGCCGGCAGCCTGAAGATCGACTACGCCGGCATCCGCGAGGAAATGGGCCTCGCCGCCGACGCGCGCAGCGGCTTTGGCGCGCACGAGGTCGCCGAGGCGATCATCCGCCTGCGCCGACGCAAGCTGCCCGATCCCGCCATGGTCGGCAACGCCGGCAGTTTCTTCAAGAATCCGATCCTACCGGCGGCGCAGGCCGACGCGCTGCTGGCGGAATACCCGCAACTTCCGACCTTCCGCGGCGACAGCGACGCCACCCGCAAGCTGTCGGCGGCGTGGCTGATCGACGCCTGCGGCTGGAAAGGCCGGCGCGCGGCCACCGGCAGCGGCGATGCCGGCGTCGCCGCACAGCACGCCCTGGTGCTGGTGAATTACGGCCGCGCCACCGGCGCCGAACTGCTGGCGCTGGCGCGCGAGATCGCCGCCGATGTGCAGGCGCGTTTCGGCGTGGCCATCGAACCCGAGCCGCGGATCGTCGGCGCGCGGTGGTGACCGCCGCGCCCGCGACGGATCGCTTCATCGCCGTCGTCAGGCGCCCGCCGCGGGTGCCGGCCGAATGCCGCGCATGAACGCGCCGCGTTCCCAACACATGCGCGCGGCGCTGCTGATGCTGGGCAGCACGGTGTTCTTCGGGCTGATGGCGGTGACGATCAAACTCGCTTCGCAAACCCTGCACACTTTCGAGATCGCGTTCTTCCGCAACTTCTTCGGGCTGGTGGCGGCGCTGCCGCTGCTGCTGCGCCACGGCCCGGGGCTGTTGAAGACCACGCAGCTGCCGCGCTACGTGTTCCGCTGCCTGATCGGCGTGGTGTCGATGATGGCGGGCTTCTGGGCCATCGGCCACCTGCCCTTGGCGCAGGCGGTGGCGTTGTCGTATTCGACGCCGATCTTCGTGACCATCGCCGCAGTGATCTTCCTGCACGAGCAGGTGCGCGCGCGACGCTGGACGGCGGTGGCGCTGGGTTTCGTCGGCGTGATCATCATCGTCCGCCCGGGCACCGACAGTTTCACGATGGGCACGCTGGTCGCGCTGGCGGCGGCGGTGCTCAGCGGCATCGTCTCGATCCAGATCAAGCTGCTGTCGAAGGTGGAGCCGGCCGATCGCATCGTGCTGATCACCACCCTGCTGTGGGTACCGATGTCGCTGCTGCCGGCGCTGATGGTGTGGGAATGGCCGCACGGCATCGTCTGGCTGTGGGTGATGGCCGCAGGCTTCCTCGGCACCGGCGGGCACATGCTGTGGACGCGGGCGCTGAAGCTGGGCGATGTCTCGGCGCTGACGCCGATCAGCTTCATGCAGTTGCCGATCGTGGCGGTCGCCGGCTGGCTGCTGTTCCAGGAGCCGCTGGACCGCTGGACCGCGGTCGGCGCCGGGGTGATCTTCGCCGCCAACGCCTACATGGCGCATCGCGAGGCGCAGCTCGCGCGTCGTGCGGGCACCAGCGCGCCGATCGAGGCGGCGAAGCCGGGCGAATAGCGCAGCCCTCCGCCGCAGGTCCTGGGCGATGAATCCGCTTCGATCGCAGCATCGTCGATCCGCTGTACCTGGGCATCGGTCAGCTGTTCTAATCGACTCCGAATCCTTGTCGATCCGCGTTTCGGATCGGCCCGACATTTCCCCAGCAGGCCCACGGAACCCCACGTCGCGATGAAAATGAGATTGGTCTCGATCGGACTGGTCGTCTCCGCCTTCCTGATGCTGGCGATGTGGATCGCCGCGCAGCAGCGACAGGACTCGGTCGCGAGGATGATCGCCCAGCCCGATCCGGCGGCCCCCGCGGCGGCGGGTCCGACGGCTGCGGACGCGACGGCGGCCGCCACGCCCGAAGCCCGGGCGAGTCAGGGACGGCTCGCGTTCGAGCGCCAGGCGCGCGCCTTCGTGCGCGACGCCCCTGGACTGGACGACGCGACGCGCATGGCCCGCGCGCGCGCGCTGAGCCAGGACATCGACCGCCGCGAGCAGAACCGCGAGCTGTCCGGCGACGAGGCGATGATGATGCGCGTCGGCCTGATCCAGGTGGCGGTGAAGGATCCCCGCGAGCGCGTCGTGCAGATCAGGGAAGTGATCGACCGCCACAACCAGCAGACCGCCGCGCGGCAACGCGCGCTGCTCGCCCAGCAGCAGACCGCCGCCAAACTCAAGAATTACAAGGCACAGGAAGCCAGGATCGTGTCCGAGGTGCTGGCGATGCAGAGTTATCCCAATGGAATGAGTCGGGACGACTATCTGCGCCAACGCCTCCAGGATGCGCGCGAGACCATCAACCGGACCCCGGCGCCTGTTTCGACGCCCTGACCGTTCCCCGGCCCCTACCTTCGGCACATGCCGGATCGGCGGTGTCGGTTAGTCTCCCGGTCTGCCCGTCATTCCGGATCGTTCAATGAACAAGACCCTCCTCGCCCTGGGCCTCGCGCTCGTACTCGCCGCGCCTGCGGCTTTCGCCAGCGATACCGCCACCGCCACCGCCAAGCCGCAGCTCGGCAGTTTCGGCATCGACCTGGGCAATCGCGACCTGTCGGTGAAGCCCGGCGACGATTTCGACCGCTACGCCAACGGCCGCTGGTTCGACAGCTATCAAATGCGCGACTACGACACCCGCTTCGGTTCCTTCAACGCGCTGAGCGACCAAGCCGAGGAACAGGTCCACGCGATCGTCGAGGAACTGCAGGCGCGCAAGGATCTGAAACCCGGCAGCGACGAACAGAAAGTCCGCGATCTCTACGCCAGCTACATGGACACCGCGGCGCGCGATGCCGCCGGTATCGCGCCGCTGAAACCGACCCTGGCGCGGATCGCCGGCATCGACTCCGTCGCTGCGCTGACCGCCGCCTTCGGCCGCGCCGGCATCGACGGCACCAGCAGCCCGGTGGGCGGCGGCGTGACGCTCGACCGCAAGAATCCCGACCGCTATCTGGTGAGTGTCGGCGTCGGCGGCCTGGGCCTGCCCGACAAGGACTATTACCTCAACGCAGAACCGCGCTTCGCGCAGATCCGCGCCGCTTATCTCGAACATGTCGCCACGATGCTCGGCTTCGCCGGCGTCGCCGACGCCAAGCCGCGCGCCGAGGCGGTCATCGCGCTGGAGACCGAACTGGCGAAGCGGCTGTGGGATCGCGCCCAGCTGCGCGACCGCGACAAGACCTACAACCTGCGCACCTTCGCCCAACTGCGCGAGGAATTCCCCGGCTACGACTGGGCCGCGCATTTCGCCGCGCAGGGTCTGCAGACACCCGCCGAGGTGAATGTGTCCACGCCCAGCGCGGTCCGCCCGATCCTGGATGAAGTGGTCGCGAAAACGCCGCTCAACGTATGGCGCGACTATCTGACCTATCACGCCGTGCGCAATCACGCGCCGATGCTCAGCACCCAGATCGACCAGGCTGCGTTCGCGTTCACCGGCACCGTGCTGCAGGGCCAGAAGACCCAGCGCGAACTGTGGAAGCGCGGCGTCGCCACTGTCGGCGGCAGCGGCGGATTCGGCGATGCGGTCGGCAAGATGTACGTGGCCCGGCACTTCAAGCCCGAAGCCAAGGCGGCGATGGACGATCTGGTCGAAAACCTGCGCACCGCGCTGCGCCAGAACATCGAAACCCTCGACTGGATGGGCGATGCGACCAAGGCCGAGGCCTACAAGAAACTGGGCACCTTCCTGCCCAAGATCGGTTACACGCAAAAGTGGCGCGACTACGGCAGCGTCAAGATCGTGCCCGGCGACCTGATCGCCAATGTGCAGTCGCTGCGCCGCTACTACGTCGATGACCAGAATCGTCGCCTCGGCAACAGACCCGACCGTGCGGAGTGGTTCATGACCCCGCACACGGTCAACGCCTACTACAACGCGTCGTTCAACGAGATCGTGTTCCCGGCCGGCATCCTGCAGCCGCCGTTCTTCGACGTGAATGCCGATCCGGCGGTCAACTACGGCGGAATCGGCGGCGTGATCGGCCACGAGATGGGCCACGGCTTCGACGACCAGGGCTCGAAGTCGGATTCCGCCGGCATCCAGCGCAACTGGTGGACCGACGAGGACCGCGCGCGCTTCGATACCCGCACCAAGGCGCTGGGCGCGCAGTACGCCACGTATTGCCCGCTGGAAGGCCAGTGCGTGAACGGCCAGCTGACGATGGGCGAGAACATCGGCGACCTCGGCGGCCTGTCGATGGCGTACACCGCCTACAAGCTGAGCCTCAAGGGCAAGGAAGCGCCGGTGATCGACGGCCTGACCGGCGACCAGCGCTTCTTCCTGGCATGGGCGCAGGTGTGGAAGTCGAAGGCGCGCGAGGAAACCATCCTCAACCGGCTCAAGACCGACTCGCATTCGCCGCCGCAGTACCGGATCAACGGCCCGCTGCGCAATCTCAACGAATGGTACAAAGCCTTCGACGTGAAGCCGGGCGACAAACTCTATCTGCCGCCGGAGCAGCGCGTGCGGATCTGGTAAGGGCTTCGCTGAAGCCATCGACAGGAAGATCGACGGGAAGATCGGCAAACGGCCACCGCGAGGTGGCCGTTTCCGTTTGCGCCATCGTTTCCGGAGCGACGTCCGGCATCAATCCGGCGACAGGCTGTTCGCGAAGATAGCCGCTTCCTGCGACTTCACCATCTCGCGCAACTGCTGATGCGCCAGCGCCTTGTTGGTCCACAGCGCGCGATAGGTCTCGCGCAGCGCGACGATATGGCGGGAGATCTGGAACGACATCAGCGCGCTGTCGTAATTGACGAGCGCGCCGCGCGCATTGCCTTCCCTCAGGCAGTCGTTGCCGCGATCGAGGCGTTCGCGCAGGAACGCGAGGGCGTCGGCATGGGTTGCGGAAGGGTCTTGCTCGGACATCGGTGCACTCTGCGGTGGACATTGCGACGCCCGGCGGCGCCGTACGTATCCGCAATGAACGCCAATGCGGGCGACAACCGGCCATCGAACATGACGACTATCACGGTTCCGCCGTCGCCATACCGCCCGGCGGTCGAGGCGCATGCTTCGGGAGGAAGACCGAAATCGCCGTCGCCGCGGCCACCATGCCCGCCGACACCGCGAGACACATCGCGATGCCGTGGCGCTGGAACACCCATCCCGACAGCACCGTGCCCAGCAGCCGGCCCATCGCGTTGGCCATGTAGTAGAAGCCGACATCCAGCGACACGCCGTCTTCGGCGGCGTAGCTCACGATCAGATAACTGTGCAGCGACGAGTTGATCGCGAACAGCACGCCGAACAGCATCAATCCGGCCACCAGCACGGTCTGCGGCGGATACCCGGACCACAGCAGCGCCGCCATTCCGGCGGGCACCACCGTCAATCCAACCGCCCATGCGAAAGCCGCGCGTCCATCCGGCGTCTGGCCACTGCGTTTGCCGGTCACGTACGGCGCGACCGACTGCACCCCGCCGTAGCCGATCACCCACGCCGCGAGAAAACCGCCGATCTGCCAGAAATCCCAGCCCAGGGTCTGCGCGAGGAACACCGGCAGCGCAACCACGAACCACACGTCGCGCGCGCCGAACAGGAACATCCGCGCCGCAGACAGCAGATTGATCGCGCGGCTCTTCGAGAAGATGTCGCGGAATTTCGGCTTCGCGCTGGCCTTGCCCAGATCGCGCCGGAGCATCCACAGACTCAGCGCCCAGACCAGCGCCAACCCGACCGCCATCGCCGCCACCGCGGGCGCAAAACCCAGCCACGTCAACAGCGCACCGCCGAGAAAGAAACCGACGCCCTTCAAGGCGTTCTTCGAACCGGTCAACGCCGCGACCCAGCGATACAACGCACCTTGATACTCAGCGCCCCGCCGATCGCCGGGCAGCAGCAGCTTGATGCTGCTCTTGGCGCTCATTTTGTTGAGATCCTTGGCGATGCCCGACAGCGCCTGCGCGGCCATCACCCACGGCACCGTCAACAGCGCGGCCGGCACCAGCAGCATCGACAGTGCCGCGACCTGCAATCCAAGACCGATGTTCATGGTGCGGTTGAGCCCGATCCGCGCACCCAGCCAACCGCCGACCAGATTGGTGATCACGCCGAACAGTTCGTAGAAGAGGAACAGCATCGCCACCTGCAGCGGGCTGTAGCCCAGGCGATGGAAATGCAGCACCACCAGCATCCGCAGCGCGCCGTCGGTGAGGGTGAACGCCCAGTAATTGCCGGTGATCGCGAGATATTGACGGATTTCGGGCGTCAGCCGCTTCGGCATGATCGATCCAGGCATGATCGCTCTACCTGCCTGCGCCGCCGACCAGCCGCACCAGTTCCGCGGTGCGATTCACGTAACCCCATTCGTTGTCGTACCAGGCGTAGATCTTCACCTGCGTGCCGTTGGTGACCATGGTCGACAGTGCATCGACGATGCCGGAGCGCGGGTCGTGCAGGAAATCGATCGAGACCAGCGGCCGCTTTTCGTAGCCGAGAATGCCGGCGAGTTCGCCCTCGGCCGCGATGCGCAGCAGATCGTTGACCTCTTCCACCGTCGTCGCGCGCTCGACCTCGAACACGCAGTCAGTCAGCGAGGCATTGGTCAGCGGCACGCGTACGGCATGGCCATTGAGGCGACCTTTCAGCTCCGGAAAGATTTCGGCGATGGCGGTGGCCGAGCCGGTGGAGGTCGGGATCAGGCTGCTGCCGCAGGCGCGCGCGCGGCGCAGATCCTTGTGCGGCGCATCGACGATGACCTGGGTGTTGGTGAGGCTGTGGATGGTGGTCAGGCTGCCGTGGCGGATGCCCAGCCCCTCGTGGATCACCTTCACCACCGGCGCCAGACAATTGGTGGTGCACGACGCCGCCGAGACGATGCGGTGCGTCGCCGGATCGAAGCGGTGATGGTTCACGCCCATCACCACATCCAGCGCGCCCGCGGATTTCACCGGCGCGGTCACCACCACCCGCTTCACGCCCTGGTCGAGATACGCCTGCAACACATCGGGTTTGCGGAACTTGCCGGAGGCTTCGATCGCGACATCGCAGTCCGACCAGTCGGTCGCAGCGATGTCGCGGTTGCGGGTCAGCGGAATGCGCACGCCGTCGATCGCGATGGCGTCGCCGTCGGCCACCGCTTCGTGTGCCCAGCGGCCGTGGACCGAATCGAAATTCAGCAGGTGCGCGAATGTCGTCGCGTCGCCGCCGGGATCGTTGATGCGGACGAACGCGATATCGGGATCGCCCCAGGCGGCGCGCAGCGTGAGACGTCCCATGCGGCCGAAGCCGTTGATGCCGGTGCGGATGGTCATGCGGAGTGTTCCGGAAGTTCGACGGGAATGACGATGGGCGCGCAGGCGGTAGCGCCGGTTGCGGCGGCCGGCGCGCAGGCGGCCGGGTTGCCGCCGCAGCAGTGATCGGTCAGGAAAGCCACCAGCGCGTTCATGGCATCGAAATCGGCGCGATAGCAGATGGAGCGGCCGCGCGGCTCGCCATGGATCAGACCGGCTGAAACCAGTTCCTTCAGGTGGAACGACAGCGTCGCGCCGGGCAGCGACAGGTGCTCGGCGAGTTCGCCGGGGCTGCTGCCGTCGTGGCCGGCTTCCACGAGTCGCCGATAGATCGACAGGCGCGTGGTCTGGCCGAGCGCTGCCAGCGCAAGCGTGGCTTCTTTGATTTCCATATTTCCAGAATACTCGAAGCATTGTGACAAACGAATGACAGCTGCCGAGTCTTGGCGACCCGGTGTCTGCCTGCTCTGTGCCCGCTCGATGGTTCCGGAAAAGAGAAAGGCCCGGGTTTCCCCGGGCCTTTCCTGATTCGCTGTCCCTGTCTCGCGACAGGCGCTATCGCCTTACGGCGTGACCGTCAGATCGATCGGCAGCGCGACCGAAGGCCGGACCGGGTCGTTGCTGTTCACGCAGACGTAGGCGCGGTAGCTGGCCGCAGCCAACGCGCTGCTGTTGAGCGTCAGCGATGTCGACTGCGCGCCCGCGGGAGCGACCGAACCGGAGGCCGGCGTCAGCGTGCCGAGCCACGGCGCACCGCAGGGCACGGAGCCGCGGATCACCATGTTCAGACCGGCGAACGTGTTGTTGCTGGCCCAGGCGCCGGTATTGGTGGTGCTGACGTTGATGCTCATGAACGTGCCGTTGCCGGTCGCGGAGCCGAACTGCGCCCAACGATTGGCGAACGTGCCGGCGGTGTTGACCACCAGCCAGTACTTGCCCGCGGGCAACACCACGTTCTGGCCGGCAGCGGCCAGGTTCAGGCTGATGAAACCGCCTGCGGTGGAGACGCCAACGGCGGTCGGCGATGCGCTGTAAGTCCATACGGCCGCACCCGGCGCCGACTGCGGATTGCCCGCCGGAACGCCTGCCGCATCCGGATAGATGCTCCAGGTCAGGCTGGTCGCAGCGCCCGGGAAGGCAAGACCGCTGACCACGAAGCCTTCGGCCGAGATCGAGGTGAGCTGCGTCGCCCCGGTCAGGTCGAAATCGTCGGCCGAGAACTGCGCGTTGTTGCCGGCGGTCGCCGGATCGCTGTAGACCGTATTGCGGAAGCCGGAGTTGATGGCCCCACGCAGCGCGTTGTACAGGTCGACGTTGCCGTTGCCGCTGGTGCTGGCGGTGTAGTTCAGGATCGAACCGCCGGTATTGCCGATGTTGAAGCTGGTGCTGCCGTTGTTGCCGGCGACCACGCTGGCGCTGACCGAGGTCGGCAACGCGATGATCGGCGGCTGCACGGCCACGGCGATCGGCAGGCGCAGGGTAGCGACCTCGTTGCTGCCGGCGCCGCTCTGGACGAGCTCAAGCACCGCTTCGCCGAAGTTGAAGCTGTTGTTGGCAGGCAGGGTCGAGCTGTTGACGGTGAAGGTGATCGCGCGGGTCGCACCCGGCAGGATCCACGCCAGCGCCGGATTGGCCGTGCCCGGCAGGCCATTCACGCTGACGCGCCACAGACCGCCACTCGTACCCGGATTGCGGAAGGTACGGGTGAAGCTGCAGGTCGGCGGTGCGCAGCGGCCGTTGGCCATGCTGGCCAGGTTCAAGGTCGCAGGATTGCCGCCGGTCGCCGGATTGGCGGCGTTGTAGTTGGCGGTGGTCTCGTTCAGGACCAGACCGGCCCGGATCGCACGTTCGATGCGCAGACGGCCGGAGCCGCGGGCAAAGGCATTCGCCAGGGTGACCTGATTTTCGGTGTAGACCTGCGTCGTCGCGGTCATCATCAGTGCCGACTTGATTTCCGCAACGGTCCAGGTCGGACGTGCCTGACGGATCAGCGCAGCAGCGCCGGCCTGATGCGGCGACGCCATCGACGTACCGCTGATCGTGCCGATCAGCTGCTCGAAGCCGGTGATCGAGGTTCCGGCCAGAGTCGCCAGGACGTCCACGCCCGGCGCAGTCACGTCCGGCTTCACCAGATCGAAATTGGCAGCCGGGCCACGCGAGCTGAAGGACGCCAGCGCATCGGCGACGTTCGGCAGGCCGACGTACGGGAACGCGATCTGGGCGGTGGTCGTGGTCGGATTGGCACCGCCGAAGGCAGCCAGCGCGTTGCCATCGGTCTGGACCACGCTGAACACCGGGATGGTCGCGCCCGGTACCGACGGCAGGATGATGCCGACCTGATTATTGGCGATGACGACCGCGATCGCACCGGCGGCGGCGGCGTTGGTGACCTTCTCGGTAAAGTTGCAGGTGCCGCGACGGATCACCACGATCGCGCCGGTCAAGGAGCCCGCCGCGTAGGGCGACGGGTTGCAACCGTCGTTCACGGCATTGATACCGGCACTGATGATTACAGGCGTGGTGCCCGGCAGGGGTGCGGAGAGCGACGCGCCGCCGGTCCCCGGGTAAAGCGCGACCGGCTGCAAGTTGGCCGGTACAGGCGACGGGCCGGTCACCTGCATCAACGAGCCGAACGCGCCACGGCCGTGCTGGGAAGCGGCGGTCGCGGAGGTCCACGGCTCAAGATGGCTGAGGGTGTTGGCGGCCGGGCCGCTGTTGCCCGCCGAGGTGGCGACGAAGATGCCGGCATCGGTCGCGCTGAGGAACGCCAGCGAGGTCGCTTCGGTCCACGGCGAGACGCCGCCGCCGATCGAGTAGTTGATGACGTCGACGCCGTCCGCGATCGCCTGATTGATCGACGCCACGGTCGAGACGTTCGGGCACAGGCCCTGGCCGGTCGTGGTGTTGGTGTAGCAGGCGTCGTACGCGATGATGTTGGCGCGAGGCGCCACGCCGGAGATGCGCAGCGGCGCGCCGTTGAACACCACGTCGCGGCGGTTGCCGACGGTGGTGGAGGCGGTGTGGCTGCCGTGGCCGTTGGTATCGCCGAAACCGGGCTCTTCAGCCACGCCGGCGACGCCGCACTGGTTGCCCGGCGCTGCGCAGACGAAGTCGTAACCGCCGATCAGCTTTTCGTTGCAGCGGCCGGCATCGACGCCACCCGCTGCGCAGGTGCCGAGATAGACGCCGGCACCGAGCGGATTGGCGTGGACGTAACCGTCGACCGGATCGGTCCCGGCGAACGACGGGCTGCCGAAATTGATGCCCGAGTCGATCAGGCCGGCGATGATGCCCTCGCCCTGCACGGCAGGCGCGCCGCCAGGAAGCGTGGCGCTGCCGGCCCACGCGGCGGGGGCGCCGATCAGGGTCGGACCGACGTCGGTCTCGAGGACGTACTCGCGATATTCCTCGACCAGACGGACGCCGCCCATGCGCGAGACGCGCGCGGCTTCGGCGGCGCTCATGTCGGTGACGATGCCGTTGACCGCGTGCTGCATGCGGCGACGCACCTGCAGCGGACGCTGGATCATGCCGGACATCTGGCGTTCCATCTGCCGCTGCTTGCCCTGCAGGTAGGAGACGTAGTTCAGTGCTTCGGGGCTGCGGCTGTCCAGACGCATGGCGCCGTACGCACCCGATTTCCGCTGCGGAGCGGAAATGCCGGCAGTGCCGCCTTTATAGGTTGCGAGCGAGTCTTCGCTGAAGAGGACGATATAGGTGGCGCGACCGGTACGGCCTGCGGCCTTGGACGACACTGCGGGGGTGCGGACACCGGTACCCGCGTTGAACGTCTCCATGACCTGATTGCGTTCCGCGCGGGACACCAGCGACAGGCGCGGCGTTTCGCGCACGGCACTGGTCTGCTGCGCGACGCGATGCTCGCGTTCGAACCGTGCGGACAAGTATTGATAAGACGCGGCACTGGCGGCCACGGCGATCGCGCATAACGCGACGACGCTGCCCCACTTTTTCGGATTTGACATTTGGAGTTCCCCAGAGACTGATCGGCAAGCGAGTGTAGTAGCGCATCGCTTCGTGCGATGGTAAGGGCTTCCATGAATGGCCCACAACCGGTGACACCGTACTTCTAAGCCTCCCGAGTGTACTGCTTTGCGCAGCGCAACATCGAGACAATCTCGATACCGGCGCATGCGGCATGCACGATGCTCGATCATCGGCGGGTCGCTATCGGACGACGTTCCGATGTCCCTCCGCCCAAGGCCGGGCGCCGAAACGGAACACCAGCAGGTACGCCGAGACCGCCCATGCCGACGCCGCCGCCCAGCCGGCGAGAATGTCGGAGGGATAATGCACGCCCAGATAGACCCGCGAGAACGCCACCGACACCGCGAACGCCGTCACGAAGACCGCCACCGGCCAGCGCCAGCGCGTATGCCAGGCCAACAGCAGCAGCACCCAGGCGAGCGTGGCCGAACCCATCGCATGGCCGCTGGGAAAGCTGAATGTGGTTTCCGGCGAGATCGACGCCCACAGGCTGGGCCGGTCGCGCGCGAAGATCTGTTTGGTCGCCAGATTCAGCAAGGCGGAACCGACGATCGCGATCCCGGCGAACAGACCCTCGCGCAGGCGCGCGCGCCACGCCAGCGCCGCGATCAACAGGATGTCGAACGGCACCACGCCGTAGGCGTAACCCGCTTCCGAGATCAGCACGAACGCGCGATCGAGGACGTCGCCGTGCAGCGACTCGGCGAAACGCAGGATCGGTTCGTCGAACGCGAAGGGTTCGTGTTCGCGCACCTCATCGGCGAGTTCGGCGAATCCCCACAGCGGCAGCAGCAGGCCCACGAACAGCAGGGCCAGCCGCAGCAGGCGGCTGCGCAGGAAATCGACGACGAAGCGCAGTTCCCCGCGCAGCATCGCGACGATGTCAGCCGGCGTGCGCGTCACGCCCGAACTTGCGATCGACGTAGCCGTCGATGATGCCGATGAACTCCCGGGCGATGTTGTCGCCGCGCAGGGTCACGCTCTTTTCGCCATCGACGAACACCGGCGCGGCCGGGGTTTCGCCGGTGCCCGGGAGCGAAATGCCGATGTTGGCGTGACGCGACTCGCCGGGGCCATTGACGATGCAGCCCATCACCGCCAGCGTGAGGTTCTCGGCGCCCGGATGGGTGATCTTCCACTCCGGCATCTTCTCGCGGACGTGTTCCTGCACCACCTTCGCCAGCTCCTGGAAGAACTCCGACGTGGTGCGGCCGCAGCCCGGGCAGGCGGTGACCATCGGCGTGAATGCGCGCAGACCCATGGTCTGCAGCAACTCCTGGGCGACGATGACTTCCTGCGTGCGCGACGCACCCGGATCGGGCGTCAGCGAAATGCGGATGGTGTCGCCGATGCCTTCCTGCATCAACACCGCCAGCGCGGCGGCGGAAGCGACGATGCCCTTGCTGCCGATCCCGGCCTCGGTGAGCCCAAGGTGCAGCGCGAAATCCGAGCGCAGGGCGAGATCGCGATACACCGCGATCAATTCCTGCACGCCGCTGACCTTCGCGCTGAGGATGATGCGCTCGCGCGCAAGACCGATCTCCACCGCGCGCTCGGCGGAATCCAGCGCCGAGCGGATCAAGGCCTCGCGCAGCACGCGTCCTGCATCCCAGGGCGTGGCGCGCTGCGCGTTCTCGTCCATCAGCTGCGCGGCCAGCGACTGGTCCAGCGAGCCCCAGTTGGCGCCGATGCGCACCGGCTTGTCGTAGCGGATCGCGAATTCGATCAACTGCGCGAACTGGGTGTCGCGCTTCCGGCCGAACCCGACATTGCCCGGGTTGATGCGGTACTTCGCCAGCGCCTCGGCGCAGGCCGGTTCGGCGGCGAGCAGTTGATGCCCGTTGTAGTGGAAGTCGCCGATGATCGGCACGGTGATGCCCATCATCGCCAGCTTCTCGACGATGCGCGGTACGGCAGCCGCGGATTCGGCGTTGTTCACCGTCACCCGCACCAGCTCCGAACCCGCGCGCCACAGTTCGGCCACCTGCTTGGTGGTGCCGGCGACATCGGCGGTATCGGTATTGGTCATCGATTGCACCACCACCGGCGCATCGCCGCCGACGGCGATGCCGCCGATGCGGACCTGACGGGTGACGCGGCGCAACGCGGGGCCGAAGATCGGCGTGGCGGCTTCGGATTGGCAGGGCAGAGGTTGTGCGGACATGGCCGACATTCTACCCGCGCGCCATGTAGAGCGGAGCGCAGCTCCGCTGCGTCGACTCCAGGGCTCGACAGCGTCTATTCCGGGCACGTCGGTGTGCGTAGAGCGTAGCGGAGCTCCGCTCCGCTCTACGGAAACGGTGGTGTCACGTATCCTGTATCGATGTCCGCACTTCCCCCCACCGACGACCGCAAGGCGCTCACGCCCAGCCAGCTGAACGCCCTCGCCCGCAATCTGCTGGAAGACGCCTTCCCGCTGATCTGGGTGGAAGGCGAGCTGGGCAATCTGTCGCGGCCCTCGTCGGGCCATCTGTATTTCACGCTGAAGGACGACCGCGCCCAGGTCCGCTGCGCGCTGTTCAAACCCAAGAGCCAATGGCTGAAGTTCACGCCGCGCGAAGGGCTGCGGGTGCTCGCGCGCGGCCGCCTGACCCTGTACGAAGCGCGCGGCGACTATCAACTGATCCTCGACACCATGGAGGAAGCCGGCGAAGGCGCGCTGCGGCGGGCGTTCGAGCAATTGAAAGCCAAACTGCAGGCCGAGGGATTGTTCGATCAGAACCGCAAACGCCCGCTACCGGCGCACGTGCGCCGTCTCGGCGTGTTGACCTCGCCCAGCGGCGCTGCGGTGCGCGACGTACTGAGCGTGCTGCGCCGGCGTTTCCCGCTGGTCGAAGTCGACATCCTGCCGGTACCTGTGCAGGGCGACACCGCTGCGGCGCAGATCGTGCGCATGCTGCAGGCCGCCGGGCGCAGCGGCCGCTACGACGCGCTGCTGATCACCCGCGGCGGCGGTTCGCTGGAAGATCTGTGGGCGTTCAACGATGAAGCCCTGACGCGCGCGATCGCCGCCTCGCCGGTGCCGGTCGTGTCGGCGGTCGGTCACGAAGTGGATGTCAGCCTCGCGGATTTCGCCGCCGATCTGCGCGCGCCGACGCCCTCGGTCGCCGCGGAGCTGCTGGTGCCGGACCGCGCCGATCTGGCCGCGCATCTGCGCGCGCACGCGCGGCGCCTGCATGCCATCCACGAACGGTTGCTGCGCCACGCCTCGCAACGCACCGACCGCGCAGCACTGCGGCTGCAGGCGCTGCAGCCGCAGGCGCGTCTCGACGCCCTGCATCGGCGCCAAGCGGAAGCGCTGCGCAGATTGCATGCAGCGTGGGCGCAGGCGGATCAGCGTCGACGCGCGCAGTTGCGACATGCGGCCGCAGTACTGCACGCGGCGCGCCCGCAGCGCCGGCTGTCGCTGCTGCGCGATCGCCTGCAGTCGCTGGCGCCGCGCCCCCAGTCGGCGACGGTGCGCGGATTGCAGCGGCGCGCGCTGCAATTGCAGGGTCTGGCGCGCTCGCTGGAAGCGGTCAGTCCGCTGGCGACGGTCGCGCGCGGCTATTCGATCCTGCAGCACGACGACGGCCGTATCATCCGTAGCGTGCATGATGTGCAGGCCGGCGAACACCTTGAAGCGCGCGTGCAGGATGGTGTGCTGCGGGTACGGGTGGAAACCGATGCAGACCGCGACAGCCACTGATCGAGCTTCGCACTCACACGCCTTTCGAAGGTGCTCATGACGGATTTTGCGCACTACATAAAACGCGTGATTGCGGACACCGGTCCGGCGTCTCTCGCTGCGCATGGCGCTGTTGATGGAGTAGCTGCTGGTGGATTGTTTGCGGAGGCGCAGGAAGACGATCGCGGACTCCTCGCGCCCGAGTTTCACGCCGCTCCGGCACATGCTGGGGCGGCTGCGAACATCAAAGACGGCGATACCATCTGGTTGTTTTCGCAATTGACCGGCCCGTGGGGCGCACTGCCGCCCGCGTTGGACGCACGCATCCAGGTCGCCGACGTTCAGCGACTCGAAAAAAATGGTAAATCGCTCTATCGCTTCGGCGCGACGCCGGATTCACGATGGTTTCCGCTGTACGACGCCAACGCGCTGCTGCGCCAGTTGCATGCGCGTCGCTCCGACGGTGCGCGCACGCCACTCATGCGCACCGCAGGCACTGCAGTCGGGCAAGCCTTGCGCTTCGTGCGCAGGCTCGACGATGCCGAACCGCTGCGCGCGCATGCCGAATATTTGCGATCCACGCCCTACGATTTCGTGAGTTATCGCCTGCTCGATGGCACCGCGCAAGCCTTCGCGCTGGTGCAACATCTGATGCAAGAAAGACGCAGCGTGTTTTGGGATCGCTGGTCGCTGCCGCGTCGGCTCGCCGAGCGTCGCGAAACGCTCAACGACGAAGCGCTCGACGCCTTCATCGCGCACAGGCTTCGCAACAGCGGGCGCGTCTATGGCATTCTCAGCCCGCGCTACGCCGAGCCCACGTCGTATTCTTCTCGCGAGCGCGCACTCGCCGAGCAACTGGGCCTGTTCGTGCCGCATGCACCGCAAGCGCCCGCCACGTGACCGAACCCTCTCAACGACGAGCCAACCGCCATGAAATGGAAAGACATGCTGGACGAATGGGGCCTGACTTCGCTGAAACTCAGCGCCGGCTTTCTGAATGCCGAATGGAAGCCACAAGACCCGGACAAAGACGCCGCGTGGGAGCTGTACGTCGAATTGCTGACGCGCATCACCACCCAGCCGCTGCCCCATGCACACGGCGTCGAGCGCACCGCGCTCGATAGCGTGTACTCGCTGTTCCCCGGTACGCGCGCGGTGTTGAAAACGCACGGCCGCAAATGCGCGCAGTTCACCAAACTCGCGGTGATCGTACTCAACCAGATCGTGCGCCCGTTCACCGCAGAATGGCACCGCATCGCCGAGCAAGGCGGCTTTGACGACCCAGCAACCTGCGCGCGGTTTCGCGCCGAGCTTCAGACGTTGCAGCAACGGTTAGTGGTGTACAGCAATGCATTGGCGAAAATCGCCGACGTGGAAGATCTGACAGGACTGATTTCGGAAAGCTGAGATCCGGTGAGCAGAGGTTGATCAGGTGTCCCTTCTCTCCGCACATCGGGGAGAAGGTGGCGCGTAGCGCCGGATGAGGGGCGAAGACAGCCACGATGCGGTCCGAAGAGCGCGCCCCTCACACCAACCCTCTCCCCGCGCACGGGGAGAGGGAGACAAGCGGCAACCGGGCGCGATACGACACCGAAACCACCGCGCCACTTGTGGTAGAAACACACAGCGTGGCAGCACCGCAGCAACCAGCGGCGCAGCCACGAGACCGATGCCATACGCCGACGGACGCCGCCGAGCAACGTCGCTCGCGGTGGCATCAAGGACGACAAGGACGGCCAGGGGGCGCTGTGTCTCGTATCTTCATCAGTCATGCCACGGCGGACAACGCCAAGACCCGCGCGATCATCGAGTGGATAGTGTCGCAGGGTTGGCCGCGCGATGAGATTTTCGTGGATTTCGACGATATCGGCGGCGGGCAACGCTGGCGCGATGCCCTGAAAAAAGCAGCGTCGCGCTGCGAAGCGGTGGTCTTCCTGATTTCGCCGGAATGGGTGCGGCGGCCATGGTGTACGGGCGAAGCCGGCGCCGCGCAAATGCTGGGCAAGCAGATCATCCCGGTGCTGATCGAACCAACTCCGCCGGAAGCCTACCGCGACCTGCTCACTGTCGAATATCAGCTGATCGATCTCACCGTGCCCGGTCCGCGTTGCGTCATCGACGTGCTGATGCCGGACACCGGCCAGACGCTGCCGGTTTCGCTGGCCGAATCGGGGTTGCAGAGGCTGGTCGTCGGCCTCAAACGCGCAGGCCTCGATCCCTCCACGTTTCCGCTCACCCACGGCCGCAAGATCTATCCCGGCCTGGCGCCGCTGGACACCGACGATGCCGCAGTATTTTTCGGCCGCGATGCCGACATCGCGCGCGGCATCGAAACACTGCGGCAGATGCGCGAACGCGGCCAGTCACTGCTTGCCATCTTGGCGGCCTCCGGCGCCGGCAAATCCTCGTTTCTGCGCGCCGGCCTGTGGCCGCGGCTGCAGCGCGCGGACCGCGAATTCCTGATCCTGCCGGTGCTGCGGCCCGGCGTGGATGCGTTGAACGGCGAGCAAGGCCTCGTCGCTGGCTTGCACCGCGCCGGGGAAACGCTCGGGCTGAAGCGCAATCTCGCCGACTGGCGCGCGCAGATCGAAGGCGGCGACCTCGCCGGCGCGCTCACCGTGCTGCATACCGCAGCGCGCGCGCGGGTGCTCGCGGTGGAGCCTGCGCAAACAGCATCGGTTTCGGCGGCGCAAGCGCCAGCATCGCAGCGACACACCTCGTTGCCGCCCATCCCGGTGCTGCCGATCGATCAGGCCGAAGAACTGTTCGGCGCGCAGGGCGGCGAGCCCGCGCGGCGCTTGCTCGATCTGCTGGGTGCGGCGCTGCGCGAAGGCCGTTTGATCGTCGTGTTCGCGATCCGCTCCGACCGCTACGGCGACCTGCAAACCTCGCAGGCGCTGGCGGGCCTGGAACAGCGACCGTTCTCGCTGCCGCCCATCGCCGACGGCGTATTGAAGGATGTGATCGTAGGCCCAGCGCAGCGCAGCCGTGAGGAGAATGGTGCACACGGGATCAACATCGACCCGCAGCTCACCGACCGCCTGCTCCGCGACTGGGCCGACGCCGACAGCCTGCCCCTGCTCGCCTTCACCCTGCGCCGGCTGCTGGACGACTACGGCAGCGATGGCAGGCTGAATCTCGAAGACTATGAGCGCTCGGGCCAACTGCAGGGTGCGCTGGACGCCGCCATCACCCACGCGATGCAGGCCGCCACCGCCGCCGGCAGCCTGCCCGAGGACGCGCAGGAACGCGAAGCTCGGATCCGCAGCACCTTCGTGCCGTGGCTGGTCTCCATCGACCCGCAAAGCCAGCAGGCGCAGCGCCGCATCGCCAAACGCAACGCACTGCCCGCAGCCAGCCAGGATCTGATCGGCAGATTGATCGACGCACGCTTATTGACGTGCGACCGCCCTCAAGACAGCGACGCCAGCGTCGAAGTCGCGCACGAAGCCATCCTGCGCCACTGGCCGCTGCTGGACCGCATCATTGGCCAAGAACGCGAAGCCCTGATCGTGCTCAACGAAGTGAAGCGCGATGCCGAGGTTTGGCAGGCATCCAAAAAAAACGATGGCGCACTGGAAAGCGATGACGCCCTGCTCCATCGCGGCGAGCGACTGCGGCATGCCGAGCAACACTTGGTCCGCGAAGATTTTCAGTATGCGCTGGAAGATGACGGGCGGCGCTATCTTTTCGCTTGCCGCGCTAGAGAAGCCCAGGAGATCGAAGACAGGCGACTTCAGCAGGAGCGTGAGGCAAACCAGATTGCCAGGACGCGGAGGGTGCAGCGATGGGCGACGGTGTTGCTCGCTGCAGTGGTGGCGGTGATCGTGATTGCTAGCATTTTTGTCACGCGCCTGCAGAAAACGACCAGTCAGGCCAGCTCGGATGTACTGGCGAGCTTGGCGTCGCAGGCGTTCGATCGCAACGAGTACGACCGTGCATTGAGATTTGCGCTGGCGGGCATGCGGAAAGGCGATGTGACAGTCTTCGAAATCAACGCACGTAAAGCTGAAACTCAGCTCTCGCGGGCTGGCTACCGTTCTAGTCTGCGCGCGAAGCTCACATTAGGCACAGGCGAAGATTACTCAAGCCTCAGCCCCGATGGGCGCAAACTGATCACATTTTCAGGTAAGTTCGCGCGCATCTCGGACACCGAAACAGGCCAAGTGCTCGTCACAATGAAGCACAATAAATTGGTTTCCAGTGCGGCTTTCAGCCCTGATAGCCGCAAGGTCGTCACTGCTTCAACAGATAACACTACGCGTCTTTGGGACGCAGAGACCGGCCGAGCTGTTGCCTCTATGGCGCTCGATAGTCCGTTTGAAAGCGCAGCTTTCAGCCCTGATGGCCGCAAGATCGTAACCACATCGTTCGATGGGATCCCGCACCTTTGGGACGCCACCTCCGGCCGTCTGCTTGCGACGATGGCGCACGATGGCGTAGTGATCAGCGTCGACTTCAGCCCCGATGGGCGCAAGATCATCACCGTCTTATCTCCGGCAAGGCCTTTGGGGGACGCAAATTCCGGTCAGACGGCGCATGTTTGGGACGCAGATTCCGGGCGCCTGCTCACTACAGTGAAGCACAACCAGAATATAAGCTTCGCGGTCTTCAGCCCAAACAGCCGCATGATCGCCATCACTTCAGGCGATATGATGACGGACTCGGATCATAGCGTGCATCTTTGGGGCGCAGACTCCGGATGGCTACTCGCCGCGTTGCCTCACGACCATTATGTGCGCAGCGCTGTCTTCAGCCACGATGGGCACAGGTTACTTACCGCCGCTGGAAACAAAGTACTCCTCTGGGAGTCAAACTCCGGTCGCCTGCTCGCCACTGCTCTGCACGATACCGCTGTGAACGGTGCCGGTTTTAGTTCGGATGGCCAGAAAATTGTCAGCACTGCAGGTCATACACTGCACGTTTGGGACATAGATTCCGGCCAGAGAATCGCCATGCTGCACGACGGTCCGATTACCACCGCAGATTTCAGCCCCGATGGCCACACGGTCGTCACCGCCTCATTGGATAACACCGCGCGCCTTTGGGACACCTCCTCCGGGCGGCTACTCGATACGATGCAGCACAACGATTGGGTGGCGAATGCCGACTTCAGCAACGACGGCAGCAGAATTGTCACTCATTCTGCAGTGGGTCGGACCGTGCGTATCTGGAAAGTCAATTCCAATCATCTGCTATACACGATGTCTCATGATGGTCCTGTCAACAGCGCTGCCTTCAGCGATGAAGGCGACTTTGTTCTCACTGCTTCCGACGACAAGACCGCGCGCCTGTGGGACACCGATTCGGGCAGGGTCCTCGCCACGTTGACCCATGACCGAAAAGTATCCAGCGCCTTTTTTAGCTACGACAATCAGCGAATCATCACAGTCTCGGGTAGAGCCGCGCGAACCTGGAGTACCGACTCCGGGCAGCTACTAGCCACGATGATGCATGACGACTGGGCACAGAGTGCCAGTTCAAGTTCTGATGGCCACCGTATCATCACGATAGGCTCGACGCTGAAAAGAAACAATTTATACAGCCTTTACTTTCCCAAAGATCGAACCGCGCGCCTCTGGGACGCAGATACCGGTCGACTAGTGGTCAATATGAAGCACAAAGACAGTAGGGAAAATGATTGGGTGCAGACTGCTGTCTTCTCTCCTGACGGTCGTAGAGTAATTACGGTTTCGGGCAAGACCATTCGCTTATGGGACGCAGATACCGGCCAGCCACTCACTAAAATGACGCACGATGGTGAAGTTAACAGTGCTGATTTCAGCCCGGATAGCGGGCTCATAGTCTCTGCCTCCAGCGATAACACTGCACGCATTTGGGACGCAGTCTCTGGTCAGTTGCTAGCCACATTGATGCACGACACATCAGTATTTGACGCGATTTTCGACCAGAATCGCCGCAGAATCCTGACCTCAGTAGATAAGACAATGCGAATTTGGGATGTGGACTCTGGCGATCTGTTAGCCACAATGCCATATCTCGAAGGGGTTAAACGCGTAATCTTTAGCCCGAATGGCCGTCGGGTCTTTGCATTGTCTTCGGGCGGCGGCGCGGAGCTTTGGGACGCAGACGTATATCAACCAATTATTGGATTATCAATGAGCAACGGAATATTCGACGCTCAATTTAGCATTGACGGCGGCATAGTAATCACTAGAAATCGCAAGCAAGTGAATCTGCATGACTCTGCCTCCGGAGATCACCTTGCATCAGTTATCCATCCCGCTGAAATTACCAGCGCCACCCTCAGCCCCGACACTACTCAACTTCTTATCACTTCAACTGATGGCAGCGCAAGGATCTGGGACACGACACTGTTCACACTGAGGGGCCAAGCACTCATCAACGTCATCTGTCGAGACATCCTCAATGTCGATGTCAATGTGCCACCGACAGATAATGATCTTAGTCGTTTTTCCTATGAGGAATTGCGAATGGCGGCAGTGATCGATCCGGAGACAGAACGCGATGTATGCCGGCCACCCACGCGTTTGCAGCGTTTTGCCAGCATGTTCGGCATCGGCAACTGATGCGATGACACCCGCCGCGTACTGCGTCCATGCGCAAACGATCGCGCGTGCCATCACCCCCACACCGGCAACGACTCCCACGTGACCTCATCGCCCAACGCCTCGAACGCTTCCGCATCCAGATAATGCACGCGGGGCAATTGGTCGCCGAGCAGTCCGTCGTGGTGGTTGCGGCTGATCGCGTTCGGGTCGAAGTCCTGTTCCCAGTAGTCGCCTTTGCGGCCGAGATGCTGCGGGGTGGGCGCGTTGGCATCGGTCCATTCGGGGCCGACGGTGAGCCAGCGCAGGGTCCATGAGACGTGGGCGCTCGGGCCCCAGTCCACCCAGGTGATGCCGTTCGCCGCGGTAGCGTTGCGCGGGCGGTCGGCGGGCCGCGACAGCACGATCAGGTAGCGGCGTTTGACGTCCAGCACCAGTTCTTCGTCCATCACCGCATGCACGGCGGAGCCGATCACCGCGTTCTTGTCGAAGGCCTTGATGAAATCCCAGCCGCTCGGCACCGCATAACCCACCAGCGACCAGTAGCGCGCCTGCGCGGAGGTCATCCGCGCGCTGCCGCCGCGGGTCTTCGGCAGTGTGGGCAGCCGGCCGGCCAGCACCACCACTTTGCGCGCGCCCAGGCACATGCTGCGCACCAGATAATCGATATACGTGGCCGAGGTGGCCGACTGCTCGTAGTTTGAGGGCGCCGGCAGATCGCTGCCGCGACCGGCGACGCCGCGATCGAGCGCGCGGACGTAATCGCCGCCGCCCCAGCGGGTGCCCAGGGCGATACCACCGACCACGCCGCGAAAAATGCCGGTCTGCTTGAACCAGCCATCGACGGCCCCTGCAGCATGTCGGCGATCGGTTCCGCTGGCGGCTCATCGGGAATCGCGACCACGCGATTGGCGCGGGCATTGAAACTGTCGGTGTCGAACTGCACGAAAAAGCCGCGCCCGTCGGGCAGCTCGTAGCGCACGCGCGGCAGCGCGACGCCGGCATACGGGTCTTCCACATCATCGGGGGCGTAGTAGCGCAGCCAGAGCTGGCCGGTGTCCCACAGCCCGCGACGATGGCCGTTCGAGCCCGGTGCGCCCCAGGCGCCCTGATATTGCAGGCCAGCGCCGATGCGGCGATTGCCCGGCGCGCGGAAATGCGGCGGGCGGAACGCGGCGTTGAGCGCGACCGGGTCGCCGATCGCCATGTCCAGCTCCACGCGATAGCCGCGGCGTTTGCTCGTGCGGTCGGCGCCGACCCGGAACGGATTGACGTGCCCGGGCAACGGCTCGATGTCGGCATCGACCAGCGGCACTTCGGCCACGCCGACGCCGCCGTCGTAGTGATACAGCTCGGGCTGAAAACTCGGCGTGACCTGCACATCGAAAAACCGCGCGTGCGGGAATTCTCCTTCGATCACCACACGACTGCCGAACGGAAGATACATCGCGGGAACGACGAGATAGCTGCAGTTCGGATCCGGGAAGAAGCCGACGAAACCGGCGCGGCTGATCGGGCGCGCGGGCCGGATCGACCACTGGCTGGCGATATCGATGTCCTCGGCGCGGATCAGTCGCGCCGACGGGTAATCGGTCTCGTTCATGCCTTTGGGCAGAAATTCGCGCGGGATCTCCGCCGGCACCCGGCCGTCGAACCACGCACGGATGTAGCGCTCAAACGCATCAGAAATGCCGCGTGCGTCGCGGATCACCGCGTCGCGGTCGTCGAAATACGGGAAACGCGGCGCCTTGGGCACCAGCGGAAACGTGCCCGACGGGTTCGGCAACACCACCGGCTTCAGCGCACGCGGCAGCCGATACGGTCGGACATCGGCCGGCAGCGAGCGCGCCGATGCCGGCGTCGGGGCCGAACGCGCGCAGCCGATGACGGAGACAGCGGAACCGGCGGCAAGGAAGCGCAGAAGATCGCGACGCAGCATGGAGACACTCCGGACGAATGGGGGATGCGGTGCGCGGGGTCGCACCGTAGGCTCAAGCCTGCCCCGGGAGTCACTTCAAATGAAACAGCGGAATTCGACCAGCGCCATCGCCGTTCAGCCGTCTTTGACCGTGCACGATGCCGAGGCGGCGGATTACCTGTCCAACCCGTTCAAGGCGGTTTTCATCTACCCCTTCATCGGCCGCGCCCGCTCCGCAAGCGAGGTGGCCGCAGAGCACGGCGTGAAACTCAATGCGATGGCGTACAGGATCGAGCGCCTGCAGCAGCTCGGCCTGCTGCGCGCTGCCGGCAGCCAGCGCCAGCGCGGACGCGCGGTCAAGCTGTACCGCGCGACCGCCAACGCCTTCTTCGTGCCCCTGGCGTCCACGTCGCTGGAAAATCTGGAGTCGATGATCGACCAGTGGTCGCAATCGCTGCAGCCGATGTATCTGCACGCCCTGGCGCGCACGCTCAGCGACCGAAACCGTCAGTGGGGCGTACGCATCAGCCGCGAGGCGGACGACCGCCTGCTGATCGCCCCGGCAACCGGCGAGGAGGCGTTCTACAACTATTTCGAACCCGATGCGCCGGCGATCATCGAAGGCTGGTTTTCCGACCTGCGCCTGGACGACGAGGACGCCAAAGCGCTGCAGAGCGAACTGCTGATGTTGTATCTGAAATATTTCGGCCGCGAAGGCAAACGCCGCTATCTGTTGCGCGTGGGGATGACGCCGATGCCGGACGACACTGTGCTGCCCGATCGGTGGTAGCGACGCAACGCCGAGTCGGAGCTATACGATCGGGTGCTGGACGATAGGACGCACGCGGGTGTACTCCACTTCCACCGCCTTGGCCTCTTCGCCATCGGGCGAGATATTGGTCATCACGATGACCAGGCGGTCGTCGTCCGGCTGTTCGATCTCGGTCCGCCAGCCCCAGCGCGGGCCCGGCGGCGTCTGGCCGTCGCCGTAGCTGCCCAGCACGGCGAAGTGCGCCGGCTCGGTCTCGCCCATGCTGTGCGAGAAGACGATCGAACTGCCGCTGTGGAAGCTGTCGACCCACGCGCATTCCCAGCGCCGCTCGTCGATGTGATAGCCGTACAGCGCTACGCCCGCATAACTGCGGCCATCGAACTCCCAGCTGTATTCATGCAGCAGGAAGCGCCCGCCCAGCACCGCGCGGATGCTGCCGCGCTGGCTGGATTCCGCGGCCAGCATGTCGCGCTCGAACCACAGCCGATAGACGCCCTCCCACTCCCCGGCCATTCGCGCGAGCCGACGGTGCGGCACGTCCTGGGGCGGCAGGGGACCGGGAGATGGGCTGGAATCATGGGTACTCATGGTCACGACGTCGCTGGCACTCATCGTTGTCGCCCTCCCCCTGTGGATGAGGCCAGCCTACTCCAGCACTGTCGCAGCCGGTAGCGCCATGACCGGCGCCAACTGTGGCGGGCGTCTCGGGCCGGGGACAGGCCAGAATGCTAAAAAAATGTTATGAATACCGTCCTACCGCCAGGCCATCGCCGGCTGGTGGGACGCTTAGGGGAGCGTCGAACGACCATTCCGCATTTCCACACTTCTCAAGGATCAGGAGGTCCGTATGTCCATGTCTTACACGACGATCAACCGACGCCAACGCCGCGTCACCCCCGCCCTCACCGCACTCGCCCTCGCAGTGGCTGTCGCCATGCCCGCCATGGCCCAGGACGCACCCGCCGAGCCGGAAGCCGGAACGCTGGACACGGTGTCGGTGCTGGGCTCGCGCACGAAGCCCCGTTCCGAAGCCAGTTCGGCGGTGGCGATCGACATCTTAGGCGGCGAGGAATTCCACAACCAGCCGTCGGTCGACCTGCTGGACAAGATGCGCACGCTGGTGCCCTCGTTCAACGTCAGCACCATCCCGATCGACGACGCCGCTACTCTGGTGCGTCCGGCCAACCTGCGCGGCCTGCCGCCGGACAACACCCTGGTGCTGGTCAACGGCAAGCGCCGCCACCGCGCCGCGGTCATCACCTTCCTCGGCCACGGCCTGTCCGACGGCGCGCAGGGCCCGGACATCTCGGTGTTCCCGTCGATGGCGCTGGAGCAGGTGGAAGTCTTGCGCGACGGCGCGGCCGCGCAGTACGGCTCCGATGCTATCGCCGGCGTGATCAACTTCGGCCTGAAGCGATCGAACCACGGCGGCGCCGTGGAAGTGTTCGCCGGCGAACATTACGAAGGCGACGGCTTCACCCAGCAGTACGGCGCCCAGGTCGGCCTGCCGCTGACGTCGAACGGCTTCGCGACCCTGACCGCCGAATGGCGCAGCGCCGACCCGACCTCGCGCAGCGTGCAGCGCGACGATGCCGCAGCCGTCGCGGCCGCCGGCTATCCGGGCGTGCGCAACCCGGCGCAGATCTGGGGTTCGCCCGAGGTCCACGAGGACATGAAGTTCATCGCCAACTTCGGCATCGACGGCGAGAACGTCAGCTTCTACGGCTTCGGCAACTATGCCAAGCGCGACGTCGAAGGCGGCTTTTACTACCGCAATCCGACCACGCGCAGCGGTGTGTTCTCGAACGACGGCGGCAACACCCTGTTGATCGGCGATCTGAATACCGCCAACGCAGTGACCTGCCCGACCATCGCCCTGCGCGATGGCAGCGGCAACCTGCTGCCGTACGCGGGCGTTGCCGCCGCGGTCAGCGCGCTGCCGGCGGAGTGCTTCACCTTCCTGAGGCAGTTCCCCGGCGGCTTCACCCCGCAGTTCGGCGGCACGATGGAAGACCAGTCGCTGGTGCTTGGCTTGAAGGGCGCGTGGGCCGACGACTGGTACTGGGACCTGAGCGGCAGCCACGGCAAGAACGAAATCAACTTCTACATGCTCAACACGGTCAACGCCTCACTTGGGCCCAACCAGCCGGGCGACAACGAGTTCGCTCCCGGCGGCAACACCCAGACCGAGACCACGTTCAACTTCGACATCGGTCATGACTTCGAGACCGGCTTCACCAGCGGGCCGCTGAGCCTGGCGATGGGTGCGGAATGGCGCAAGGAAGAGTTCGAGATCCGTGCCGGCGATCCGTCCTCGTTCGCGATCGGGCCGCTGGTTCCGCAGGGCTTTTCCCTCGGCTCCAACGGCTTCAACGGCTTCAATCCGCGCACGGCCGGCAGCAACAGCCGCGACAACTGGGCGGTGTACGCCGACGTCGAAGCCCGCTTCACCGACCAGTTCCTGCTGGCCGCGGCGGTGCGTCACGAAGACTTCAGCGACTTCGGCGGCACCACCAACTGGAAGCTGACCGGTCGTTACGACTTCACCGACACATTCGCCGTGCGTGGCGCGGTCAGCACCGGCTTCCGCGCGCCCACCCCGGGCCAGGCCAACGCCGAGCAGGTGACCACGTCCTTCATCGCCGGCCAACTACGCGACACCGCGGTACTGTCGCCGAACAACGCGATCGCCCAGTTCTATGGTGCCGAGCCGCTGACGCCCGAGGAATCGAGGAACGCCTCGCTGGGCCTGGTCTGGAATAGTGGCGGCTGGCTGGCCACGGTCGACTGGTACCAGATCAAGACCGAGGACCGCATCGCCCTCAGCACCTTCTTCACGGTGACCCCCGCTGATCGCGCGGCATTGATCGCGGGTGGCAATCCGGAAGCGGCGTCGATCAGCGAGGTGCAGTTCTTCGTCAACGACTTCGATACCACCACCACCGGTATCGACCTGGTGACCAGCTACGACAGCGATCACTTCGGCGGCAAGACCACCTACTCGCTGGCAGCCAACTGGAACAAGACCGAGGTCGACGATTTCACCCCCGGCATCATCACCCCGATCCGGATCAAGAAGCTGGAGGAATCGTTGCCCAGCACCAAGGGCTACTTCAGCATCAACCACCAGCGCCAGGTGTTCCACGCCAATCTGCGCGTGAACTACTACGGCTCGTTCTTCGAGGACCACCTCGACGACGGCGGCCTGCCGATCGATGGCGACAGCGCGGTGACAATGGATGCCGAGATCGGCTGGAAATTCGCCTCCGGTCTGTTCGTCAATGTCGGCGCGCAGAACCTGTTCGACAAGGTGCCGGACGATAATCCATGGGGCAGAGCGGTGGCCGGTGCCGCCTATCCGGTCCATACGCCGTACGGCTTCAATGGCGGCTTCGCATACGTGCGCGTTGGCTGGAAGTTCTGAGCCTGGCGACAATGACGCCGGCTTCGAAGCCGGCGTCGAAACCCGCTTGAGCGTTCGTAGCTCCACGATGCCCTCGGATTTCCGAGGGCATCGTCGTTGACGGGACACGTCATGGGCGATGGCCATGCTTGTAGGAGGGCCTTCAGCCCCGATGCCTCTGCCACGATGTCCGGTCAGAGGCATCGGGCCTGAAGGCCCTCCTGCAACAAGATCAACCCCATAGCGGGAAATGGCGCGTTTGCAGGTCTGCCCACTCACGGAGACCCGTCATGCACCACACCGCCGCCCGTCCGCTGTCCCGCCCATTCACCGGCACCTTCACCAGACACACCCTGACCGCCGCAGTGCTCTGCGCGCTCACGCTGGCCGGCTGCCAGCGCACGACCACGCTGGACGAATCCAAGGCCGACACCCGCATCGATGCGCCGCGCGGCAAACCGCAGGTCGCCGATGCCGGCACCGCTGAGACCGAAGTCCTCGCCGAAGCCGCGCCGGTCGCCGATGCCGCGGCCGCCAGCGCTGAACTCGACTCGGTTGTCGTCACCGGGTCGCGCCTCGCGCGATCGCAGCAGGAAGTCGCCAAACGCGTCGCCGGCAATGTCTCGAACGGCCACGCATTCGTGCCGGCCGCACCGCCGCCGCCGCCGCCCCCCCCGGCGCCGATGATGATCGCGCCGTCGGAACCGATGCCAATGGACGGGCTCGCCAACACCGAGAAATACGAAGCGCGCGACGAAAACCCGGTCCGCCGCGCCAGCGAAGAACCGGTGTCCACGTTCTCGATCGACGTCGACACCGGCAGCTACGCCAACGTCCGCAGCCTGCTGCGCAACGGCCAGCGCCCGCCGGCCGATGCGGTGCGCGCGGAGGAAATGATCAATTACTTCGATTACGGCCATCCCGCGCCGACATCGCTGAACACGCCCTTCCGGGTCACCACCGAATTGGCGCAGGCGCCGTGGAACGGAAAACGTCAGTTGCTGATGATCGGCATCAAGGGCTACGACGTGCCGAAGGCCGAACTGCCGCCGGCGAATCTGGTGTTCCTGATCGACACCTCCGGCTCGATGAGCGACGAGAACAAACTGCCTCTGCTGAAGAAATCCTTCGCGCAACTGGTCGAACAACTGCGGCCACAGGACCGCGTGTCGATGGTGGTCTACGCCGGCTCGGCCGGTCTGGTGCTGGAACCCACGCCCGGCGACCAGCGCGACAAGATCCTCGCCGCGCTGGACAACCTCGGCGCCGGCGGCAGCACCAACGGCGGTGCAGGCATCCAGTTGGCCTATGCGATGGCGAAACAGGCCTACGTCAAGAACGGCGTGAATCGCGTGATCCTCGCCACCGACGGCGATTTCAACGTTGGCACCACCAACCAGAAAACCCTGGAAACGCTGGTCGGCGATCAGCGCAAGCATGGCATCGCGCTGACCACGCTCGGTTTCGGCCGCGGCAACTACAACGATGCGATGGCCGAGCGCCTCGCCGATGTCGGAGACGGCAACCACGCCTACATCGACACCCTGCAGGAAGCGCGCAAGGTGCTGGTGCAGGAAATGCAGTCGACGCTGCTGACCATCGCCAAGGACGTGAAGATCCAGATCGAATTCAATCCGGCGAAGGTCGCGGAATACCGTCTGATCGGCTACGAAAACCGCATGCTGCGTCGCGAGGATTTCGCGAACGACAAGGTCGACGCCGGCGATATCGGCGCAGGCCATGAGGTGACCGCACTGTACGAAATCACTCTGGTCGGCTCGGGCGCCGAACGTCTGCCCGAACTGCGCTACGGCGAAGACACGCCCAGAGTTACGGCCGGCAGCAGGGTTGCCGAGCTGGCGCATCTGCGCCTGCGCTACAAGCGCCCGGGCGAAGACGCCAGCCGGCTGATCGAACGGCCGATCCTGCCGATACAGGGGCCGGGCCGCCATGCGCCCAGCGCGTCGATGCGTTTCGCATCCGCGGTCGCGGCCTATGCCGACGCGCTGCGCGGCGGCAAGCATCTGGAGCAGTGGACGTGGAACGACATCGCCCGCACCGCACGCGAGACCACGGGCAGCGATCCGTGGCGCGAGCGCGCCGAGTTCATCGAACTGGTGGACAGCGCACGTCGACTCACCGCCGGTGATGCCCCGCAGATCGGGATGATCGCCGACTGATTCCGCGCGCGACGGCGGCCTCGCGGCCGTCGTCGCCCGGAGCGGTCCCGCCGCCATGACTCTCGCGCTTCGCCAATCGATGCCCTGCTCCACCGGAAAAAACGCTGCCAAGCCGCGCGTGTCCAGGCTGCAAAACGCGACAGGCTTCACGCAGCGCGCCGCAAGCCTTAACCTGATGCATATGAATGATGTGGCAGAGGTCAGCGACGAAAGCCTCATGCTCGCCTATGCGGCGGGCGATGTGGCTGCGTTCGAGCGCCTCTACCAGCGCCATCGCGGCAAGCTCTACCGCTTCCTGGCCCGGCAACTGCACGGCAACGGCGCGCTGGCCGACGAATTCTTCCAGGACGTCTGGCAACGGGTGATCACCGCCCGCATGAACTGGAAACCCGACGCGGCGTTCTCCACCTGGCTGTACCGGATCGCCCACAACCGCCTCACCGATCACTGGCGCTCGCTGCAGCACCGTCCACCGGCGCCCGCCGACGCCGACGAACGCACCGAACGCATGCCCGACCACGACACGCCGGAACGGCAGTTGTCCGAATTCGAGGAACGCCGCCGGCTGCAGATGGCGCTGGACGAATTGCCGGACGAACAGCGCGAAGTGGTCCTGCTGCGGCTGGAGCAGGAACTGAGCCTGGAGGAAATCGGCGAAATGACCGGCGTCGGCCGGGAAACGGTGAAATCCCGGCTGCGTTACGCGATGGATAAACTCCGCCAGAGACTGAATCAATGAGCCGCCCGAGCGAACCTTTCAACGCGGAAGAACGCGACCTTGCCCAGCGCCTCGCGCGCCTGGGCGGTCCGCGCGAACCCGCGGCTGCGCTCGATGCGATGATCCTGGCCGCGGCGCGCGCCGCGGTGTCCGAAAACGCCGTACCCGTCGCGGCAACCGCCGAATTACCCGTCGAGCCGCCCGCCGACCCGAAAGTCGCGCCGCTGCGTCCGCGCAAGCCCGCGCCGCGCTGGCCGGTGGGCTTTGGTCTGGCCGCCTCGGTCGTGCTGGCCGCCGGCATCGGCTGGCGCCTGCAGATCGACGGCGACACGCATTCGGAAGCCGCCACCGCGCCCGCTGCTGACTTCCATGAAGAAGCGACCGAAGCGGTGATCCTGGAAGCGCCGATGCAGCGGACGCCGCCGCCTCCGCCGCCGCCGTTGGAAGCGACGGATGCGCTTGCGCGCCGCGCCGATACGGCTCAAGCGCCTGCCGCGAAAGCCGCCTCCGCGCCGCGCGAACCCGAATTCGCCGCCGATGCGGCCGCGCAGCAGAGCGTGGCTGAAGCACCACCGTCGCCACCACCGCCACCGCCAGCGCCGCCAGCCCCTGTCGCGACACCCATCGGTGGCAGTCCGCCCGCGGACGACAACTTGGACGAGGTCACCGTCACCGGGTCGCGCATCGCGCGCGAGCGCACGACCGGCGCCGCCGAATACACCCGCACGCCGCTCAACGAGCGTCGCGAACAGGCCGCGCAGGCGGCCAAGTCTTCGCCGCCGGCCGCTGCCAGTCCCAGCCGCGCGGCAAGCGCACCGCCGCCCGCATCGAGCGAACGCGCGCGCGGCGCTGTCGGCAACGTCGAAGGCGACGCCGAAGAACGCAAGGCCCGCGACAAGGCGCGCGACAGCGGCTACGACGACCGGCCGCCGGTGTCGGCGGATTCGCCCGAATTCCGTCAGGCCTGGCTGCAGCGCATCCGCGTCCAGATCGCCAAGGGCGACATCGATGCCGCACGCAATGGGCTGCAGGAGTTCCGCCGCCGCTATCCCGATCTCGAACTGCCGGAAGACCTGCGCAAGCTGGCAGCGACGCTGCCGCCGCCCGCGCCCTGACCGCGTCGGCCTCCCATGGCGGCGACGCTGCACACGCTGACCGCGCCCGCGGCGCACGTCATCGAAGTCAAACACAGCCGCTTCATCGCCCAGGCGCTGCCCGTCGATTCCGCCGACGAGGCGCAGGCCGCGTTGGTAGCGCGCAGCGACCCCGCCGCGACCCACAACTGCTGGGCATGGCGGTTCGGCGACCAGTACCGCTCCAGCGACGACGGCGAACCCGCGGGCACTGCCGGCAGGCCGATCCTTGCCGCCATCGACGGCCAGGGTTGCGACCAAGTATTGGTGGTGGTCACCCGCTGGTACGGCGGCATCAAACTCGGCGCCGGCGGTCTGGTGCGCGCGTACGGCGGCGCCGCGGCCGAATGCCTGCGCCGCGCCGACAAACGCCCGCTCATCGCCTACGCCGAACTCGAATTCGCCTGCCCGTTCGCGCACCTCGGCGATGCCCATGCGGCCCTCAACGCGACGGGCGCGATCAAATCCGCCGAATCCTTCGACGCCGACGGCGTGACGCTGCGGGTGCGTCTGCCCGCGGATCGCGTCGACGACTTGAAAACCCGCCTGCGCGACGCCACCCGTGACCGGGTGCGGTTCGCAGCGCCTGGCTGAACGCGACGTCTTCCCGGGCGCCGTCGGCGAGGTGTGATGGTCCGATCACCTCCCGTCCCTACCGGCCGCAGCATGAGCTCCCCAGATCCGAACCCGCCCAAAGCCCCCATCGGCAACCTGCGCACACTGTGGCCATTCGTCAGCACGCATCGGCCGCTGCTGATCGCCTGGCTGCTCGCGCTGGCGATCTCGTCGGCCGCATCGCTCACCCTGCCGCTCGCGATCAAGACCATGATCGACGAAGGTTTCCGCAGCAGCAGCGGCAGCGACATCGATCGCGCCTTCCTGCTGATGTTCGCTGTCGCGCTGGTGCTGGCGCTGGGCACCGCGGCGCGGTTCTTTTTCGTCTCGCTGCTGGGCGAACGCGTGGTCGCCGACCTGCGCGAAAAACTCTACGCCCACCTGATCGGACTCGACCTCGGTTTCCATGATCGCAACCGCAGCGGCGAACTGGTCTCGCGACTTACCGCCGACGTCGAGCTTGTGCGCAACGTCGTCGGCAGCAGCATGTCGGTGGCGTTGCGCAGCACGATCACGCTGGTCGGCGCGCTGGCGATGCTGTTCGCGACCAGTCCGCGGCTCGCGGCGTGGGCGCTGGTCGGCATTCCGCTGGCGGTGCTGCCGGTGATGATCGGCGCGCATTATCTGCAGGAGATCTCGCGCAACAGTCAGGACCGCATCGCCGACGCCAACACCCTCGCCACCGAAACCCTCGGCGCAGTCCGCACCGTGCAGGCGCATGCGCGCGAATCCTACGAACGCGGGCGTTTCGACAGCGCGGTGCAGGTGGCGGTGCGCACGGCGCTGAAACGGATCGGCGCGCAATCGGCGATGACCGCGACCGTCATCGTGCTGTTCTTCGGCGCGATCACCCTGGTGCTGTGGTCGGGCGCGCACGATGTGCTGGCCGGCCGGATGACCGCCGGCACCCTGATCCAGTTCGTGCTGTATGCGATCTTCGCCGGCGGCTCGGTCGCCGCGCTGACCGAAACCTGGAATGAGTTGCAGCGCGCGGCCGGCGGCATGAGCCGGATCGGCGAACTGATGCGGGAAACCCCGGGGATCGTCGCGCCCGCACACCCGACGCGCCTGCCGCAGCCGCTGCACGGCGAGATCGCGCTGGACGCGGTGAGCTTCCACTACCCGATGCGTCCGGATCTGCCGGCGCTGGAGGATTTCCGACTGCGCGTGAAGCCAGGCGAGACCGTGGCACTGGTCGGGCCGTCCGGCGCCGGCAAGAGCACCGTATTTTCGCTGCTGCTGCGCTTCCACGACCCGCAGGGCGGAACGATCGCGGTCGACGGCGTCGATCTGCGCGAATGCGATCCGGTCGAACTGCGCGAACGCATCGCGCTGGTGCCGCAACAGCCGACGCTGTTCGCGACCAGCGCGCGCGAGAACATCCGCTACGGCCGGCTGGAAGCGACCGACGTCGAAGTCGAAGCCGCGGCGGGCTCGGCCGAAGCGCACGAATTCCTGAGAGAACTGCCGAAAGGCTACGACGAGGAACTCGGCGAACGCGGCGTGCGTCTTTCCGGCGGCCAGCAGCAGCGCATCGCCATCGCCCGTGCGCTGCTCAAGGACGCACCGATCCTGCTGCTGGACGAAGCCACCTCGGCGCTCGACGCGCAGAGCGAGCGCGCAGTGCAACACGCGCTGGAAAACCTGATGCGCGGACGTACGACGCTGGTCATCGCGCATCGTCTCGCCACCATTCTCAAGGCAGATCGCATCGTGGTGATGGACCGCGGCAGGATCGTGGCCGAAGGCACGCATGAGGCGCTGCTGGCGGAAGGCGGGCTGTACGCGGAGCTGGCAAGGCTTCAGTTCCTCGACTGACTCGCGACATGGGCGCAGACATTCTGTTTCTGTCCGTCAGGACTGCGCACCGGACCGGGACATCAGTCGCTCGCCGATCGCGATGTCGCGACGATTGCGATTCGCCCGTACGGAAAGCGCACCGCACATCACGCAGACAATAAAAAACCGGCAACAAGTGCCGGTTTTTTAGGTATATGGTGCGCCCGGAGAGATTCGAACTCCCGACCCCCAAGTTCGTAGCCTGGTGCTCTATCCAACTGAGCTACGGGCGCGCTGTTGCGTGACATCTTGTGCAGCGGTGTTGCAGAAGCGGAATTGTGCCAATCCTGATCGACTTGGTCAATCCTTGCGCTGGATTCGATGCATCGAATCCGTCGCTTTCGACGTTACGCCATGCTGCGGATCACTCTGTCGCGCGGTCGAATCGTGCGCGATTGAATCATGGACAGCAAATGGCGGAGAGTGAGGGATTCGAACCCTCGATGGAGCTTTTGACCCCATACTCCCTTAGCAGGGGAGCCCCTTCGGCCTCTCGGGCAACTCTCCGTCGACGCGTTGTGCGCGTGATGAAAGGATACCGGCTCAGTCGTCCTGCGGCAAACCCGAATTCGGGCCGCGACCGGTTTCACCGCGCTGGATGCGCTGATAAATCTCTTCGCGATGCACGGCCACGTCTTTCGGGGCCGTAATGCCGATACGCACCTGGTTGCCTTTCACTCCGAGCACAGTGACGGTGACCTCGTCGCCGATCATCAGAGTTTCGCCAACCCGGCGAGTCAAAATAAGCATTGCATGTCTCCATTGGCCGATGTCCCCTCATCGGCACCCTGTCGTTGGCTTCGCGACTGAATCAAGCGGGGATGGAACGTGGTCGCGAACGCAAGTGAGTAAGAATAACCGGATCGGTACAAATACGGAAAGCGCCTGAAGTCATGCTTCAGGTCGCAGTCGTACTTCCACCCAATCCCGAACGCCGTCCAAAGCCATGCCTAGTTGAGGGACGTCGTCTCCGCCCCCTTGCGCCATGTCGGGGCGGCCACCGCCTTTGCCCCCGATCTGACCGGCCACGTGCCCCAGCAGTTCTCCGGCCTTGATTCGCCCGAGAGCTGCGCCGCTCACGCCAGCAATGAGCGCGACTTTACCACCCGCCGCCCCGGCAAGCACTACCACAGCATCGCGAAGTTGCTGTTTCAGGCCATCGACAGCGTCGCGGAGGGCCTTGACATCAAGACCTTCGACCCGGGTGGCCAGCACCCGTATCCCGCCGACATCGACAGCGGAGGCCGCCAGGTCCGCCACTGCAGCGTTCGCGGCCTTGGCTTTGAGACCTTCCAGCTCGCGTTCCAGCTTCTTCTGGCGATCCAGCAGCGCCCGCAATTTATCGCCGATCTCGGTGGGATTGCCGCCCAGCAGCTCTGCGGCCTCATCCAGACGGCGTTCTTCGGCGGCGATATAGTCCAGCGCGCCCTGCCCGGTCACGGCCTCGATCCGGCGCACGCCGGCCTGGATGCCGCCCTCGGAGACGATCTTGAACACGCCGATGTCGCCGGTGCGGCCGACGTGGGTGCCGCCGCACAGCTCGGTGGAGGTGTCGCCCATGCGCAGGACGCGGACGTTTTCGCCGTATTTCTCGCCGAACAGCGCCATCGCGCCGAAATCCAGCGCTTCCTGCATGCCCATGTTGCGGACTTCGGCCTCATGGTTGGCACGGATCTCGGCGTTGACGAGACGCTCGATCTCGGCCAGTTCGGCCGCGGTCAACGCCTGGAAATGCGCGAAATCGAAGCGCAGGCGGTCCGGAGCGACCAGCGAGCCCTTCTGGCTCACGTGGGTGCCGAGAACGCCGCGCAGGGCCGCGTGCAGCAGGTGGGTGGCGCTGTGGTTGAGCACGACCGCACGGCGGCGGTCCTGATCGACCTGACCCATCACACGGTCGCCGCGCTTCAGCGTGCCGGCCGTCAGCTTGCCGACGTGGCCGAAAAACTGACCGGCCAGCTTCTGGGTATCGGACACTTCGAAGAGAACGTCCTTCTCCGCCAACCGGCCGGTATCGCCGACCTGACCGCCGGATTCGGCGTAGAACGCACTCTTGTCGAGAAGAACGATGGCCCGATCTCCAGCCTCGATACTGTCGACCGGCTTGCCATCCTTGAGGATCGCCACGACTTCCAGGCCGCCTGCCATCAGACCGTCGTAACCGAGAAATTCCGTGGGCGACAGCTGAGAGATCAATTCGGCTGGAAGCGCGACACCGCCGCCAAATTTTCCGGCAGCGCGAGCATCTTCGCGCTGCTTTTGCATGGCACGGTTATACCCCTCCATATCTAGCGAGAACCCCCGCTCACGAGCAATGTCGGCGGTCAAATCAACAGGAAACCCATAGGTGTCATACAGCTTAAAAATAAGATCTCCATCGATATTTGCATGTTCAGCAAAAATGGATGTCTTGTAGCCTAGAACTGTAATGGGCAACGAGCGATCGCCTTCAACCATCAACCTCATTGCTTCAAGTTTTTCATCGTCAATTGAATCGCTGACAACAACGAAAAACATCTGTTTAAATTCTGTTCGCCCATCCTCGTTGAGCGAGTGAAATTTCGCTCGGAAATCACGAAGTTTATTGAGCGCATTAGTTTGGTCAGCGCATACCTGAACACCAATATCCGGCCTGCCCCCACCGAACGCACCATCGAGCGAATATCCAACTGACGATGTCACATGAAGACCATAGTCTTCTCTTCCTAATTTTCCGGACAAATAGCGCAAAACAGGCACTGACACATGAGTAGCCGTATTCACTAAGCTCATGCCTCTAGAGAGCAGGTCTGAGAATCTTTTTTCTTCAGCAAAAAGGACGTCCTGAACATACTCCTTACCTTCTCTCAGTGCAGGATATGCCTCACCCATCTGCTCGTTTAGTGCGTCAACAAGCTTATAAAAAAATGGCTCTCGAACGCCAAGCATCCATCCGTGCCGAAGAGCGCGGCGGATGATCCGTCGCAGCACATAGCCGCGGCCTTCGTTGCTCGGCAGCACGCCATCGACGATCAGAAAGCTGCAGGCGCGGGTGTGATCGGCGATCACGCGCAGGGATTTGTGTTCGAGATCGGTCGTGCTCGTGATCGCGGCCGCGGCCTTGATCAGATGCTGGAACAGATCGATCTCGTAGTTGCTGTGCACGTGCTGCAGCACCGCGGCGAGGCGCTCCAGACCCATGCCGGTGTCCACGCACGGCGCCGGCAGCGGCAGCAGCGTGCCGTCGGGCTGGCGGTCGAACTGCATGAACACATTGTTCCAGATTTCGATGTAACGATCGCCGTCCTCATCCGGCGAACCGGGCGGTCCGCCGGCGATATGCGCGCCATGGTCGTAGAAGATCTCCGTGCACGGGCCGCAGGGGCCGGTGTCGGCCATCTGCCAGAAATTGTCCGACGCGTACGGCGCACCCTTGTTGTCGCCGATGCGGATGATGCGCTCGGCCGGCAGCCCGATCTCGTTGTGCCAAATATCGAACGCTTCGTCGTCGGTGTAATAGATCGTGACCAGCAGCTTGTCTTTCGGCAGGCCCCACACGCCGGTCAGCAGCTCCCAGGCGTAGGCGATGGCCTCGCGCTTGAAATAGTCGCCGAAGCTGAAATTGCCCAGCATTTCGAAGAACGTGTGGTGCCGCGCGGTGTAGCCGACCTGGTCGAGATCGTTGTGCTTGCCGCCGGCACGCACGCAGCGCTGGCTGGACACGGCACGGGTGTAGCTGCGCTTCTCGGCGCCCAGGAACACGTCCTTGAACTGGACCATGCCGGCGTTGGTGAACAGCAGGGTCGGGTCGTTGCCCGGCACCAGCGGGCTCGACGGCACCACGGTGTGGCCCTTCGAGCGGAAGAATTCGAGGAAGTCCTGGCGGATCTTCGATGTGGAGAGCGTGGCTGTGGTCGTCATGGCGTCGGCAGTGTGACGGGCGCAGTTCGCGCACCGCGGGCGCGGCACTCTGCCGGCGCGGGATCGAGCGAACAACCCGGGACTGGCTAGATTAACAGGCGGAGGGGGGCCGGGATCGAGTCGGGGCCTGCGAAAACAACCCTTCCGTCATCCCGAGCGCAGCAAGGGACCTGTTTTCCAGGCAGATGCAGCATGAACGATGCACAGCAGGTCCC
>JAZKFJ010000007.1:53918-64122 GCA_040386495.1 Pseudomonadota bacterium
CGCTCGGGATGACAGTCGACAGGCTCAATCGTCATCTTCCATTCGCACCGCCGCGCGAACCTGATCGCCGCTGAAGCCGCGGCGCAGGAGGAAATCGGCGGCCTTGCGCTGGATCGCCCGGTCGTCGAGGCGGCCGGGAAACCGGCGCCGGGCCAGATCGCGGGCGTTTTCGGTCCAGTCGCCGTCGTAGGCCTCCATCGCGGCGGCGACCGTGTCGCGGTCCAGGCCGTGCATGCCCAGTTCGGCGCGGATCCGCAGCGGGCCGTAACCGTTGTTGGCCCGGCTGCGGACCAGCAGTTCGGCGAAGCGGGCATCGTCCTGCCAGCCTTCTGCGGTCATCCGCTCGACCGCGGCCTGCGCGTCTTCGGCTTCCACGCCGCGCGCGGTCAGTTTGCGGGTCAGTTCCTTGCGCGAATGTTCGCGACGGACCAGCAGCCCCAGCGCACGCTGGGCCGGGGTCGGCTCCGGACGGCGGCGTTTGCCCGGCGCGACGGGCGCGGCGGGCATGTCGTCGTCCGGTGGAGGTTCGATTTCGTGCATGCGGCGATTTTATCGATTCGGCCCGGAAGCGTTCGCATTCTCCGTAGGAGGGCCTTCAGGCCCGAGCTCTACCAGGATCGCGGCGATCGTTCGGAAAAGATCGGGCCTGAAGGCCCTCCTACATGTTTCCCGCGAGTCATCAGAACGGCTGCCACTGCCCTTCGCGCAGCACGAACAGCCGCTCGGTCAGCGCGTAGCTCGCTTCGGCGCGCATCTTCGCGGCCAGTTGCCTCAACTGGGCGATGGCGTCGGGATTGGCGGAATCGGCGAACAGCAGCAGGTCTCGCGCGGGCACGGCTGCGACCGCTTCGCCGCGCAGTCTGTCGCGCTCGCGTTCCCACAGATCGGCGAACAGCAGCAGCGAGGCTTCGTAATTGCCGTCGGCGGTGACCATGTTCACCAGTTCGCCGCGATGCACCTCGATGCCCGGCAGCAGGCCGCGCAGGTTGCGCACCGCGAGCGCGCGCAGCTCTTCGCGCTGCACGCCCAGGCCTTCGAGCTCGTCCGGATTGAGGTAGGCGATATTGCTGGGCGTGTCGATGGCATAGACCACCACCAGATCGTCGTTGAGATCTTCGTACAGGTTGTCCTGCACTTTCTCGTTGCCCATCCGCCGCATCGATTCGCGGATCTCCTGCAGCCAGCCGCGATCCTTGACGATCGGAATGATCGCATCGCGGCTGCGTTCCAGCCCCTTCGTCGCTTCGGCGAACGAGCGCACGAAACGGTCGATCAGGTCGTCGCGCTCGCGCTCGGATGCGCCGAGATACATCTGATAGGCGTTGTCGAGAAACGCCCGGTTGCCGCTGTCGGCGGTGGCGTTGATGCCGAGTTCCAGTTCGCCCGCGACCTGGACATCAACCTCCGGGGCCGCGATCCGGACGCGCCGCGCGACTTCTTCGCTGAATTCGGCGGGTGTCATGCCGGGCTGGGCGGAACGCCCGCCGAACAGTGAACGGACAGCAGCGAACAGGCCTTTCATCGACGATGCTCCATGAAGTAAGGATCACAGCAGGACAACACTGAAAGCGGAGTTCCGCTTCCGGGACAGGATCACTCGGCGGCGGCTTCCAGCGCATCGGCGAGCCGCTCGACCGCGATCACCTCCATGCCTTTGTAGGCGCCGGCCTTGGGCGCATTGGCCTTGGGCACGATGGCGCGCTTGAAACCGTGGGTCGCGGCTTCCTTCAGGCGTTCTTCGCCGTTGGGCACCGGGCGGATCTCCCCGGACAGCCCGACTTCGCCGAACGCGATGGTCTTCTCGGCCAGCGGCCGATCGCGCAGCGACGACAGCACCGCCAGCAACACCGGCAGATCGGCGGCGGTTTCCTGCACGCGGATGCCGCCGACCACATTCACGAACACGTCCTGATCGCCAACGACGATGCCGCCGTGGCGGTGCAGCACCGCCAGCAGCATCGCCAGCCGGTTCTGTTCGAGGCCAACCGCAACCCGCCGCGGATTCGACAGCGGCGACGCATCCACCAGCGCCTGCACTTCCACCAGCAGCGGGCGCGTGCCTTCGCGGGTGACCATCACGCAGCTGCCCGGCTGCGGCGTGCTGCCGCCGGACAGGAAGATCGCCGAGGGATTCGGCACTTCGCGCAGGCCCTTGTCGCTCATCGCGAACACGCCCAGTTCGTTGACCGCGCCGAAGCGGTTCTTGAACGCGCGCAGCACCCGGAACCGGCTGCCGCTGTCGCCTTCGAAATACAGTACGGCGTCGACCATGTGCTCGAGCACGCGCGGGCCGGCGATGCCGCCTTCCTTGGTGACGTGGCCGACCAGAAAAATCGCGGTGCCTGTTTCCTTCGCGTAGCGCACCAACCGCGCGGCGCTCTCGCGCACCTGGCTGACCGAGCCCGGCGCCGCGGTCAGCGATTCGGTCCACAGCGTCTGCACCGAATCGGCGACCAGCAATTTCGGTCGCATCTGCGAGGCCTGTTCGAGGATGCGCTCGACGCCGGTTTCGGCCAACGCGCTCAGGCCATCCAACGGCAAGCCGAGCCGCGACGCGCGGCCCGCCACCTGCGCCAGCGATTCCTCGCCGGTGACGTACAGCGCCGGCAACCGCCCGGCCATGCTCGCCAGCGCCTGCAGCAGCAGCGTGGATTTGCCGATGCCCGGGTCGCCGCCGATCAGGATCACCGCGCCCTCGACCAGACCGCCGCCGAGCACGCGGTCGAACTCGCTGATGCCGGTGCTGGTGCGCGCATCCTCGTGATGCAGCACGTCCTTCAGCGGCGTGACTTTGGGCGGATCGACCTTGCCGGCCCAACTGCTGCGCCGCGCGGCCGGCGATGCCGCCGACGCCGCGGATTCCAGCACGATCTGGGTGAGCGAATTCCACGCTCCGCATTCGCCGCACTGCCCCTGCCATTTGTTGGACTCGGCACCGCATTCGCCGCAGACGAAGGCGGTGCGGGCTTTGGGGGAGGCTTTGCTCATCGGGATGCTCATGCGGTGCGAGCGCGTACTGTAGCCGCCCGCGGTCGCAGGCGGCGAGACACCCGCGCGTTCAATGCGCCGCGCGGGCCTGCAGCGCCGTGGTGCTGCGCCACGCCCAGATCACCGCCGGCAGGCTGAGCACACCGAGCGCCATGAAGACTTCGCGCAGATTCATCGCGAACCAGTCGTGCCCGGGCCAGCGCGCGGTCAGCATCGGCCAGACCGCAAGCCACAGCAGCCGCGGCACTTCGATCGCCAATGCCCATGCGCGCCCTTCCAGCAGGAAACCCAGCGACATCAGCCCGGATATCAGGAAGCCGGCGTACATCGCCGTCGCCGCGGCATTCAACGTCGACGCGGACCCGAGGAAGTCCACGCCCAGCGCCAACAGCAGCAGGAAGTGCAGCAGACAGTAGAGCCGCATCGGCGGCGACAACGGCGGGTCGTACTCAACGCGGGTGATGTCGAACGCCGGTTTCGGAAAACGTTCCGCCACATCCGCGGGCCGCCAGCCGGGCCGCGCGATCCACAACCGCAGCTTGTCGCGCCAGCGCCGCGCATGCCTGGCGTCCTTCGCCAGCGCCCAGTACACCTCCACGTTCGCCCACAGCGGGTTCCAGCTGCGCAACGGCGAGCGGGTGCCGAAGATCGGTGGCTCTGCCGGGTCTTCATCCATGAAGGTGCCGAACATGCGATCCCACAGCATCAACAGTCCGCCGTAGTTCTTGTCGAGGTAACGGTCGTTGACCGCGTGATGCACGCGATGGTTGGACGGCGATGCGAACACGCGATCGAACCAACCCAGCTTCGGCACCAGTTCGGTGTGGATCCAGTACTGGTAGATCAGGTCGATGACCGCCACCACCGCGAACACTTCCACCGGATACCCCAGCACCGCCATCGGCAGATAGAACACCCAGCCGAGCAGCGCGCCGCTGCTGGTCTGACGCAACGCGGTGGCGAGGTTGTAGCGCTCGCTCTGGTGATGCACCGCATGCGCGGCCCACAGCACGCCGACTTCGTGCCCGCAGCGATGCAGCCAGTAGTAACAGAAGTCGTACAGCAGCAGACCGCTGATCCACACCCAGACGCTGTCGGCGGGCAACGCGAACAGCGCCGCGTGCTCGACAGTCCAGGCGTACACGCCGATGGTCAGCAGCTTGGTGAACACACCGACGATCTGCGAAAACGTACCCAGGCCGATGCTGTTGATCGCGTCGTTGAGCCGATACACCCTGCGACGCATCAGCCGCGCGGCCAGCAGTTCCACCGCCATCAGCGCGAAGAACGCGGGGATGGCGACCATCATGATCTGTTCCGCGGTCGGCATGGCTCAGCCCCGCTGCACCGATCGCGCGATGCACCACTGCGCGGCGTAATACGTTCCCAGCACCAGCAGTGCCGGCGCCGGCACGCCGCCGGCGAAACGATCCCACGCCAGCAGACTGTCGCTGACCATGAACAGCACCGCGCCGATCGCCGCCAGCCGCGCGCTGCGCGGCAATGCCTGCGCGATCGCAGGCGTCCACATGCGTGACAGTGCGAACGCCGCCATCGTCGCCAGCACCGCGACGTAGGCCAACACCGGAATCTTCAGCGCCTCATCGACACGCGGCAGCAGCCCGGCGAGGTTGCCGCCCGCAACCACCGCGACCATCAGGAACCCCACCGCCCTCGCCTTCCCGTTCGACCCGGGCGCGAACGCGACGATGTAGCAGACATGCGCCAGCAGGAACGCGACCAGTCCCGGCACGAAGTGGTCACCCGGCAGCATGAGGAACACATCGCCGATCAGCGACAGCACCAGGCCGGCCAGCAATGCGCGTCGATAGCGCGAATCCACCGCCGGCTGTGCAGACAGCGCAAGCCACAGGATCAGGAGGGTGGTCAATGGCTTGCCGATGTAGTGCAGCCAGAGCCAAGGGCCGTTGAGCGTGGCGCCGGTGATGGCGGCGCAGGCGGAAAGGAATATGAGCATGTCCGTGGCTCGCGACCGCATCTGGGAACCTCATCGAAATCGAGGCGCGTACCTTAGCGTATGTTGATGGCGCCATGCCAAGAAACCGTACTATTTTATTTACCTTATGATCCGACATGGTATTGCGCGCTAGACCCGCAGGAAACCTTCATGTTTGTTGAGCCAAAGCTAGATGAAGTCGTGAACGGCAAGCGCGGAATGCTAAATGGCATTCAAGTATGCCTTGAATCAGAGTGCTTGGTTTCTGCTGTCTCACTAATGTTCTCATCCGTTGATGCACTAGCCGCCCTTACTCGCCCCATTGGCCAACAGTCAACCAATTGTGCCGTGTTCAAAGCATGGGTTGATCGCTACATCCAGTCAGACAAAATACTTGGCTGTACATCAGATGATCTCTGGGGTGCTCGGTGCGGTGTATTGCACTTGTACAGCCCAGATTCTGACCTTTCGGCGAAAAACAAAGCACGCCGTATTTACTACCAATGGAGTGCCGGGCCGGCCGTAGAAGCCGCAAGAACTATTCCAGCAGGCTCACTTGTGATTTATGTTGAAGCACTGCATAAAGCGGCGGTGCAAGCTGCTCATGATTTCATTGCCGATTCTGAAATGGATTCCCAAGTAAAGCAGCTAGTCCAGTCACATTTGCCTTCAATGCTTTGTTATGAGCCATATCCGGCACTAGCAGTCACGTTGGATGCGTAGTAGCGGGTCTCACAATTCGTTCAAGCCGACCCCACATCCGTGGCGTCGGCCACGTGCCTGCGTTACGCTAGCACGCGTCCGCCACCCCGCTACGGGGCGGCTTAACTCAGGCGATGTACTGTCACATACTGTTTCATCCGGCATACTTGGCCCGAAGTCATCCAGTAAGGAAGCTCCCATGATCAAAGGGTGTGCACTCGCGTTCCACACTGTCGCTGCCGTACTTTCCCCAGTTCTGCGCGGAATAGATTCGATGGAGCGACCAACGAAATACCGCGTTCATCTCAAAGGGTTGACTGCGATATCGCTGAGCGCATTCCTGCTGGCTGCTGTCGGCGCCTGTGCGAGCCAGTCGTCTTCAAATGCTGAATTCAATACGAAAGACGTTGTCGTCGGTCAAGCAGTGGCGGACTCCGGCGGAGCTTCGACAACTGACGGGCAAGCTCGTCCCGCCCAGGATTCACCTGATACTGCAATAACGCTGCCTCCCGATCAGGCGACTGTATCGTGCCCTTCACAAAATTTCGCCGACTTCCTGAAGATCTATGCGGATCTGGACGACGACCGTGTGCGGCGTACATTCACGGCAATGCCGCTGGAGTATTCGGTACCCACTTACACGCTCAGGGATGACAGCAAAAATTTGCCTCCGTTCACGGTGACGAAACTCACATCGACCGATCGGTCACGCTACTTCGGATACCGCTACATCCCGAAGCTTGGCGACTACCGCAATATCGGGACAGAAGGGCAATTTCTGCAGAACGTATTAAAGCTCAACCCCGATGAATACAAATTCCCGATAAAGGTTTCGAAGCGCGGCAACGGCGACCGCGAAGTGGTGATGGGGATGGAATATGCCATCGATGTATTTCTTTTCGCTCGTCGAAAGGGATGCTGGTATCTGGCACGAGTGACTAATCCAAGCGACTGACTTGACTGGGATGATCATGACGAATGCGAATGGAAGCAACACAGGCTCTCAAGACGAGCCTGTGGAATTGCCGCACTACCGGGTCATACAGCTCGAATGGGATGCGGTCCGAGGGCGGGCACACAACGAGGGGGTCGCAGATTTCGAAGAGCTTGTCACGCACCACCCGGAAGACAATCAAAATGCGACCCTGCGCAACGGCATCGTGGTGGATGGTGAGGCTGGACGACGGCATGCTGTCATCGGAGGCGAGATCCAAGAGATAGAAGTCCCACGGCCCGGCCAGACCTACGGCCTCACACCCGACCAGGTTCTACTGAAGAAAGATTTCATGCTGGAGGATTCACGTATCGTGTCCGGAGGACGCGGCGTTCGCGACGTGGATGTTCCCTCCCCCGTCGCCGGACACATAGGACGGGTCGACTCAGGGCAGGGATTGGTGGACATCCACGATCGGGAAGGTGGCGAGGTGATCGCTCGCATCCGTCACATGCGCGGCATCCGCGTGGAGGTTGGGGATACGATCGAATACGGGCAAGCGGTAGGCACTCAAAGCAATGTGATGACTGGCGGCAAACACGTTCACCTCGAAATGGACACGCGCTACTACCAGCAATACGAAAACTACATCTCGGATCTCACGAGCGGCCGCCTCGCGATTGACCCCGACCGCCGAACTCAAGGCATCGAGCCATTACCTGTGGTCGACGACGGAACATTTCGCATTGGCGAGTCCAACGACCGCGTCAGAGACCTGCAGCGCGTTCTGGCTGACGAGGGCTATCGCGGACGCGGGAACCAGCCGGTTGCGCAAGACGGCGTGTATCGGCTGGATATGCAGCCCGCCGTGCTGGCCTTCCAACGCGATCACAACCTTCCCGAGACCGGCGACATCGACCGCGCGACATTGGCGCTAGCCCCCCAACCGGCGCGCCGCGAACCTGATCGGGCCGATCATATCGACCGTCGCTTCGGGCCAGGCGTCCCGGCCGCGCCCGGTGAGTACGGCCCGCCGCCACACGAGCATCCTCAACGCGTCCCCGGCCGCGCCGGAGGTGCCGGAGGTGCCGATAACGATGGACAAGAACGCGCACCTGATCGACAAGGCCCGCCGCAGCGGCACGGCGCTGTGCTGCTCGACAACCCGTCGCACGAGAACCACGCAATGTATGCGACCTTGCTCCGCACAGTGAACGAGCGCGATGCGCAACTGGGCCGCGAGCCCGATGAGGTCAGTCGACAGCTCGCGGGCGGGCTGACCGAGCAGGCGCGCGCGCGCGGTCTGAACACGATCGGCAACGCCAGTTTCACGCCCGACGGCACCAAAGTCGGCATGACCGACACGAAAGATCTGGAAGCGCCGTGGGCGAAGACTGCCGTGGGCGATGTTGGCCAGTTGGCTGGACAGAGTCTGGTGCGCAGCAGCGAGCATATTGCAGCCATCAATCAGCAGCAGACGCTCGAGCAGAGCCAGAAGCCGCCGACTCAAACGCAGTCGATGACGGGGCCGGAAGATCAGGCACCGAAGGCGCCGCGGATGGCGTAATGCCTGGAAATCACCCAACAAAAAACCCCGAACTTCGGGGCTTTTTGTTTTTGGTTTCTGCGAAAGGCGAAAAGCCCGCGCTTCAAGGCTTCCGCTCGTGACGACTCGTTGATCGTCGTCGATACCGCAGTGCTGCTTGGCGTGGTGCCGGAAATAGGAATCGAACCTACGACCTACGCATTACGAATGCGCCGCTCTACCAACTGAGCTATTCCGGCGTTTGGAGCTTCCGTCCGGGCCATCGGTCCGGGCGGGAGGTGAATTCTAGGTTTCGCGGGGGTGGCGGTCAATCGATCCGTCAATCGACCAGGTGCAGGCGCAGTTCCTTGGGCAGCGCGAAGATCATGTCCTCGGGCTTGCCGTCCAGTTCGCGCAGCTCGCCGGCGCCCAGTTCGCGCAGGCGGGCGATCACGCCGCGCACCAGCACGTCGGGGGCCGAGGCACCGGCGGTGACGCCGATGTGGCGGCGGCCTTCGACCCAGCGCGGGTCGATCTCGTCGGCGCCGTCGATGAGGTAGGCCTCCACCCCTTCGCGCTCGGCCAGTTCGCGCAGGCGGTTGGAGTTGGAGCTGTTCGGCGACCCCACCACCAGCAGCAGGTCGCACTGCTCGGACAGCTCGCGCACGGCGTCCTGGCGGTTCTGGGTGGCGTAGCAGATGTCGTCGTTTCGCGGCCCCTGCATCTCGGGATAGCGCTCGCGGAGGGCCTGGATGATGCCGCGGGTGTCGTCCACAGACAGCGTGGTCTGGGTGGTGTAGGCCAGATTGGCGGGCTGGGCGACCTCCAGCCGCGACACATCGTCGATGTCCTCGACCAGATAGATGCGGCCGGTGCCGGCTTCGGAGAGCCACTGGCCCATGGTGCCTTCCACCTCGGGGTGGCCAGCGTGGCCGATCAGCACCACGTCGCGACCGGCGCGACAGTGGCGGGCCACTTCCAGATGGACCTTGGTCACCAGCGGACAGGTGGCGTCGAACACCTTCAGGCCGCGGCGGGTAGCCTCGGCGCGCACCGCCTGCGAGACGCCGTGGGCGCTGAAGATGACGGTGGCGTTGTCCGGCACTTCGTCCAGTTCCTCCACGAACACCGCGCCCCGCTGGCGCAGGTCTTCGACCACGAAACGGTTGTGGACCACCTCGTGACGGACGTAGATGGGGGCGCCGAGGGTCTCGATGGCGCGCTTGACGATCTCGATGGCGCGGTCGACGCCGGCGCAGAATCCGCGGGGGTTGGCGAGGATGATTTCCATGCCGGGATTATCCCCCTTCCGCCGGCTTCTTGCCGCGGCCGCTGAACACCCCGAACAGCACCAGCGCGATGGCGCCGCCGACGATGGCCGAATCGGCGATGTTGAACGACGGGTAGTAGTAGACCTCTTTCCAGTGCCACTGGATGAAATCGATCACGTGGCCGTGCAGCAGCCGGTCGATCAGGTTGCCCAGCGCCCCGCCGATGATCAGCGAGAACGGCAGCGCCTCGCGCCAGTGCCCACGCGCGGTGCGCGAAAGCCAGTAGGCCAGCAGGCCGCTGATGCCGAGTGCCAGCACGGCGAAGAAGTATTTCTGCCAGCCCCCGGCATCGGCGAGGAAGCTGAACGCGGCGCCGGGGTTGTAGGTGCGGTACCAGTTCCAGTAGCCCTCGATCACGGGCACCGGCTGGAACTCGGGCAGGCTGGTCAGCACCCACTGCTTGGACCATTGGTCGAGGCCGATCACCACCGCGGACAGCAGCAGCCAGATCAGGGCGTTGGGTTTGGGGGCTTGGGTCATCGCTCGCTGAGCCTTGCTGTTCCCTTCTCCCTCCGGGAGAAGGTGGCGCGAAGCGCCGGATGAGGGAGATCGCAGCGCGGGCGGACAGGACGCGGGCACGCCGTACCCTCATCCGCCCTTCGGGCACATTCTCCCGGTGGGAGAAGGAAGAATCGCGCACGGCGCATAACGTAGCCGTCCTTCTCCCTCCGGGAGAAGGTGGCGCGAAGCGCCGGATGAGGGAGCTCGCAGCACGGACGGACAGGACGCGGGCACGCCGTACCCTCATCCGCCCTTCGGGCACCTTC
>JAZKFJ010000008.1:0-137464 GCA_040386495.1 Pseudomonadota bacterium
CCTGCCGCGTCGAAAAACGGCGCACATCCTGTGCGCCGCCCTCCGGGTCTCCTATCCAGGTCATACTTCGCTGTCTCGTCAGTTTCGATGGGACGAATTGAGTTCGGTGATGACTTCGGCTCATTACAAGGTAGCTTGAAACCCATGTCAGGCGAGTGCTGCCCAGACTGGGAATGAAATGCCACAACACGACATCGTCCCGACGACATTCCGGCAAGAGCGAACTATTCGTAATCGTAGACCCGGAGGGCGGCGCACAGGATGTGCGCCGTTTTTCGACGCGGCAGGATGCCGCATCGAAAAATCCCGGCCATGTCGCCGACGGCAGATTTGCCTAGGTACTGAGAGTTTTCTTTGGTGACTTTCTTTGCGACAAAGAAAGTTACCCGCGCAAAGCGCGGAAGCTCTGCAGTTGCTTTTCTTAAACTCGCATCGCGCCGATTTCTTTGCAGACCGACTTCGCCATTCGCAACGAAAGTAGCTCGCGTACAAGCACGGAAAAGATTCCGGGCTTTACATAGCGCACCGCCAAGACGAAATCATTCAACGAGCGACATCAACCGCACCGGCACCCCACTCAACACCGAAGTCCCCGAAAGCGAATCCCGCAACCCCTCATCCAGCAACGCATTGAGATTCGCCCCCGGCCGCTCGCTCGCCAACCGCTGCACAGTACCCGGCAGATCATGCCCCCAACCGTGCGGCACACTCACCACACCAGGGCGCATGTCCTCACTGTATTTCACGCGCACTACGATCTCCCGTCCCCCGGCGCCCTGCAGCCGCGCCAACGCGCCGTCGACGATACCGGCCGCAGCAGCATCCTGCGGATGCAGCAACGCCAGACAGCGCTCCGGACCCTTGGCCAACGTCGGCAGGTTGTGCATCCAACTGTTGTTGGAACGCACATCGCGTCGACCGATCACGATCATCGGATGACCTTCGCCCGCCGCCTGCGCGTCGGGCTGCGACAGCGCCGCTTCCACGCGCGCCAAATCGGCCAGCAACGCAGGCGGCGCCGCATGGATCAAACCATCGGGCGTGCGCAGAACACCGGGCAATCGCGCCTGCAACGGTCCGAAATCGATACCGTGCGGCGCCGCAGTCAATGTCGCCAGCGACAATCCCTCGGGACGCGCACCGAAACGATCGCCCCACGGACCAGCGCGCAGGCCCAGATCGAGCTGACGTTCCGGGCCGGAGAGATGCGCGCTGGCCCGGAGCAGGGCGGCGATCTGTTCGGGCTGCTGTTCGGCCGGTACGCCCGCGGCAGCGAGCATCCCCTGCAGATCCTTCTTCAACGCATCCTCATCGCGTGCATCGACATCGGCGGCGCTATCGTGGCCTTCCAACATCGCCGCGAGCCGCATCAGGATCCGCCACTCGGGCCACGCGTCTTCGGGGACCGGCAGCACCGGCGGACTGAAACGCGCGGCATGCGTCCACGCCAGCTGCGAGAACGCGACGTCGTAATGCGGTTCCTGCAGCGGCGAGAGCGCCGGCAGGATCACGTCGGCATGCCGCGTGGTTTCGTTGCGATAGATATCGAGGCTAAGCATGAAGTCCAGACCGTCGAGCGCCGCGGCGAGGCGCGCGCCGTTCGGCGCCGACAGCACCGGGTTGCTGGCGATGGTGATCAGGGCGCGCACCTTCGGCCCGGTATCGCTGTCGGGCGTGTCGATTTCCTCGGCGAGACAGCCCATCGGGAATTCGCCCATCACTTCCGGCGCGCCGCTCACTCGCGAACGGCGGCGTCCCATCACCACGCCGCGTCCGCGTCCGCCTTTGCCCGTGCTGTTGGCCTGGAACGCGGGCGCCAGCGGCCAGCGCATGCCGCCTTCGGCGTCGATGCGCCCGGTGACGAGGTTCAACACTTCGATCAGCCAACTGCAGAGCGTGCCGTACGGCTGCGTGCAGGTGCCGATGCGGCCGTACAGCGCGGCGCGCGGGGCTTCGCGCAATGCGTCGGCGAGATGGCGGATGGTCGGCGCGTCGAGGCCCGCGGCATCTGCCATGCGTTCGGGCGTGAACGCCATCACCGCCGCCTGCAATTCGTCCAAACCAGCCACGCGACCCTCGGCGGCGCCGAGTCGCGGCGATCCGCTCGCGAGCAGATGCTGCAGCATGCCGAGCAGCAGGAAGACATCGCCGCCGGGGCGGATCGCGTGATGTTCATCGGCGACGTCGGCGGTTTCGCTGCGGCGCGGATCGATCACGATCATGCGACCGCCACGTTCGTGCAGCGCGCGCGCCTTGCTGCGGAAATCCGGCACGGTCCACAGACTGCCGTTGCTTGCGATGGGATTGGCGCCGAGCACGATGAGCAGGTCGCTGCGTTCGATGTCGGGCACGGGAATGCTCAACCAGTGTCCGTACATCAGTCCGCAGGCGACATGCTTGGGCATCTGGTCCAGCGTCGAAGCGCTGAAGACGTTCGGCGTGCCCGCAGCGCGCGCCAGGCGCGGCACGTACAACTGCAATCCGAGCTTGTGCACGATGGGATTGCCGAAGCTCAATGCCAGCGCGCTGCGGCCGTGCGCGTCGAGCAGCGGCAACAGCCTTCGTTCGATCTCGGCGAACGCGTCTTCCCAGCCGCAGGCTTCCCAGCGCGCGTCCGCGCCTTGGCCGCGACGGATCATCGGCGTGCGCAGGCGGTCGGGGTCGTCGTGCAGATCCTTCAGCGCGACGCCCTTGGGGCAGAGATAGCCGCGGCTGAAGACATCGTCCTTGTCGCCGCGGACGGCGACCACCTCGTCGCCTCGCAATTGCACGGTCAGGCCGCAGGCGGCTTCGCAGAACGGGCAGATCCGGTGCGCGGTACGGGTGTCGGCGGGGGAAGGGGGCATGGCATTCTCAGGATGCGGAGCGGGGGCTACTGTCCGGATTCTGCAGCAAAACCGCGGCGCCGTCCGCTGGGTCATGCACGCACCTGAAACCGGGCGTCATGGGCCGTCGGCGGCATCTGCGCGATCGGGCGCCGGCAGAGCGCCGGACTCGGCAAAAGCACTGGAAGGGCAGCCTTCGACGGCATCGATGATGGGGCCTCCATGGAAAAGGCCATCCGGCCGTGGGCGATGTCTTTGCCGGAATGGTTTCGATCCCGGTTTGCGAATGCATGATTTCAATCATTTGAAATCCAAAAAATCGATGAGCGTGATCGGATTATGATTTTTTTGATCGATTGATGATGATTTTTATATCGAACCTGGAACGTCGAGATCGGGTCATGAGGTTTTGATGAACGTTTGGTGATTATTTGGCACGACATCCGTTGCGCGCACAGGCAACCTGACCGCGCTTCAAGGCCTGCCCGGGCAAAGCCGAATAGCCCTTCCCGGATTGAACCCGGTCTTTCCAGAAGCCATCGAATGCTTCCACGCACCATACGCACGCGAACAGGGGAGGAGAACATGCTGCCTGCGTCCACTCATCGTACTGATACGAACCTGACGGAAGCGATCGGTCGTCATACAGGAGGGTCCTGCCGGCGAATCCTGGCGGCAATGCTCCTGAGCGGGGCGATGACCGTGCTTGGCTGCAGCGGCGCTGCCAATCGAGATGCTCCGCAGAGGGCCGTCCCGGGCCCAATGGGCGCCCTCGAGAACTTGACCTCCGATGCGGTCCAGGGTGTAGACCGACCCAGGATTTTTCTCGCGTACAAGGCACGCAGCGGATTGATCCAAGCCGATATGGAATCGGCTGGTATCGAATTCACCGATCGGGGCTACGACACGGTCGTATTCAACGTGGGGTCGGCCGACAAGGTGCGACTCATCGCGCAGATCAAGTCGGAATTGGCCGCGTCACGGCAGGTGATTCTCGATTCCGACGGAGGAGACACGGAGATGACGGCCGTTTCCGATATTGCAAAAACCGTGGCCGGACTAGGGACGAAAAGTGAGGGTGTTCTGCTGCAGAAAATCGAGGGTGAAGTATTTTCCGTGATACCGCTCGAAGCCGAAGCGACATATCTGCGACGCCAAATCCATGCCGGGAAGCGAATTTCGGCCGGCAACACCGTGATCTATGCGCTCGGTATCAAATGACCATGCCATTACCACCAGGAGCCATCGCCATGAATAAGAATCACCTTGCCATCTGTGCCGCGCTGCTGTCCATCGCCTCGATGCCATCGATGGCGCAAGAGTACAAATATCGACTCATCACCAACCGCGTGTCGGGCTTTGTCGAAGTCGGCAAAAGCACAAAGAGCGTGACTTCAAGCCAATATTGGGGGAAATACTTCCAGTGGTTCGGAAACCCCCAGGAATGCAGCTCGTCCGGGACCGTGAGTTGCACTTACACGAGGGCGACATCGTTCGCGGTCGCCACAAGCTGGAAGATCGGAACCCAGCTTGCGGCGAAGGAAACCTATCCGATGGGTGAGATGACGGCTCAGCTGAGCTCGGAGCTTTCGGTCGTCGAAACCGATACCGATACGTTTACGGTCGCGACGACTTTCAATCCCGGGTACACCGCGCTGCCTTCGACCTTCATCGAGCGCGACAAAGTGGTATATACCGTCAAGGGTGTCTGGGTCAGGGACAAGAATGGGGTGTTGTGCCGACCCGTCCTGTCGCTTCTTCCGATCTGCGACCGATATGTCTGGACCTCTGGCGCAGTGGCGGGCACTGTGACCACGCTCAAGCGCAAGTGGTCGGAACAGACATTCAGATACTACACCTATCCCAATGGCCAGCGTCCGTCCGGTCTGAGACTCGAATGATTCCGTAGTTCGAGTGTCCGTCAAGTCTTCACCATGGAGATTTGAATTCCGATGGATTCGAATGCGGCGGGAGCAAGCGAAAGTCGCTCTCGCCGCATTCCATTTGCCCAGCATCGATCGTATCCGCATCAATGGATCACGATGAACGCGCTGAAGAATATGTCTATCTTGTGGGCCTGAAGAAGAGGCTTTCGCCGTGAATGAGTCGGGATACGAAAAAAGTCGCCAGAATTCCAGCATGCGATCTCTTTACGCTTTTTCGGCGGCGACGATGCCGGCGATCGCGTTCGTCATGTTTGCGTTCTTCATTGCGCAGGATCATGGCATGGACGAAAAATCCATACCGGATGTCGCCATGGACAATGCGGATGATTCGAGTCCGATGCCTCCGTACTCCTTCGGCGTGACGAAAACAATGACTCGGGTCGGCGCCCCTCAAACCTCCGCATACCATCCCTCGATGCCATTGAAGAATCAGGTCGCCACGCTTGTCCGCGCAGCCGACGTTGGCGAAGCCAATGCAGCCTGTGTGCTGTCTGCGGCACTCGATCTTTGCGCGCGTTACCATGCCGGCCATTTCATGGATCGATATCCCGACGCATACCTGGCAAGCATGAATGAGGAACAGGCAGAGAAATTCGTCATGGCAACAAGTTATCGGGAAGAGCGTGTCGAAGCCATGTGCGCCGGTATCGATGAAAATCAGATAGCAGAATCGAAAGCTTGGATCGTTCAGTCCGCGCTTGCGGGCTATCAGTCTTCCATGTCGAGATTCGTCGAGCCTGCGCGGGGGCAGGACTTGGGGAAATCGCAGGACGATCAACGCGTCGCGATCGCTTATCGCGTGAACGCCGAGCGCATGCTCAATCGTGCGGCCGAAGCCGGTAACATCGAGGCGATCCGGGCGGTTTCCCTCGCCTATGCGACCGGCGAGATAGCGAGCCCGCTCGGCGTGGTCTCGATCAGATCCGATGAACTGAAGGCATTGGCCGCCTCGAACGCTTTGATGATGATTCGTGAACGTGCGAAAATGCACGAAATGCCGTTCGATGCTTCGGATTACAGCGAACTGGAATCCTCGATTCGCAGCCAGATGGCAGCCATGGATCGGCATGATCTCTCGCGCTTCTCGAAATTGTCTTCGATCTACTTCAACGCTTACGAAGCGAGACTGGAAAAAGACCCGGATCAATTCGGCGTACTGGCCGACCTCCCCGAAAACGCATGTGGCGTCGACTCCATGCTGGCAACGAACTGAACTTCATCGGCATCCGAAGCCCCTTGGGCTTTTCCGGGTCACGCCCGTTCCGGATACCGGCTCGCATACGCCGCAAGCAATTCCTGTGCGATCGACGCGCCCGCAAGCGCGGTGAGTTCGCTGTGATCGTAGGGCGGCGACACTTCCACCACGTCCATGCCCACGATATTCAATCCAGCGAGTCCGCGGATGAGCCGCAGCGCATCGTGCGTGGTGAAACCGCCGACCACCGGCGTGCCGGTGCCGGGCGCGAAGGCCGGATCGAGGAAGTCGATGTCGAAGCTGACGTAGCACTTGCGGTCGCCCACACGTTCGTGGATCGCGGCGATGCACGCGTCCGCGCCGTGCGCGTGCAGCCAGCGCGCGTCGAGCACGCGAAAGCCGTGATCGTCCGGGTTCAAGGTGCGCATGCCGATCTGGATCGAGTGGGCGACATCGACGATGCCGGTCCTGGCCGCATGCCAGAACATCGTGCCGTGGTCGACACGCTCATCGTGATCTTCCCACGTGTCGCTGTGCGCATCGAAATGGATCAGCGCGAGCGGGCCGTGCGCTTCTTGCAGCGCCTGCAGGATGGGATAGCTGATGAAGTGATCGCCGCCGAGCGCAAGGGTTGCGACGCCGGCCGCCCCGAATGCGCGGAAGGTCTCGCGCAGCGTGTCGGGCACGCGTTCCGGGCGGCCCTGGTCGAAGTGCGCGTCGCCCCAGTCGATCACGTTCAAACGCTCGCAGGGATCGAAGTCCCACGCGTACGGCGCGCACCACGCCAGCGATGCCGACGCCGCGCGGATCGCGCGCGGGCCGAGGCGCGTGCCCGGGCGGTTGGTGGTGGCGAGATCGAAGGGCACGCCGACGACGGCGACATCGACGCCGGTCAGATCCTTCGTGTACCTGCGGCGCAGGAAACTCAGCGCGCCGGAATAAGTGGGTTCGGCATGCGTGCCGTAAGGCGAGGTGCGGGTGAAGGCCTGATCGATACGATCGGCGGCGACGGGTGTGGTTGTATCCGGTTGACTCATGACATCACCTGAGACAGACCGCTCGTCGTTCGCCGGGACGCGCGTGACCGGGTGCGGTGCTTATTTCATCGTGGGCATGACGAATTCGGCCTGCTTCGATTCCGCGTGCAGCGCACCTTCCGGCCAGCGCGCGGTGATCGTCTTCAGACGCGTGTAGAAACGCACGCCGTCGGGGCCGTGGACATGCAGCGGGCCGAAGATCGAACGCTTCCAGCCGCCGAAGCTGTGGAAGGCCATCGGCACCGGGATCGGTACGTTCACGCCCACCATACCGGCCTGCACGCGATGCGCGAACGCGCGCGCGGCGCCGCCGTCGCGGGTGAAGATCGCGGTGCCGTTGCCGTATTCGTGCGCGTTGACCAGATCGAGCGCGGCGTCGAAATCGGCGACGCGCATCACGCACAGCACCGGGCCGAAGATTTCCTCGCGATAGATCCGCATATCCGCGGTCACGCGATCGAACAGGCAGCCGCCGAGGAAGAAGCCGTTGTCGTGGCCGTCGACCGTGTGGCCGCGACCGTCGACCACCAGCGCCGCGCCCTCGGCGACGCCGGCATCGACATAGCCGACCACCTTCTCGCGATGCGCGGCGGTGACCAGCGGGCCCATCTCTGGTTCTGCACAGCCGGGATCAACGCAGCCCGGACCGATCTTCAGCGCCGCGACTTTCGGCGCGAGCTTCGCGACCAGCGCATCGGCGGTGGCGTCGCCGACGCAGACCGCGACGGAAATCGCCATGCAGCGTTCGCCCGCGGAGCCGTAGCCGGCGCCGAGCAGCGCCGACACCGCGCCGTCGAGATCCGCATCGGGCAGCACGACCATGTGGTTCTTCGCGCCGCCCAAGGCCTGCACGCGTTTGCCGTTGGCGCTGCCGCGGGCATAGATGTATTCGGCGATGGGCGTGGAGCCGACGAAGCTGATCGCCTGCAAGCGCGGTTCGTCGAGCAGCGCATCCACTGCGACCTTGTCGCCGTGGACGACGTTGAACACGCCGTCGGGCAGACCCGCCTGTTTCAGCAGATCGGCCATGAACAGCGACGCCGATGGGTCGCGTTCGGACGGTTTGAGAATGAAGGTGTTGCCGCAGGCGATGGCGACCGGGAACATCCACAGCGGCACCATCGCCGGGAAATTGAACGGGGTGATGCCGGCGACCACGCCCAGCGGCGCGTATTCGCTCCAGCTGTCGACATCGCGGCCGACGTTCATCGAATGCTCGCCCTTGAGCAGATGCGGAATGCCGCAGGCGAATTCGACCACTTCCATGCCGCGGGTGACTTCGCCCTTCGCGTCCGACAACACTTTGCCGTGTTCGGAAGTGATGATCGAGGCGAGATCGCCGGCGTGACGTTCCAGGAGTTCCTTGAACTTGAACATCACCCGCGCGCGGTTCAGCGGCGTGGTGTCGGCCCATGCGGGGAATACGGCGGCTGCGGCATCGACGGCGGCGCGGACATCATCGGGCGATGCCAGCGGCACGCGACTGGTGACCTGTCCGGTGGCGGGATCGAATACGTCAGCGTAGCGATCTGCCGATTCGAATGAAGCGCCACCGATGAAGTGTGGAATCAAAGCCATATCCGTCCCGCCGTTGTTTGTAGAGCGGCTTATGTAGGAGCGGCTTCAGCCGCGAGCTCCTCCCCACAAAACCATCCGTCGCCAACGTGTCGTCGCGCAAAAGCTCGCGGCTGAAGCCGCTCCTACGCAAAGCCGGTGCGCCGAGGCGCACCCGATGCAATCCTCAGGTCAGCGACAGCGCGATCGCCGCAGGCGCGTACTCGTAGCCGAGGTCTTCGGCGACCGCCTTGTAGGTGATCTTGCCTGCATGCACGTTGAGGCCGTTGAGCAGATGCTCGTCGTCCAGCATCGCCTTCTTCGCGCCCTTGTTCGCCAACTGCACGGCAAAGGGCAGGGTGGCGTTGGTCAGCGCGAACGTGGAGGTGCGGGCGACGCCGCCGGGCATGTTCGCGACGCAGTAATGAATCACGCCGTCCACTTCGTAGGTCGGGTTCTGGTGGGTGGTGGCTTTGGAGGTCTCGAAGCAGCCGCCCTGATCGATGGCGACGTCGACCAGCACCGAGCCCGGGCGCATGAGTTTCAGTTGATCGCGCGAGATCAGCTTCGGCGCCGCGGCGCCGGGAATCAGCACCGCGCCGATCACCAGATCGGTATCGGGCAGGCGCTCTTCGATGGCGTCGTGGGTCGAGTAGATCGTGGTCAGCTGATGGCCGTAGACCTCGTCGAGATATTTGAGGCGATCCAGCGAGCGGTCGAGAATGGTGACGTGCGCGTTCAGGCCCATCGCCATGCGCGCGGCGTTGATGCCCACCACGCCGCCGCCGATCACCAGCACTTCCGCCGGCTTCACGCCGGGCACGCCGCCCAGCAGCACGCCGGAGCCGCCCTGGGCTTTTTCCAGCGCGTGCGCGCCGGCCTGGATGGACATGCGTCCGGCCACTTCGCTCATCGGCGCCAGCAGCGGCAGGCCGCCCTTGCGATCGGTGACGGTTTCGTAGGCGATCGCGGTGCAGCCGGATTTGATCAGGCCTTCGGTCTGCGCGGGATCAGGCGCGAGGTGCAGATAGGTGTACAGAAGTTGGCCTTCGCGCAGCATCGCGACCTCGACCGGCTGCGGTTCCTTGACCTTGATGATCATCTCGGCGCGACGGAAGATTTCTTCCGCGGTATCGACGATTTCGGCGCCGGCTTTCTGATACATCTCGTTCGTCAGGCCGATGGATTTTCCACCATCGCGCTGCACCATCACCTTGTGGCCGTGGCCGACGAGTTCGCGCGCGCCGGCCGGGGTCAGGCCGATGCGGTACTCGTGGTTTTTGATTTCCTTGGGGACGCCGATCAGCATGACTGGATACCGTGGATAGGGTGGATGGCGCGCATTAGGCGGTCTGGCCGATCACATGCGCAAGGGTCTGGAAAATTCTATCGATATGCCCGCGGCTCAGGATCAACGGCGGCGACAGTGCGATGACGTCGCCGGTCACCCGGATCAGCAGGTTTTCCTCATGGAAACAGCGGGTGAACACGTCGTAGGCGCGGGCGCCGGGCGCACCTGGGCGCGACGCCAGTTCGATCGCGCCGATCAGGCCGATGTTGCGGATGTCGACGACGTTCGGCAGGGCGCGGAGGGCATGGATGGCATCGGCCCAATAGGTTTCCAGTTCGATGGCTTTCTCGAACAGATTTTCCTCGGCGTAGGTATCCAGCGTCGCCAGCGCGGCGGCGCAGGCCAGCGGATGACCGGAATAGGTGTAGCCATGGAACAGTTCGATGAGGTTTTCCGGGCCGTGCATGAAGGCGTCGTGGATGCCGTCGGACACGAACACCGCACCCATCGGCACGCAGCCGTTGGTCAATCCCTTGGCGGCGGTGATCATGTCCGGCTGCACGTCGAAACGCTGCGCCGCGAACGCTTTGCCGACGCGGCCGAATCCGGTGATCACCTCGTCGAAGATCAGCAGGATGCCGTGCTTGTCGCAGATCGCGCGGATGCGTTCGAGATAGCCCTTCGGCGGCAGCACCACGCCCGCCGAACCGGCGACAGGTTCGATGATGACCGCCGCGATCGTGCTGGCATCGTGCAGCAGCACCAGGCGTTCCAGATCCTCCGCCAGTTCCACGCCATGCTCCGGCAGGCCGCGGCTGAACGCGTTGCGTTCGATATCGAGCGTGTGGCGCAGATGATCCACGCCCGGCAGCAGACTGCCGAACCATTTGCGGTTGTTGGGCAGGCCGCCCACCGAAATGCCGCCGAAACCGACGCCGTGATAGCCCTTCTCGCGGCCGATCAGGCGGGTGCGCTGGCCTTCGCCGCGGGCGCGGTGATAGGCGAGGGCGACCTTCAGCGCCGTGTCTACCGCTTCCGACCCGGAATTGGTGAAGAACACATGATTGAGATGATCGGGGGTGATGGCGACCAGACGTTCGGCCAGCGCGAACGGCAGCGGATGGCCCATCTGGAAGGTCGGCGCGAAATCGAGGGTGGCGATCTGCTGTTGCACCGCTTCGACGATGCGCGGGCGGGAGTGGCCGGCATTGCAGCACCACAGGCCGCCGGTGCCGTCGAGGATCTCGCGGCCGTCGACCGATGTGTAGAACATGCCCGCGGCGCTGGCCATCAGCCGCGGCGCCGACTTGAACTGGCGATTGGCCGAGAACGGCATCCAGAACGCGTCCATGGCTTCGGGTGGGCTCGTCGCCTGCCGGAGGTAGTGCTCCCCGTAGCCGGCGGCGGGCAGGACGGGACGATCGTCGCTCATGAACAGGCTCCAGGTCGGCGGTACGGGCGGTTCGAGCAGGCGGTTTGGGCAGGACGTACAAGCCGGCGTCGAGGTGCAGGCAACTCGGTCTGCGAAGCTTAACGCGTTGAAAAAACTTTACAACCGATGCTGAAAACCTCATGTAACGCCCGGGTTGCGCATCCGTGTAAAGTATCCGGCAACAGCAAAGTCGACGGATTCTGAATGGATATCGGCGCACGCCTGCAACTCGTCCGCAAAACCAAGGGCCTCAGCCAGCGCGAGCTGGCCAAGCGGGTCGGCGTGACCAACAGCACCATTTCCCTGATCGAACAGAACAAGGTCAGCCCCTCGGTCAGCTCGCTGAAGAAAGTGTTGGACGGGATTCCGATCTCGCTGGCCGACTTCTTCACCCTCGATCTCGACGCAGGCCCGGTCGACAGCCCGTTCTACGAGCGCGGCGAGCAGCCCGACGTCGGCAACAACGACATTCATTACTATCTGGTCGGCCAGCGCCGGCCGCAGCGGCAGATGTGCATCCTTCGCGAAGTCATGCCGCCCGGCACCGATACCGGCGAAAGCATGCTGGCGCACGAAGGCGAGGAGGGCGGGGTGATCGTCCAGGGCCAGGTCGAAGTGACCGTGGGCGACCGGGTCCGCATCCTCGGCCCAGGCGAGGCCTATTACTTCGAGAGCCGCATCCCGCACCGCTTCCGCAACATCGGCGAGGACGACGCGATCCTCGTCAGCGCCAACACCCCGGCCACGTTCTGAGCCTTCTCCCTGCGTCTCTCAGGAATTCCTCTCCATGACTGCTCCCCGCACCCGAGACACCTGGCAGGCGCTCGCCGATGGCCTGCGCATCCGCACCCAGGCCTTCATCGACGGTCGCTACGTCGACGCCGCCAGCGGCAAGACCTTCGACTGCATCAGCCCGATCGACGGGCGGGTGCTGGGCAAGGTCGCCGAGGGCGAGGCCGAGGACATCGAACGCGCGGTGGCCGCCGCGCGACGCAGTTTCGAAGCCGGTGTCTGGGCGAACGCCAAGCCCACGCACCGCAAGAAAGTCCTCATCTGGTTCGCGCAGCTCATCGAGCAGTACGGCGACGAACTGGCGCTGCTCGAGTCGCTGGATATGGGCAAGCCGGTCAGCGATGCGCGCGCCGTCGACGTGGGCGCGACCATCCGCTGCATGGCCTGGACCGGCGAAGCGCTGGACAAGGTGTACGGCGAAGTCGCTTCGACCGGCCCGGACGAACTGGGCCTGATCACCCGCGAGCCGCTGGGCGTGGTCGGCGCGATCGTGCCGTGGAATTTCCCGATGCTGATGGCCACGTGGAAGATCGCGCCCGCGCTGGCGACCGGCAATTCGGTGGTGCTGAAGCCGTCGGAGAAGTCGCCGCTCACCGCGATCCGTCTGGCCGAGATCGCGATGGAGGCCGGCATTCCCGCCGGTGTCCTCAATGTTGTCCCGGGCTTCGGCAAAGGCGCCGGCGAGCCGCTGGCGCTGCATATGGACGTCGACGGCCTGGTATTCACCGGCTCCACCGCCGTGGGCAAACACCTGCTGCAGTGCGCGGGTCGCTCGAACATGAAGCGCGCCTACATGGAATGCGGCGGCAAGAGTCCGAACATCGTCTTCGCCGACGCGCCGGATCTGGCCGCAGCCGCGAAGGCCGCGGCCGGCGGCATCTTCTACAACCAGGGCGAAGTCTGCACCGCGGCGTCGCGGCTGCTGGTGGAACGCTCGATCAAGGACGCGTTCGTCGCCGCGGTGGTCGAGGCCGGCAAAAGCATGTACCCGCGGCATCCGTTGGAACCCGGCGCGCCGATGGGCGCGATGGTCGACGAAGGCCAGACCGCGCGGGTGCTGGACTACATCGCGAAAGGCGAAGCCGATGGCGGGCGCCTGCTGCTGGGCGGCAAACGCGCCGACATCGTCGCCGGCGGTTGCTACATCGAACCGACCGTATTCGACGGCGTCGAGCACACGCACACCATCGCCCGCGAGGAAATCTTCGGCCCGGTGCTGTCGGTGATCGCGTTCGACGATGAAGCCGATGCGCTGCGCATGGCCAACGACACCGAGTACGGTCTGGCTGCCGGCGTCTGGACGCGCGACATCGGCCGCGCGCATCGCGTCGCGCGCAAACTCCGCGCTGGCAGCGTCTGGGTGAACTACTGGGACGGCGGCGACATGACCGCACCGTTCGGCGGCTACAAGCAGTCCGGCAACGGCCGCGACAAATCCCTGCATGCCTTCGAGAAATACACCGAAGTCAAGGCGACCTGGATCAATCTGGCGACCTGAGCGGGTTTCTGATCGGCTCGGCGATATGCTTCTTTCGTCGCGAATCTTTGGCCATCCAAACGCTGCGACGTATAGTCACGCTGATCAGCCAGCGATACTGACGACACTATGATCAGTATCGCTGTCCTTGCTCGCTTTTATCGCCGGTACTGGTGTTCTTCGGCGGAAAAAGGGAGCGATTCTCACCATTTGTTAAATATAACGCACTGGTCGAAGCGCACGGGTTTGTGCGTACATGAAGCGCTGCCTGCAAGCGTACCGATGGGGCATCGGATCGGAATCGATGGCATCGCAGATAGCGGAACAATGGGGAAGCGGTAGAGGCGGGCTGTGCCATCGGTCATCGATGCGGAGCCGCGCTACGAACGATTCCAGCGCGTGCGCCGGTTTCGCGACAAGACCGCTCAAAACAAGACCGTCGTTGAAACCCGAACCTCGCGTCGGGGCTCGATCGGCTCCATCGATCTCCGCCCGATGCGTCGCAGCAGGGAACGCCGGTATCCACGATGATGGTCGCAAGGTCCGGGGGGACTCATGGAAGATCATTCGCGCTTCAACCTTATCGGTTCGTCTCCGCAATTCCGCAAGATCATCGACCAGATCCATCGGTTGGCGAAGCTGGACGCGACCGTCTTGATAGCCGGGGAAACGGGGACGGGCAAGGAACTGGCGGCACGCGCGATCCACTATCTCAGCGCGCGATCCGACAAACCCTTCGTGCCGGTGAACTGCGGATCGCTCACCGATTCCCTGGTCGAGAGCGAACTGTTCGGCCACGAGCGCGGCGCCTTCACCGACGCCAAGACGGCATCCGCGGGCCTGATCGGCGAAGCCGCGGGCGGCACGTTCTTCCTCGACGAAGTGGATACGCTGAGCGCCAAGGCGCAGGCCGCGCTGCTGCGGTTCCTGCAGGACCATACCTATCGCCGCGTCGGCGGCGGCGGCTTGCGCCAGGTGGATGTGCGCGTGCTCGTGGCCAGCAACGCCGATCTGGCCGACCTCGCCCAGAAGCGCCAGTTTCGACAGGATCTGCTGTACCGGCTCAATGTCCTGTCCCTGCACATGCCGGCCCTGCGCGACCGCCAGGGCGATGCGGCGGTGCTCGCCGGCGCGGTGCTGCAGCGTCTGAGCCATCAATACCGGATGCCGTTGAAACCGCTGCATGCCGAAGGTCTTGCGTTCGTGGAGCAATATCGCTGGCCCGGCAACGTGCGCGAACTCGAGAACATCATCCATCGCGAATTCCTGATGAGCGACGATGCCGAACTGCGGCTGCGCGAGTCCCGCAATCTGTTGATGGGTGAGGTGCCCGTCGAAGTCCCCGCCGACGGTATCGACCATCCCTTCCGCGACGCCAAGGCCAACGCCGTGGCCGAATTCGAGCGCAGCTATGTCCGCGCGATGCTGGCGCGCACCGGCGGCAACATTTCCCAGGCCGCGCGCCTGTCGAAGCAGGAGCGCAGCGCGTTCGGCAAGCTGGTGCGCAAATACAAACTCGGCGGTTTAGAAGATCAGGTCGCCTGATCCGGCGCAGGGTAGGCCCGCGGACCGGAGCGCCGATAGCCGACCTGCGATGCGGGATCGGTATCGCGCCGGTGCAGGCCGCTTGAATGCAGACAAGATCGGACGCGGCTACCGGGCACAATGCCGGATAGCGGCAATTCGGGCCGCCGCCGCGATATCCTCCAAACGCGATTCTGCGACGCACCGAGGTCGAACCCGCCTCCCATGGACGAGCAACTGGTTGAATTTGCCGAGAATGCCATCCGCGTCTATCTGGCCCAGCGCCCGGAAAGCGCGGACACGATCGAGGGCGTCCATCGCTGGTGGATCCGCTGGCCCGGGTTGGCGGAATCGCCGGTGGTGACCCAGATCGCGCTGGAGCGCCTTGTCGCTTCAGGCGAGATCGAATCCTTCACTATCGGCAACCAACTGCTGTGGCGTCGTCCGCGCAGCCTGACCCGGGCGGTTTGAGCGCGCGCGGCAATCGAGTGACTTGATCGGAGTGACTTGATCGGAACGCTTGAAATGATTGCCGAGGCGATCCGTGCGGCCGTGTCCGCCCATCGATCCATGAATCGTCCGGAGCCTGTCATCGGTGCGCGTATCCATGCGCCTGGATCCTGAGGTGAAAAACCACCCACCGGGTCGGAATCGACCCATGCCTTCGATGCGAACGAAATGACGGCGCCAGCGCGCGCCGGCATGACGTGTTCCGGTCCATCGACCATGAATGCGCAAGCGCCGATGGTGAGTCGAAAAATACCTCGCGCATGAGCGCTTCGCGCAGGCATTTGCCGCAAGCCCTTGTTTTAAGGCTGAAGGAATGGATTACGGGTCTGGCGCGGAACTTGCTGCGGCTTCCGCCAATACCACTTCATCATCTAGGCGCGACCGGCCCGGCGTGGACGGGGGGCGGGCGCGGCGGAATCGAAAACCCGCACGCGTACGACCTGACCGTGCGCGGCATCGTTTCGGCCGAACCGGGCGACGGACTGCGCCCAGCGCGTTCGGTTTCCATCGCCGCATGGGCACGATCGCAGTCTTCACAGCAATCACAAGAAAGGATCAGGATCATGGACGGTGGAAGGGGCGGGAGAGGCAGGGGCTATGCCAGCGGTGAGCACAAAGGCGCGATGGAGTTTCTGAACGCCGAGAACAAAGGGCGCAGCAGACGCAATTCGCTGCCGCAGGCGGATTTGATCCATGCGACTGCGTTGGAACAGGATCCGTTGATGCCGCCCAGAGCCTTCGGCCGCGACAACTTCGAAGCGCTCAGGGATCCGCGTGGAAGCATCGATGCGCGCGCACTGCTGAGTCAGATGCATCCGAGCCAGGAGATGGGATGGCATCCCGATCTGGGCGGCGGGCGGCGACAGATCCGGACCGGCCGCAATTTCAGGGTTCCGGATAGAGACGACCCCGCTCGCCACTTCAATGTGCGTATCCATACCAACGACAACCATCGGGAGAATCCGGAAGAAAATGCGTTCGGCCATGCCATCGTCCGGATCGAGCATGTAGAGAGAGTGGTCAACGCTGCGGGCGCTGAAGTGCATCATGTCAGAGGGGCGCTGATGGGCCTGCCGCCTGCCGGGCACGTCGGCGGTCCGTGGGTCGCGCATCCGAACGATGCGCAGGCCAATGCCGCGCATATTCCGGCGAGATTCGGCCGGCGTCTTCGCTGATGCCATCGGATCGATGACATAGTCGACGGTGGACGACCACCGCACCAGGAGAAATGTATGTACGCGATCGCGCAGACGGATGAAGCATCGCAGCGTGCATCTCAGGGCGACTCGTCTGCCAGCCTGTCGCTTTCGACCCTCTGGGACGCGCTGGAGTCCGCGCAGTGGTCGCCCCGCGCGCTGGAGCAATGGCTGCCCGAAGTGCTGGCGCGCGCGTTCGAGCTTCCGCCGGATGCGCGCATCGCATGGCTGATGCGGCTGCGCGAAGCCGCGCGCCATGCCTGGGCGGCGCCGGTCGCCGTCAGGCAGACGCTGTTGCAGCTCGCCTGCGCGTGGTGCGACTGGCCGCTGTCGCTGACGACGGCCGAAAGTCTGGACGCGGCCGGCGAACTGCCCGACTGGGCCGGTCCGCTGCGGGTGGATGCGGAACTGCGGCTGGGCGCGTCGCAGTCGGCGCTGTCGCGCTGTCGGACCATGGCGCTGTTGCGTCCGACCGACCATTGGCCCGGCGCGACCCACGATGCGCTGCAACGATGGCTCGCTTTCATCGAACGCGTCGCATCGCCTATCGTCGGCGAATCGCTGCGCCTGGAACCGATGGGACATCACCATGCGGGCGATTTCGCCTGGCAATACTACGACCCGGCCATCGCCGAGCGCTGCTGCATGCCCACCTTCGCCGATCACGCCCATTGGCATCGCTGGTTGGATCAGTGTTGGGGCTATGGCGACCAGTGCATGTACGCGGTGATTCACCCGGAGTGGGGCTTCATCGGCAGCGTCAGCCTGATTCTTCGCGGCGGCGTCGGTTTTTTCTATTACTGGTTGGGGCGCGATTTCCAGGGCTACGGCCTGGGACCGGCGGCGGCGCAGCTGTTGCTGGATCACGCGCATGCCGACCGCGGGATGCGTGTGTGCTACGCCAAGGTGTTCGAGGACAATGCGCCTTCGCGTCGTGCCTTGCAGAAGCTGGGCTTCGATGCGCTCGACTTTCGCCCGGCGCCGCCCAGCGCGCATGAGGTGCTGTATCGACGCGGGCCTCTACAGCGCCGCGAAGACAGCGTCGAGGAATTGCGCACGCTGTTCGAGCGCATGGGTTCGGATACCCGCATCGCGGTGCCATTGTCCATATTCGATGGCAGCGGCAGGCGATGAACCTGACGCGCTTCGCCTGTCCCTCGGCGTAAACCGATATTTCGGCAAGGACTGCGATGCTGACCATGCAAAGCGATCTTGGGCGCAGCGTTTGACGGCCGGATCATGCTTCGACGAAGCATGCGCGATTCGACGGAGCATGTACGATTCGACGAAGCATGCGCGATTCGACGAAGCATGACTTGGCCGCGGCGGTTCGATCGATATGCCTGCAGCGGGATGCCGGCAACCTACCGGATGTCGGCAGTCGGTGATGCCTCTGCGAGCGATCGCCGCAACGCTTATTTTCTTCTGCGTTTGCTGTCCCGCTTCCGATCCGGTTCTTTTTCCCGCTCCGCAGAATGCTTGTGCGTCGCGCGCGCTTCGGTCGGAGGATGGTCCTGCGTCGCCTTTGCGGATTCGGCTTCCTTGCGTGCCACGGCCCGGGTTCTTGGGCGTTTTGAGGGTCTTTCCAGCTCCGGTTCGTTTTCCCATTTCACCGGGGCCGGGGCGGCACGCTTCCGTGACTGCCGTACAGGGGGCTGGCTACCCTCCGTCCCCGCGCCGGCATCCGCAGTGAGCCTGTCGCGCACGGCTTTGGTTTCCGTGATCAGACGGTACCGGCGAATCGCGTCGGTTGGCGGCAGCGCGGCGACGGATTCATCGTCCGAACTGTCCGAGAAGTTCTCCACCACTTTTCTGAAGCCTGGCGTGACCGGCTTGGCCCCCGAAATGACATCCCGGTGATATTGCACGGTATTGGCCTGCGCAAATGCCGGCGTGTCGCCCGCATAGGTCGCCTGTGGGGTCAGCTGCTGTAGAGAGATCGTGCGCAACGCCGCTCTCGCGTGTTTTCCGCCAGCGTTACGCTGCTGCTCGGAAACCAGTTCCAGCGCCTTCGCCGTGGTGGCTGCCCGTCGTGCCGCCACGGTTTCCTCGGCACTCAACGGTCCACTGCCCAGCACGGCAGCGGCGGCGGTCGGGGTGATGTGTTTTGCGATATCCACATATTCCTTCGGCTCGGTCGTGCCGGGAAAATCATCGGTCGAGGTGTGGATGTAAGCGATTCTCTGCCCTTGGGTATTCCTCTCGAACACGTTGTACGCGGAGGCATTCCCGGTCGGCGTGGTGATCTTGCCGGGCGCGGGGAAGGGACGTTTGAATTGCCGTAAGCCCGCCCTGGCTATTTTTGCCTTGACGGCTTCATCGCTCAGCGGCGACAAAGGCGCGGCCGGCGTTGGCTGAACTGTGGCCGCCAGTGTTTCGGTGACGGACTGCGCTGCCAGCGAAGACGCATGCAGCGCGCCGGGCCTGGGCGGCGGGGTGGGAAGAGCGCCGCCGCCGCCGACCGCTTTTTCCGCTGCGGAGATCGCACCGGGACCGAATTTTCCAGTTCGATCTGTACTGCTCATCGCTGTCGTCCATCGCCGCGGATTGCTTTGGAGCTTAGCAATCGCGCCATGCGCTGTCGACGACCGATCGCAGGTTTTCCAGCCGCATTCTTCCGGATGCCGAGCCGATGTCATGGACATGGCCGTTCCGAAAAATGTGGGTGGAATCCGACCCATGCGGTGAAAATCACACCTACTGCCGTGCACGGTCGTCTGCGCTGCGCTGATCGATCGCGATGGGTTGAACCAACAGGATCTGCTGCATGGAAACGGGGATTCGCGGATCGACAGGCGTCGCCGCTACCGGGTGTTTTTGTACTCGCCCCGCCTGGGTCTGTATGCGTCGGGAATCGCGAAAACGCATCGTTATCAACGATTTGAGCGTGGCTCTAAAGTTGGCACGCTACTTGTTATTGGTATCCATGAAGCAGCGATGGGCCGCCCACGCGATCGCGATGGATCGCCCGGAGTTGCGAAGGTTGCATGAGTCCGGCAGCCGACACGGGTCCGCAAGTCGGACGCATCGAATATCAACACAACCCTGGATTGGGGCAAGCGAATGAGCGAAAGCATTCAGAAGAAGCTGTTGCGGGTGCGTCCACCACGTGTGCGCATCACCTACGACGTCCATACCAATGGCGCCATCGAGAAGCGCGAGCTTCCGTTCGTCGTCGGCATTTTCGCGGATCTCTCCGGAGACCGCGACACCCTTGCCGCGACGCCGGTACCTCCGGAGTACAAGGAAAGGAAGATCGTCGAGATCGATCGCGACAACTTCAACGACGTACTCAAGCAGAGCATGCCGCGCGTCGACCTGGCGAAAGTGGAGGACGTGCTGAGCGTCCGCGCCGCCGACGCGCCCGTTCCCACGATCGGTGGCGCGCTGGTGTTCGCCTCCATGGACGATTTCGAGCCGATCAGGGTCGTCCAAAAAGTAGATATGCTTAAAGCGATCTATCAACGGCGCAAGTCCCTGCGCGACGCGCAGGCGCGGGCCGAGGTCGACGACGTCGCGGCGAAAAATCTCGATAAAGCCATCGTCGAGATGGAGAAATGCGTAGAGGATTCGACTATCGCCGTGCCGTGGGTTGCGTCGTCAAGGTCGGCGCTCGCTGCGCTGAACGATGCACTCAAGGCGATCGACGACGCGAAACCGACGCCCGCGAAACCTGAGACGCTCGCTGCGCCCGCAACAGCCACGGCGCCCGCTGTAAACGCACAGCCCGCAACGGCCGAGATACCCGCCGTGCCAGAGAAACTCCAGGCCGCAGCGGACAAGCTGAAGGTCGCTGCATCGGCGCTGAAAACGTCTTCGGATCTGCTCAACGCTGCGGTCACGGCTCAGGGCGCACTGCCCGATGGCGATAAGAACAAGGCGAGCGCAGCGGGACTGGCTGCGCTGACTGCGCTCGCTACGCCCATGGGAGCAGCAGCGACCGAGGTCGAGACGATGTCCGGCGCGCTGGCGACACCAGCGACCAATGTGTCCGAAGCCGACAAGACGAAGCTGGACGGACACGCGACCACACTGCTGCCGCTGATCAACACCTTGGCTGCACCTACTGCTTACAATCTGGATCTCGATACGAAGATCAAGCAAAAACTGGAGAACGCGTTCCCGGTCAGCGATCGCTTCCCGAACAACGAAGCGTTTGCGAAAGACTTGGCCGATGCGCTGAAGGCGGATGTGTTCCCGGTCGTGACCGCAGCCAGCGGCAAGGGCGTTGGCTTCGGCTCGGCGGTATCGATCGATACCGCCGTTGCGGCTATCGATGCCGCGCTCAGCAAGCAGCTCTCGGTGATCATGCATAGCGACGGCTTCAAGGCGATGGAAGCCACTTGGCGCGGCCTGTTCCATCTGGTATCGCGCACCGAGACCAGCACGCGGCTGAAGCTGCGCATCTTCAACGCCCAGCTGTCGGAACTGCAGGACGACATGTCCAAGGCGCCGGAGTTCGACCAGAGCAAGCTGTTCAAGATGATCTACGAAGCGGAGTACGGCACCTTCGGCGGCTCGCCCTACAGCATGCTGCTCGGCGGTTACGAGATCGGGCCGGATCACTCCAACATGACCTTCATCGGCAAGATGGCCGAGGTGGCGGCGGCGGCGCACGCGCCGTTCCTGGCGGCAGCGTCGCCGAAGATGTTCGGTCTCGATGATTTCGGCGATCTGGCCAGGCCGCGCGATCTCGCCAAGATCTTCGAAGGCGCGGACCTGACGGAGTGGTCGGAATTCCGCGGCACCGAGGATTCGCGCTACGTCTCGCTGGTCTTGCCGAAGGTGATGCTGCGCCTGCCGTACGGGCAGAACACGCTGCCGGCCGAAGGTTTCATCTTCGAGGAAGATGTGCTGTCCGACAACCGCGTTCCCGACAACACCCATTTCCTGTGGGGCAATGCCGCGTACTTCCTGGCCGAACGCATCACCAACGCCTTCTCGCTGTACAGCTGGACCGCGGCGATCCGCGGCGTCGAAGGCGGCGGTCTGGTCGAAGGCCTGCCGATCTATACCTTCAGCAGCGGCGAGGACGAGGGCATCAAGGAAATCTTCTGTCCGACCCAGGTGGCCATCACCGACCGTCGCGAGAAGGAGATCAACGATCTGGGCTTCATCGCGCTGTGCCACAGCAAGGGCAGCGGCAAGGCGGCGTTCTTCGGCGGCCAGACCACCAACAAGCCGAAGAAGTACATCAACGCCGACGCCAACGCCAACGCGGCGCTGTCGTCGCGCCTGCCGTACATCATGGCGGCCTCGCGTTTCGCGCACTACATCAAGGTGATCGTGCGCGACAAGGTGGGCGGATTCCTGACCCGCGGCAACGTCGAGGCGTTCCTCAATAGCTGGATCTCGCAATACGTGTTGCTCGACGACAACGCATCGCAGGACGTCAAATCGGCGTTCCCGCTGCGCGAGGCCAACATCGTCGTGGTCGATGTTCCGGGCGAGCCGGGATCCTACAAGGCGACGGTCTTCCTCAAGCCGCATTTCCAGCTCGAAGAACTGACCACATCGATCCGGCTCGTGGCCGATCTGCCGAAATAAGCCTGCCGAACGTCTGCTGGAACCGGCGCCCCGATGGCGCGCCGGAGGCGCATCGCACAACACATTCAATCCGAGGAACGAACGCAATGGACCTGATCCTTCTGCAACCCGGGAATTCCGAGATCATCGGCGATACCAGCTCCACCTACATCGACAACGACTGGCGACAGGATATCCTGCAGTTCGGCAAGTGCATGGAACTGGTCTCCATCCATCACGGCATGAAGCAGCAGATCACCACCGACGTGAGCAACAAGGCCCGCACCTCGGGCCGGCCGGTGATCACCGAATTCACCTGCGTCAAATACGTCGACCAGACCTCGGTGAAGATGTACGACTATTGTCTGCGCGCCGCTTCGTTGGGCTCGGACAAGGCGAATCCGACGAAGATCTACATCGCCCGCAACTCGGGCGACAGCAAGACGATCAACATCATGACCATGGCGCTGCGCGACGCGATCATCAGCGAGATCCAGTTCCAGTCGCATCCCAACGACATGCCGACCGAGCAGTTCAAGCTCAGCTTCACCGAGATTCTCTGGACCTTCACCGTCCAGGAGCACGACATGTCGGTGGCGGGCAACGTCCAGGCGGGCTGGAGCGTCATGCACAACCGTCCGATCGGCAACGCGTTCACCTGATCCGCCTTATCCGTTCGATCTTGTCCGTTCGATCTTATCGGTCCGATCCTCCTGCCTCGTGCGGCGATACGCCGCGCGAAGCAGGCCCGGCGATCCCCGACCCGCCTGCCCACGTGTCTTCGAATGCGGAGTGTCCATGCAGTTCCTGTTCGAACGTCTCAGCGTTACGCCACGCGACCTGGACGGCCGGTTCGAGCCGTTCGACGAAGTCGCGGCGGTCATGGCGCAGATCCAGCGCATCGCGTCCACCAGCAGGCACGCCGGCGACGCCATCGCCTCCGTGCCGTGGGGCATGCGCTCGGTCGTGACCATGGGCGCCGACGCGACCCTGCAGATCGAGGCCTACGCGAAGCAATTGAGCGAAGCCATCGTGCGTCATGAACCGCGATTGACGTCGGTGAAGGTCAGCGTGGAGCGCGGCGAAGATCCGCTCAGCCCCTATGCGCTGCTGGTCAACGCCGTATTCCCCGACGAAGCGCAGCCGCGCAACGTCCGCATCGCCGCGCCGTACTGACGTCAGGGGAAGAGCAGGGCATGCAGACCGCTACCGATCGACTGAAGGATTTCTACCAGCAGGAGCTGTCGTCGCTGCGCGAGGAAGCCAGCGAATTCGCGCACGACTATCCCGAGCAGGCGGCGCTGCTGGGGATCCAGCGCGGCCGTTCTTCGGACCCGCAGGTGGAACTGCTGATGCAGTCCTTCTCGTATCTGACCGGGCGGCTGCGCCACCAGTTGGAAATCGATCAGGCGGATCTGCCGAACGCGCTGCTGGGCGACCTGTATCCGCATCTGGAAGCGCCGCTGCCGTCGATGATGGTCGCCGAGATCCAGTTGCAGCCTGACGGCACCGCGGCCATCGAACGCGGCCGCAGCGTGATGGCGTCGGTGCCGATCGAAGGCGGCGGCAGTGCGGTCTGCCGGTTCCGCACCTGTTTCGATACCGCGCTGGCGCCGCTGACCGTCGTCGATCTGGCGATCATGTCGCCGGAAGATTATCCGCAGCTCCCGCGCGATCCCGATGTGCGCGGCGTTCTGAGGGCGCGACTGCGCAAGAACGGCCGCACGCCGCTCAAACAGCTGCAGCCGCGGAATCTGCGTTTCCATCTGAATCCGGAAGCGGGTTCCGGCACGGCCAACGCGCTGCACCAGTTGCTGTCCGCGCATCTGCGTGGTCTGGCGGTGGTCGAAGATCCGGAAGGCCGGAAGCTGACGCATCTCATCCCGGTGGACAGTCTGCGCTGGGTGGGCTTCGAAGACGATGAGGCCGCGCTGCCATCGCATCCGCAGGCGCACCCGGCGTTCCGCATCCTGCAGGAGTATTTCGCGTTCCCGGAGAAGTTCCTGTTCTTCGACATCGCGTCGCTGGCGCTGACGGTGGCCGACGAGACCGTCGACCTGTTGTTCCTGCTGGACGTGCCGCCGAAGCCGTCGATGCAGCTCACCTCGTCGATGCTGCTGACCAACTGCGTGCCGCTGGTGAATCTGTATCCGCAGCGCATCGATCCACTGAACCTCGATCACTCGCGATTCGAATACCGCCTCACCGGCGATGCCGCGCAGCACGCGAACTGCGAGATCTACCGGATCGAACGGCTGCACGCAGTGCGGCCGGGCGTCGAGCCGCGGGTGGTGGCGCCGTACTTCTCGATGGACGATTTCCAGCATATCGAGGGGCAGGGATATTTCTACATCACCCGGCGCGAAGCGAGCCAGCGTCCGCGCATCGGCGGCACCGAGCTGCACGTGTCGTTCCTGGATGCGACCTTCGTGCTGACGAATCCGGCCGAGGACGTGATCGGCGGCAGCGCGCTGTGCACCAACCGGCGCATGCCCGAGCGCCTGCGCGTCGGCGATCGCCTGGAGATCGAAGGCGCGCCGCCCACCATGGCGATGCGCGTGCTGGGCAAGCCGACCGCGCATCAAACGCCGCCGATGACCGGCGAACGCCCCTGGCTGCTGGTCTCGCAGCTCGCGCTGAATCATCTGTCGCTGGCCAGCGGTCCGCATGCGCTGGCCGCGCTCAAGGACATCCTGCGCCAGCACGTCGGCCCCAGCAGCACCCTGGGACACCGGGCGATCGACGGCATCCTGGGCATCGACACCCGCCACGTGGTGCGCTGGCAGGCACAGGCCGGCCAGCGCGGCTACATGCAGGGGTTCGAGATCGATATCACGCTCGATCACGCGCGCTTCGAGGAAAGCAGCGCCGTCCTGTTCTGCGCCGTCCTGCGGCAATTCTTCGCCCTGTATGCCGCCGTCAACACGGTGGTGCAGGTGCGCCTGCGCATGCCCAACGTGAAAGGAGTCCTGAAGGAATGGCCACCCTTGGCAGGCAATCAGCTCCTTCTCTGAACGCGGTGATCGCCGGGCAATACGCGCGGTTCAACGTGTTCCAGCTCGTGCGTCTGCTGCAGCGCGTGCCTGAAGGATCGGTGTCGGGCAGATCGGCACGCGGAGCATCGTCGCGCGGAGCATCGGCGCGCGCAGGATCGGCGCCCGGCGAAGCGTGGCCGCTGGCGACGCGGCTGCGCTTCCGTGCGGATCTGCGCGCCGGTTTTCCCGGCCATGAAGTCACCGGTCTGACTTGCGCCAAGGCCATGCCGGAGTTCCGCTGCGAAGCGCGCTCCGGACGGAAGATGCCGGTGCGCCTGGAAGTGCGCACCCCGAATTACTGCGTGGCGAGCGAGCTCGGGCCGCTGCCGGAGCCCTTCCTGGAATGGGTGCGCGACCAGGAACGCGTGGGCGGCCACGCCATGGCCGCATTCCTCGACGTGTTCAATCAGCGCGTGCACGTGCTGCGCCATGAATTGAAACTGCGTTCGCTGCGCGCGCTGGATCCGGCGCTGCCGGCGCAGACGCGGTATGCCGCGCAACTGGCCGCGTTGATGGGCGTGGCCCTGCCCGATCAGCAGGCGCAGATCCCGCTGCCCATGCGCGCCTGGCTGGGCCTGTCGGGCCTGCTGGTCAACAGCCGCAAGAGTCCGGCGGTGGTGGCGCAGATCCTCACCGCGTATCTCGGCGTGCAGTGCCGCCTGCAGACGCTGGTCGGGCGCTGGCGCGACATCGAGGACGCCGATCGCATGGCGCTGGGCCGCAAACAGCATGCGCTGGGCCATCAGAGTCTGCTGGGTCGCCGCAGCTGGGACGCGCATGCATCGGTGCGGCTGTACGTCGGACGCATGCGTTACGACGCGGCCTGCGCGCTGCTGCCGCTGCGCGCGACGCGCAGCGACGATGCGCAGCCGAACGGCGCGCACCGCGGCCTGGTCGCCATGATCCGGATGCTGCTGGACCGCCGATTCGATTGCGAGGTGGAACTGATCCTGGATTCCAGCACCGTTCCGCCTTCTCGCCTGTCGCTGCCGTGGCGCGGCGGCGGCCTTGGCCTGCGTCTGGGCCAGACCGCCTGGCTGGGGCGCCACACCGGGCCTCCTTCGTTCCCCTTGTTGCCGGGACGGAGCGGCGATTCGGGGCCGCGTCTGGACCGGACCGCCTGGCTTGAGCGCCGCACCGCGCGTCCGCTGCGCTTCACGGTCGAGGCCTTCGACCGCTTGGACGGGGAGGCCGCCGCGTGAACCTGCCGCTGGATCCCATCGCCGCAAGCGCGGTCGAACTGGTCGAACAGCCGCTGCTGTTCCAGCACTGCCGGATCGACATGCCGCAGGGCCGGATCCTCGGCGAAAGCGCACTGCGCCTGGTGCAGTTCCAGGGGCAGGAGAGCGTGTCGGATCTGTTCGAGTATCAGCTGGAGCTGCACGGCGACACCGTGAAGACCGGCGCGGGCAAACCGCTGGTGTTCTCGCAGATCATCGGCCGGCCGCTGACGGTGGGCATCGGCATCACGCCGGACGACGATCCCGATGTGGGCCACGAAGCCTTCATGCGCGCGCTGGACGGCAGCGACCCCAAGGGACTGTTCGCGCTGTTCAACGGCATCGTCGCGGCGTTCGCGATCGAGGCGCCCGGCGTGTACCGCGTGACGATGCGGCCCGCGGCGTGGCGCATGAGTCTCACCAACCGCTATCGCATCTTCGCGCAGAAGAGTCTGCGCGAGGTGCTGGAGCAGCTGTGTCGCGAGCATCGCGTCGAGGCGTCGTTCGAGGGTTTGAAAGGCAGCACGAATATCGCGTCCACCCGGATCCAGGACTGGCTGCAGGCGGGCGAGTCTGACCTCGAATTCATGCGTCGGCTGATGACCAAGGCGCACGTGTTCTATTACTTCAAGCATGAAGCCAAACGCCACGTGATGGTGTTCGATAATCAGGTCGCGTATCCGCCGGCGCTGTCGGGTAACGCGCCGCTGCGCTACACGTACAGCGGCATGGACGAACTGGGCATGCACCAGTACGACGTGGTATCGCAGTACAACTACCAGCAGTCGATGGGGATCAGCGGCGTCGAGGGCGTGTTCACCCTGCAGAGCGAGGCCTGGGACGTGACCCAGCCGGGCGACCCGCTGGCGACCTTCACCAGTTTCCGCGCCAACAGCCGGCCCGATCCGGGCGAACTGCCGTTCAAGCAGTACAAGATCGTGCAGTACGGCTTCAGCGACAAGGAAGTGCGCGAGTACGCGCAGTCCACCGAACTGGCCATGCACACCGCCAACGTGCAGTTCAGCGGCGCCAGCTTCTGCCCGGCGTTCCGCGTCGGCCATCGTTTCAGCATGGCGCCCACGCCGTCGGACTACACCGGCGACGATGTGCGTCCGGAGCTGGCGGGCGTGGAATTCGTGCTGACCCATGTGCAGCACAGCTCCAGCCTGGACGGCCAGTACACCAACCAGTTCAACGCCACGCTGGCGACAGGCCTGGTGTCGGCGGTCGGTCTGCAGGACACGCAGCAGGGCATGGTGCTGGCGCATGTCACCACGCCCGAAGGCAGCGAAGCGGTGCAGGACTGGCCGTACTACGTGCCGGACGATTTCAGTCTGGGCCGCCAGCCGCTGATGGACAGCCAGGGCGTGCATCCGCGCCTCAACGCCAAGGGCGTGTACGTGCGCTTCTCCTGCGACGGCCCCGACGCGCCGCCGGTGTGGGTGAAGCTCGCCGGGCACATGCAGACGATTCCGGAAGTCGGCACCAGCGTCTGGGTATCGCGCGCCAACGACGAGTCCGAACTGCCCGAGATCCAGAACATCGTGCAGGCCGACGGCAGCAAGACCATCACCGATTCGGGCTGGACCGCGCATACGCAGGCGGGCAACAGTTTCTCGACCAGCTACGGCGACAGCCGCAGCGTGCGCTTCGGGCAGCCCTGGAGCCGCGCCGACGTCAGTGTCGCCGTCAAACTGGTGGAAGATGCCTATGCCACCGGGAAATTTCGCGATGCGTCGTATTCGCGCGGCGGCAACTATGGCTATTCGACATCCGAAAACGCAGAAAAAGGGCTGCTCAGCGAATCCCTGTCCTTCGGTTCCACCTACAGCGAGTCGTGGAGCCTGGAGCAGAAGAGTTTCAGCGCCGCCGGCTCCAGTCATCACCAGTCGGTGATCGGCAAAAGCGACCCGGCGGCCGTGCAGCCCGAAGCGCCCGACGCCGATGCCCAAGCGGCGGTGCAATCCTCGCGCTCGGTGGTGTGGGGCAACACCTATTCCAACAGCGACAGTCACGGCGATACGAAATCGGTCGCCACCTATACGGGCAACGTCGAGAACGACAGCACCCACAACGGCAACGTGGCGTCCACGACGACCATCAGCGGCACGTCCAGCAACGACAGCACCCATTACGGCAAGGTCAGCAGCACGTCCGCGATCCATGCCGATTCGGAGAACATCTCCACCATTACCGGCACCAGCACCAATCACAGCACCCACAACATCGTCCACAACATCACCCACGTCGTCGCCCAGTCCAGCGCCACCGCGATCGGCGCGAACGAAAGCAACGATGTCATCGGCGTCAGCAATTCCAATTCCTTCACCGTCGCGAGCAACCGCAACTCGCTGGTCGGCGCGAACATCGACCTGAGTCTGCAGGGCACCGGCAACGTCGTGTCCATGACCGGCGTGGAAAGCCGGATGACCATGACCATCACCAACAATACGCTCAGCGTGAACGGAGAATCCAACAGCGTCAGCGTCACCGGCCCCAGCACCACCGTGGAAGTGGCCGGGCCGGGCGTACACGTCTCGGCGAAATCCGCGCAGGCCAACATCGACCTCAACGGGCCGGTGATGCAGATCCCCTTGATCGTGCTGGTGATGTGAACGATGAAGATCATCAAGCCGCTCACGCTGGGCATCCTGCATCAGCCTTATCGGTTCCAGGGCCGGCATCGGCTGTCGATCGCCGCGCTGGGCTTTTTCGCGCTGGGCGGTAGCGACGAGCGTTTCCGGGTCGACAATCTGCAGTGGCCGCGCGTGCTGCCGCAACTGCCCCCGGGGCAGCCGCTGGATCACGTGCTGCCCAAGGCGTATGCCGAAGTCATGCTGTGCGGCAATGCGCATGCGCCGAAGCCGGTCGAATCGATGCAGGTGCGCCTGCAGTGCGGCGCGGTGGACAAGCGGCTGCGGGTGATCGGCGACCGTCGCTGGGACCGTACATGGTCGCGCGCGGTCTGCGTGCATGCGCCCACGCCGTTCACCAAAATGCCGCTGACGCTGGAGCGCGCCTACGGCGGCGCCGATCACAACAATCCCCTGGGCTGCGGTCATCTGCCGCCGCTGTCGTGGCTGCAGGTGCAGGGCGGCAGGATGCCCAACATCGAGTATCCGGACCGGCCGGTCGTGCCGGGTCGTCTCGATCAGCCGTATGCCGGGTATGCGCCGCAACAGCTCGCGCACGCCAAGCGCAAGCGCGAAGCCAGCGGCACGTACGACCAGCGCTGGCTGGCCGAGGATTTCCCGGGCCTGCCGCGCGATTTCGATTTCTCGATCTACAACCTCGCCCCGCCGGACCAGCAGTTCCGCGGCCGCATCGCCGGTGGAGAAGCGTATCGGCTGGAAGGCGTGCATCCCACCCGATCGGTGATCGCCGGCAGTCTTCCGGCCATGCAGGCGCGTGCTTTCGTACTCAAAAAAGAAGATGTGCTGGCGCAGGGGCAGGGCGCCGATGCGGCCCAGGAAGTGGCGCTGCACTGCGACACCGTGTGGTTCTTCCCGGAAGTCGAGGTCGGACTGATGGTCTATCGCGGCGAAGTGCCGGTGACCGACAGCGACGCGCTCGATATCGATACGCTGATGGTGGCCTACGACGCGGCGGAGCGTCCGCGCGACATCGCCCACTATCGCGAGGTCATGGCGCTGCGGCGCGACCCGCACACCGCGGCGCTGCACGCCTTCAACGAATCGCAGCTGGCGCCGCTGCGCAGTCCGCAGGCGCAGGCCGAACGCGACGCCGCGCGCGCGCGGCAGGCGCTGGCGGCGCAGGCGCATCGGCAGGCGCTGCTGGACGAAACGATGGAAGAATTCTGGCAGCGCAGCGGCATGGCGAAACCGGCGGATCATCAGCCTCTGCAGGCGCCCGCGCCGTCGCTGCCGGCCGTATCGGCGGATGCGCTGGCCGAGGGCGATTTCGATCTGGCCGAACTCTACGCGTGCGCGCAGGTGCTGGCCGATCGGGCCCGGCGCGATGGCGAAGCCAGACTCGCGGCCCTGCCGGGACAGTTGCCCGCCGCGCCGCCATCGCCGCCGGAAAAAAGCCTTGCCGAGCAGACCCATGCCGCATTGGCGCGTGCGGCGCAGCCCGCGTACGACCTGCAGACGCCGGCCCGACAGGCGCCGCTGCCGCCCGAACTGGCCGAAGCGCTGGCGCTCGCCGAACAGGCCGCGCCCGGCAGCGTGGGCCCGCAGCAGCTGGCCGAGGCGCGCGCGGGGCTGGCCGGATTGCCCGCGCTGCAGCGGGCGGCGCGCACCGCTGCGCCGGAGCCGACGACCCTGAAGCATGCGCTGCCCGATCCCGTGGCGCAGGCGCTCGGCGCGCGCCTGCTGGCGATGCATCGTGCGGGTGAATTGCTGGCCGGCCGGGATTTCGCAGGGGCGTATCTGCGTGGCGCCGACCTCCGCGGCGCCGATCTGCGTGAAGTGCAACTGGAACGTGCCGATCTGCGCGGCGCCTGTCTGGCCGGTGCGGATCTGTCTGCGGCCGCGCTGACCGCCGCGAGGCTCGATGAAGCGGATTTCTCCGCTGCACGCATGCAGGGCGCCAATCTGTGCGGTACATCGGCACGCGCCGCCACGTTCGCGAATGCGGTGCTGAAATCCGTGCATGCCTTCGATGCCGACTGGTCCGGCGCGGATCTGCGCGGCGCGCTGCTCGACGACGCCCTGCTGATGCGCATCGATCTGAGCGATGCGCAGCTGGACGACAGCCAGCTCACCCGAACGGTGTTGATGCACGCGAAGGCGCCACGGAGCCGCTGGGTGGGCGCGCGCTGGCGCATGTGCGTCGCGCCGTCCGCGGATTTCACAGCGGCCTGCTTCGATGGCGCGACGCTCAGCCGCAGCGTGTTGATGGACGCATCGCTCGCCGGTAGTTCATGGCAGGGCGCCAGTCTCGATACGGTCTATGCCGGCGGCAAATCCGACTGGCGGAACAGTAAACTTTCGCTGCTGCGCGCCAACAAATGCGGCTGGCGCGGCAGCGCATTGACCGGCGCCTGCATGGACGGCGCGGTGTTGAGCAGCTGCGATTTCGGCGAGGCCGACCTCAGCGGTGCGAGCATGCGCAATGCGCAGCTCTATCGCTCGCTGTTCATGCGCAGCACCCTGCGCGATATCGATGCGGGCCAGGCCAGCTTCTTCCAGTCGATGTGCCGCAAGGCCGACTTCAGCGATGCCGGGCTGGAAGGCGCGATGCTGGTGCAGGCCGACCTGAGCGAGGCCGTGATGCAGGGCGCCCGGATGGCGGGCGCGCGCGTCGATCGGCCGGCGAGGCTGTCATGAGCGCATTTGTCGCCGCTGCGCCCACCGCGACCTGGGAAGAGATCGCCCGTCTGCTGCGCCTGTCGCGGCCGGTGAGCGGCCTGTCGCTGAAAACGCTGTCGATGCGCGCACGCACGCTGGTGGGCGGGGTGTTCCAGAAGTGCGACCTGACCGCAGCCGACTTCAACGGCAGCGATCTGGGCCACTGCACCTTCATCGACTGCGTCATGCGCGATGTCGATCTGCGTGCGGCGGCGCTGTCCAATACGACGTTCGTGCGCTGCGTGCTGGCCGGTGCGCGCATGCCGATCGGCGACCCGGCGCAGCTTGTGTTGGTGGACTGCGACCTGACCGGTTCCGACTGGCAGGGCACGTATATCGCACGCAGCGCGGCCAGCGGCTGCGATCTCTCGGGCGCGGCCATGCGCGGCGTGCGCCTGGAGCGCAGCGTGCTGTGGCAGGCGAAGTTGGACGGCGCCGACATGCGCGATGCGATGCTCGATCAGGCGGCTGTTTGCGACACCGATCTGCGCACGACCGCATTGAACGGGCTGCAGGCCACGCTGAGCGCGCTGATGAAGAACGATCTGCGCGGCCAGCAATTGGCCGGTAGCCGCTTGGTGCGCTGCCAGTTGCAGGGCAGCGATCTGCGCGGCGCAGATCTGCGCGGCGCTGATCTGTGCGAATCCGGCTGCATCCAGGTGAATTTCGAGGGCGCCAACCTCGATGGGCTGCGCGCCCAGCGCGGGATGTTCCTGTCGGCGCGGCTCGCGAACTGCAGCGTGCGCGGCGCCGACCTGCACGGCGCGCTGTTCCATGCCGCGGTGCTCGAAGGCGTGCGTTTCGAGCACTGCGCCATGCGCGAGATCAGCTGGGAAAAGAGCCGCATGCGCGACATCCATTTCAGCGATTGCGACCTGCGCGACACGCGCTTCGATCACGCCACCATCGACGACGGCGAATTCGTGCGCGTGCAGTTGCAGAACAGCAGCTTCCACAACACCCGCCAGACCGACGTGCGCATGCGCAGCGCGAAACGCAAGGGCATGCGCGGCACCAACGCGGCCCTGCTCGACATCGAAGCTCCCACCCTGGAACTGGAGGACATCCCATGCGCACCCTGAACGCCGACCCGACCGCTCCGGTGGCGCCGGTCGTCCCGGCCGCACTCGCCGACACGCGCATCGCGCTGCTGTTCGACGACGGCAGCTGCCTGCTCGGCAACGGCATGCGCGCAGTGCGCGCCGTCAGCTGTCTGGTGGAACCGCAGATCGGCGACCGCGTGCTCGCAAGCGCCACTGCCGACGGCCTGTGCCACGTCCTGCATATTCTCGCGCGCAACGAAGGCGAAACCGCCCATCTGAGCGTTCCCGGGGCGGCCGCGGTCGCGCTGCGCCAGGCGCACATCGCCCTGCATGCCGGCGAGAGCCTGCATCTGGGCAGCGCCGGCGAAGCCTCGCTCAGCGCGGCCGGCGGCACGCTGTCGTTGAACGGCCGCAATCTGTTCGTCACGGTCGCCGATTCCATCGTCGAACAGGCCAGTCATTACGTCGGCAAGGTCGGTCAATACCTGCTCGACGTGCGCGCGCTGCTGCGCCTGCACGGCAACGACGCACTCATCACCGCCGCGCGCGACATCAAGGTTGATGCCGAACGCATCAGCATGGGCTGAGCCATGTTCGCAAACAACAATCTCGGCGTGATGAGTCTCGGATTCCCGGACGTGTGCATCGTCGGCATCGTCCCGGTGCCCGAGGTGAACATCGACTTCTCGATCACCAACATCCCCACCGTGTTCAACGTGCTGTACGGCGGCGGTCTGGTCGAGAATCTCATCACTATCAGCGTGCTGAGCACGGCCGACGCCGGCGTCGGCGTGGTGTCGGGCATGTGCATGGGGCCGAAGCGCTCCTTCCTGGGCAGCTTCAAACTGCTGGTGGGGGCGATCTTCGTGTCGCGCATGACCTCGATCAACGGCCAGAACGGCGTGCTTCCCAATGCGGTCGGCGTCTGTCTGGTGCCGACGCAGTTCCGCGTGCTGGTGCTGTCGTGAGTACTGTCGTGAGCGCCCTTCGTCGCGGTCTCATCGCGATCCTGGCGTTGAGCCTGCTGGCCGGCTGCGGTTCGATCAAGAGCAAGCTGGGCATCGGGCCGCCGCGCACCGACCTGCGCAGCCTCGCGATGATCGCGGAGCAGGGCGCCAATCGGGGCAATGCGACCCAGATCGACATCGTGGTGGTCTACGACGACAGCGTCGTGGCGCGGTTGCCGAAAACAGGGCCGGACTGGTTCCGCCAGCGCGATGCGCTGCAGAAAGAGTTGGCGACGGCGATCGAAGTCGTTTCGCTGGAAGTCGATACGCCCAGCGCCAGCTTCGCGGTCAAGCTTCCGAAGAAAGTCAAGAAGAGCTTCGCCGTCTATGCATTCGCCAACTACGTCGCGCCGGAAGGCTGGCCGCTGATCGCGTTGGCGCCGTACAAGAAAGCCACGCTGCGGCTACAGTCGACCTCCATCGCATTGGAACAGAAGTGAATGCAGAACCATGAACGCAGCACCGATGAAAGCAGCACCGATGAAGGCAGCACAATGAGGAACGTCGCATGACCGACAACGAATTTCTGCCCGACCCCGTACAGTGGTCCGAAGGCATGCTGCTGTCGCCGCAGCATTTCCAGCAGAACGATATCCAGTGGCAGGCGATGCTGCATCAGCGTCTGCTGGGCCTCACTCCAAACGCCTGGGGCGTGCGCCATCTGCAGTTGGACGCCACGCGCCTGCCCGACGGCGTGATCCGGGTCACCGAATGCGATGCGGTGATGCCGGACGGCCTGCCGCTGGCGTATCGGGCGGCGACCTCGGGTTTTGAGCTGAAGTTGACCGTGGAAGCCAGGTTCGCCGCCGACGGCGCGCCAGCGCCCGTACGGGTTTTTCTCGCGATCCCGCCGCGGTCCGGCGCGCTGGACGTGCCCAGCACCACGATCCGCCGCTACGAGAACCTGCCCGGCAATAAGACGCTGGACGAAGTCACCGGCATCGGCGACGTGGTCGTGGAGCGGCAGCGCGCGCGCTTCGAGCTGTTCTCGGAAAAGGATCTGCCGTCGGGCTATCACGCGCTGCAGTTGCTCGAAGTCATCCGCGATGCGTATGGCGCCGTCGCGCTGACGACGTATCACCCGCCGATGTTCCGCATCGGCGCATCGGCGTTCCTCGGCGCGCAGGGGCTGCAGCAGCAGTTCGCCTCGCTGCGCAACGATATGTGGGGGAAACTTCGCGAACTGGCCGGTACGGCCGTCGACGATGCGCCGGAATCCGTCGCGGTGCTGGGCGAGGAGGCGCGCATGCACCTGCGCGTCGCGCGCGAAATCGCGGCGTGCCTGCCGTTGATCGATACCCTCCTGTTCGATCCGCTGTCGTCGCCCGCGCAGGCGTGGTGGGCGATGGCGCAGATCGTCGGACGCATGGCGGCGGTCGGCGGCAACCCGCGCCCGCTGGCGATGGATCCTTACCGTCATGCCGATTGCTATCCGCAGTTCCAGTCCGCACTGGCGTTCGTGAAGCGCAAGCTGGCGCTGATCAATACCGATTGGGACAGCCCCGAGTTCATCCGCGTGGGCGAGGGCACTTACGAGCGTCGTCTGCCGGAGGACAGCCCGCAGACCGTGTATCTGGAACTGCGCACGCGCGAAGGACAGACCGCGAACGATTTGCAGACCTGGCTGAGCGAAGTGCGCATCGCCAGCGAGGATCTGCTGCCGGTGCTGCGCCAGCGTCGTCTGCCGGGCGCGTCGGTGCGCGTGCTCAGCGCGCGCGAGGTGGCCGGGTTGGGACTGCGCGCCAATGCGCTGATCTGCGCGGTGACCAGTCAGCGTCTGGAAATGCCGCAGGGCCCGGTCGAGAGTTTCCGCGCGGGCCGCGCCATGGTGGTGCAGGGCGATGCGATGAACGCGCCGGCCGCGATCATCCTCCACCACCGCAAGCATGCGACCGGCAAGGCGCCAGCGGCCACGGCATCGACCGTGGCGTCGACGGCTGCATCGTCGTCTCCGGCATCGCCGACAGGGTCCGGATATGCCTGAGCGCATCGGCGCCCCCCTGTTCCTGCTGGCGCGCTTCGCCGAATTCTTCGAGGCGGTGGCGGGCAGCAAACTGGCGATCGCCGAGGGACGCCTCGGCGCGCAGCTCGTCGTGGGCGACGAACTGCCTTCGAGCGATTCGGGCGAACTCGCCGCGCGGCTCAGCGCCAAACTCGCCGGGGTGCTGCGTGCGCAGGAAAAGGAGGTGTCCCGCAGCGGTACGCCGGCGGAAATCGACGCCCATCGCAAGGCCATGTACGTGATGGCCGCGCTGACCGATGAAGTGTTCATCCTGGAACTGGATTGGGCCGGGTGCGATGCGTGGGTCGATGTCCTGATGGAACACAAGCTGTTCCATTCGCGCAATGCGGGCATGCGCTTCTTCGAGATGGCGGATGCGTTGCTGGATCCGCACACGCCGGATCCGCTGCAGGTCGATCTGGCGGCGGTGATGGTCATGGCGCTGCAACTCGGGTTCAAGGGCCGTTACCGCGGCGCGCGCGACGACAGCGAATTGCACGCCCTGCGCAACCGGCTGTTCCGGCTGGTCGAACGCGAGCACGGCGGCCGCGCGATGGACACCGCCTTCCCGCAGACGCTGCAGCAGTTGCAGGCGGGCGGCACGCCGGAGCGCCTCGCGCCGCTGTCGCCCTGGTATACCGGCGCGGTCGTGCTGCTGATCGCATACCTGGCGATCTCCAGCGCGATGTGGCTGCTGCTGATCGAACCTTTCCGCAGCACGGTGGGGAAGGGCTGAATGAGTCCGAAGCCCGTCAGCGACGCGTTGCCCAAGACCGGCCTCGACAAGGCCGGCGCGGACACGTCCGGTCCGGACAATCTCGGTCTGGACAAGCTTGGCCTGGACAAGATCGATCTGGGCAATCTCGATCTGTTCAGGACATCGCTCGCGGTGGCCGGCGTTCTGATCGCGATCGTGATCGTCGCGGTGCTTGTGAGGCGCCTGCGCAGCACGGCGACCCTGGTTCCCGGCGGCAAGGACGGAGAGTGCGGCATCTGCGCGCGCGCGTGGGCGTACATCGAGCGTTTTCTCGACGCGATCGATTACCTGTCCACCCGTCGCGAATGGCGCTATGCGCAACCCTGGCTGCTGGTGCTGGGCGAGCAGGGTGCCGGCAAGAGCAGCCTGATCGAATCGGTCTCGGCCACGTGGCGGCATCACCCGCCGCCGCATGCCGATCAGTTGCAGGCCGAAGGCATGCACTGGTCGTATTTCCGCTACGGCGTGTTGATCGACGGCGACGGCAAATTGGCCGCCGCCGAGCCCGGCACCTATCACGGAAAGCAGTGGAACCAAGGCCTGGAACAACTGAACGCGCTGCGCCCGGAACGGGCGCTCGACGGCATCGTGCTGTGCGTATCGGCGCGCACGCTGCTGCATGCGAAACAATCGCAGCGCGTCGCGCTCGCCGAAAACGTGAATCGACAGATCGGCCTGCTGCAGGCCAGCGTCGAATTCATGCTGCCGGCCTATGTCGTGGTCACGCATTGCGACGATATCCCGGGCTTCACCGCGTTCTGGCAAAGCCAGGACTGCGCGCGTCGCGGCGAGATGGTCGGCTATTCCGCCATCGCGCAGGACCAGACCCTGCAGCCGTCGGCGTGGGCGGAGACCGCGTTCGACCGGATCGGCGCGCGCATGCGCGAAGTGCAGGTCGATGTGGCGGCGCTGAGCGAAAAGATCGACGATGTCGATGGATTCTTCCTGTTTCCCGGGCATTTCCGCAGCCTGCGCGACCCGCTGGCGCAGTGGCTGGAAACGGTGTTCCGCACCACCGCATGGCAGAGCGGCTATCTGTTCCGCGGCATGTACTTCACCGGCTCGGTCGAGGCCAACGGCGCCAGTGCGGAGGGGCCGCGCGACGACGTGGATTTCGTCGATGCGCTGGTCTCCGAAAAACTGCTGCGCGAGCCGGCGCTGGCCAGGCCGACCCGGCAGGGCATTTGGTCGCGCAATACGCTGATCCGGCGGATGCAGATCGCCGCCATCGCCGCCGGCATCGGCGTGTTCGCGGCGCTCGGTTTTGCCGGCTATCGGGTCTCGAAGCAGGTCGAGATGATCGTCGGCGCCATCGATTCGCTGGAGAAGATCGCGCCCCGTATTCCGCCCGCGGGTAGCGGCGAATGTCTGGCCCGCGAGGATGTCTATCCGCTGCTCGAGCATGTCTCGAAGATCGATACCCGCTCGCGCTACCTGTTCATTCCGCTGTCGTGGGTGGATGGCCGCCTGACCAGCGGCAGCGCCACGGTGATCGGCCGTTCGATGGTGGAGAAGGTGCTGATGCCGACGCTCTCCTGCGTACTGGAACAGCGCGCGGGCGAACTGCTGGCCTCCACGCGCGGCGTTACCAGCGAGCCGACGTCCGTGCTGTCGCAGCAGCGCGAAGATTTCCGTACGCTCATCGTCGACGCGCGCAGCCTCGAAGAGAACCTGCAGCGGTTCAAGACGCTGTCTTCGAGCAGCGGCACCATGGAAGAACGCGAACTGATCTCGACGCTGGACAGTCTGCTGCGCTATGCCTACGACGAAGCCCTGCCGCCCGAGGCATGGCGCAAGGGCGGCGTGCTGGACAATGCGTTCCGAGATATCGCCGATGTCCAGCAGCCGGTGATGCCCAATGGTCTGCACGCCCGTCTGGCCGCGGCGATGGATGCGCGCAGCGCGAGCCTGCGTGCGGCGCTGGGGCGTGAAGTCGCAGTAGGCGACGATCTGTTGGCGCGGTTGGACGAAGGCCAGCCGCCGATCCTCGACAACACCCGGCGCATGGGCCTCTGGCTGGCCTGGGTGCAGCGGTCGTGGCTGGGGTCTTCGCCCGAACGCAATCCCTGTCAGGAAATCGTCAACGCCAACAAGGCCGATGTGGATGCGCTGATCGCGTATTACGGCGACATTCCGACCATGCAGGGCATGACCATGGACGGCATGCTGCAGCGATTCGGCGCGAAGCGATGCCATGAACCGGAAATGCAGACGCTGGCCACGATGACCCTGGCACCCTACGGTCCGATGTTCGTCGCCGGCAAGGATGGACTGGTGATGGCGCCGGAACTGCAGGGCGAGCTGTCCGGATTGCCGGCGCTGGTGTCCTTGCCTTTCATGCAGCTGACCTCGGCGCGGCCGTTCGCGTGCGTGGGCGCCGCCGCGGAATGGCGCTCGAACGAAATCGCCGAGGCTGCGGGTTATCTGCAGCAATACGAGGCCTTCGCCAAGTCGCGGAAACTGCCGACACTGCCCGACGGCGCGCTGCCGCTGTACGACACGCTGGCGCGCGCGTCGCTGGGGCACGCGCTGGACGATGCGCTGCGCCGCGCGCAGCGGGTTCCGCCCGAGTCTCAGGCCGATCTGGAGGCCGCCACCCGCACCAACGCACAGTTGACCAAGGTCGGCGACGAACTGGCGCGCGGTCTGGATTCGCTGAAGACCGTGCTGAACGCCTACGCGAGCTATGGTTTCTCCGATGGCGGCGCCGAAGTGCGCCAGTGCGCGCGCGGATTCGCCGCGGACAACCTCGGCGGCGTGGATGCGCTGGCCGACAGCAGCCTGCTCTATGCGCCGACGGTCGCGGTGGGCACGGACACCCTGTTCACCTTCGGCGGCCTGCCGGTGACCAAGGATTATCTGGCCCGCCAGGTGGCGCGTGCGGAGGTGTTGGCCGGATACGCCGACCCGTTCCTGGCCCTGCTCAGCGATACCCCGGGCGTCGACGACGCCTGGCGCGACACGCCGCAGACCGCGGCGTTCTGGCGCAACACGCGCGACGAGCTCGATCGCTACACCAAGGGCAAGGAACCCGCCGGCCAGGTCGCCAATCTGGATGCCTATTTCGTCGCCCAGCTGACCGGCATGACCTACGCGAACTGCGCCAGCGTGCTCGCGGCCTACACCTCGCCCGAATTCGGCAACGACCTGTTCTCGGACCGTCGCCGCAAGCTGGAGCGCCAGGTGCAACTGCGCTGCACCGACCAGCGCCAGGCGCAGGCCGAAGCGCTGTATGGCGCGCTGGCGACGCGCTTCAATCGCGATCTTGCCGGCCGCTACCCCTTCGGCGACATCGGCGCCCGCGATGCGGGGCTCGCGGCAACGCGCACGTTCTTCCTCGACTACGCCGATCAGCGCGACAGCATCGCCGCCGCGTTGAACGCGATGAACAACGATCGCTGGCGCAGCGCCAAACGCTTCATCGCGGACCTGGACATTGCGGCCGCATTCTTCGCGAACAACGTCGGCGCGCCGGGCGACATGGCGGTCACTGGATTGACGCCGGTGTTCCCGGCGGAAACCGCCAGAGCGGTCGGCAGCGACCAGATGCTGACCTGGCGCCTGGACGTGGAAGGCGCGGAATCGGTGTTCCCGAACGGTCTCAAAGCCCTGCAGTGGTACCCCGGCGACAGCGTCGCCCTGCACCTGCGCTGGGCGGCGCGGTCGCAGTGGCGCCCGCAGGCCGACTCCACGCAACCGGGCCTGAGCGTGCAGGACGCGAGTGCGAGCTTCGACGCCAGCGGGCCGTGGGCGCTGCTGCGCTTCATCGATACCTATCGTTTGCCCGATACCAGCAAGAAAGAACCCGACCAGATCCTGCTCGGCTTCAGCGTGCCGGTGCAGAGCCAGTTGGCGGGCGCGGACGGCAAGCCGGCACGCAGCGAGGCGAAGGTCTTCATGACCTGGCTGCTCACGGGCGTCGATCCGAAGACGCAGACGCAGAAAACGATCGCGCTGCCCGCGGATTTCCCGCGCAGCGCGCCGGTGGAGTAGGGGGCTGCGTCTGCGGCGACCTGCGGACGCGGACGCGGAATCGATGGACGCATGACTCGATTGAAAACGGTGGCACTGGAGATGAGCGTATGAACAGCAATGCACAAGACCATGCATCCGACCATGCACACGACACCGATCGCTACTTCCAGGCGACGGTCGGGCTGACGCTGGAGGCATTGCTCGCCCCGATTTCGGCCGCTGCGCCCGAAGGCCGGCCCGCTGCGGAGGACGAAAGCTACCGCCGCATCCGCCATGAGCGCGAGGAAGAAGATGCCAGCCTGCCCCTGGGTGCCTGGGAGCGCGAGCTCAAGCGCGCCAACTGGGTCGCGGCCAGCGAACTGGCGGCCACCGCGATGGCGATGCGCAGCAAGGATCTGCAACTGGCGGCGTGGCTGTTCGAAGCGCTGATCGCACGCAGCGGTTTCCAGGCGTTGGCGCCATGCCTGGGGCTCATCGACGCGCTGTTCGTGCGGTACGGCGCCGGCCTGCATCCGCAGGACAGCGAGCATCGGATCAATCTGCTGGTGTGGATCGGTCAGAAACTGCTGCCGTCGCTGCGGCGGGTGGCCATCACCGCGACCGGCAGCGGCCGCGATTACGCGTGGAACGATTGGGAACAGGCGCAGCGCAACGAACAGCTGCGCGCCAGCCTGGGCAAGCAGCGCGAAGCCGAGATCGAGGGCGCGACGCTGGGCGATGTGGGCGCGGCGCTGGCGTGCACGTCGAACGAACGGATCGTGTTCCTCCAGCGCTGTCTCGGCGAGGGCCTGGTCGCGCTGCAGACAATGGAAGCGACGCTGGATGCGCAGTTCGGCGACGACGCACCGGGCTTGAGCGCCATGCGCAATCTGCTGGAGCGCATCGAAGTGGTGCTGGCGGCCGAAGCGCGCAAGCGCGGCGTGTCCATGCCGGCAGCGGCGCTCACCGATGACAGGGAGTCCGACGCTGCAGGCAATGGAGATGGCGATGGAGATGGCGGCGGCGATGCGCGCAGCGATAGCGCTGCGATGGGGTCTCTGGACCGGCGCGAGGTCTATGCGGCGCTCGCCGATATCGCGCATGCGCTGGAAACCATCGAACCCCACAGCCCGGTGCCGTATCTCATCCGGCGCGCCGTGGCCTGGGGCGGCCTGAATACCGCGCAGCTCTACAACGAGGTGTTCGTGCGCTGCGGCGGACAGATCAACATCTTCGAATTGCTGGGATTGGGCGACCCGGCGGCCGGGCATCCGCCGGCCGCGTGAGCCGACGTCCAACATCGCCGTAGTCGTTCGCCGTACCGCACAGGAGCAGGATCATGAGTCGACGTTCATGAGCAGCACGACACGCCAGGGCCCGGCCGCGAAGTCGCCGGCCGCAAAACCTGTCGCGGTCCTGATCGCGGCGAAGATGCGCATCGCGATACCCAAAGGCGCGCAGTCGCACGGACACGCGCCGGTGAACGTCAAACAAGCCTTGAAAACCGCGGCCAATTCGTCGCCCGCGGCCAAGGCGGCATTCAAGCGTGCGGCGCCCGCCGTCAAGGCGGCGGCGCCGCATCTCAAGGCGCTGGCGCAGCCGAATCGCGGCCTGCTGTCTTCGCTGCGGCACGGCGTGTCGGCGATGCATTCGCTGCGCCAGGCGACGCGCGAAATGGCCAAGGAAACGCCTGCGCCTCCGCAGTCGGCCAGGTCGGCGTTCAAGGCGGCTGCGGCGTCGTCGCCGGCCGCGGCGGCAGCGTTCAAGCATGCCGGCCCTGCGGCGGCCAAGGCGCAGACGCATGTGGCTGCGCTCGCCAGGCTGCAGCAATCGCCCAAGCCCGGGCTGTTGTCGTCCCTTGGTCACGGGTTCCAGGCGATGCGCGCGCTGCGCCAGGTCACCAAAGAGATGCAGAAGGAATCGGCGCCGGCATCCTTGTCGCCCATGCACATGTCCGGATCCCTGCATGCATCCGTCAACCCGGGACACGATGTGCACGAAGGGCCGCGCTCCGGGCTGCTGTCGACCTTCGGGCAAAGCGTGCAGATGCTGCGCGGATTGCACGGAACGGCGCAGGCCATCGGCCAGCACGCCGTTCCGGAGCATCCATCGACGAAGACATCGGGAACCCAGACCGGCGGAATGCAAGGTCCGGATTCGACTCCGTTCGCGCTGATGTTGATCGCGCGCAGAAAAAACGGCGGGCTGTCGCCCTTCAAGGATCAGACATGAACGCGTGTCTGCGATACGGCATCGCCACGCGCATGGTCCCGCGCTGCTGCGGGCGCGATCGGCCGCGGTGGAGAAGCGAGATGCGGAGCGGAGCATGGTGATCGGCCCCGACCCGGCGCACGATCCCGTCCATGGCGCCGCCACCCTTCGACCTTTCGGCGGCGCGGCCCCCGCGGCATGGATGGCCGGGCGCGTGCGTGCGCTGCGCGAAGCCGAGGACGATGCGCAGACCGTGCTTGCATTCCAGCTCACGGGTCTGGCGACGCATGCGATCGATCCGGCCGAGGTCGTGTGGGTGATCGACCTCGCGCCCGCCGAAGGCGAACGGGCGTGGCGCGTGTTGAAGGCGCTGTCGGGTCGCGCGCCGCGCGGCGCACCGATCCGCTACATGGCCTGCTGCGTCGACAGCGCTCACCATGCCCGCCTGGCCGCGCATCCGCTGCTGAAGCCGCTGGTGTCCAACGGCAGTCTGCTTCTCGAGCATGCGTTCCTGGATCACTCGTTCCGCGATGATGCGTCGCCCGATAGCCCGTTCGCCCATCGGCAGAGCGCGCGCATGCCGGCGCACATCGTCCGTAATCCCATCGTGGTGTTGGCGCACGAAGGGATTTCATCGCTTTCGCAGGGTCTGTTCGCCTCACGCTCCGGCGAACTGCTGGAGGCCTGGCGCGACGGTCGCGGCGGTCTGGACTGGCGTGCGACGACCCGGCGCGACGGCGTGATGCGGCTGCTCTCGACCTATCGGCAGTCCATCGACGACGCTGCCTTCACGCTTCCGCATGGAGCGATGCGCGCGCTGTCGGCATTGCTCCAGACCAGCGGCGGGCGATTGTTGCTGCGCGCGTCCGACCTGGGCGCCAAGGACATCGCGCAGCTCCGCATGGGCGCGCTGGATCCTGAGCGTAGCGACGCGCCCGCCGACGGCCTCGGCTCAGCGCTGCGCGTGAATTTCGAGGCCCTGGCGCGCTGGCATCGGACGCAGGGCGGCAGCGTGCATCAATCGCAGCGCGACGATCATGGGCGCGTGCTGCACATCGCATTGCACGATATCGCCGGCGGCCGATTGCAGGAATGTCTTCCGGAGGTGTTGGGCCTTCCGCATCCGGACGATCACGTGCAATTGCTGCTGGCCATGGAAGCGCTGTCGGCGGTTTCGCCCGCGCAATGTCTGGCCTTGTTGCATGCGCAGGCCGGCGACCCGCGTGCGCTGCTGGCTTTGTCGCGGCACATGCGGCAGTCGGCATCCAGTCTCGAAGGAGCTGCGCTGACGCAATGGCGCGATATGTTGACCAACTGCGGTGCGCAGCACTATCCACATGCGGACTGCGATGCGAAAGGGGAAGGGGCGCGCGACGAAATTTCCGCATTGATCGCCGATCTTGCAATGGATCTGCACGATCCGTTCTCGCAGCCGATAGCCCTTACCGCATACCCGCGGGCGTCGAAAAGGGATCCGCCCGCATGATTCGGATGTCCGTAAGGTCATCGCATTGCCGAGAAGCCATAAACCTTCGGAAAAAAAACCTGTATGCCTCCATGCGGTATTGCAGATCGAATTGCCGGTTGAATGCGCTAATGCTGGGAATTATCAGTCAGATAAGGAGAAAAATATGTATCCTGATAGAACGTATAGGTTTTTTGGAAAAGAAGTTCGTGTGGCAGACGCTCGCCCGACAAGTAGCATGACACTGAGGAGTGGAAGGCAGTCCCATAATTTCACGGAAGGCACGGGAACAACCCGCGCAACCAGAGAGCTCGCTCAAATGGGTCCTCATCCATCAAGGATCGATGTTCACTACGAAACTCCAGCAGGCACAGTGGGTCACTATGGTGCGTCAAACCCTGAACCACGAAGAGCTTTAGCCCAAAACACCTGGATGCTTGCGGGGTCGGCTGTTGGCGGCTTTCTTGGTCGTCAACTTGGACAAGCTGCCGACAGTTACTTTCCATCCACGCACGGTTATGCAAGTGCTGTCGGCACTGCAGCAGGCGCTTTTATTGGCAGGTTGGTCGGTGAGGGGATAAGTCGGTTAAGCCGTGAAAATTGGCATGCAGGTCATTTGATTCCAAATGCTGCCGGCGGTTCTGGTGCGGATGCAAGAAATATAGTTGGCCAGCATCCTCAAACCAACATGGGTCATGCCGGCTTGTATCCGACGTGGCGGGCTGGAGAAAAACAGATGGGAAGGGATATGCGAAATGATGGTGGTCTGCGCATGGAAGCCCATTTGCATGATGCATATAAATGGCCTTAAAAGTCCGCTGAATACCCTGATGTGAGTGGACTGGTTCAATCATCGACGGTTACTGCCGTCGATCCGCAATATCCGCCAGCGGAAACTGAAGCGGCTTAGAGCGATCGACGCAGCTTCCAACCGATGCGGCTTTGAATCAATGCGGCTTTGAATCAACGCGTTATCGAGATTCTCAATCAACAGGAGACAAGATCATGTCCGGAAGCGGCCGCGATACGAAGTTGACGACTTTTCTCACCACTGAACACGGCCGGGCGCCGTCCGCTTATCACGTCGATCTGCAGAGCGTGTCCCAGCGTGCGCGCCAGGAACACAGAAGCGGCCCGACCCTCACCAGCGAAAAGCTCCGGATACAGGCATTCACGCAGACCAAGCAGATGGCCAAGGCGGTGTCGAAACTGGTAAAGCACGACAGCCGGAGACTCGGTGTCGATCCGGAGTTCGCGCTGAGGCTTCAGATCATGGATGGATTGGCCTCACCGACGATCCAGGCCGGAAAAGCGCATCTCGAAGTCAGTCATAGCGAATTCGGCAAGGGAAATCCGCACGTGAGCGGAGGCGCGGTGATGTTTCCGGCCAGAGACTCGCCGCTCTCGAATTTCGATCAAGTCGCGGCCACGACGTCCATGCGACGCGGGCAGATCCGCGCCAGAAGTGCGGTGACCCCGCCGATCACGCAAACGATGAGTCCCCAGATCACGCCGCAGGCCGAAGCTTTCAACGATGAAGCGCTGCGTGCGCAGCACGGCTTCGCGCGGTCCCTGTTGAAAGGGAAGTGAACGCTGCACAAGGCGGCAGCGTCGGCAAGGGCTTCGCTTAAAGTTTCAGATCCAGTTCGACGCCGTGCTTCCGCGATGCCGGCAACGCATCGGTCACGTCGCCGTTGATGGCCCGACGGACTTCGCGCGGAACGCGGTAGGACAGGATGGTCTGGGTCCGCGTCGGCAGCGGTTCGTCGATAGTGGCGGGCGCTTCGATGCGAGTGGGCTGCTCGACCCAGCGCCAGTAGCCGAGAATCGAGGCGCGCCGGTCGTCTTCATTCGGGTGTGCAGTGCCGAGTTCGGGCCGGGGGTTGTCGACTGGACGGATGACGCTCACGCGTTCGCGACCGTTACGCAGATTCAGCAGGATATCCAGCAGCATGATCCGCATCCGTTCGCGACGATGCACCGAGTATGCGAGCTGTCATCGCTCCGGGCAAGTCATGCTCAGGGCAAATAACGGGGGAAAACAATGGCGAGGGTGTACCAGACCGCAAGCATGGGCGAAGCGCATCTCCGCGTGGCCATCGTCACCGCGAAGGGCCAGGCCGATCTGCTGGTGCATCGGGTCGGCAGCTGGGGGCTGGCGCAAGGCGACGGGCTGTGGTTCATCACCCGAAACAAACTGGACGCCAACGTCTGGATCCATCCGTGCAGCATCGGCATGGCGGACGTGCGCATCTGTTTCGTGGACAACTATGCGGAAGCCGGGTGGGCGAAACCGCATCGTCTACAGGGTCGTTTCTCCCGCTGAGCGCATGCGGCGATGGCCACAAACGAAAACCGCCTGCCGAACGCGTCGGTTCGACAGGCGGCAGCCGCATCAGCTCTGAAGGGCTTTCTTGAGCTCGCGCATCTGGTCGTGGCATGCGCGCACCTGCGGCATGTGGACCTGAAGCACGTTCTTGACCGAGGGATCGTCGATCTTTTCGAGGGCGTCCTCGAAATGATGCAGCATTCGATCTTCCGATTCCTCCAGTTGGGCGACATAGATCTTCGCATCGTCCTTCGTGAGCGAAGCGCGCAGGTCGGCGTAACCCTGCCTGAACTTGCCGGCGATGGTGCCGTCTTCCGGAACGTCTTCGTCGTTCACGCGCAGCGTCGACGAGAGCGACTGGATCAGATCCCGCTTGTGCTTCGCAATATCGGAGAAAATGGATTTCAGTCGCGGGTCGTCGATCTTCTGGATCGAATCTTCGTAAAACATCGCGCCGTCTCGGGCGATCTGCACAAGTTCTTTCAGTGTGTCGGCTTTTTGCATGGGATATCTCCTTGGAGGATTTTGGAAAGATTTAGCGGAACAACGGTTTGGCGGCGCTTTCCGGGCCGCGCATAAAGCATTTGGAGGAAATGCATTGCTTACCGTTGACGTGAATGCATCAAGGATCGTGCCAATGACGGCGATGGCCATGGCGACGATTCAGCCCGGCCCAGGCAGAGCCCAACCGGCGGCGACATCAGGGCCGTGCCCACGGCCGACGAAAACGAAACGGCTGCATATCGGAAGCAACAGCAGTTCCCGCGAATATGGACGCTGGCGGTGCTGCTCGAAGACCCGATCCACCATCTCCGGCGAGAGCGCATGCGCCATCGCCTTCCGCATCGTCACGCTCAGTGGCGGACGCCGTTCAAAACGCGCCAGGATCGTGTCCCGCATGGGCTGATCCTTCTTGCAATGGGGGCGGCGTAACCATTGCGGGAAAGACCTTGAAAGGGCCGGGCCTGAAGGCCCTCATATGAAGGCATGAAGCGTTCGAATTTCGCTTGGCCGGATCAATAGTCAGCCCTGGCATCGCCGACAAAGATACAACCGCCGCGATCCCGTCTCCTGTCGCACGATCCCTTTCCCGCACTGCGGGCACGGCTGGCCTTCGCGATCGAAGACGAGGAAGCGGAAGCCTTCCGGGGTGTCGGTGAGGTAATCCTCACGCATGCCCGCCGCGGGTTCGATGCCGCGGGTGGCGTAGCTGCGCCGCGGGATGGCCAGCAGTTCGCGGGCCAATACTTTGATCTGGGCTGCGGTGAGTTCGGACGGCTTGCGCTCCGGCAACAGCCCGGCGGCGAACAGCACTTCAGAGCGCAGGTAGTTGCCCATGCCCGCAAGGAAGCCCTGATCCAGCAGCAACCCGCCCAGCGCGCGGCCGCTGAAGCGCGGGTCGCGCAGGCGTGCGGCGACCATGGCAGGCGTCAGTGTCGGGTCCAGCACGTCCGGGCCCAGTTTCGTCAGGAACGGATGACGATGCATCTCGTCGCTGCGCCACATTTCGATATCCGATGCCGAATACAGCAGGATCGCGCTGCGTTCGGTTTCCAGCGCCACGCGCAGCGAGCGGGTGGTCTGCGGGCGCTCGCCGGGCGCGGCGATCTTCCATACGCCGTACAACTGATTGTGGCTGTAGAGCGTCCAGCCATGATCGAAGCGGGTGAGCAGGGCTTTGCCGTGCGGGACGATCGCATCGATGCGCCGTCCCTGCAGTTGCGATTCATAGGGTTTCAACGCGGGAAACGCGAACCACGCCGAGCGCAGCGGTTCGCCGACCACGGCGGCGGCCAGCCGGTCGGCGGCGCGGCGGATCTCGGGGCCTTCAGGCATGGGTGGGTCGCATCCGGTTCGAGAGGATCGGGTTCATCGCAACGACGGCGGAATGGTTTGCAGTTCGTGGTATTCGAAGCCCAGATGGCGCTCGGTGACGCGGGCGATCCGCGCCGAGACCGGCACTGCCGGGCCGGTGCCGTGGAAGAACAATAATTGCGCCACATTGCCTTCGTGCAGCAGGCAGCCGCCGGGCCGGAACACGCCGCAGCCGCCTTCGGAAAGATCCAGAACATCGGCGGCCCAGGCCAGATCGCCGTGAACGATCATGACCTGGATCGCGAACGGGACGCGGTTGCCGGTGCGCCGATTCTTCAGCAGGGTTTCTTGCATGCGGGACCATCCTGGAGCGTGGGGATTGCCGGAGCCGTAATGCAGACGCTGCGATCGTCGCAAGCGTGCGGACCCAAGGCTGCCTCAGGCGCGCACGGCAGGCAAGCCTCGCCGTCGCGTGCGGGCGAAATGCCCGGCTTCTGTCTGCACAGTGGCCGCATGCAGATGCGGGGCGTTCCGGATCGATCAGATCGACTGCATCCGCCCGCCATCCACCGCCAGACTGACGCCGTTGATGTAACCCGCAGCCGGCGAGCACAGGAATGCGATCGCGGCCGCGACTTCATGCGCTTGCGCGAAGCGGCCAGCCGGTACGGTCTGGCGCATGCCCGCGGCCACCGCGGCTTCGTCCTGACCGCTGGCCTTGGCGCGGTCGTGCAGGATCTGGGCCAGGCGTCCGGTCTCGGTGTAACCCGGCAGCACGTTGTTGACGGTGATGCCTTCGGCCGCGAGTTCGCGCGAGAGCGTCTTGGCCCAACTCGCGACCGCGCCGCGGATGGTGTTGGACACGCCGAGGTTGGCGATGGGTTCGTACACCGAAGTCGAAATCACATTGACGATCCGGCCCCAGCCGGCGTCGCGCATGCCCGGCAGCGCCGTCTGCACCAGCGCGTGATTGGCCAGCAGATGTTTGCGGAAGGTGTCGAGAAATGCGTCTTCGCCGGCGGTTTGCACCGGACCGCCAGCGGGACCGGCGGTGTTGTTGATCAGTACATGCACGGCGCGCCCGGCGACGAGGGTTTCCACCGCGGCGCGCAGGCGGTGCGTGTCGGCGACGTCGGCCGCGATGAAGCCGTGGCGCTGCGTGCCGATATTCGGCAAGCCATCGACCACTGCCGCCAGCGCATCCGCGCGCCGCGACATCACCGTGACATCGGCGCCGAGCAGGGCGAGTTCGTGCGCGGCCGCGCGGCCGATGCCTTCGGACGCGCCGCAGACGAGCGCGTGTTTGCCGCTGAGATCGAGATCCATGGTCGTCGTATCCGTCGGGATTGAGGGTAGGCGCGTCCGCGTCAGTCGCGCATCAGCGCGGCGATCGCGCGGGCGCCGGGGTCGTTGCGGCTGGCCATGTCGTCGCGCACCGCTTGGCGATTGGCAGGCGGATGATTCTGGCTGAGCTTGAATTTCAGGTCGATGCGTTCGGGCCGGAAGCGGAAGCCGACGATGCCGCGCAATTGGCTGCGGTGATCGTCGCGGTCCATCTCGAAACGCCAGTCGTGTCCGACCGTGGCTTCGAAACGCTGGCTGAGGCGGTCGACGAGATCGCCGAGCGTGGTTTCGTCGTCGTAGCGTTCGAGCGTGCCGCGCAGATGGGCGATGGCGTAATTCCAGGTCGGCACGCGCGCCGCGGCCTCCTTGTCTGGATACACGCCGGGCGACACGTAGGCGTCCGGGCCGTGGACGATCATCAGGATCGCGCCGTCATGGTTCGCCTGTGGATTCGGTCGCGCCCAGTGGCCTTCGATCAGCACCGCGTCGCCGTCGCGGCGATACAGCACCGGCAGGTGGCTGACGAACGGTGCGCCCTCGGCATCGGTGCTGATCAGGCTGACGAACGGATGCGCGTCGATCAGCGTGTCGAGCAGGGTCAGGTCGGTTGCGGCGAAGGCGCGGGGAAGGTACATGCGGTTATCGGATCGAGATGCGTTGAGTGTCGCGCGAAAAGCAAATCCCCCCGCCGCCTGCTGCGCAGACGTCGACCCCCTTTTTCAAAGGGGGTGATGTCCGTGTTCCACGTTCTTTCGGCGGAGTAGGCGACGCATACGCTTGTCTCTGCAAATTCAGACAAAGCGCTGCCTTTGCTTTCCCCCCCTTTGAAAAAGGGGGGCAGGGGGGATTTGCTTTTCCCTGACCCGCCATCGAACACTCAGGCCCGCGCGCCCAGCGTCTGCACCATGCGGTCGCGCAGTGCGGCATCGTCGTCGCCCTGCGGCGGCAGCACTTCGCTGAGCGAGAATCCGCGCTCCAGCGCATCTTCTTCATCCAAGCCCTCGAACGCGACGAACTCGGCGTCCATCAGCGCCGCGCGCGCGGTGTCCTCGCTGTCGTAGGCGAGGAGATTGCCATCGCTGTCGAACACATCGGCGGTGCCTGCCTCGCGGACGCGCAACTGTGCCCACACCAGCGTGCGTCCGAGGCTCGCAAGCCACCATTCCCGGCGCGCGTCCTGTGGATCGATGTTGATGTCGGGATCGCTCATGTGCTCGCCTCCGACCACAGCCACAGGATGCCGGCCGTGAACAGGCCCACCAGGATCGTCGCCAGCGACAACCGCGCCGGCGTGGCGAGGCCGTCGAGATTACGGTCCTTCGCGGCGCGATAGCCGCCATCGAGCAGCCACCACAGCGTGGCGGGATGGATGAACGCCGGCGCGGGGAGCGCTGCGCGCATCTCCGGCTGGCGATCGCGCAGATGCACCAGCGCCAGCGGCCAGAAGATCATGAAGGCGGTGGCGCCGGCGATGGCCAGCGCCACGCAGACCAGGGCGAAGAACAGGATCATGGTGGCGGTTGATCTCGACTGTGGGAGCGGCGGAAGCCGCGATGGACGGTGGAAAGCGTTGGAAGTCTTCAATCGCGGCTACCGCCGCTCCCACAAGAGCAGAACATCAGAACTCCGCATGACCCGGCGCGCGGGGGAACGGAATCGCATCGCGGATGTTGCTCAGGCCGCAGATGTACACCACCAGCCGCTCGAAGCCCAGGCCGAACCCGGCATGCGGCACGGTGCCGTAGCGGCGGAAGTCGCGGTACCAGCCGTAGTGCGAGGGATCGAGGCCGAACTGGGCGATGCGCGCGTCGAGCACGTCGAGGCGTTCCTCGCGCTGCGAGCCGCCGATGATCTCGCCGATGCCCGGCGCCAGCACGTCCATCGCCGCGACGGTTTTACCATCGTCGTTCAGACGCATATAGAAGGACTTGATGTGCTCGGGGTAGTTCATCACCACCACCGGGCGGCCGACGTGGGTCTCGGTGAGCCAGCGCTCGTGCTCGGTCTGCAGGTCCAGACCCCATTCGACCGGGAACTCGAACTTCTGCTTGGCGTTCTGCAGCAGCTTCACCGCGTCGGTGTATTCGATGCGCTCGAACGGGGCGTTCACGAACGCCTCCATCCGGGTGATCGCGTCCTTCTGCACGCGCTCGGCGATGATCGCCATGTCATCGGCGCGTTCGCTCAGCACCGCGCGGAACAGGTATTTGAGGAACTGTTCGGCCAGCGTGGCGTCGTCGTTCAGATCGGCGAAGGCGATCTCCGGTTCGATCATCCAGAACTCGGCCAGGTGGCGGCTGGTGTTGCTGTTCTCGGCGCGGAAGGTCGGGCCGAAGGTGTAGACCTTGCTCAGCGCGAGGCAGTAACCCTCGACGTTGAGCTGGCCGGACACGGTGAGGAACGCTTCCTTGCCGAAGAAGTCCTTGCTGAAGTCGACGTTGCCGTCGGCGGTTTTCGGCAGGTTCATCATGTCCAGCGTGGAGATGCGGAACATCTGGCCGGCGCCTTCGGCGTCCGAGGTCGAAATGATCGGCGTGTTGACCCAGTAGAAGCCGTTCTCGTGATAGAACCGGTGCACCGCCTGCGCCAGACAGTGGCGGATGCGGGTGACCGCGCCGAACAGGTTGGTACGCGGGCGCAGATGCGCGACTTCGCGCAGGAATTCCAGGGTGTGCGGCTTCGGCTGGATCGGGTAGGTCTCGGGGTCTTCGACCCAGCCGACCACTTCGATCTCCGTCGCCTGGATCTCGAAGCTCTGGCCCTTGCCCTGCGAAGCCACCAGGGTGCCGGTGGCGACGACCGCGCAGCCGGCCGACAGACGCTTCACCTCGGCTTCGTAATTCGCCAGCGCATCGGTGGCGACGAGCTGGATGGGCGCGAAGCACGAGCCGTCGCTGACCTGGACGAAGCTCAGCGCGGTGGAATCGCGGCGGGTGCGGACCCAGCCCTTCACGGTGACTTCGGTGCCGATGCCGGCCGTCCCGGCCAGAGCTTCTTTTATGCTGCTGAACGCCATTGCCTTGAATTCCCGCGCCGTCGCGCCGATATGAGGTGAGCCGCGAAGTTTAACTGAGGCTACAATCCCGCACATGGCCATTTCCCTCGCTCCTGCCGCCCTGCAACGCATCCAGGGCTATCTCATCGATGCCCCGGCCGCGCTGGGCCTGCGTTTCGGCGTCAAACGCACCGGCTGCTCCGGCTGGAGCTATGTCGTCGACCTGGCCCGCGAAGCCAAGCCCGGCGATGTGGTCAACGAGCAGGACGGCATCCGCGTCTACATTGACGCCGACAGCCTGCCGCTGGTGGACGGCACCGAGATCGATTTTCTCAAGCAGGGCCTGAACGAGCAGTTCGTGTTCCGCAACCCCAACGTCAAAGCCGAATGCGGCTGCGGCGAGAGCTTCACCACCGACGCCGATCGCGCGGCCTGATCTTCGAGGCCGGATCTTCGACGCCGGTTTGCGGCCGGATCGACTTCCGGACCTCAGTCCGCCGCAACCTCAGTCCGCCGCAACCTCAGTCCGCCACTTCCACCCGGTCGCGGCCATTGCGTTTCGCCGCATACAGCGCCTGATCGGCGCGATGCATCAGCGATGGCAGCGATTCTTCCTTATCCCAAGCCGCCAGCCCGATGCTGATGGTGACCGGCAGCGATTCCGAGGCGTAACCGACCGCTTCGCGCAGATACTCGCACTGCAGCTTCGCCTGCGCGGTCGCGACGTCCGGCAATAACCAGACGAATTCCTCGCCGCCGTAGCGGGCGATGGTGCCGTGTCCGCCGCTGGCCCCGCGCAGTTGGCCGGCGACTTCGGTCAGGACACGATCGCCGACCAGATGCCCATGCACATCGTTGACGACCTTGAAGTGGTCGATATCGATGATCGCCACGCAGCAGGCCCGATCCGCATGAAGCTGCGCATCCAGTGCCGCCGAGAATACGCGGCGGTTGGCCAGCCCGGTGAGCGGGTCGGTGCGGGTCTGTTCGATCAGGTCGGCATTATCGGCTTCCAGCATGTCCTGATAGCGATGCAGCTGGTCCTCGTACCAGGTACGGTCCTGCAACTGCAGATTGAGGGCACGACTGTTCTGGCGCATTTCCAGCAGGCGCGAGACTTGTCGCGAAAGGGCGTTCAAAGCTTCGATCTGGTGCGTTTCGAGCTTGCGCGGCTGGCGGTCCATGACGCACAGCGTGCCCATCGGCAGGCCTTCCATGCCCAGCAGGGGTGCGCCCGCATAGAAACGGATCCCGGGGGTGGACGTCACCAGCGGGTTGTCGCGGAAACGCGGGTCTTCCATGGCATCCGCCACCACCATCACTTCCTCGGGATTGAGGATGGCGTGGGCGCAGAACGCGTCGTCGCGCGACGTTTCCGGTGCGTCCAGCCCCAACCGGGCCTTGAACCACTGGCGGTCGGCATCGATCAGGCTGACCGAGCCCATCGGCATGCCGCATACCGCCGACGCGATCATCACCAGATCGTCGTACGCGGCCTCCTGCGGCGTGTCCAGGATTTCATAGCCCCGCAGGGCGGCCAGACGCTCGACCTCGTTGTGAGGCTTGGTGGGTCGGATCACATCGTTTCCTGCATGGGTTGTGCGCATGACCGGCGGCACGGGGAGGCGCGCACGCTGCGGACTATACTCCGGCGACTTTCCGGGGAACCGTGCATATGTTCAAGTCTTTCGCTGTCCTCCTCGTTGTCCTGGCGGCTGCGTTCAGCGGCGGCGCCCGGGCCCAGCAGCTCGACGAAGGCAAACGCCTGCACGCGTTTTTCGCCGAGGAATGGGAGCGGGGCCTGCGCGAGAATCCGGAATCGGCCTCTTTCGAGGGAGACAAGCGCTTCAACGACCGCTGGTCCGACAACAGCCTCGAAGCCATCGCCGCCAGCGAGGCTGCCGATCGCGAGGCGCTGGCCAAGCTCAAGCGCTTCGACCGCAGCAAGCTCAGTCCGGCCGACCAACTGAACTACGACACCTTCCTGTGGCTGCAGGAAAAGTCCGTGCAGCGGCAGGCGTTCCGCGAATATCTGCAGCCGATGGGCCATCAGGGCGGGGTGCAGACCGCCGACGGCCTGGTCGAAGGTCTGGCGTTCAACGAAACCCGCGATTACCGCGACTGGCTGGCGCGGATGCGCGCCCTGCCCAAGGCCATCGACCAGACCATCGCGCTGATGCGCGAAGGCGTGAAGGCCGGCAATGTGCCGCCGCGGGTGCTGATGCAGCGCGTGCCGGCGCAGATCGCCGCGCAGATCGTCGACGACCCGGCCGCCAGCCCGTTCTATCGGCCGTTCGCGAAATTCGCGGCCGGCGTGCTCGAACCCGAACGCGCGGCGCTGCAGGCCGAGGCTCAGAAGGTCATCGCCGAACAGATCGTGCCGGCGTACCGCAAGCTGCAGACCTATTTCAACGATGCCTACCTGCCGAAGACCCGCGCCGGCATCGCGGTGGCCGATCTGCCCAATGGCAAGGCCTATTACGACTTCCTCGCCGGTTACTACACGACCACCGGGCTGAGCGCCGACGCCATCCATGAGATCGGGGTGAAGGAAGTGGCGCGGATCCGCACCGAGATGGAGAAGATCAAGGCCGAGGTCGGTTTCAAGGGCACGCTGCCCGAATTCTTCACCTTCATGCGCACCGATCCGCGTTTCTTCGAGAAAACCCCGGAGGCGCTGCTGGCCCATTACCGCGCCATCTCCAAGCGGATCGATCCGGAGCTGGTGAAGGTGTTCCGGATCATTCCGCGCCAGCCCTACGGCGTGCGCCCGATCCCCGACAACATCGCGCCCGATACCACCACCGCGTACTACCAGCAGGGCGCCAGCGACGGCAGTCGCGCGGGTTTCTACTACGTCAATCTCTACCGTCCGGACATGCGGCCGATCTGGGAAATGATGCCGCTCTCGCTGCACGAGGCGGTGCCGGGCCACCACTTCCAGTTCGCCCGCGGTCTCGAGTTGCCGGACGCGCCGATGTTCCGCCGCACCGCATATTTCGTGGCCTACGGCGAAGGCTGGGGCCTGTACGCCGAACAGCTCGGCTACGACATGGGCCTGTACGACGATCCCTACGACCGCATGGGCCAGCTCGCCTACGAAATGTGGCGTGCGGTGCGTCTGGTCGTCGATACCGGCATGCACGCCAAGGGTTGGAGCCGCGACCGGGCCATCGCCTATTTCAAGGACAACGCGCCGAAGACCGACCAGGACGTCGTCAACGAAATCGACCGCTACATCGGCACGCCGGGGCAAGCGCTGGCCTACAAGATCGGGCAGATGAAGATCTCGGAACTGCGCGCCCGCGCGAAGCGGGCGCTGGGCGACAAGTTCGACCTCCGCGATTTCAACGACGCGGTGCTGGAAACCGGCTCGGTGCCGCTGGAGACGCTGGAACGGCATATCGACGCGTGGATCGCCGCGCGTCGCTGATGTTCTCTCGAAAAAAATCTTGTCATCCCGAGCGAATGCGAGGGATCTGCTGTTGTCCTGAATCGATGCGAAAAGCAGATCCCTCCACGGGCGTTGCCCGTGTTCGGGACGACAATGGATTTATTTCTGTTCGGCGATCGGCTTCAACACCAGATCATGGAAATCGAAGCTGAAGTCGGTATTCGGCGAGATCGCCTGCATGCCGGCTTCGCGCACTTTGCCGTCGGGGTCCAGCGCGAAATTCACGAACGCATCGGCGTTGAGCCAGCGCTCGTCCCAGCGGACGATGAACGTGTCGTGCTGCCAATGGCTCAGGCTGCCGACCAGCGACGGCGTGCGCGAGAATTTCATCCGCAGCTTGCCGCCTTCCTGGGCGATCGACACGTCTCCGTACCATGGGTCGCGATACGTCCCGGCGTAGCCCGTCAACGCGAGTGACGGCTTCGAGTCCTTGGCCCGCGCCGCTTCATGCTTCGCCCAGCTGTCGTCGGCGCTCTTCCGCGATTTCGCCAACGCTGCGCCGTAGGCGGCGTTCCAGTCGGTTTTCGGCGCGTCCAGGTACGCATCCAGCGCGCGCAGGGTGATGGCGTTGAACGCGCCGCCCAGTTCGGCGTTGGTCAGTACCACCACGCCGAGCTTGTGTTCCGGCACCAGCGTCAGCCGCGACACCATGCCCGGCCAGCCGCCGGTGTGCCAGACCAGCTTGCGACCGCGATAGTCCGACAGCATCCAGCCTTGGCCGTAGGCGACGAAATTGGGTTTGGCCGGCAACAGTTCCGGCACCGACGGCTGCGCGACCGGCAGAGGAGTGATCGCCGACCACATCTGCTGCTGGGTCTTTTCCGAAAACATCCGCTGCTCGGCGCCGCGGGCGTCGCGGTAAACGCCGCCGGCCAGCTGCAGGCGCATCCACTTGGCCATGTCGTGGGCGCTGGCGTAGAGGCCGCCGGCGCCGGCGGCGTTGTGCCAGGTCAGCCGCGGCGCAGGCTGCAGATCCTTGAAATCGGCCAGCGCGTAGCCGGTGGCGACGTTGCGGTCGCCGGGTTTCAACGCGTCGCTGTTGTAGCGGGTTTCGTCCATGCCCAGCGGCGCGAAGATCCGGGTGCGCAGGAACGCCTCGAACGGCTGCCCGCTGACTTCTTCCACCACCAGCTGCGCCACGCCATAAAGAATGTTGTCGTACGCGTAGCGGTCGCGGAAAGAGCCGCTCAGCGGCACGTGCCGCAGACGCCGCGCGACTTCTTCGCCGGTGTAGGTCGTCGTCGGCCAGTACAGCAGGTCGCCCGCGCCCAGTCCCAGGCCGCTGCGGTGCGCCAGCAGGTCGCGGATGCGCATTTCGCGGGTGACGTAGGGGTCGGACATCTGGAACCAGGGCAGGTGGTCGATCACCCGGTCGTCCAGCTTCAATTTGCCTTCCTCGGCCAGCAGGTTCAGCGCGGTCGCTGTGAAGGCCTTGGTGTTGGAGGCGATGGCGAACAGGGTATGGGCATCGACCGGCGCCTTGCCGGGGACGCCACCGATGAGCTCGCGGTCGCCATAGCCGCGCTCGAATACGATCTCGCCGTCCTTGACCACCGCCACCGCAATGCCCGGCACCTCGAAGGTCTTGCGCACGCTTTCGACGAAGGCATCGAAGTCCGCGAACTGGGCGGGCAGGGCGGGTGCGGCCTGTGCCGTGGCGGTGTTTGTTTCGGGCGTTGCCGAGATGGCGATGCCGGCCGTGGAGGCCAGCGCCAGCCCCACGCAACGGACCAGCCAGCGGCGGCGCGTGGATGGATGGAGCGGGGTGCGGATCAATCCAGGCATGGTTCGGGTCCGTCTGGGTTCGAAGAGGGCAGGATAGAAAGGGCGCCACTATCCCGCATCCGCCCCCGCCGCGGCACCTGCCGGAGGTCTTCCAAGGCCTGGTTTGCCTCCAAGTGCTTGAACTGCCATACTTTCCGGCTCTCCTGCCTCGGCAGGGGACCTTGCCCTACCGTCGCTTCACGGCGCCGAGGGGGCTTTCGCCAGACAATTCCGTCTGCGATATCCACAAGGACACACCGCAATGCGTCATTACGAAATCGTCTTCATGGTCCATCCGGACCAGAGCGAGCAGGTGCCGGCGATGGTCGAGCGCTACAAGTCGCTCGTCGAATCCGGCAACGGCACGATCCACCGTTTCGAGGACTGGGGCCGTCGCCAGCTCGCGTATCCCATCCAGAACCTGGTCAAGGCCCACTACGTGCTGATGAACATCGAGACCGATCTCGCTGTTCTCAACGAACTGGTCGAAACCTTCCGCTTCAACGACGCCGTCCTGCGTCACCTCGTGATCAAGCGCGATGGCCCGGACACCGAGCAGTCCCTGATCATGAAGAACAAGGACGACAAGGACAAGGCCGAGAAGGGCGATCGCCGTCGTCGCGACGATGACGGCGCCGTCGGCATCGCCGACAGCGACGATGCCCCCGAAACCGCTGAAGCCGAAGCCTGAGGAGGCCCGACATGTCCAAATTCTTCCGCCGCCGCAAGTTCTGCAAGTTCACCGCCGAAAACGTGGTGGAGATCGACTATAAGGATCTCAACACCCTGCGCCAGAACCTCACCGAGAACGGCAAGATCGTTCCGAGCCGCATCACCGGCACCAAGTCGAAGTACCAGCGCCAGCTCGCGACCGCCGTCAAGCGCGCCCGCTTCCTGGCCCTGATTCCGTACACCGACAACCACAACGTTTAAGTCATCCCGAGCGCAGCGAGGGATCTGCTTTCCAACAGCAGATCCCTCACATTCGTTCGGAACGACACGAAACTGTCATTCGGACAGCCATTAGTTGCGGCGCGACAGCGCCGCTAACGAATACGGAGTTATTCCATGCAACTCATTCTTCTGCAGAAAGTCGTCAATCTCGGCAACCTCGGCGACAAGGTCGACGTGAAGCCGGGCTACGGCCGCAACTACCTCGTGCCGCAGGGCAAGGCCGTGCCGGCCACCGCCGCCAACCTCGCGACGTTCGAAGCCAAGCGCGCCGAATACGAAGCCAAGGCCAAGGCACAGACCGACGGCGCCGAATCGCGTCGCAGCAAGCTCGAAGGCGTCAGCGTCACGATCAAGGCCAATGCCTCGACCGAAGGCAAGCTGTACGGTTCGGTCACTGCGCGCGATATCGCCGAAGCCCTTACCGCTGCCGGCCACAAGGTCAGCAAGTCGGAAGTCATCATGGGCGAAGGCGCGCTGCGTAACATCGGCGAATTCGACGTGCTGGTGCACCTGCACGCCGAAGTCGAAGTGACCGTGAAGGTCGTCATCGAGCCGGAAGCCGCGTAAGCGCGTCTTCCAGGGTTCGAACGGACGGGCGCCGAAAGGCGCCCGTTTTGTTTGGCGAATCACGCCCGCGCCGCAAGGCGCCCGGTTTGTTTGGCGAATCACACCCGCGCCGCGAGGCGCCCGTTTTGTTCGGCGCCATGCACTCGAATCGCAGCCATTGAGACGGCGGGCCTGTAAGTAAGAAATCATACTTATCCACAGCTTGTCCCGTCGCGAGCCCACAGGCCGGGCGCATACGATGGCCTCCGGGATCCGAACGCTCGGTGGCCCGCTTCAAGCATCCATCTTCCCGTCGCCACGTCCCCGGAGCACCGCATCCCGATGGCTTTCCGCCCCAATGCCTACGGCGACAAGCCGCGCCGCGACACCTTCAGCGACAGCCGCGTCGAACAGTTGCGCATCCCGCCGCAGTCGATCGAGGCCGAGCAGGCCGTGATCGGCGGCCTGATGCTGGCGCCGGACGCCTTCGACCGCATCGCCGACCGCCTCAACGAGGAAGATTTCTACCGCCGCGACCACCAGCTGATCTACCGCGCGATCCGCGAGCTGGCCGAGAAAAGCAGGCCCTACGATGCGGTGACCCTGGGCGAATGGTTCGAGTCGCAGGGCCTGGTGGAACTGGTCGCTGGCGGCGCCTATCTGGTCGAGCTGGCCAGCACCACGCCCTCGGCCGCCAACATCACCGCCTACGCCGAGATCGTCCGCGACAAGGCGATCCTGCGCCAGCTGATCGAAACGGGCACCGGCATCGTCAACGACGCTTTCGTGCCCGAGGGCCGCGACAGCGACGAGATCCTCGCCAAGGCCGAGAAGGACGTGTTCGCGATCTCGGAGGCCCGCTCGCAGGGCCGCACCGATTTCGTCGCCATCAACAAGGCGATGGCCGAAGCCTTCGACGTGCTGCAGACCCGCTACCAGAACGGCAGCGGCATCACCGGGCTGCCGACCGGCTACACCGAATTCGACGAGATGACCGCCGGCCTGCAGCCGACCGATCTGGTGATCCTGGCCGCGCGTCCGGCGATGGGTAAGACCACCTTCGCGCTGAACATCGCCGAGCACGCCGCGATCAAGACCAAGAAGCCGGTCGCGGTGTTCTCGATGGAAATGTCGGCCTCGCAGCTCGCGTTGCGCCTGATCTCGGCCAACGGTCGCGTCAACGCCACCCGTCTGCGCACCGGCCAGCTCGAAGACGAGGACTGGAGCCGGGTCAGCGGCGCGATCCGGATGATCAAGGAAACCAAGATCTTCATCGACGACACCCCGGGCCTGTCGCCCGAGGGCCTGCGCGCGAAGTCGCGCCGCCTCAAGCGCGAGCACGGCCTCGGCCTGATCGTCATCGACTACTTGCAGCTGATGGCGGTGCCCGGCAACAGCGAGAACCGCGCGACCGAAATTTCCGAGATCTCGCGTTCTCTCAAGGGCTTGGCGAAGGAACTCAACGTGCCGGTGATCGCGCTCTCGCAACTCAACCGCTCGCTGGAGACGCGCGCCGATAAGCGCCCGGTGATGGCCGACCTGCGCGAATCGGGCGCCATCGAACAGGACGCCGACATGATCGTCTTCATCTATCGCGACGATTACTACAACAAGGAAAACTCGCCGGACAAGGGACTCGCCGAGATCATCATCGGCAAGCAGCGTAACGGCCCGACGGGCTCGTTCAAGCTCAAGTTCTTCGGCGAGTACACGCGGTTCGACAATCTTTCGTTCGATGCGACGGGGAGTTTCGAGTAACCCTGCGGCAGAGGCGAAAAGCCGGAAGTTTCCCAAGATAGGTCCATCCTGGCCGTGGAACGGCCGACATATCGGAGGTGTCATGAAGATGAAGCATGCGGTTTGGGGGCTGTTGCTTTCGATCGTTGCGGCGATGACCGCGCCTGCTGCAATGGCCGCCGGTATTTTCGTGCCGGCGCAGCAACGCCAGGATATGGTCCACGATGATGCGCGCAACGTCGTCTACATCACCAGCGGCAGCGAAGTGCTCCGCTACGATCTTGCGACAGGAACGTTCCTGTCGCCGATCGCGCTCGGCGGTCAACTGGTCGGGATCGACATTTCCCCCGACAGCCAGACCTTGGTGGTCGCCGACGCGACCTCATCGTCCACGCAACTCTCGGTCTATGTCGTATCCCTGCAGCATCTGTCGGGCTTGCAATACCTGGCTTCGCGCAAGGTTTCCGTGAACAAGCAGGATGCCTATGAAGGCGGCGCCTATTCGGTGGCCTTCGCTTCGGACGGTACGATTCGGGTAACCTCCACGTTCCTCGGTTCCGGCTGGGTGCCGATGCGGCAACTGGATCCTGCGACCGATACCTGGAAAACGCTGGCATCGGTCAGGCAGGACACGATGCTGTCCGCGAGCGGCGATGGCGACACGATCGCGTTCGCGGAATCCAACATCTCGGATGGTCGCTGGGGTCTGAACGACATTCCGACGGCTTCGATCGTACGTCGCGAGTGGTACGAGAACGGAACGTCCTGGTTCAATTTCGAAATCGCCACCGACCACTTCGGCAGCCAGTTCGCGATCCCGACCTATGGCGGCACCTTCATCTACAACGAAATATATCGAAAAGTCGGCACGCTCGGCGTCTACGGGGGGGCGCAGCCGATCGCCGCCGCCTACCATCCGGTCCAGCGGGTTGCTTATTTCCCGTGGGCGCAAACGCGCGAGGTGCGCGTCTACGAGATGGACGGGTTCAACCAGCTTGCGAGTTACGACTTCGAGCACGATTTCACGCACACCGGCAACTACGCTTATGGGCAGGGACGGATCCGCATCTCGCGCGACGGTTCGCTGTTGATGGTGACCGTCAGCGGCGGCGTCAGAGTGCTGCGCATGTATGCGCCATTGGAGGCATTGCCGGTCACGGTTTCGGCACTTCCGGGCGAGCGCACATCGTTCGGTCTGTCCGGACGCATCGGCAACGGCGACAGGACGACATACAGCATCGTGACCGCGCCGGAAAACGGACGGGTATCGATCTACGACGGCACGGTGACCTATCTCCCGCGCGATGGTTTTATCGGCACAGACACGTTCTTGTATCGTACCCACTATGGTTTCGCGACCCGCGACGCCCTGGTGACAGTGCAGGTCGTTCCGCCCAACGTCGCGCCGGTCGCCACCGACAACGCGGCGGTCGTGCGCAATGCGCCGGTATCGATTGCGGTATTGGCGGACGATCGCGACGCGAACGGCGACGCGCTGAAGATCGTGGCGGTGACGCAGCCGCGCTACGGACAGGCGCTCATCGAGGGCAGGCAGATCAGGTTCATTCCCGACGCGCGGCGCAGGGGCGATTCGACCTTCCATTACACGGTGTCCGATGGCCGCGGCGGACTCGCGAGAGCGAAAGTGACGGTCCGCAAGCGTTGAATGATCTGTGAGCCGTCCCGCTCCCGCCACGCGCCGGGAGCGGGCGGAGAACAGGGCAGCAATACGCAAAAACCGGAAGGCATGAGGCGGGCGCCGCTTCGGGCCCGTGGCGACATTCAACAGGTACCGCCCAGGAAAGAGCATGGACGTCTTCGACAACATCGGCCGCAATTACGATTTCTACCCGAACACATCGATCGCGCTGTGCGCGATCGCCTACGACGACATGTCGGCCATCCACGGCGAAGTGTCTTCGCAGACCGGCCTGCAGGTCGTGTGGGGACCGGCGGAGCTGAAAAGCTGGGACGACATTTCCTATAGCCGCGCCTATATCGCCGGCGATATCGGGACCGGCGAGTATTTCGTCGTGATCCGCGGCACCAACTTCGACAGCATCGTCAGTTGGCGCAAGCAGGATTTCGATATCGCCAAGACCCGGCCCTTCGGGACGCTGCCGGGCAATCCACCGGGCGTGCCGGCGGATGCGCTGATCGCGCAGGGCTCGTTCAACGGAATGTCCGATCTGCTGAAGCTGCACGACCCGCGCACGGGCGCGTCGATGCTCCAATTCCTGAACGCGCTGCAGCCGCGTTATCTCTACGTCACCGGCCACAGCCTCGGCGGCACGCTCACGCCGACGCTGTTCGCCTATCTCAACGCGATGCTGTACGGCGCCGGGCCGGTGACGAACATGGCGCTGTGGTCGTTCGCGGGGTTGACCGCGGGCGGCACGGGATTCAATGCGTACTTCAATTCGATCCTGCCGAACGATCAGGGCTTCCTCTGGCGGATCCAGAACAGCCTCGACGTCGCGCCGCTGTGCTGGTGGTCGTATCCCGGCATCCAGCAGATCTACGTGCCCTATGACCTCCACTGGGACTGCATCGACAAGGATGCGGTGGAGGATCTGTTCGCCGATGCGGCGAAGGCGCGGATCGGCTATGCGCATCCACAGCCGGGTCTGGTGCTGCCGGGCGCGTTCGACGACGGCATTCTCGACGGCGATGTCTGGGCGCTGCAGGCGTTGCACCAGCATCACCCCGCGACTTATCAAGCGCTGCTGAAGATCCGCTATCCGAACGGCGGACGCTGATCCGCAGGGCTGCCGCAATGCGCAATCCGCGTTGCGGAAGCCGTTCAGTCTCAGCCCGTGAGAGACCCTAAATGTATGATTTTCCTCTGGATTCGAGGTACTTCGGCAGGTCGCCGTCCGCCCGCTCCAGCCTCTGGAAAACCACATATCAGGAGATCACATGGAGATTCGATACGCTCCGCGCACGATGCTGGGCATCGTTGCGCTGACAAGCTCGCTCGTCGCGGTTTCGCTGGCCGCGGCATTGCCCGCATCGGCGGCGGGGACGCTCATTCCGGCACCGCAGCGCGTGGACATGGTTCACGACGACAGCCGCGGCCTCATCTACATCAGTCAGGGCGGTGAAGTCCTGCGCTACGACATCGCCAGCGGCGGCTTCCTGTCGCCGATCGTGCTCGGCGGCCAGCTCAAGGGTCTGGATCTCTCGGCCGACAACGGCACGTTGGCCGTAGCCGACGACCTGTCCGGCAGCACCAGCGGCTGGGTGCATCTGGTGTCGCTCAACGACCTGAGCGCCCGTACCCTGCCGTTCGCCAAGAACGGCAGCTACGAAAGCGGCACGTACTCGGTGCGCTTCGCGGCCGACGGCAAGTTGTACGCGACCACGGAGTTCTGGGGTTCGGGCTGGACGCCGCTGCGCAAGCTGGACCCGGCCACGGGCGTGTGGACGCAGTTGGCGTCCGTGCGACAGGCGACGATGCTGTCGACCAGCGGCGACGGCGATACCGTGGCCTTCGCCGAGTCCAACATCTCCGATGGTTCCTGGGGACTGATCGACATCCCGACCGGGCAGGTCGTGCGCCGCACCGGCTACACCAACGGCACCGGCTGGTTCAACTTCGAGATCGCCACCGACCGTCTGGGCAGCCAGTTCGCGATGCCCACCTACGGCGGCACCTTCGTCTACAACGATGCCTACCAGAAGGTTGCGACCATCGGCCAGTACGCCGGCCCGCAGCCGATCGGCGTGGCTTATCACCCGGTCGAGCGTACTGCGTACTTCCCGTGGACCGGCGGTGGACAGGTGCGGGTGTACGACATGAACACCTTCACCCAGACCGCCAGCCACGATTTCGAGGACGCCTTCGGATGGGTCGGCAACAACGCCTACGAGCAGGGCCGCACCAGGCTGTCGAAGGACGGTTCGCTGCTGATGGTGTCGGTGACCGGCGGCGTGCGTTTTCTGCAGACCTATGCATCCTTGAATGCGGCGCCGTTGTCGACCACGGCATTGGCCGGCATGCCGACGTCGATCGCGCTGCCGGGCTCGATCGGCAACGGCGGCAGTCTGTCGTACGCGATCGTGCGTGCGCCGGCCCACGGCAGCGCGACGCTGGCGGGCGGGAACGCGACCTACACCGCGCAGGCGGGCTATTCCGGCAGCGACAGCTTCCGCTACCGCGTGCAGTACGGCAGCGCAGTGCGCGAAGCTGAAGTGGATATCGGCGTGATGGCGCCGAACGCGCCGCCGACGGCCCTGGACGACAGCATCGTCACGCGGCAGGCGTCGGTCCTGATTCCGGTGCTGGTCAACGACAGCGATCCGGACGGCGACGCGCTGACGATCAAAGCCTTGACTCAGCCGGCAACGGGCCACGTTTCGGTCGAAGGCGATCAGATCCGCTTCTCGGCGCCGTGGAGATCGTGGACAGGCACGGTCAAGTTCAGCTACACGATCAGCGACGGGAACGGCGGCAGTGCCACTGCTGTGGTGAGGGTGAGCCGGTTCTGATCGGAATGGGCTGATCGGGATGCCTGATCGATCCCGTGTCGAGCGGCATATCGCAAACCACCACCGCCGACGGATGTCGGCGGTGGTGCGCGTCCGGCATTCGCGGATGCATTGGATGGAACATTATTCGGCGCCGCGCCCGCTAAAATGGCGCATGCCCAGATTCGACGCCATCTCCAACGCCGCCGACTTCGACCCGTCCAGCCAGCGGCACGCGGAAGCCAGCGAACGCCCGACCCGGATCCGCGTCGATCTGGATGCATTGACCCACAACCTGCGCGCGCTGCGTCGACACTGCGGCGTGCCGGTGATGGGCATCGTCAAGGCCAACGCCTACGGCCACGGCCTGGTGCCGGTGGCTTTGCATCTGCAGGCGCAGGGCGTCGAGCAGCTCGGCGTGGCATTCGTGGAGGAGGGCATCGCGCTGCGGCAGGCGGGCGTGCACGTACCGATCCTGGTGATGGGCGGCATCTTCGGGCCGCAGGTGGCCCGCTTCATCGTCCACGATCTGGAAATCACGGTGTCGTCGCTGGACAAGCTGCGTCAGGTCGAAGCCGCGGCCGAGGCGCTCGGACGCAAGGCCACCGTCCATCTCAAGATCGATACCGGCATGGAGCGCATCGGCGTGCACAGCTACAGCGCCGGGCCGTTCGTGGAAGCCGCGGCGGCGTCGAAGTGGTGTGTGGTGAAGGGCGTCTATTCGCACCTGGCCTGCGCGGACGATCCCGCATCGTCGATGACCGCGCTGCAGCTCGAACGTTTCCTGGAGGTCTGCGCGCACTTCGAGCGCATCGGCGCGCCGATGCCGCTGCGTCATCTCGCGAACTCCGGCGGCGTGCTGCATTTTCCGGACACCCACCTGGACATGGTGCGTCCCGGCATCGCGCTGTACGGCGTGCTGCCCGATCCCGCGTCGCGGCCGACGGTCGTACTGAAGCCGGCGCTGTCGCTGGTTTCGCAGGTCGTCTACTTCAAGGTGGTCAAGGCCGGGCATCCGGTCAGCTACGGCGCGACCTGGGCGCCGGCGCACGACACGCGCGTGGTGACCATTCCCATCGGCTACGGCGACGGTTATCCGCGCGCGCTGTCGTCGCGCGGCGAGGTGTTGATCCGCGGACAGCGTCATCCCATCGTCGGACGCATCTGCATGGACCAGTTCATGGTCGACATCGGTGCCGGCGGCATCGCCTACAACGAAGATGAGGTGGTGCTGATCGGCCGGCAGGGCGACGGCGCGACCGCCGCCGATATCAGCTGCGAAGCGGTGGCGCAGGCGGCGGGCACCATTCCCTACGAAATCCTGACCGGCTTGAACGACCGCATCCCGCGCGAGTATCGCCGCGCCGACGCGGCGCAGGCCTGATCCGCATCGCATGAAGTCTGGAGCGAAGATCCGCAATCTTGTCGTGGTGCTCGGCGACCAATTGGACGCCGACTCTGCCGCGTTCGCCGAGTTCGATCCTGCGCGCGACGCGGTATGGATGGCCGAAGTCGCCCACGAATCCACCCAGGTCTGGAGCACCAAGCCGCGCATCGCGATGTTCCTGGCGGCGATGCGCCATTTCCGCGATGCGCTGATCGCGCGCGGCTGGCGGGTCGAGTACCGCGCGCTGGACACCCACGATTTCGCGACGCTCGAAGCGGCGCTGGCGGCGGACCTGGCGGCATTGAAACCCGAGCGTGTGGTCGCGGTGCAGCCGGGCGAATGGCGACTGGCGCAGTCGCTGCCGCAGGTTTGTCGCGATTCCGGCGTGGACTGGGCCGAGCGCCCCGATCTGCATTTCTATTCGACGCCCGACGACTTCGCCGAGTGGGCGAAAGGCCGCAAGGAGCTGCGGCTGGAATATTTCTACCGTTGGCTGCGCAAGCGCGAGGACGTCTTGCTCGAAGACGGCGAGCCGGTGGGCGGACAGTGGAATTTCGACGCCGACAATCGCGGCACCTTCGGCAAACAGGGTCCGGGCGCGCTGCCCGCACCGCGCGCGTTTCCGGCCGATGCGGTGACCCGCGAGGTCATCGATCTCATCAACACGCGGTTTGCGGATCACCCCGGCACGCTCGAACGCTTCGACTGGCCGCTCACCGCCGCGCAGGCGCAGCAGGCGCTGGACGATTTCATCGAGCATCGATTGCCGCTGTTCGGGCGCTATCAGGATGCGATCTGGTCCGGCGAACCGTGGCTGTACCACTCGCGGCTGTCCGCGGCGATGAATCTGAAACTGCTGTCGCCGCGGCGCGCGGTGGATGCGGCGGTGGCGGCGTGGCGCGCGGGCAGGGCGCCGATCGAAGCGGTGGAAGGTTTCGTCCGCCAGATCCTTGGCTGGCGCGAATTCGTGCGCGGCGTGTACTGGCTGCGCATGCCGGGCTTCCTCGACGACAACGCGCTGAATGCCGATGAGCCATTGCCGGCGCTGTTCTGGACCGGCGACACGCAGATGGCGTGCATGCGCGACGCGCTGCGGCAGACTCTGGATCTTGGGTATTCGCACCACATCCAGCGGCTGATGGTGACCGGGCTGTTCGCGCTGCTGCTGGGCGTGCGGCCGCGCGAGATCCATGCGTGGTACCTCGCGGTCTATGTCGATGCGGTGGAATGGGTGGAGTTGCCCAATGTGCTGGGCATGAGCCAGTACGCCGATGGCGGGAAGATGGTGTCCAAGCCGTACGCGGCGTCCGGCCAGTACATCAAGCGCATGTCGAATCACTGCGCGGGCTGCCGCTTCGATCCGGGCGAGGCGCTGGGCCCGAAGGCCTGCCCGTTCACCACGCTGTACTGGGATTTCCTCGACCGTCATGCCGCACGTTTCCGCGACCACCCGCGCGCCGGCATGCAGTGGCGCAACCTCGACCGGCTGGCGCCCGAGCGCATCCAGGCGATCCGCGAACGCGCCTCCGCGCTGCGCGCGACGCTGGCGAAGACTGCATCTTCTGCCGCAGGCGAACCGTAGTCCTCTGTTTCCCGCACACAGCAGGCTTCAGCCATGAATGATCCCACCCGGACTTGTCTGATCACCGGCGCCAGCGGCGGCGTCGCCACGGCGTTGGCCGATCTCCTGCGCGCCGAAGGCTGGCGGCTTGCGCTGGTGGGCCGCGACGGCGCCCGCATCGCGGCGGCCGACGGCGATCTCGCGATCGAAGCGGATGTCTCCACCGAGGCCGGCGCGCGCGCTGCGTTCGATGCCGCCAAGGCATCGTTCGGGGCTGCGCCCGATGCGGTGGTGAACTGCGCCGGCGCGGTGCTGATCGCGCCCATCGCCCGCACCAGCGAGCAGCAATACCGCGACTGCCTGTCGGCGAATCTCGACAGCGCTTTCTTCGTCGCCAAGGCCTACACCATGGCGCTGCAGGCCGAAAAGCGCGGCGGGGCGCTGGTGCTGTTCAGTTCGGTCGCGGCCGGCGTGGGCGTGAACAATCACGCCGCCATCGCGGTGGCCAAGGGCGGCGTGGAAGCGCTGACCCGTTCGCTGGCCGCGGATTTCTCGGCGCTGGGTCTGCGCGTGAACGCGATCGCGCCCGGGCTGATGGAAACGCCCGCCACCGCGCGATTCGTGTCCAGCGAACTGGCGCGCAAAGCGGTTTCCGCGCAGTATCCGCTGGGACGCCACGGCGAGGCCGCCGATGCCGCCGAGCTCGCGGCGTTCCTGGTTTCGCAGCGTGCCGCATGGATCAGCGGGCAGGTCATCGCCGTGGACGGCGGCTTCCTTGGCGTAAGACCCCCAGTGAAGGTGAGTTGATGGCGAACGCGATCGTCTGGTTCCGCAACGACCTGCGCCTGGCCGACAACCCGGCGCTGCAGGCCGCACTGGACGCCGGCTACGCGCCGATTCCGGTCTACATCCACGCGCCGGAAGAAGAGGGCGCATGGGCGCCGGGCGCTGCCGCAGAGGCGTGGCGCCACCGTTCGCTGGCTGCGCTGGATGCCGATCTGCGCAAGCGCGGCTCGCGGCTGCGGATCTTCCATTCGCCGACCCAGCAGACCCTGCAGACGCTCGCCGCCGCCTGCGATGCCGAAGCGGTGTTCTGGAACCGCCGCTACGAACCGGCGATCGAGAAACGCGATACCGCGATCAAATCCGCGTTGAAGCATCAGGGCCTGCGCGCCGAGAGCCATAACGGCGCGCTGCTGCTCGAACCCTGGCAGGTCGCGACCAAACAGGGCGGGCCGTACAAGGTCTTCACCCCGTTCTGGCGCGCGGCCAGCGCGATCCTGCATCTGCCGATGCTGCACGACGCACCCACCACGCTGCCGGCGGTCGACGACGGCCCGAAGGGATTGCCGCTGGATGCGCTGAAACTGCTGCCGACGCTGGGCTGGGACGCAGGCTTCCGGGATCACTGGCAGCCCGGCGAAGCGGGCGCGCGCGCCACGCTGGATGTGTTCGCCGAGGGCGCGCTGCGCGATTACCGCAGCGAGCGCGACCGCCCCGATCACGCCGGCACTTCGCGGCTGTCCCCGCATCTGCATTTCGGCGAGATCGCGCCCTGGCGCATCGCCACCGTGCTGCAGTCGCTGCGCACGCCGCGGCTGGCGGAAGAGATCGACGGCTACCTGCGGCAGCTGGGCTGGCGCGAGTTCGCCCACCATCTGCTGCATCACTTCCCGCACACGACCGAGCAGAACCTCAACCCGCGTTTCGCGGATTTCCCGTGGGCGAAGGTCAGCCCGTTCATGCGCGATGCCTGGCGCCATGGCCGCACCGGCGTGCCGATCGTCGATGCCGGCATGCGCGAGCTGAGGCATACCGGCTGGATGCACAACCGCGTGCGCATGATCGTCGGCAGCTATCTGTGCAAGCACATGCGCTATCACTGGCGCGAGGGCGCGCGCTGGTTCTGGGACACTCTGGTCGATGCCGACCTCGCCAACAACACCCTGGGCTGGCAGTGGATCGGCGGCACAGGCGCCGACGCCGCGCCGTACTTCCGCGTCTTCAATCCGGTGACCCAGGCCGAGAAATTCGACCCCGACGCGACCTACATCACGCGCTGGGTGCCGGAACTCGCGAAGCTGCCGCCCAAATTGCGCTTCGCACCGTGGACCGATCCGCTGACGCTTGCGCGCCATGCGCCGGACTACCCGCGACAGCCCATCGTGGATCTCGCCCGCGGGCGGCTTGCGGCATTGGATGCGTATCGACGGATCGGCGGCGACGGCGAGTGAGTCCTCATTGTTCGGCTTGGCCCCGGTTCGCGTTGACCGCGGCTGCCCCGCGTGATTCACTCGCGACGACCCGGGGAGAGCACCATGGCAGAACAGAAGTCCGCCGCATCCAAGCCTGCATCGAGGCGGCCACGCCGCGAATCGATGTCGCGCGTCGACACCGCATGGCTGCGGATGGAGCGACCGACCAACCCGATGATGATCACCGGCGTACTGATGTTCGACGAGCCGATCACGCTGGCCAGACTCAAGAGGGTCATCGAGAAACGTTTCCTCGACTATTCGCGTTTCCGGATGAAACCCGTCGAAACGCCCGGCGGCATGGCCTGGCAGACCGACGACGACTTCGATCTCGATTGGCACGTGCGGCTTTCGGCGCTGCCGGGCCGCGCCGACCAGAAGGCGCTGGAACGCTTCGTCAGTGCGCTGGCGTCCAGCCCGCTCGACAAGACCAAGCCGCTTTGGCAGTTCCATCTGGTCGAGAAATATCACGGCGGTTCGGCGCTGGTGTCGCGGATCCACCACAGCTACGCCGACGGCATCGCCCTGGTGCAGGTGCTGCTGTCGCTCACCGACACCGCCCGCGAGCCCGGCAAGGGCGCTGACCTGGGCAAGGCCTGGCTGAAGCAGGACGGCGCCAAGGTCGCGCGCCGCGTCGGCGCGGTGGAGCGCTACACCAAGCTCGGGACGAAAATGCTCGAAAAGGGCATGGACATGTACCGCGACCCGACCCTCGCCGGCGTGCTGGCGAAAGAGGGTGGCGACATCGCCCGCGAACTGGTGCACGCGCTGGCGCTGCCCGACGATCCGCCGTCGCTGCTGCGCGGCAAACTCGGGGTGAGCAAGCGCGTGGCCTGGGCGCCGCCGCTGGATCTGGAAGAAGTCAAAGCCGTGGGCCGCGCCTGCGGCTGCACGGTCAACGATGTCCTCATGGCCACCGCCGCCGGCGCGCTGCGCCATTACATGATCGAACGCGGCGAACACGTCGAAGGCATGACCCTGCGCGCCACCGTGCCGGTCAACCTGCGTCCGCTGGAGCACGCGCGCAAGCTCGGCAACCACTTCGGCCTGGTCTTCCTCGATCTGCCGGTCGGCATCGGCAACCCGATCCGACGGCTGGAACATGTCGCCGAGTGCATGAATCAGCTGAAGAGTTCACGGCAGGCCATCGTTGCGTATGGGCTTCTGGCTGCGCTGGGCATGGCGCCGGCCGCCGTGCAGGAGATCGCGCTCGATCTGTTCAGTCGCAAAGCGACCGCAGTCGCCACCAATGTGCCCGGTCCCCAGCAGCCGCTGTATCTGGCCGGCGGCAAGATCAAGGAAATGATGTTCTGGGTGCCGCAGACCGGCAGCATCGGCATCGGCCTGTCGATCCTCAGCTACAACGGCAAGGTCCACTTCGGCCTGATCGCCGATGGCAAGCTCGTCCCGGATCCCGACGCCGTGATCCGCCGCTTCGGCGGCGAATTCGAGAAGCTGCTGTACCTCACCCTGATGGGTCGCTGGGAAGAAACGCTGGATTCGGTCGCGGCCGAGGCGTTGCTGGACTGATCGGCAAAGCGGATCGGCGTTTCGGTGGCCGACCGTTTTCATAGGTGCGCCTAGCGCGCACCTGTCCTGATGGGCACGGGCAGAAGGATGCGTCACAGGCGCACCCTATGAAAGCGCCTAGGCCATTCCGCATTCCGCACGACACTCGCGCAAATCGCCCAGACGGTCCGCTGTTCAGCTTTGCGCGCCTAAGGTGACTCCGCTTACCGGCGCCCAAGCCGATCAACAGGAGTCTCCGATGCACAAGTCGTCCCACGCCCCGATCGCTCTCGCCATTGCCGCCAGCCTGTTCCTCAGCAGCTGCGCCACCTACACCGGGCAGACCAGTGCCCCCGACGACCCCAACCGTACCCAGCGCGGCGCCCTGATCGGCGCAGCCGTCGGCGCGGTGGCCGGTCTGCTCAGCGGCGACGACGCCACCGAACGTCGCCAGCGTGCCTTGGTCGGTGCCGGCGTCGGTGCCGTAGCCGGTGGCGCCGTCGGCGTTTACCAGGACCGTCAGGAAGCCGATCTCCGTCGCCGCACCGCCGGTACCGGCATCGAAGTCACCCGCGACGGCGATGTCATCAAACTCAATCTGCCCGATGGCGTGACCTTCGATTTCGGCAAGGCCAACCTCAAGCCGCAGTTCCATCCGGCGCTGGATCAGGTCGCCGCGTCCATGGCCGAATACAACCAGACCATCGTCGAAATCAGCGGCCATACCGACAGCGTCGGCAGCGACGAAGCTAACCAGCGCCTGTCCGAACAGCGCGCCGGCTCGGTCTCCAACTATCTCGCCGGCAAGGGTCTGGTGCGCGAACGCTTCGAAGTGGTCGGCATGGGCGAACGCTATCCGGTCGCCAGCAACGACACCGATTCCGGCCGCGCCGTGAACCGCCGCGTCGAAATCCGCGTGGTGCCGCTGACCCAGCAAGGCAGCTGAGTTTCCGGCTGAGTTCCAGAAGATCGCGTGTACCACGGGCCGCCTCACGGCGGCCCGTTTCGTTGATGGCGCTCAGGCGTCGCCGTTCATCGCCAACGCCAACGCCTGCGCCACTTCGATGCCGTCGATCGCGGCGGAATAGATGCCGCCGGCATAGCTGGCGCCTTCGCCTGCCGGATACAGGCCGCGGGTGTTGATGCTCTGGTAATCGGCGCCGCGGGTGATGCGGATCGGCGATGACGTGCGGGTCTCGACGCCGGTCAGCACCGCGTCGTGCATCGCGAAACCCTTGAGCTGGCGGTCCAGCGCGGGGATGGCTTCGCGGATCGCGCCGATGGCGTAGTCGGGCAGGGCGGTGGACAGGTCGCCCAGGCGCACGCCGGGCGTGTACGAGGGCTGCACGTCGCCGAATTCCTTCGAGGGCCGGCCGCGCACGAAATCGCCGACCAACTGGCCCGGCGCCCAGTAGTCGCCGCCGCCGAGCGCGAACGCCTGGCGTTCCCAATGGCGCTGGAACGCGATGCCGGCGAGCGGGCCGCCGGGGTAATCGGCCGGACTGATGCCGACCACCAGACCCGCGTTGGCGTTGCGTTCGTTACGCGAGTACTGGCTCATGCCGTTGGTGACGACTTGGCCCGGTTCCGACGTGGCCGCGACCACCGTGCCGCCGGGGCACATGCAGAAGCTGTAGACGCCGCGGCCGTTACGGGCATGGTGGACGAGGCGGTAGTCGGCGGCGCCCAGCAGCGGATGCCCGGCGAACGGGCCGAAGCGCGCGTGGTCGATCATCGATTGCGGATGCTCGATGCGGAAGCCGATCGAGAACGGCTTGGCTTCGATGTAGACGCCGCGCGCGTGCAGCATCTCGAAGGTGTCGCGGGCGCTGTGGCCGATCGCCAGCACCACGTGCTCGCAGGACAGCTCCTCGCCATCCTTCAGCACCAGCCCCTGCATCCGCCCGTCGACGATGCGCACATCCTCGACCCGCGCGCCGAAGCGGATCTCGCCGCCCAGCGATTCGATGGTCGCGCGCATCTTCTCGATCATGCTCACCAGCCGGAACGTGCCGATATGCGGCTTGCTTACGTACAGGATTTCCTCCGGCGCGCCGGCCAGCACGAATTCCTCCAGCACCTTGCGGCCGTAGTAGTGCGGATCCTTGATCTGGCTCCAGAGCTTGCCGTCCGAGAACGTGCCGGCGCCGCCTTCGCCGAACTGCACGTTGGATTCCGGATCGAGCACCGCCTGGCGCCACAGGCCGAAAGTGTCGCGGGTGCGCTCGCGCACCGCCTTGCCGCGCTCAAGCACGATCGGCCGAAAGCCCATCTGCGCCAGAATCAGCGCCGCGAACAGGCCGCAAGGACCGAAACCGATCACCACCGGCCGCGATTTCAGCGTGGTCGGCGCCTGCGCCACGAAGCGATAGCGCATGTCCGGGCTGGGTGCGACGTGGGCGATGCCGCGCCCGGCCACGGCCGCAGCGGCGGCGTCGCGCAGTTCCACATCGACCGTATAGATCAGCAGGATCGCGCTGCGCTTGCGCGCGTCGTAGCTGCGCTTGTGGACCGTGAACCCCATGAGATCGCCGTCGTCGATCCCCAGACGCTGCACGATCGCCGCCCGCAAGGCCTCCTCGGGGTGGTCCAGCGGCAGTTTGAGTTCGGTCAGGCGCAACATTCGGCGATTCGGCTGGAGTGAAGCCGCAATGCTCGTTGAGGTCGGGGGTCGGGCGCAAGCGCACGCTGTCGTCTGATATTGGGCGGCCGCCTACAATGGCCGACCGTACGACGAACCGGATGTATTTGCCGATGGCGATGGCGCCAACCCCGACCGCATCTGCGTCGGCCGATGCAGGCTCTACAGACGTGATCGTCATCGGCGGCGGCGCCGCAGGCCTCATGTGCGCGCGGGTCGCGGGCCAGCGCGGACGCCGCGTCCGCGTGATCGAGCATGCGAACCGCTGCGGCAAGAAGATCCTGATGTCCGGTGGCGGCCGTTGCAATTTCACCAACACCGGCACCACCGCGGCCAATTTCATCTCCGCCAATCCGCATTTCTGCAAATCGGCGCTGGCGCGCTATACGCCGCAGCACTTCATCGAGATGGTGGAGCGTCACGGCATCGCCTATCACGAGAAGGAACTGGGGCAGTTGTTCTGCGACGATTCGTCGAAGCAGATCGTGAAGATGCTGCTGGACGAATGCGCCGACGCCGGCGTGCGCATCGACACCGGATGCAGCGTCGAGCGCGTGCAGCGCACCGACGAGGGCTTTCGGGTGATGACAACGTTCGGCGAAGTGCGTGCGCCGTCGCTGGTGATCGCGACCGGCGGCCTGTCGATCCCCAGCATGGGCGCGAGCGGCTTCGGCTACGAACTCGCGCGCCAGTTCGGCCACACCGTGCTGCCGACGCGCGCCGGGCTGGTGCCGCTCACGCTCACCGGCAAGCATCAGGACCATCTTGCCGACCTCAGCGGCGTCGCGCTGCCGGTCACCGCGTACTGCAACGGCCGCGAATTCAGCAACTTCATGCTGATCACCCATCGCGGCGTGAGCGGCCCGTCGATCCTGCAGATCTCGTCGTACTGGAACGTCGGCGATGCGCTGCACCTGAATCTGCTGCCGCAGGACGATGCGTTCGATACGCTCAAACAACTGCGCGCGAAACGACCCGCGGCGGAACTGCGCACCGTGCTGGGCGAACGGTTCCCGAAACGCTTCGCGGAGCGCCTGTGCGAGGTCTGGTTCCAGAGCCGTCCGATGAAACAGTTCAACGATCCGGAACTGCGGGCCATCGCCGGGCAATTGCAGCGCTGGCCGCTGATCGCCAGCGGCACCGAAGGCTATCGCACTGCGGAAGTGACGCTGGGCGGCGTCGACACCGATGGAATTTCGTCTTCGACGATGCAATCGAAGCAGGTGCCTGGGCTGTACTTCATCGGCGAAGTCGTCGACGTCACCGGCTGGCTCGGCGGCTACAACTTCCAGTGGGCATGGGCGTCGGGGAATGCCGCCGGCATGTCTGCGTAGGGCGGGCCCCGGCCCGCCATTGCGATATCGAGCCCGCAAGCCATCGATCCGGCCAGGCCAAGTTTGAACGCCGCATCTTTTTGTAGGAGGGCCTTCAGGCCCGAGCTTCACGCCGAAAACCCGATCCAGCGACCGCTCGGGGCTGAAGCCCCTCCTACACAATCACAAGCACAGAGGTCAGAACCGTGAATCGAAACGCATCGCGCGGATCTGCCAATGATGGCGAGAACCTCACCCTCAGATGTCACCGGGATTGGCAAGCCGCGGCAGCAACCCGGCCAGCGACGCCAGATCCTGCCGGTTATGCTCCGCCACGCGCCGCAGGTTCCGCGCCGATCCGCCGCGCAGATAGCCGAGCCACGCGGCTGGCGCTTCGCTGCCGGGCAGGTCGTCTTCGCGCACGACGCCCAGCACCTGGCGTTCGATGGTGGCGAGCCGACAGTTCTCCCATCGGCCGCGATAGCTGCGCCGGGTGGGATAGAGCAGGTCGATGTGTTGCAGCCCCGCGAGCGGGTTATGCAGGCGCGCCAGACGGAAGCGTGTCGCCAGCAACGGCGCGTCGTAGCTCTTGCCGTTGTAGCTGGCCAGCATGATGTCGGCGTGCAAGGTGTCTGCGAACGCGACCAGCAGATCGCGTTCGGCGGACAGCGTGGTGATCAGCCACTGACGAATCCACAGACCGTCGCGGCGCCACTGCGCGGTGCCGATCATGAAGGCGCGCGTGCCGGTGCCGCCGGCCAGGCCTGTGGTCTCGGTGTCGAAGAACAGCACGTCGCTGGTCCGAATCATCGCCTCGCGACGGTCGAATGCGCCGCACAACTGCTGAGGCACCGGGTCGCAGGGCAGCATGGTTTCGATCAGGCGCAGGCCTGGCGCGATCTCGTCGCCGGGCAGTGTGCGGTCGACATCGCTCATCGTGCGCGCGACGCCCGCGGGCGCGCGCACGCGCAACAGCTTGCGCAGATCGGCCACCGTTTGCGCGGCGTCCGGTCGCGACGTGTGCAGAGGGATCGGCGGCGACGGTGCGATGCGCGCTGGCAGACCCGATGGCTTGCCGGCCTGCGCGCGCAGCGTCCGCAGGCGTTCCAGCGTTTCGCTCATGTCGGCCCGGCGGCGGACAGTGCGATCAACACGCGTCGCGCATGCGCTTTCGCGGTGGCGTCGCGCGCGGCGCCTTCGATGTTCAGGATCGGCCCGACGCAGGCCGGGCAGCCGCTGCTGCAGTCGCAGCCGTCGATCAGGCCGGTCGCGCGGGCAATGAGTTCCGATTGCCGCGTCCACAGCGGCTCGGCCAGGCCCACGCCGCCGGGGAAGTTGTCGTAGAGGTAGATCGTCGGCGTGAATGCGGCCAGATCCTCGGGCGTCGCTGGCGCGCCTTCGCCGCGTCGCAATTGCCCGCGACCTTTCGCATCGGCGACCGCGAACCACGCGCCATCGCCGCTGCCTACCGCTTTCTGCAGATCGGCGCCGTCGGCCATCACCGCGATGCGCGCTACCACGTGCAGCGCATACGCGGCGCCGAGGAAGCCATCCAGCGCGTCCTGCTTCGACGCGAACAGGTTGTCCAGCACCGGCTGCGACAGTTGCCACCACACCGCGGTGGTGTGCAATTCGGCATCGGGCAGATTCACCGGGCCGTAGCCGATGTTCTCATGGGTGTAGTAGCGGATCTTCTTGTAGCCGGACACCCGGCGCACCACATGGACTTCGCCGTGATGGCTGGCGCCGGTCCCCGCGACCGCGCCGTCGAACTGCTCCAGCACTTTCAGCTTGGTGTAGTCGATCGCGTCGGTGTAGTAATCGACGTGCGTGCGCGTCACGAACGCCTTGCGGCCGTCCCAGTCCAGGCGTTCGACCTGATACGGCGTGGACTGGATCATGTGGATCGCGCCTTCGTAGAGCGTCAACGGCGCAGCGCTGTAATCCACTTCGGCGATGATGACCTGACGGCCGTCGGTGCGGTCCACCACCACGAAGTTGCCGTCGGCCACCGAGCGCAGGCTCACCGCATTCGCCGGATAGCTGTCGGCGATCCACTCCCACACCGCGCCTTCGGCATGCAGTACGTCGTCTTCGGTCAGCAGATCGAGATACGCGCGCGGTTCGACCGGGCCGAAATGATCGCCATCGCGGAACGGCAGTTCGAACGCGGCGCAGCGGATGTGATCGAGCAGGATCACCGGCTGATCGGGTGCGATTCGAGCATGTTCGGGCGGTGCGCTGGTGAAGAACTCGGGATGACGGACGATGTATTGATCCAGTGGATCGGAGCTGGCGATCAACACGCCGATCGACGCCTGCTGGCGCCGACCGGCGCGGCCGAAACGCTGCCACGTCGAGGCGATGGTGCCGGGATAGCCGTTGAGCACGACCACATCGAGGCTGCCGATATCCACGCCCAACTCCAGCGCCGACGTAGTGACGATGCCATCGATCCGCCCCGCGCGCATCGCGCGTTCGGCGTCGCGGCGTTCGGTGGGCAGATAGCCGCCGCGATACGCGCGGATGCGCGGCGGTTTGCGGGGGTCGTGATCGAACACGTCCTTGAGATATTTGGTCAGCACTTCGACCATCGTCCGCGACTGCGCGAAGATCAGCGTTTTCAGCCCGGCCTTGATCGCCATGCGCGCGATGCGCGTGCTCTGCGAGCGCGCGGAGGCGCGCAGGCCGAGGTCCGGATTGGTCACCGGCGGGTTCCACAGCAGCACATGCTTCTCGCCGGTGGGCGCGCCGGACTCGGTGATCGCGGTTACCGCGCGCCCGATCAGCGCCTCGGCGTGTTCCTTCGGATTGCCGATGGTGGCCGAGCACAGGATGAACTGCGGGTTCGCGCCGTAGAAGGCGCAGACACGTTTCAAGCGTCGCAGCAGATTGGCCAGATGCGAACCGAATACGCCGCGATAGGTGTGGATCTCGTCGATGACGATGTAGCGCAGGTTCTCGAACAACTGCGCCCATTTGGTGTGATGCGGCAGGATGCCCTGATGCAGCATGTCCGGATTAGTCACGACGATATCGCCGTTGAGGCGGATCGCCTGACGCTGGTCGCCGGGCGTATCGCCATCGAAGGTCGCGGCGCGCAGGCCGAGATCGCCCGCTTTGTTGAGCTCCAGCAGTTCGGCGACCTGATCCTGCGCCAGCGCTTTGTGGGGAACAGGTAAAGCGCCTTGGATCGATCGGCGATGGCCGCGGCGATCACCGGCAGCGTATAGCACAGCGTCTTGCCCGATGCCGTAGGCGTGACCACAACGATATCCTCGCCGCGCTGGGTCGCGTCCCAGGCATCGGCCTGATGGCTGTAGAGCCGGCTCAGCCCGCGTGCGTGCAGCGCTTCGGCCAACGCCGGCGGCAGATCGGCGGGGAAGGGCGCGTAGCGACCCTCGCGCGCGGGCAGCGTGAACGCGCCTGTGATCCGGTCCGGATATTTGTGCTGCAGCTTCAGCGCCAGCGTGGCGCCGCCTGGTGCCAGCGTGCTGGTTTCGGAGGCGTCGATCCGCGTCGGGTAGGAAGAAACTGCGTGCATGATCGGCTCCGGTGGAGCCGCGGTAGATACAGGCAGCTTGTCTCACCCGCTGAGACTGACCCTGTGCGCCCTTGCATTCCTGTCTTCGACGATGCGGTCGAAGCATGCGGCGACGCATGCAGCATTCGGCGAAGTCGTCGATGTCATCGCGACAATGTCGTCGGGTTGGCCTTATGCAGCGGCCCAGGTCCGCCGCAAGCTGTCGAAAAATAAGGAAAGGTTGTTGTTCGGGGCTGGATCCAAGCGAAAACGCGTTTCGCATGTCGAGTCAATCGTACTTTCGTCAAATTCATGACGATGGAAATAGGCTGCCAGATATGCCTGCGTTTCGGGTTCGTCGTCATTTTCGCTGCCATGTCCTTGGCGATGCATTTGAAAACGGTGACTGCTTTGTGGGTTGCATTCTTGTGTGCCGTGGTTTCCTGTGTTGAGCGTTGTTCGCGCCAGCGAAAAGCAGGTCGACCAGGACGATACTTTTCTACGGTGAATCGGACCATTATTCCGTGTAAGCCTCTTTGGTGGAGAATCCTGCTTTTTGATGAAGATGTGCGGATCGGGGGAAAAGCGTTCGTGAAAGGCGGGTCGACGGGGTTTACAATCACGGATGTTCATGGCTATAGTCGATAGCGAGGACAGTGCGGGTGTCGTTTGGAGTGCTGGCGAAAGCAGCACAGGGATATTGGGAGTTGTAATGCAGGAACGTAGTGGGGGCGCGCGAATCGTGCGATGCATACGGAGGTGCCGGGAGATTCCCTGGCTGGGGCGGGATAATCAGTGACGCCATTTGCGTCCATCAAACAAGCACCAAGTGGATCCGGACAGCGATAGAACGCGCAAGCATCGGCTGAATCGATCCGTTATGCTTTTCGATTCTGCGAAAACCTCGGTATCAGTTGCGAGTCCGGTTCGTTTTGGGCTTGCTCCGGTCATCTGCATGTCGTTTTCTTTAGGTATATCTACTCGATTCGAATCGAGTAGGTGTTGGCCTGGGGTAGATACGCATCGCGCCGAATGGGGTCGCCGAGGTCGTTTCGCATTGCCACGCATGCGACGCAAGCATGGCCGCTTTGATGGACGCAGGGATAAGGAAATCGCGTGCTGGACATGGGGAAATTAGCGGCCGAATCGGTTTTTTTACCGCGTAGTGCATATGTTAATGCCGGTAAATCATGTCTGGATTCGCCGATGGAAGAATCGCGGGCCGTGATGACATATGGATACCCGGCGGTTGAGTGGGCACGCGCATCTGAAACAAGCGCATGCATGCCCGTTGACGCCATATCGCCGGTCTCGACACGATGAAGAGGCGCGATTGTCGAGAGGTGGCTCGAGCGTAATGTGAGGGGGAGTTTTCCGGTTTTCGGATGGCAGATGGGCTGTATCAGCGAATCGCGCGATGTCGTGCTGCGATTCCCTTGATGCCCGTCGCGAAGCGCCGCGTCGCTTGGAATGCAATACATACATAAGGAGAAGTCGATGTCGAAGCGTCCTTGCCTGGTTGTTGGAGCAAGCGGGAACATAGGGGAGGAAATCGCAGTTCATCTTCTGAAGCGTGGGCGTCGCGTCGCGCTCACGCATTCGCCCAAGTCCGGTCCATGCGTTCGCGTGCCTTCGGACGACGACAATGTCCGGTGGTACGGCGTGGACGTGTGCGACAGCGAGGATGTTCTGCGGTTGGTGCAGGCGGTCGAGCGGGATTTCGGAAGCGCGCCCGATCTCGTCTATTGCGCCGGTATCGTCAAGGATGGGGCGATTTCGCTGATTTCCGACGAAGCTTGGAATGCCGTGATTCAAACGAATCTCACCGGCGCTTTCCATTTCGTTCGGGCTTTGTCCAAATCCCTCATGGTCGTGGGCGATGGCAGGATCGTATTGATCGGCTCGGTGTCCGCGACGAAAGGAAATCCCGGTCAGCTCAGCTATGCGGCCGCAAAGGCCGGCATGGAGGGCATGTGTCGGGTGGTCGCGGTCGAGTTGGGAAGGTTCGGCGTAACTTGCAATGTCGTCTCGCCCGGCGTCATCGAAAGTCGCATGATCGATGAAACGCCAGCACCGGCAGTTCAGAAACTGCTGAAGAGCACGCCGCTCCGTTCTTTCGGAAAGCCGTCAGATGTGGCTGGCATGGTCGGTTTCCTGCTGAGCGAGGATGGGCGTTATATCACTGGACAAACAATTCAAATCGACGGCGGCATGACCGCTCTCTGACAAGGAAAGGTGGAAGATCGTGACTGGAATCAATATTGCTGAAATCAAGGAAATCGTCGAAATCGCTCTCGATCGCGAACTCGATGAGTTCTCCATGGATGCCGACTTCTACGAAGTCTATTCGATGGATTCTCTGGGCGCCGTGGCGCTCGTCGTAGAGGTGCAGAAGCGTTTCGACGTGAGAATTCCGGACGAAAGCATGCCCAACGTCAGAACCGGGGATCGGCTCAAGGCGATCATCGCGGAACTGATCGAGGCGAAGGAAGACATGGGCGTGCCGGCATGAGCGAGGCCGAGGCCGTGTTTCCGCAGACGCTCGATTATCACCAGATCGTTCGACTGGTGCCGTATCGCTCGCCATGGTTGCTGCTGGACCGGGTGATCCGTTGGGACCAGAAGCGCATCGTCGTGCAGAAGGCGATTTCAGGTGCGGATCCGATGATGGCGGCGCACCTCTCGGATGGTCCTTCGATCATGCCCGGGGTTCTGTACATCGAATTCGTCGGACAGGCGACGATGCTGTTGGGCGTGCTGTCCAGCGGAGGCAAGCAGGGCCCTGAGGGCGTGGCGGTTCTGGCGCGCTGCAAAGGCGATTTCGTGTCTCCCGCCTTCATCGGCGAAACGATCACGGCCGAGGTCACCATCAGCGATGTCATCGCCGGGAAAACCGTCTACGAAGGTGTGGTGCATGTCGGCGATCGGCTGATCTGTCGGGTCTCGGGCATCGGCGCGTTGATCAATACGCCGGTCGCATCCACCGCATCTTGATTCCTTTCAACTCGGGCCGCGCCATGATAGAGCCATATAAAAAACCGATTTCAATCTCCAGGCATTGCTGCGCGATCGCGAATATCGGCAGCACCTGGGACGAATGCTGGGACGCGTTGCTGGAAGGACGAAGAGTCTTCTCGAACGGCGCGGATCTGATTCCGAACTGGCCGGACAGCCCGCCGCTATCCGCTATCCTCGACTTTCCCGGCATGGAAGGGCAGCCACCGTTCAATCGGCGCACCGGCGTGCTCGCGAAAATCGTCGGCACGCAGATGCGGCAGGCCGTCGACGATCTGCTCGATGCCCACCCGCAGACCAGGTTGTCGCTGATGGTAGCGACATCGCACGGCGATCCCGGGCCGCTTTCCGAAATCGTGGATTTCCGTCAGGCGAGTCTCCCCGACGACACGATTTCCACTTCCACCTGGGAAGGCGTCGTGGTCGACAATCTGATCAAGGACGTCAATGCGGGACTTGGTCGTTCGTTGCCGGGAACGACGACGTCCGCGGCGTGCGCGTCCTGTCTCGTCGCACTGTCCTATGCGGCAGACCGCATCAATGCCGGTCTGAGCGATGCCGTACTGCTGGTCGCGATCGACACGCTGTCGCGCGTCGCCTCCGTGGGTTTCAACAATATCGGCGCGATGTCCAGGAACGGCTGTCGCCCATACGACATCGACCGGGACGGCACGACCGTAGGCGAAGGCGCCGTTGCGATGCTCTTGACGCGCGAGGGTCTGATCGCCGCGCAGGATGTGATGGGACTGGTCTCGGGAACGTCCGTATTCTGCGATGCCGCGCACATGGTCGAGCCCAATCCGGTCGGCGTCGCCAGCGTCGTGCACACCGCGATGCAGCAGGCAGGCCTGCAGCCTGCCGATGTCAGAGGCATTTTCTGGCACGGAACCGGTACGCGCCAGAACGACAAGACCGAAGCGGCCGTCGCGCAAATCGTCTTCGGCGACAAGTCGCCGCTCTGCACGTCGACGAAGGGATCCCTGGGACACACCATGGGAGCATCGGGCGGGTTCAATGTCCTCGCCGCGTGCGAAGCCAACAGACAGGGCATCTTTCCGCATGTCGTCGGCACCACGAATTCCGAGTACGGGAACATGACATTGGCCTTGAACCGGCCGCATGCCGTCGAACCCGGCCCGATGCTCGTCACTGCGCTCGGCTTCGGCGGCATCAATGCCGCTGCGGTCATTCTGCCGCCGGAGACAGTGCAATGAGCATCTTCATGCTTGAAAACGGGCCATACATCAATGCCATCGGCTGGACCCGCAAGCCGGATCATTCCGTGGTCGCCGCGACCGAAGCGTCCTATGCGTCGATGACGAATCCGGTCGAATTCGACGGTTCCGGCGGCTATCGGGTGAAGCATGGCGATGCGGGGTGCGTTCCGACGGATCTGCCGCTGCCACTGATGCGCAGCAGCGGCGTCGCGCGTGCGCGATCGGCCGCGAAAAGCACGATCTTCGCTGCGCTGCTGGGTAAAGAACTGATCGCGACGGTCTCCGGGCGCAGCGACTACAACGGTGAGCGAACCGGCGTCGCGGTCGCGTCCAGCACGGCGATCACGCCGATCGCCTGGGAGTTCGAGACCGTCGGCATGCAAAAGGGCTGGCCGAAAACCGACACGATGCTGCTGCCGAGTTCCATTCCCAGCGCGATCACGACGCAGACATCCGCGGTCTTCGATACGCATGCCGCGGCGATCGCATTCCAGGATGGCGCATTCGGCGTGTGCGCAGCGATCGAACACGCATATCTGTCGTTCGCGCACAATCGTTCCGACTATTTCCTGGTGATCGGCTCCGAGGAAATCTGCAGCGTCCAGTGCGACGCGTTGGATGCGTTGAACGATGGCCGGCCCCGGATCGATGGCGCTTCGGGGCTGGTCCTCGGCAAATCGCCGTGCAGCCCCGACGATTGGCGTCTCGCGTTCTGTTTCAATGCTACGGGAGACGAACCATCCGCGCTGCCGCAAGACTGGGAGGATGCCGAAGTCCTGGATCTGACGATAGCGGGCACTGCAACGGTCTTCACCGCGACCCTGGTTCCCTACGCGCTGCACCAGTTGTTCGGGCGGGCGCAGCGGCAGGCCGTGCTGGTCTGCTCGATGCCGGAGCGCGGGAAGTACCTCGTCGGGTTCGAGCGGCCTCTGAATTGATGTCCGCGTCGAGCGGAAGTCGTACGAATGGAGCGGGCGAGGGCAACTGACCGCGCCACCCGGTATGCTGCGACGTCGCCCGGTGCCATGCCGGAGCGTCGCCGCTGCCGATCGACGGAATGGAATTCGATGAATATGTCTGGAAGAAATACAGAATGGCCAGCGCCGTAGAGATCTCAGCGAATATAGAAAAGGACGAGAAGGAAACGTTGTTTCCTGTGTTGTTCATGTTCCTGTCCTTCGGGAGCATGATCGCGAGTCTCGGCGCGATCCTGTTTTTCCAGGACTATTTCGCGTACGCCATCTGCGCGCTGCTCTATGCGGGAGTGGTCGCGATCGAGTTGCGGTTCGGAATCAAATCGCCGGTTTCGATCTCCATGCTGCTGCTTTACGCTGGATTGGCGATCCTGGATGGCGTGACCAAGGATTACACCGGCTACGCCGGGATCATCATTTTCGCCTGGTTGACGACGCTGTCGACCGCGCTGCTTCTGTTCGGAAAGCCGTTCACTACTTTCTACTCCAACGGCAAGGGATTGAGGTCGCTGCATTTCGCGTCGTCGCTGATCTGGACGGCCGCCTATGCGCTTTCGCTGCTTGCGAGCGTTCTGTTGATGCCGGATATCCTGTATCTGGTCGTCCCGTTCGCCCTGTGCATTTCCTTCGGGCTGCTGACCATTTTCCTCAACCTTGTCTGGTTCGGTCGCGGCCATGGTCGTCAGACGCGTTTTGCGATCCAGGAATTCGAGTTCCATCGTCTGCTTTCCGACTCGCCGGAATTTCCGCTGTTCTGCGATTTTTTCGCGCGACAGATCTACCGCCCCGGCGAAGACGGCAACATGAAGACGGTCGAGGAGATCGCCGAGATCGTCTCGAGGACCGAAAAGGAACTCGCTGCGGATTCATATATCTTTGTCGCCAAGGACGAAGGACGCATCGTCGGCTGCATGCGCTGCATCCTCGACCGCAAGGGAAGACCATTTCCGCTGGAAGCCGAAATGGACTCTTCGCTGGATCCGCTGCGTCGGATCGGCAGGCTGATGCACGTCGGCCGCCTGGCGGTCGACGACCGATACCGTGAACGTCCGGACGTGCTCAACGGATTGTTCAAGTGCTTCCTGGATCTGTCGCTGAGCCAGGATGTCTCTTTCGTCGTCGCCGAAGGGTATCGGCACCGCCTGCCGACTTATCTCAAGCTGGGCTTCGAGATCATGTTCGACCGCTCCGACCGCCGGCACGCGGTCAAGATGGCGTACGGCTACGTCTGCTACCCGCTGTTCATGAATTTCGCGTTCCTGGTGTTCAATCGCGATGACGCTTCCATGAAGCGGTATCACTTCTCGGACTTCATCAATCCGTATCTTGCCGAGCGATGGTACAAACGCGCCGGCCTGCGCTGCTTCTTCCGGTCGCGGCAGTTGTGGCCCTGGCGCTTCACGCTGCGGCAGGTCAAGGCACTCGTCTAGCGTCCGGAAACCGAATCGAAGGAGAGATCGGGTGGGTCATTCGCGATATCCAGTATGTCTTGCGGTCGTCATGTTCCTGTCGTCGTTCCTGGCGTCTGCCCAGGAGATTCCCTATGGCGTCGTGAATCGGCAGAAGCTCGACGCGATCCTGAGGGATGCTAAGACGCAACTTGCGTCGAAGGCCGATCATGCGGAATGGTTGAAAGCGGCGGGCATCGCCAGTCATCAACTCGCGTGGCTCAAGGTGGATTCGGCTTCGGAAGATGCGGTCAAGTACCTGAAGCGCGCCTCCAGCATGAGCCCGGCCGATGCGGAACTGCTGGCGTATCTCGGGAGTTCGCATGCGATGCTCGCGAGAGACAGCAGTCTGACCGTCAACAAGATCAGCAATACCAACAAGGGATTGGCCTTGCTCGATCGTGCGGTCAGGCGGGAGCCCGACAATTTGACCATTCGGATCATCCGGGGCAGCGTCGCATACGAATTGCCGCCGATGTTCTCCAGGGAGAAGACGGCGCAGGACGACTATCTTTTCGTGCTGAAGGCGGCGCGGACGGGTGCTCGCGTCACACCGGAGCGGCTCTCCGAGACCTATTTCAAGCTGGGACAATTGGCCGCCAAGCGCAAACAAATGGATGTCGCCGACAAGTTCTACGCCAAGGCCTGGAGCGTCGCTCCACGGTCCGCCTGGGCAGCGAAAGCTCGGAAAGCCAAGCGATGATCGAGCTTCAAGGGGTATCCCATACCTATCGGATCGGCGATCAACGCACCAGCGCGATCCGGAAGGTCGATTTCAGCGTGGAGGCGGGCGAGATCATTTCGATCGTCGGCCCATCCGGAAGCGGGAAGTCGACCATGTTGAGCATCATGGGATGCCTGCTGACGCCCGACAGCGGCATCGTGCGGATCATGGGAAAGGATCTGTCGCATCAGAGCGATGCGACCAAAGCCGAGATCAGGCGCCTCCATATCGGATTCATCTTTCAATCGTTCAATCTCATCCCCGTGCTGAACGCATTCGAGAACATCGAGTATCCGCTGATCATCGGCGGCATCGCCGGCGGCGAGCGAAAACGGCGCGTCTCGGCCATCCTGGAGCGGGTCGGGCTTGGGCAGCATCAGAGGAAGCGGCCGGATCATTTGTCGGGCGGCCAGAAGCAGCGTGTGGCGATCGCGCGCGCGCTCGTCACCAACCCCGGCTTCATCCTGGCGGATGAACCGACCGCGAATCTGGACAGCCAAACGGCGACGGAGATCCTGGCACTGATGTCGGAGTTGAACCGGGAACTGAAAACCGCGCTGATCTTCTCGACCCACGACCCGAAAGTCTCCGCGTTCGCGCACAAACGGGTTCGCCTCGAAGACGGAACGCTGGCCGAATGAATACCTGGAAGCTGGCGCTGAGGAATGTTTTCCGCAACAAACGGCGGACGGCCATCACATTCCTGTCGATCGTCTCGGCGGCATCCGCGATCATCGTCTTCGGAGGCTTCATCGATTTTTCTTTCGAGGGATTGAGGGAAACCACGATCAGGACGCAACTGGGCCATTTCCAGGTCGCGAAGAAAGGGTATTTCGAGCAGGGCGCCGGGCTATCCGAGCAGTATCTCATCGCGAATCCTGCGGAGATCGAGGAAGACATCAGGCGCTCGCCTCTCGTCAATGCGACGACCTGGCGACTTTCCGGATCGGGGTTGATCAGCAATGGCGAAACGACGCTTTCCGCCCGTCTGATCGGCGTCATGCCGGAGCGCGAAGAGGAGTTCTCGGCATTCGAGATCGTCCTGGCAGGCAGGCAGCTCGACGAAGATACGCCGGACGGCTGCGTCATCGGTTCGGGTTTGGCGAAAGGGCTTCATGCCTCGGAAGACACATCGCTCACGATCCTCAGCACGACGCTGGACGGTGTGGTCAATGCGATCGACTGCAGGGTGGTCGGCATCATCAGGACCGCATCGAAAGAGTACGACAATGTCTACGTGAAAGTGCCGCTTCCACTGTTGCAAAGTCTGGTCGATACGCAGAAGGTCGAAAAAATACTGGTGCTGGCGAACGACACCCGGCAAACGCCCGAGTTGAAGAAAGTCGTGGAAGCGTCGCTGAAGAAACGGCCGGAGCTGGAATACAAGACCTGGCTCGATCTGGCGGAGTTTTACCGGGGGGTGGTCAATCTCTACACCACCATCTTCAGTCTGGCCGCGATCGTCCTCGGTGTCGTGGTTTTCCTGAGCATCGCGAATACGATGGGCATGTCGGCATTCGAAAGATTCCGCGAAATCGGTACGCTCCGGGCCATCGGTCAGACGCGCGCCGGCATCGTGAAAATGTTCCTGTACGAAGGAATCCTGATCGGCATCATCGGCGGCATTCTCGGCCTGATCGCAGGCAGTCTGCTGGCGTATGGCATCAATGCGCTCGGAGGCATCGATGTCGCGGCGCCACCAGGCATGTCTTCGGGGTATACCGCATTCATCAACCTCAGTCCGAAAGCATTTTTGTACGCATTCCTCACATCGGTGGCGGCATCCACGCTGTCGTCGTTCTATCCCGGGTATCTGGCCTCCCGGCTGGACATCATCAAGGCGCTTCACCACTCATGAGAATCATCAGCATCCTTTGCGCATGTCTCGCTTTCATGATCTGCGCAGCCGGCGCGCGCGCGCAGGATATGGCGGCCGCCGATATCCTCAGGAAGACCGATTCGGTCCGCTCGCCGTCTCCCCATTTCGTCTTCAACGTCCATCTGCAATCGAAAACCCGCTCGGGGCAAAGCGAGAGCGAATTCGAAGTCTCGGTGCGCGAAAGCACCAAGAGCCTCGTGCTGTATCGCCAGCCGCTGAAGCAGCGCGGACGCGCCATGCTGCTGGACGGCCCGAACATGTGGATCCATATTCCCGGAACGAACCGCCCCATTCGCATCTCGGCCCAGCAGCAACTCGTCGGCGCGGTATCCAATGCGGATGTGGCGCGGGTGGTTTTCAGCATCGACTACGAAAGCGACCGCATCGAAAAAATCCGCATGGGCGATGTACCGGCGCTCAAGCTTTCGCTACGGGCCAAGCAGCGCACATCCAGCTACCAGACGGTCCATCTGTGGGTCGGCGACCAGGATTACCGGCCTCTCAAGGCGGAGTTCTTTTCGCTGTCAGGAAAGCTCGTCAGGACGATTCATTACGGAGGTTATAAATCCGTGCTGGGCAGATTGCGCCCCACCGTGCTGGAGATTTCCGATGCGATCAATCCTTCGGTCAGCGCGACGCTCACCTTCTCGGATTTCAAGATCAAGGAAACGCCTGCGGAGTACTACCAGCCGTCGTACCTGGGGAGGCTTTCGCATTAACCGTTGCGGGCTGTTGTGCGCCTTGATGATCTGCTTCCCGGCGGACGTGTGGGCGGCTGACGATGAAACAATGCCCGCTTCGATGGAACAGGCGCGCGACGAACCGGCCGACGAACCGGAGAGCCCCGACGACCAGCGCTTCGTGCTTTCCGGATATGTCAGTCCGCGTGCGCAGTACGATCTTCGGGATCATGGCGACAGCGCGAACCGGCTCTCCGTCGTTGCCGTTCTCAAGGGGAAGCTGGCTACCGAAGACGCTACGCTCGCATTGCAGTTGCGGCCGGAGTTCGCGCGTTTTTCGCCATCGGACGATCGCGTCGCGCGAGTTCATGTGGATGAATTGAACTGGGAAATGCAGATTTCGCAATCCGCATTCCTGTTCGCGGGCAGGAAGCGGATCGTGAATGGCGTCGCGCTCGGGAGAAACCCGAGCGATTTTCTGAATCTCGACAAGCCGGAAGACCGGACGCTGGCGGACGAAGATCGTCGTGCCGAAAAAAAAGGCGACGACCTCGTCGGTTGGTCGTACTTCGGCCCGACATTCAGCCTGCAGGGTGCGGTTGCATCGGCGGCGGACGGCGACCGCCGGGTCAGGGCGTTGCTGCAGTTGACCGGAAGACTCGATACGTTGCGAACCGATTATTCCATCATCGGCTATTACGCCGATAATCCGGGTCTAGGCCTGAATTTATCGACCGCCATCGGCGACAAGATCACCGCTTACACCGAGATCGCCGTTCGCAAGGATCGCGATCGGCGCATCCCCGTCCGGGACTCGCAACATGGATTGATCGGCGCGATCGATGATCGCCGGAACTGGTTTGCCCATGTCGTCATCGGCGGGCAATACACGTCCAACCTCGGACAGACGTTCACCGCCGAATATTGGCGCAATGCCAACGGCTATTCGGCGTCCGAATTTTCCAGCGTGGAGCATTCGCTTCGCACCGGCCAGGGTAACGTGCCGCTGGCCGGAAGCCTCATCGCCACGCCGTCGCTGCGCCGACAAACGATGTTCTTCCGTATCAGCGACGTGAGACTGAAGGACAACCTTCAACTGGAAGCGACGCTGATCCACAGCCTGGACGACCGCAGTAGATTCCTCCGTGGCGCGATCGTGTGGGACGTCGCCGAAGCCGATTCCATCAAGGCGGGCGTGGATTCCTTCTCGGGATCGGACTTCAGCGAATACGGAGTGAATCCTGTCGATACAAGACTGTTCGTCATCTACAAGAGGTACTTTTGAGCCCATGCTTACGCCGCAAACAGCGTCCGAAGACGGGTCCATCGCGTTTCCGATTTCCGGGCGCTACTCCGTGGAGCTCGACGACACGCTGCACGTCCTGTGGTCCACCTGGCGCGACTTCGGGAAGCCCTGCTTCAGCCCGGAGCTTCTGCAGGACATGCAGTACGGTATTTCGACCATCATGGATGGGACGTTTCCAGCCGCGGATTCATTGCGTTATTTCGTCATGCGGTCCAGATGGACGAACGCGTTCACGCTCGGTGCGGATCTTGGATATTTCCAGGAAATGATCCTGTCCAACGACAGGGCAGCGCTGATGGCGTATGCGCGACAGTCGGCGGACATGATGTATGCCTTGCATAGCGGTTTCGGGAAAGGCGTGGCGTCCATCGCTCTGGTGCAAGGCCGTTGCGTCGGCGGGGGCTTCGAGACCGCAGTCGCCTGCGATTACATTTTCGCCGAGCGGCATTCGGAATTCAGCTTCCCGGAAATCCAGCTCGGTATCTTTCCCGGCATGGGCGCGCTGCCCATTCTGGCGAAACGTCTGTCCAGGAGCGACTACGAAGAGGTCTGCCACTCCGGAAAGACCTTCAGCGCCGAAGCATTGAAAGCCAAGGGGATCGTCGATTTCGTCGTCGAATCCGGCGATGGCGAGCGCGCAGTCGTCGACTTCGTCAAGAAGCGCCACGGCGCATTCCGGTCCCATCAGGCGATGGCGGCCATACGGAAAGGGTGCTCGCAACTTTCGTTGAGCGATTTCCATGCAGGGCTTGAATGTTGGGTCGATGTCGTCATGTCGCTCGACAGGCGACGGTTGGCGCTTCTTTCTCTGGCGGCCCAGAAGCAGGCGGGCGCATGATCCGTGCATCCGACCATTCGCCGGGTATCGGTATTGCGGCGCCGCTCCTGCAGTTCTTTCCGCTGAGTTGCTTCCTCTTCGCCGCATTCCGGCATGGGAATCCACAGCCGGAAGATTGGCTGATCGCATTCATGGTGGGCGGTGCTGCGGCCATGTTGCAGATCGTTGTGGCGATGATGATCTCGCATGGACGCCCACTCGACAGGCTGCTCCTCGGTGCGAATGCGTATCTTGTCGTCGGCGGTCTGTCGGCGCTCTTCAACCAGCTCTGGATTCTCCAGATGCTCGACAGCCTGCGGGAAAGCGGTCTGTTCCTCTGCATTCTTGCTGTCGGGGTTCTCGCGACCTTCGGATCCAAGGCCGGATTCGTCGGGCAGGAAGACAGTGCCGGCCAAGCGCGAACGAAGCGTTACTCGCTCGCACTGCTTGCGCTGGCGGTCATCGCTACGCTTCCTTCTTTTTTCATCAGGGGTCAGCTGATCTTCTCGGCCGTGATCCCATTGACGTTGTTGACCATCGCCAATCGATGGTTGGTGCGCCGTATCCAGCAATCATGATCGATTGGAGATGGCCCTTGGCGCGCTATCGGGCCATCCAGCCGCGATGGTCGCCATCGCCTGTCGTCACCCATCGCATTGTGCATAGCGCTGGCGCGGATCGAGTCGCTGCCGGCGATGAAGCACCGGCCCGTGGTCGATTTGTCCATGCTCTCCGGGCATCGACGCCTCCGGGAACGACGGGGCGGTTCACTACAGCTGCGAACGGATCGGCAGCACGATGGTTTCCATGAATTTCTCCTTCCAGGGACGCCGCTGCCATTTCTTCAGGCCGTATGGGCTGGAAGCGACGAGATCCTGTTCGAAGACGAGCGTCATGCGCTCCGCGAACGCCCGGTCGTAGAGATTCAAGCTTGCCTCGTCGTTGAGGCGGAACGAGCGGATGTCGAAGTTCGTGGAGCCAACGGACACCATTTCGCGATCCACGATCAACATCTTGCTGTGCATCATCGTCGGCCGGTATTCGTGGATCTCGATGCCGGCCGCCAGCAACTCGCCCCATGATGCCCGCGACGCGTGGCCGACAGTGTCCGAATCGGTATGCGCGCCGGGCAGAAGAATGCGGATACGGACGTTGCGCTTGCGTGCGGCCAGCAGCGCCTGCACGATCAGATCGTCGGGCACGAAGTACGCCGCGGCGAGATCGATGTTTTTCTCCGCGGACGACAGCGCCATGAGATACATCGCGTGCATGCTTTCGCTGCCGCCGGCCGGCGAACTCATGAACAGGTGCGCCTTCACGTCGCCTGCGTGCGCTTGCTGGGGAAAGTAGCGGTCGCCACGCAGCATCATGCCCGTCGTCTTGATCCAGTTGTCGTTGAAGGCGGCCTGGAACTGCGGAACCACGGGGCCTTCGATGCGGAAGTGCATGTCGCGCCAGTGTCCCGGGCCGCCGGCGTTTCCGGTCCATCCATCGGCGATGCCCACGCCGCCGGTGAATGCGATGCGCCCGTCGACGACGAGGAGCTTCCGATGCGTTCTATTGTTGATCCTGCCCAGGTTGTACCAGCGCAGCGGGCGATATCGCTCGACACGGACACCCGCTTTGCGCATGCGTTCGATCATCGCATCGTCCATTTTGGCGCTGCCCGCCCAGTCGATCAGGACATTGACCTCGACCCCGGCGGCCGCGCGCTCGGAAAGAACTTCAGCGAAGCGTTCGCCGATGATGCCCGACCAGTAGATATAGGTTTCAAAAGTGACGCTCTGCCGGGCCGAGGCGATGGCTTCGAGCATGGCGGGGAAGATTTCATCGCCGTTCTGCAGATCGACGATGCGGTTGCCGTCCAGGATCGATGGCCCGAGCATCACGCCCATTTCCCGCTGGAACTGCGGATCGCCGACGCCATGCCGGTGCAAGGGTGCGTGCTCCAGCTTCTTCTCCGGCGTGGAGAAATTCATCGCAAGCACGAATGCCAGCAGCGACAGCGCTGCTGTAGCGACGATGATGCGCGCCTTGCCGTAGGACTTCTTCATCGCTGCGTTCCTGCGTCGTCTTTCGCGTCTTCCGGCGCGTTTCCGGACAGCCGCCGCTCCATCCACTGCAGGACCGCAAGCACCAGCAAGGTCAGCACGGATGCGCCGGCGGCGATGACGTAATACCGGAAGCCGACGGACACGCCGATGATCGCGACCATCAACAGCGAGGCCGCAGTGGTGATGCCGACGACCGCCGCTTCGCCGCGTTGCGCGAAGATCGTGCCTGCGCCGATGAAGGCGACGCCCGCAACCACCGCCTCGACCATGCGCAGCGGATCCATCGTGACCTCATCGCTGGTGTTGAACCTGGGGTCGGCGAGGATGAGCTGTCCGATGCACGCCAGCAGCGCCGCAGCGCCCGCTACCAGCATATGCGTGCGGAATCCGGCGGGCCGGTCCTTGAGTTCGCGTTCGAGGCCGATCGCGCCGCCGAGCGCCATCGCCAGTGCGATGTCGAGGATCATGCGTAGTGAAATGGCGATATCCATCCGCGGATGCTAGAACATTACGATCCACGCGGCAGCGCGATGGCGACGCCATCCGGATATAGCGCTTGCTTTGCGCAGATTGCACGATGCCATGCGTTCGTATCGGGCAATGCGCAATGGCGAAATCGCATATCGCCTCGATTCCGCGCCCGCTAACCGATTTGCGTGAACCCGTCGGATCGGGCTGCGCGCGGCGTGAACGATGCGACGATTTCGGTGTCCACGCATGCCACGAAATCTTCGTCGTCCGCGATCTCGATCGGCATGCCGCCGGTGAACAGGGAGAACGCGGGCAGCACCGTCTGCTGCGGTTTGAGCCAGAACACCGGCCAGCGTCCCGGCAGCATCGGCAGACGCGTCGCCGGATGCAGATGTCCGCAGACGACGTGATGCGATGCGACGCTTTCGGGGGCGTGCCGGAACGCGAGACCGGCGTCGTCGACGGCAGGCCCCAGCATTTCCACCGCCAGCGAGGCGACGCGCAGCGCTGCATCGTGATTGCCGGTCAGCACGTGGATCTGCAGCATCGCGTGCGCGTCTCGCCATGCCTGCCATTGTCCGCGCCACGACTGCGGTTCGATGGCGCCGTGCAGGAAATCGCCCAGTACCCAGACTTCGCGCGCGCCGGTCGACGCGGCCAGGGCCGACAGCCGTTCGAGATCGAGCGTGGTGCCGCCGGCCGGAAGCGCCATGCCGTGTCGGCGGAAGGTGTCGGCCTTGCCCAGATGCAGATCCGACAGGATGAGTCGCGAGCGTGCCGGCCAGAACAGCGCGCGTTGCGCGAGCGCCAGCATCGGATGACCGCCGATGATCAGTTCGATGCTATCGGGCATGGCGCTTTTCCAGCTGCTGGGCCGCGCGCCGCACGCGCGCCTGCCAGTCTTCGGTGCTCAGGCGTCCACGGAAGCCGTCGGTCCACAGCGGGAACGACAGCGGCGTGAAGCTGGACGGCGAGTGCAGGGCGATGGTGCGTCGCGCGCAGTCGACCAGCGCCGCTTCGATCTGGCGCAGATCGAGCTGCGCCTGCAGTACTTCGCGTTCGGCCTGCGCCAGCAGCACGTGGTCAGGATCGAAACGACCCAGCACGTCGAAGATCAGGCCGCTCGACGCCTGCACCGCGCGCAGCGATTTCGGCGCGCCGCCGGGCAACGACGGCACCAGCAGGCCGGCGATACGCGCGATCTCGCGGAACTGGCGGCGCGACAGCTCGCCGAGGTTCATGCCTTCCCGCAGATCGCCCAGCAGATGTTCGGGCGACAGCATTGCGCGCAGGTCTTCGATTCCGATCTCCGCGGGATCGGCGGGCGACAGCATGAAACCGTAGTCGTTGGCGGTGTAGCGAAAGCTGTTCTTCTGTCGCTTCCCCCAGCGCAGCGAGCACAGCGCCGCCAAGCCTTCATGCACGGTGCGGCCGGCGAACGGATACACGAAGACATGCATGCCATCGCGTGCATGAATGCGTTCCACAAGCAGACGATCCGGGCCGGGCAGGGCGGACAGGCGCTGTTGCAGCGCGAGCAGCCGCGAGATCGCGTCCAGTTCGGGCGGCCGCTGCGCATCGCTTTGCGCCGCGTCGAACAGGCGTTCGGCCTCATGTCCGAGTTCGCTGGACATCGGCATCCGGCCGCCCTGCCACTGCGGCACATCGCCACCCGCGCCCTTGGCGATCTTCACGAAGGCGGTCATGTCTTCGAGACGGAACAGCTCCAGCATGCGGCCGGCGAACTGGAAACGATCGCCGGGGCGCATGCGTCCGACGAAGCTTTCTTCCACCGAACCCAGCCGCGCGCCGCGCAGCAGCTTCACCGAGACCGATCCGTCGCTGGTGATGGTGCCGATCGACAGCCGGTGACGCAGGGCGATGCGGCGATCGTGCACGCGATGGATGCCGTCGTTGTCGAGCACGACGCGCTGGAAGTCCGGATAGGCGGTCAGCGCTTGACCGCCGCGGACGATGAAGTCGAGCACCGCCTGCCATCGGTCGGCGTCGAGCGCCGCATAGGCATGCGTGCCGCGGACTTCGGCGTACAGCGCATCCGCAGAGAAACCGCCGCCCAATGCGAGCGTGACGCAGTGCTGCGCCAGCACGTCTTCGCACAACACGGGCGGCCGCCGCGGCTCGATGTCGCCCCGCGCCAGCGCGATGCGCGCCGCGGCATACTCGAGCAGTTCCAGCGCATGCGTGGGCACGCAGATCACATGACCCGATTCGCCGGGACGATGTCGCGAACGTCCCGCGCGCTGCCGCAGCCGCGCGATGCCTTTCGGGCTGCCGATCTGGAATACCTGATCGACCGCCGGATAATCCACGCCAAGATCGAGACTGGACGTCGCGACGACGCAACGCAGGCGACCGTCGCGCAGCCCCTGTTCCGCCGCGGCGCGCAATTCGGCATCCAGCGAACCATGGTGCAGGGCCAGCGTCGCCGGGTCTTCCGGCCATACCGCCGCCAGTGCCTGATGCCACAGTTCGGCCTGCGCGCGGGTATTGGTGAACAGCAGGCTCGAGCGCACCGCGAAGATGCGCTCGATCACCTTCGCCAGTTGCCCCAGACCGAGATGACCGGACCAGACGAAGCGTTCGCCCGCGTCAGGCAGCAGTGTCTCGACTTCGACCGGGCGCGGCAGCGGCGACGAGACAATGGCGCCGTCGGGCGTATGCGGCAGCAGTACGTCGCGGGTTTCGTGGAGATTGCCCAACGTCGCCGACAACCCCCACAGACGAAGCGTCGGCGACAGTGCGCGCAGCCGCGCCAGCCCCAATTGCAGCAGTACGCCGCGCTTGTTGCCGACCAGTTCGTGCCATTCGTCGACGACGACCGCGCGCAGGTGCGCGAAGTTTTCGCTCGCCTCGGGATAGGACAACAACAAGGCGAGGGATTCGGGCGTGGTCACCAGCACATCGACCTTGCCGCTTCTGGCCAGACGCTTGTCGCGTGCGCCCGCATCGCCGGTACGCAGCGCGACCTGCCAGTCCAGGCCCAGATCGTCGATGGGTTCGCGCAGGGCGCGCAGAGTATCCACCGCGAGCGCACGCAGCGGCGTGATCCACAGCACGGTCAAACGCCGTTGCTTCGGCGGCTTTTTTCCTGCTTTGGGCGCGGACTTTTTCGCATCGGCGCTGGGACGCGAAGCGAGCCGATGTGCTTTCTGCTGCAGCCGCAGCGCTTCGATCAACGGCCCACCGATCGCCGCCAGCGTTTTGCCGCTGCCGGTGGGCGTGTGCACCAGACCCGATTCGCCTGCTGCATAGCGCCGCCATACGTCGCGCTGGAAGCGTGCGGGCGTCCACCCGCGCGATTTGAACCATGCGGCCAGTGCATTGGCCGCCGTGTTCTTCTGGGCGATGGGCAGGTCGCCGTCGCTCACTGCGCCAGCGCCTGCAGGGTTTCGAGTCGATCCGCCTCGGCCGCCGGCTTGTCGTGGCGCCAGCGCAGGATGCGCGGAAAGCGCACCGCGATTCCGGATTTATGGCGACTGCTGCGATTCACGCCCTCGAAACCCAGTTCGAACACCTGATGCGCGCGCACCGAGCGCACCGGCCCGAAGCGTTCGAGCGTATTCGCGCGGATCCATTTGTCGAGCGCGAGGATTTCCTTGTCGTCCAAGCCGGAATAGGCTTTCGCGACCGGCACCAGCGCATCGCCGTCCCAGACTGCGAAGGTGTAGTCGGTGTACAGGGTGCTGCGCCGGCCGTGACCGGACTGGGCGTAGATCATCACCGCGTCGATGGTCAGCGGATCGACTTTCCATTTCCACCAGTCGCCGCGTCGCCGCCCGGATTGATACGGCGACGACAGGCGTTTGAGCATCAGTCCCTCGACGCCGCGCGTACGCGCTTCGAGGCGCAAGCCCGCCGCGGATGCCCAGTCGCTGGCGGCGAGCGTCGGCGAAAGACGGATCCGGTCGTCGCTGCGTTCGCTCAGCAGTGCTTCCAATGCCGCGCGTCGTTCCGCGAGCGGACGCGACCGCCAGTCCTCGCCTTCCAGTTCCAGAAGGTCGTAGGCCAGCATGCGCGCCGGCGTGTCGGTGAGGGTTTTCGGCCCGGGCTTGCGGCGCTGGATGCGCGTCTGCAACGCGGTGAACGGCATCGGCGCATCGCCGTCGCGCCACGCCAGCAGTTCGCCGTCGATCACGCAGTCGCGGGGCAGGGCGGCGACAGCGGTTTCGACTTCCGGAAAGCGGCCGTCGAGTCGTTCCTCGCCCCGCGACCACAGCGCGATCTCGCCGCCGCGGCGGATCGACTGCAGGCGGATGCCGTCCCACTTCCATTCCATCGCCCAGTCGTCGATGTCGCCGAGCGTCTCGACGTCCGCTTCGAGTGGGGAGGCGAGGAAGAACGGGTAGGGCTGCTGGCGGTCGCTCTCCAGCGCATCCGGATTCAACAGATCGGCGAGGAACGAGGGCGTGGGCGTCCATGCGCCCAGCATGCGCTGCGCGATGCGCGCGATATCGATGCCGGACATCTCCGCGAGCGCCTGCTGGACCAGACGCTGCGACACGCCCACGCGCAGGGCGCCGGTCAGCAATTTGTTGAACAGCAGGCGCTCATCGAAACGAAGCCGCCGCCATGCATCGACGATGGTCGAACGACGCAGCTCGACCGCCGTCCCAGCCAAGGGCAGCAGGCGCGTTTCGATCCAGTCGGACAGCGACAATGCTTCGGCATCCTCATTCTCATGATCGTCCAGCAGCAGCGCGAGGGTCTCGGCTAAGTCGCCGACCTGGTCGTAGCTATCGTCGACCAGCCAATCGGGATTGCCGCTTTCCTCAGCGATCCACTGCCGCAGTTCGCGCGTGTCGGCGATCTTGCCGGCCTTGCCGCCGCTGATCTTGCCGCCCGACAGCAGCCACAGCGCCCATGCGGCGTCGCGCGGCGGCGCTTCGCGGAAATAGCCGATCAGCGCGGCGCGCTTGTCCAGCGTCGCGGTGCTGCGATCGAGGTCTCGATACAGCGCAGCGAAACGTTTCATGCGTCGTCGTCGCCGAACTGGGTCGAAAACGCTTCGGCGGCGATGCCCTGTTCGTTGAGCACGCGGATCAGGGCGTCGGTGTTGCCGTGGGTCGCGATCACGCGCGACGCGCCGGTCGCGGCGATCGTGCGCAGCAGATCGGGCCAGTCCGCATGGTCGGAAACCACGAACCCGCGGTCGTAACTGCGTCGTCGCCGGTTGCCGCGCAGGCGCATCCAGCCGGAAGCGAAGCCCAACTGCGCGCGCTTGAACCGCCGCAGCCACAGGCTGCCCGCGGCGGACGGCGGCGCAAGAATCAACTGGCCCGCGAAATCCGAGCCCGGCGCCGAGTCCGCGACAGGCTTGGTCTCCAGCATCGCGATTCCTTGTCTGCGGTAGACATCGACGCCGGCGGCGATCGCGCCATGCACGAACGCCGGCTGATGGGTGAGGGCGCCCAGCTCCGCGAGCACGCGCTGCGCCTTGCCCAGCGCGTAACACAGCAGCACCGCCGCATCGCCTTCGCACGCGCAGTGATCGCGCCATTCGATGATTTCCCGCGCGACATCGTCGGTCGCCGGCCAGCGGTAGATCGGCAGGCCGAAGGTCGCCTCAGTGATGAAGGTGTCGCAAGGCACGACTTCGAACGGTGCGCAGGTCGGATCCGGCTGGCGTTTGTAATCGCCCGATGCCACCCAGATCTCGCCGTCGACTTCGACGCGCACCTGCGCCGAACCCAGCACATGTCCGGCCGGATGCAACGACACCGTCGCGCCGCCGAGCGTGAAGCGTTCGCTGTAATCGTACGTGTGGAAGGTCTGTTCGCCGAGTCGCCATTGCAGGATCGGCAGACCGGCCCGCGTGCCGTGATATTCGCCCATGCCGCCGCGTGCGTGATCGCCGTGTCCATGCGTGATCACCGCGCGTTTCACGGGTGTCCACGGATCGATATGGAAATCGCCGGCGGGACAGTACAGACCCTCTCGCCGGAGCACGATCAGGTCGGATCGATGTGCGGATGGATGCATCGGATGAGTATAGCCACGCGGTTTTTTTACCTGAAGCAATGCCCGTTTTTTTCAGCGAAGCATGCTTTCCGGCAAAGCGCGTCGTGCATAACGCTCGGCGCATCTTTCAATCTTCACGGATTCCTACATCGCGGGTGTTAGAAAAGACTGACAGGGTCAAGTGTGTATGCGTCAGGAGCAACATCATGCGAAAAGTGCAAGGCACGCTCGTATTCAGTTATCACCCCAATCAACCGCACATCTTTCTCGATGGTCATGCCGACGTTTACCGGTTCGACGCTGGCCTGGAGTTCGAGCGACCGATCGAATCGGGCGCCCTGGTGACCCTGACCCTGATCACCGTACCGGGACCGAATCCTGCCAACAGCGCGAAGGCGCAGTTCGATGTCGAGCGCATCGCCGCTGTCCATGTCGATCGGCCAGCGATGGCGAGCCTGTTGGCACTGCCGGTGACATTGAAGATGGTGGGTTGAGATCAGAGTCAGAGAGGACCGGCTGTGGCCTCAGATCGTCCATGCCAAGATTTAACATAATATGCATTATGCGAAATACTGCATGATGAGATGGGTCTTACCTACGGACTGCCGAAGTACTCTCAAATGTCTTCGCAGCGTATGTGCTGATGGTCCCGAGTACGCATCTGCTCCCAGCCATTGGGCAGCCGGCGCATCGCCGCGCCTGAAATACAAGCAAATCCCCAATCCTTGGCCTTCTTCGTTCCATGGGCTGGTAGTCGAATGACTGCCCGCGTCGGGACAGGCCGGCCGCGTGATCGTGCGTTCCCCTGAACGGTCATCGCCTCCAGCCTAGCGCATGTCGAAAGGACATCGGTCGCGAGCAGTTCGCAGTTGAACGGCGTCGAATCGGCTAAAACCACAGGGGAAAATGCGATGGATAGCGCAAACGATACGATGAATCTCATGCGGCCTCCTTGCTGGCGAGAAGGCACAGTGTGCCCGAACCCCTGCGCCGCTGCGCACTACTGGCGCACCGTCTTGAACCATGAAAATTCGCCAGCGCACGCGAAAAGACACTACAGGTCTCGGCGCCCGGACCGCATCGTGTCGGTCTGGCCGTCGTGGGCCTGGTAATGCAGGCGCGCGCTGCCGTCGGGCTTGTGCCGGATCATGACGAAGGCCTGCTGCCCACCCGGGTAGTCGCGACGACCGAAGGTCGGACCCTGCCCGCCCAGCGCATCGTGCAGCGCGGTGCTGTCGCCTTGCGGGCGGATGTGCATGAATGCACCACCCTGCCGGCTCACCGAGCAGCCGCTGAGCTGGGTGGTGACGACGATCGACTCCGCACGCTGGCTCAGGGTGTTGGCGGGAAGACGGCCCTGCGAAAAGCCGGTGACGCGTGTGTCGTTCGGCGTGCCGTGCGGCTGCGCGCCGGCATCCATGCGGTCGTTGATCGACTGCACCATCGGCAGGAAAGCCGCGGTGAAATCCTGCCCCACCTGTCGGCTGTCGTGGGCATCGCGGTGCCCGTGCGCATCGCCGGACTCGATCAGGCTGAGGTGGGCCAGCGGCCGGCGCGTCCTGCCGGAGGCATCGGTGATCCGGTCGAACTGCGGGAAGCTGGACGTGCGGCTGGTGACGTTGCGGAACTGGTACTGCGTCGCCGTGTTCGACGCGCCACCCGGAGCGTCGGCGTCCTGCACTCTGCTCTGCACGGCATAGGTCCGCAGGAAGGCCGCGGGATGTTGCTGGAACAACTGTTCCGGCGACAGGTGGCCGTACTGCATGCGGCGCCCTTTCTCGACCAGGTTCGGCCGATCCAGCAGCTTGCCGGTGCGCTTGATCGCGCGGCCGACGTCTTCGCTCCCCGTGGTTTCGAGCAGCTTGCCGGCGCCCATCATCGCCATCGTCCGCAGCGGCGCGGTCGGCAGGGTGTACAGCGCCGCGCCGCCCACCGCCATGCGCGCCACGCCCTTGGCCATGCCGGTCCACGTGCCGCCCTGGCCGCTGTTGCGGTAGACCTCGCTGGCGCCATCGACCACCTGCGACGCGCCGGTGGCGTGGTAGGCCATGGTCGCCGTGGTCTTCAGCGTCGAGGCGATCCTGTCGAAATAACTCATGGCCTTTCTCCGGAGACGGTATCAGGGCGGTGATGTCAGAAGAACCTGCGGTGGTGGTCGACGGTGTCGTCGCTCACCTGTCGGCTGCTCGAGAGCCGGGAGCCCTTCTGATTGGTCGTGAACAGGCCGGCCGTGTTGCGCTTGCCGATCTTGTCGTCCTTCATCATGTCCTGGTAACCGAAGGTGTCGTAGGCCTTGAGCAGGCGTTCGCCGCGCTGGGTCGGCTGCAGCTTGCTGTCCAGCGGCATGTCGAAGCCGGTGCTGACGCGCGAGTTTCCGGAGCCGTGCCCCAGTCTGAGATTGCCGGTCGAATCGAAGGTGTGCTTCATGTACTGCTTGTAGGCGTTGACATTTCCGCCTTCGAACGCCTTGAGCAGATCCTTCGACATCGCGTTGCGCTTGGCCACGAACGCCTGCTGCGGGCCCATGTTGCTCGTGTCGACGACCTTGCCGTAGCCCTCGCCGCCGATCTCCTCGCGCATGATCTCGCGCGCGAAACCGCGCATGCGTCCGATCGCAGCGGCCTGATGCATCGGGCTTGCGGTGGACGCGAACTCCAGCGTCGCCCGGTTCAACGCATGCTGCCCGGTGCCGCTGGCGATGATGTGGTTGATCGAGGTCGGCCCCGGGTCCCGTCCCTTCTGCACGTCGCGTTCCTGCACGGTCAGGCCGCGCCCCATGCCGACGGCGGCCTGCACGTAGGTGTTGCGGTTCGAGTCGTACTGGGTGTAGCGCGAGGTGACCTTCTTCTCGTTGTAGTGGTTGTGCAGGATGCCGCGTTCGATCGGACTGAAGCCGATGCCTGGCCCGTACTTCACCTGGTGGCTCAGCTGACCGCCGGTCGGTCGACCGGTGTCGTAGTGGAAAGCCGATGTCGAGGGCGTTTGGCCGACGCTGGTCATCTGCATCTTGTTGCCGACGCGTGGACTGGATTGATCGTCGTCGGTGCGCTTGCGCTTGTTGTTCACGCTGAAGAGTCTCCTGCCTGCTGGTGTCATCCTGCGTCTGCGATGCGCCGATGGCTTGGTGCCCATTGCGACCTCGGTCGTATCGGCGGATCGATCGTTCTTGTTCCCGTTGGCCGCTCGATCTTTTTCAACGCTTGGTTTCGACGACTCGAGCGACCCCGGATACCGTGTCGCCCTCGGGCGGACCGGGCAAGCGATGGTTCGAGTCGAACGCAAACGTGACGCCGTTGTCATGGTCGTCGGTGACGGCCGCGCGCCTCACCTGCGCACCTCACACTTCACCCGGGGTTCTCCACGTCGTGCGCGAACCGGGTGTTCTCCGCACGTCTGGCCAGATGATTGGATGCGATCGTGGCGACGCTGCTCAGCGTCCACGCCGCGGCGGATGCATAGCCGTAGTACGCAGCCGTCGGGTCGTTGGAATCAGCCGATTGCCGCTGTGCCGCCACCGCGCCGAACCCGGCGCCCGCGATGTTGAGCAAGCCACCGGCGACCTGCAGGCCACTGGCGACTTTGCTCTTGCCGGACTGGAACCAGTTGTAGACGCCCTGGCCGGTGCCGATGGCGCCTGCCACACCCCAGAACGCATTGCTCGCGTAGGCCGTAGCCGTGGATGCCGTGGCCGCCCAACCCGGCGAAGTACCGAAATAGCTGAAGACCGAACTTGTGGCATCGCTGGCGCCAGCGACGAAACTGGATGCGTCCGCGACCCGGTTCAACACGCCGTTCGCGCCGGTCGCTTGGCCCTGCGCATGCCGGGCGCGCACGTCCTGCTGGTTGTTGTAGGCGCTGAAACCGGCGGACGTCGACCACAGCGCACCGGACGCGACCCCGCGGACCGCATTGAGCGCCGTGCCGGGAACCGGCGTACTGGTGACCGCGGCGGCCAGATCCAGGTACTGCGCTGCCAGCCTCGATTTGGGAAGACCGCCGGGGGCCACGCGCTGCACGCCGGAGTCGTCCTGGACGCTCCGCCGGGGCGGTGGTTGCTGCACCGACAGCAGCGGCGTTTGCGCGGTGGCGTCGCGCTGCGGAATGGGCGGCAACACGGGCACGCTGGGGCGACGTGGAGGCAGGGACGGCGACTGGGCATCGACGGCCAGCGCGACCGTCTGGTTCAGCGCCTGCGCCAGCGGCTGCGAGGACAGCGGCCGCGTCGAAGGCGGCGTCGCCACGCTCGCAACCCGCTGCTGTTCGGGCAACGACGGCGGGCTGCTGCCCTGCGCTTCGCGTGCATTGCTCATCGATGGGGCTCTCCTGTGTGTCGGTGTCGGCGTGCAGGCCGCCGGTGCGCAAACGGCGCGCTTCGGGGCTCCATCTCAAGCCGGTAGCAATCCACGTGCCATCCGTGGATGCCTTGCAAGCCCTTGTTTTTGCTGGCGTGCGCCAGCGTGCGGCCAGCCAGCTGGGTGAAATTCCACCCAGTCGATGCGGCGCCCACCCTGGCCCCGGAGCGTTAAGCTGCGCCGATGCCCACCCCGCCCGCCATTGATGGCGTATCCGCCAGCCGCCTGCAGCTACCGCCCGGCCCGTGGACGACGGTGTTGGAGGCGCTGTGCGTGCGATTTCCTGCCGTCGATCGCGAGACATGGTGCAGCCGTTTCGGGCGTGGCCGGGTGCTCGATGCGGACGGTCGGCCTCTGCACGAAGATGCGACATTCCGGGTCGGCGCCGAAATCCATTACTACCGCGAGATGCCGGCCGAGACGCGGCTGGCGGTGGAGGAAACCATCCTCCATGTCGATGAGCATCTGATCGTCGTCGACAAGCCGCATTTCCTGCCGGTGATCGCGGGCGGCGGTTACGTGGCCGAGACCCTGCTCGCGCGGCTGGTGCGGCGTTTCGGCGACATCGGGATCGCACCTTTGCACCGGCTGGACCGGCTCACTGCGGGGGTGATGCTTTTTTCGGCGAATCCGGCGACCCGTGCCCGCTACCAGTCGCTGTTCCGCACCCATGCGATCGGCAAACGCTACGAGGCGATCGCGCTACCGTTGCCGACAGCGGCTTGGCCGATTGAACGTCATTCGCGGCTGGTGCGCGGCGATCCGTTTTTCCTCACCGCGGAAGTCGATGGCGAGCCGAATGCGTTCACCCGGATCGATGCGATCGAGCGCGGGCCCGGGGCTTGGCGTTATGCGCTGGAACCGGTCACCGGGCGCAAACACCAACTGCGGGTCCACATGGCCGCGCTGGGCGCGCCGATCCTCAACGACCCGCTCTATCCGGTGCTTGCCGCCTCGGCGCCCGATGATCCGGCGCGTCCATTGAAGCTGTTGGCGAAGTCGCTGTCGTTCGTGGATCCGCTGGACGGTTCGTTGCGGACGTTCGAGAGCGACCTCAGGCTGTGAAGACCACGGTTCAGCGCGGCGCGTCGAGTCGGCGCGTCGCTTTCACTTCCACCGGGCGGGACATACCGGCGTAGGCCGCGTAGACCGCTTCGCTGCCATAGACCTGTTCGAGCCTGCGGATGATGAAATGACCGCGCGCCATGTCCTGGTAGTGCTGGATGAACAGCGTATTGACCGCGGCGCCGCTGGCCGCGCCGATCACCGGCACCAGCTGCGCAGCGAACTTGTGGGTGATGACCACACCGAAGCGCGAGGCCACCGCTTCGATCATCTTGGCAAGCCAGACGCCAGCCTTGCCCGCCGATACCGCCGACGCGCCCTGCTGGCCGGCGCTGGCGGCCGCGCCCTTGGTCAGTGCGGCCGCGGTCTGCTTCAGCACTTCGTTCAACATCGCGCGGGTGGCGTAGTAGCCGGTTTCCGACGCGTCGTCTCCGCGGCCCGGACCGCCCAGCGCGAACACCGATACGCAGTCCTGCGCCACGGTCGGATCCTGCAGCGAGAACCCTTCGCTGCGGGCGATATCGGCGATCGAGCGCAGCATGATGGTGGTGGTGACCGGCAATTCGACCAGCAGCCCGGTGAAGCCGAAGAAGCCGCCCGCCGCGCCGCTGGCCGCCGACATCAGGGTGTGCGAGCGCGTCGACGCCGTGGTGCTCGGGGTGTCGCGCAGGCTGCCCAGGGCCACCCGTACCGATTTCGACAGGGCGCCCTGCACCGCCGAATGCACGCGGCGGCCTGCGCTGTCCGGGAGCCTGTCCAGCGCCGATTCCAGCGGCTTGCCGACGATATTCGTCAGTTTGGCGACGATCGACGGGGATTCGAGCAATGCGAAGGCGCGTTGAAGCGCTGCAATGTCGTCGGGATGCTGTTCGATTCGGTCCATTCGACCATGCTACCCCGCCGGTCGTCCGCCTGTATTTCATGCAGCGGACCGGCCCGTTATTAGCTCCAAAGCCCCCCTGCTCTGCCAGGGGATTCCACTGGTTTGACCTTGCGGCGGTCGGCTTCGAAAGCCCCTCTCCCGCCGGGAGAGGGGTTGGGTGAGGGTACGTCGAAGTTGCGATGGCTCGGACATGCGTGGCTTCGCCGTACCCTCATCCGGCGCTACGCGCCACCTTCTCCCGACGGGAGAAGGGATCGTGCTCTGCCGCCTTCAGGCTTGTACATGGTGCTATCGGCCCTTTTGAGGAACTTTCCTTTAAAACCCTCGGCTTTGCCGGGGGATATTTACTTAGAGATAATGCCCGGCTGGCCACGGCCGCCACCCATCGTCCCGGGAGTTCGCGATTTGAGTGCTTCACCAGCGGAGACCGCCCTGTTCTCCGTGCTGCCCCAAGGACTGTTCGGACCGCTGGCGTCGCCCAACCGCATGCATTACTGGCGGCTGCTGTGCCGACTCTTCGGCGAATTCTTCGGCCCGGACGCGCCGATGCCGCCCAGCATCGGCTTCCAGCGCCGCGAAATTACCTCTGCCATCGAACGCTATCTCCTGACCGACGACCCATGGGAAGCCGACGACGGCGACGCGCCGGACACGCCGCTGGCGATCCGCGCGGGCACGGTCTACGAACGTTTCCGCCAGGCTGGCTGGCTGCGCCAGGAGCGCATCGGCGCCCGCGACATGGTGTCGATGACGCATCCGGTGTCGCGACTGTTGACCTTGCTGATCGACTTCGCCGAACGCGGGCCGACGTTCTTCGGCGCCAAGGTCCGCTCGATCGAACTGCAGCTGAGCCAGATCATCGCCAGCAAGGCCATGGGCGACACCCTGGACGAGGCCGCCGACCAGTCGCGGCAGCTGTTGTCGAACGTCGCGTCGATCAGCGTGCAGGTCCGCGACCTCATGCCCGAGCTGAGCAAGGCCGAAAGCACCGCGCAGTTCGCCCGCAAACTCTTCGAACGCTACGTCGGCGAGTTGTTCGTCGGCGATTACGCCGAGTTGCACAACGCCGACCACCCGCTGGCGCGGCGCACCTCGATCCTGGCGATGGTGCGCGAGATCGAATTCGGTCCGCTGCGCGCGAATTTGCTGGCCTGGTACGCCGAGCGCGCGCCCGGCGGCGACATGGCGCTGGCCGAACACCGGCTGCAGCGCAGCCTGCGCCGGCTCTACGAAATCGACCGGATCGACGAATATCTGGGTCGACTGGACGACGATATCCGTCAGGCCAACCGCCGCGCCCTCGCCTTCCTCGACTACCGCCTGCGGGCGCCGGACCAGCTCGACACCCTGCTCCGCCGCGCCTGTCGCGGCCTGCTGGCGGCGCCGGAAGACGCGCTGCGACTGCCGGTCGCGCCCGGCGGGCTGATGGACGAACAGCGCCTGCGCGCACCGCAGCGCCGGCCGCAGCCGATCGCGCGCACCGCCAACACCAATCCCGAGCCCACGCCCGAACAACTGGCGCGGCTGAACCTGCTGCGGCAGATGAAGCGGGTGCGTTTGGTGCTGCCCGAGGATCTGTCGCGCTATCTCGACCGGCATTGGGACGACAGCGGCAACCTCGATTCGCAGTCGTTGCAGATCGCGAGCATCGAGGACTTCCGCGCCTACCAGACTCTGGTCACCCTCGCCCTGCGCAGCCAGCGCAAGGGTGGGCTGCGCCGCGAAGACCCGCTGCACCGGCTGCTGCGCGGGTTCCGGGTCGAACTCGCGGCCGGCGTAGTCACCGACGTCCCCAACGAACACGCCAATCCCTATCTGCATTCGCCGCGCTTCGTACTGCGCCGCACAGGAACACACGCTTCGATGAAAGCCACACGCACGAAAGACATCACCGCATGAAAGGCCTCCGATGAAACGTTCCTGGACCCAACTGAGCCAGCTGTCCGGCGGCACCTACATCGCCCAGGATTTCGAACGCGCCGCGTACCGTCTCGTGACCGAGCAGGTGCTGTACAGCAGCGACCGTACTTCGCGGAACGCGTATCACCTGGTCGAGACCTACTTCGCCGACTTCGCCGCGGCGCTGGAGCCGCTGGGTATCCGCCTCGAACGCAACGCGCACTATCGCTACGTCGTCGCCCTGCCCTCGCACGGCGAAGGCACCGCGGTGTCGCTGGAGCAGACCTTATTGATACTGGTGCTGCGCCATCGATACGACGCGGCGATGCGCCAGGGCCAGATCGAGGATCACGGCGAAGTGATCGTGGAACTGCCGGAGCTGCAGGAGGCGTATCAGGCGCTGACCGACCGGCCGATGCCCGAACTCGGCCCGCTGCGCGATGCGCTGCGGATGCTGCGGCGCTGGTCGGTGTGCAAGGTCGTCGATTGCGAAGCCGACGACCCGCAGCCGTTCCGCATCCTGGTGCGGCCGGCCATCGTCGAGATCGTCGGCGCGCAGTGGCTGCAGCGCCTCGACCAGCACAATCGTGATGGCGACGAGGAGAACGAAGACCGCGACATCGACAGCGCGACGACCGCAGTAATGGACACCGACATCACGGATACCGACGATGTATCAGCTTAAACGCGCCCATCTGGTGCAGTTCTTCCTGTTCCAGGCCGAAACCCTGGAACTGGACGCGACCACCGCGATCATCGCGCCCAACGGCGCCGGCAAGAGCGCGCTGCTGGATGCCCTGCAGATCGTCATGCTGGGCGCGGATCGCAACCAGATCCGCTTCAACGCCCAGGCCGGCGGCAGCCATCGCGCGCGCAGCATCCGCGACTACTGCCTGGGCGTGTACCGCGCCGGCGACGACGGCCGCGTGCGCGAGACCGCGACGACCTACATCAGCCTGGTGTTCGAGGACACCATCAGCGGCGAAACACTCAGCGCCGGCATCGCACTGGGCGCGGCGGCCCACGAACCCGACCACCGCGTTCACGGCCTTTACCTGCTGCCCGGCGTGGCGCTGACGCTGGACGATCATCTGGAAACGGTGAAAGGCGAACAACTGCCGCTGGCGTGGGCGCAATTCCGCACCGCCATCGTCGCGCGCTGCAAGGCCGCCGGCACCAAGGCCGAGCTGCACCAGACCAGCGACCGTTTCCTGCGCGATCTGCTGCTGCAGCTGCGGCCCGCCGGCAATGTCCAGATCGATCCGGCCGCGTACCGCAAAGCGTTCCAGAACGCGCTGAATCTGCAGCGGGTGAACGACGTCGACCTGTTCGTGCGCACCCTGGTCGCCGAAGAACGCCCGACCGACATCGGCAAGTTCCGCGCCCTGCTGGAAGGCTTCCGGCTGATCAAGGAAAAGATAGAAAAGGTTGCGAACCGCATCGACGCGGCGGAAATCGTCGAAGCGCAGTACCGCAAGGTCGCCAGTCAGGCCACGCGCGCGGCCTCGTATCGCGCGCTCGGCGCCGAATACCGCCGCGACGCCCACGGCGAGCAGGTCGATGCGGCCGAGGACACGCTGACCTCCGCGGTCGATGCGAAACAGCAGACGTCGCGCGCACTGGAGCAGGCGCGCAGCGACCGCTCGACCGCGCGCCAGCAGGCGGAAGACGCGCAGCGGCGGCTGCAGGGCACCCGCGGCTACAGCGAACAATCGTCGTTCGACCAGATCGCGGGCCGCGACCGCGACGAACTGGCGCAGCTCAAGCGCGAACTGATGCGCAGCGCCGGCTTCGTCCGCGACCAGCTCGGCGCGGTGTCGAAGCTCGATCTGCCGGGTCTGGACACCGACGCCCTGACGCTGGCGATGGCGCCGTGGGGCGCGCTGTTCCAGCAGGTGTCGATGCTGCCCGCCGATGCCGACATCGACCTGCCGCCGGAGGCCTTGCATACCCAGCTGCAGGCGGCGATGGCGCAGGCCGTGCCCACGATGACGCTGGTGTCGGCCCGCACCCACGAACTGCGCAGCGAACTCGATGCCGCGCGCCAGCGCGCGAAAAGCGCGCGCCAGAACCAGACCCGCCTGCACGCCGGCCAGGCCGAACTGCGCAGCGACGTGATCCGGCTGATGAGCTATTTCGAGGAAGCCGGCATCCCCTGCCGCCCGGTCTGCGATCTGGTGCAGGTGACCGACCCGGCCTGGCAGGGCGCGATCGAAGCCTACCTGCGCAGCCACGTCGAAGCCCTGATGATCCCGGTCGAACACGAAGAACGTGCGGTGAAGCTCTATCGCGCGCTACAGGGCGGTCGCTCGGTCTACGGCGTGAAGATCGCGCTGACCAGTCAGGCGCGGCAGTCGCGCGGCGATGCGCGTGTCGCGGACGGACAGGTCTCCGCTCTGCTCCGCGGCGATGACGACGCCCTCGCCTATCTCCGCCGCCAGCTCGGCGAGCTTCGCTGCATCGAGACCGAAGCCGAAGTCGTGCGCGCCAAGCAAGGCCTGAGCCGCGATGGTCTGGTCGTGAAAGGCGGCGGCGTCGAACGTCTGCGCCTGCCGGCGGCGACGGAACTGAAGATCGGCGCCACCGACAATCGCGAGCGCCTGAAGCTGCTGCGCGAAGACCTGGAGTGCGCCGAACAGGACATCCGTCGGCTTGAAACCGCATGGCAGGCGCTCGACGCCCGCGTTGCCGATTGGGCGCGGGTCGGCAGCCCGGACCACGCGGCGCAGGCGATCCACGGTCTGCTGCTCAAGCACCGCGAAGCCGCCGCACGCTACCGGACGCTGCGCGACAGCCACGCTTCGCTGGCGGACCCGGATCTGATCCATCTCAGCGAACAGGCGCAGGCGCTGGCCGAGCGCCGCGACGCGCTGGAAGCCCTGGTCGAACGGCTGGTCGGCGAAGAAGCCGTCGCCCAGGGCAAAGCGGCCGACGCGCAGACCCAGCTCGACCGCCTCAACGCCGAGAGCGAGCGTATCGCCCGCGCCGCCGTGGATGCGTTCCGGCACGCCGATGTCGATCCCAATCTGGTCGAGCAGCATCGCGACGAGCTCGACGGGAAATATCCCGAGCTGCCCGAGCGCATCGCCCGCTGCCTGCATCGCGCCGACGACGCCGAAAAATCGCTCAACGCGGTGCTGCCCGAGGCCTGGTCCGGGCTGGCGCAGTACGCCAAGGACCACGGCATCGCGCTCGACGTGGAGCCGCAGGACTGGCGCAAGGCCGACGCGCTGCTGCGCGGCGAGATTGCGCATCTCAAGGACACCGAACTGGTGCAGCACCAGGCGATGGCCGACGAGGCCTATGCCACCGCGGTCGACACCTTCCGCAGCAACGTCGCTTCGGCGCTCTACGACAACTTCACCCGGCTGAAGCACCAGATCCAGATCCTCAACCGCACGCTGATGGGCAGCCCGGCGTTCTCGAACAACGAGCGTTACCAGTTCCGCTACGAAATAGCCCCGGAATTCAAAGACCTGCACCGCTTTATTCACAAAGTGTCTGATGTCGGTGAGACCGACACCCTGTTCGGCAGCGCCGGCGAAGTGCCGGAGGCGTTCCGCGAGATCATCGAGGACAGGATCGGCGGACGCGGCAACGCGCCCTCGCCGCTGGACGACTACCGCCGCTTCTTCAGCTTCGAGGTCAACATCCAGCAGGACGGCCGCGTCATCGGCACGCTCAGCGAACGCATGCGTTCGGGCTCCGGCGGCGAACACCGCGCGCCGATGTACGTGATCGCCGGCGCCGCGCTCGCGGCCGCCTACGGCAAGCGCGACGGCCAGCAGGGTGGCCTCGGTCTGATCATGCTCGACGAGTTCGGCGACAAGATCGACGCCCAGAACGCGCGCGCCACCACCCAGTACCTTCGCTCGCTCGGCCTGCAGCTGATCCTGGCCGCGCCCGACACCGCCCAGGGCACGCTGACCGGCGTGCTCGACAGCTACATCGAACTGTTCCGCGACGGCCCGCTGTTGCAGGTGGAACGCGTGCAGGTGACCGACGCTGGCCGCGCGCTGCTGCACAGCGACCAGTTCGCCCTGCACCCGGAACTGCTGCAGGCGGAGATCGCGAGGATCGAGGCGGAGCGGGCGTCGGCATAAGAGCCTGTCGACACACCCGATTCCGTAACTTGAATCCGCAAAGAGCTGTCATCCCGAACACCCGCGCAGCGGGTGGAGGGACCTGCTGTTCTCCCGCCAACACCGATAAGCAGGTCCCTCCTCGGGCTTTGCCCTCGTTCGGGATGACAGGGTGCGGTTCCCGGCTGAGCGTCATATCTCTACACAACCTGCCCATCAAGATACGCTGATCCGGCTTTGAAGGACTTTGAGCAGACGCCAAGGCCGCTTCAAAAGCCCTTGCACACGTCCCAGACCTCCGAATCCAATCGGCTCAGCAGGTCGAAGGTCCGCTTCAGGCCGACCTGCTTCAAAGTGGCTTCACGCTTGGCTTTCGCGGCCTGACACGGCGTCGGGCCGGAAGGTCGACGGTTGGCGGTACGAACCACGGTTGCCTTGCCGCTGGGGCGATTGCGGCGATCCATTTCCTGCTGGATCGCTGCGCTGCGTGCGGCCACCGCCGGATCTTCGGGCTTGGCTTCGTAGCTGCGGACCGACGCCGTGCGCTGACCCGGATCGCAGGGCAGGTTCTGGTAGCTCCTGATGCCTTTGGCATCGATGCAGGTGTGGATTTCCTGGGCTGCCGCCTGCGCGGCGGGCAATAGGATGAAAACAAGAAAAATCAATCGGATGCGTGCATGGAGCAGCATGGGTGATGTCCTCGGCGTAGGCCGTGTCTGGCGAGGACATCAAGGTAGTCAGCGTGCTGGAAGCTGTCCGTCGGTCGTTTCCGCAGCATCGCGTCGGCGGATGCCGCAGATAAGGGTCAGGAAATTCTTCGTAGGAGGGCCTTCAGGCCCGATCTTTAAGGCCGCAAACCCGATCAAAAAACTGCTCGGGGCTAAAGCCCCTCCTACGCAAGCACAGCCGCCGTTGGCGGACGCGGCCGGGTCAGGGCATCCTGAAACCAGACGCGACCCGCGCGCCCAGCCAGACCAGCGCCAGCCCGGCCAGCAGGGTGATCGCGAGATAGCCGAACATCAGCCCGCTGCGCTGGGATCTGGCGTACAGCAGGCACTCCAGCATCAGCGCCGAATAGGTGGTCAGCGCGCCGAGCACGCCGACGATCAGGAACGCGCGCCAGTACAGCGCCGACGGGCCCCGGCCCTCCAGCCAGATCGCGATGAAGCCGGCCGCGAACGAGCCGATCAGATTCACCGCGAGCGTGCCCCACGGAAAGCCGCTGCCCAGATGCCGCAACAACACGCCGCCCAGCCAGAACCGCCCCACTGCGCCGAGCGCCCCGCCCGCGGCCACCACCAGCAGTTGCTGCCACCACAGCGCAGCCATCAGCGCGCAATTCGCAACGTGGATGCCGAGTGGTCGAATCCTGAATTATCTTTTTGATTCATTGGTTTGAACGATATTCTTGATGTCGGATATCACTCGGAAACCGCGTCCCGCCCGGGCTTGGCGCGGCGCGCCCGCTCGCGGTCCGTACGCAGGCGGTCGAGCTTCTCCTTGAGCTTGAGTTCCATACCCCGCTCCACCGGCTGGTAATAGACCCGCTCGCCCATCGCATCCGGGAAACCCGTCTGCTCCAGCGCCACGCCGCCCTCGGCGTCGTGGTCGTAGCGGTAATCCTTGCCGTAGCCGATCGATTTCATCAGCTTGGTCGGCGCATTGCGCAGGTGCAGCGGCACCTCCTGGGTGCCGTATTCGGCGACGTCGCGCTTCGCGGCCTTGAAGGCCGTGTAGGCCGCATTGGATTTGGCGGTGCTGGCCAGATAGATGACCAACTGCGCGAACGCCAGTTCGCCCTCCGGGCTGCCGAGCCGGTCGTAGGTCTCCCACGCGTCGATCGCCATCGACAGCGCGCGCGGGTCGGCCAGGCCGATGTCCTCCACCGCCATCCGGGTCAGCCGCCGGGCCAGATAGCTGGGGTCGCAGCCGCCGTCGAGCATCCGGGTCAGCCAGTACAGCGCCGCATCGGGATTCGAACTGCGCACGGATTTGTGCAGCGCCGAGATCTGGTCGTAGAACTGCTCGCCGCCCTTGTCGAAACGCCGGGTGCGGTCGGCCAGCACCTGTTCGAGGATCGCGTCGGTGATCGTACCCGGCTCCCTCGTCCCCGGTTCACTCTCTTCCCCATCCGCCCCGCTGTCATCGGCCAGCTCTGCCGCGATTTCCAGCAATGTCAGCCCGCGGCGGACGTCGCCATCGGCGGCGCTGGCGATCAGCTGCAACTGCTCCGGGGCGATCCGCAGACCACGGCCGCCCAGACCGTGTTCGGCGTCGTCCAGCGCCCGCTGCAGGGCGACCGCGATATCGTCCGCCGACACCGCTTCCATCACGTGCACCCGACAGCGCGACAGCAGCGCCGAGTTCAGCTCGAAGGACGGGTTCTCGGTGGTGGCGCCCACGAACAGGATGGTGCCGCGCTCGATATGCGGCAGGAACGCATCCTGCTGGCCTTTGTTGAAACGATGCACCTCATCGACGAACAGCACCGTACGCCGGCCTTCGGCGAAGCGGTGGCCGGCCTCGGCCAGCACCTGACGGACTTCGGGCAGCCCGGACAGCACTGCGGAGATGGCGCGGAAATCGGCGTCGGCGTATTTGGCCAGCAGCAGCGCCAAGGTGGTCTTGCCGCAGCCCGGTGGGCCCCAGAGGATCATCGAATGCACGCGCCCGGATTCGATCGACTGGCGCAGCGCGGTGTTCGGCGCCAGCAATCGGCGCTGGCCGACCATCTCGTCCAGGGTCCGCGGGCGGATGCGCTCGGCGAGCGGGCGCAAGGCGTCGCGATCGACCGCGAGCAGGTCGCGGTCGTCGAGCAGGCTGGAATTCAGGCCGGATGTCGGGGGAGTGCCTTGCCGGGCCACGGGTGCAGAGATCGTGAGGGCTGGCCCGTCACCTTAGCAGGCGCGGGCGCTGCAGGCCGGCTCAGCGGCTGCCGACCGGTGTCGACGATGCCGCAGGCGGCGCGGCGTCGAGGGTGTAGGTCACCCGCAGCCAGGCATTCTGCTCGCGGTCGTACAGCGCCTCGACCCGCGTCGGCGCAGTGCCGTCGAGGCCGAAATCGGCGATGCCCTGGGCGTCGATGCGCAGATAGCGGGCGCCGGCTTCGACCGTATCGATCTTGTCGAGCTGCAACCGCACCTGCTGATAGCCGAACTCCTGACCCAGCATGCCGACCACGCGGTCGTCGAGTTCGCGCACCAGTTTCGAGTCGTTCGGCAGCGTGCGGCCACCGGGGCCCACGGTGCCGATGCTCAGCTCGGGATAGCCCGCGGTTTCGAAGATCGCGTCGTAAAGCGTGCTGAAGCGGAAACCGATCCAGTCCTGCGAGGACTCGATCTGCATCTCGCCCTGGCCGCTGACCAGACGGTCGCGCAGGCTGGTGGTCTGCACGTCGACCTGTTTGAGCCGGATCTTCACCGCGCGCCCGCCCAACTGTTCGGACAGCGCGCCGACCAGCGATGCCGCGACCACGCCGTCCAGGGTTTCGCGCTCCATCGCGATCGCCGCACGCGCCTGGGCGGTGCCGGCGGCGGCCGGTTTCGGGGGGGCCGCCGGGGTTGCCGCTGCGCCGATGCAAAGCGTCGCCGCAAGGCTCCAGGCAAGACAACGCCGGACTCGGCGCGGGGAGATGGCTCGGATGGTTCTGATCATGCCGCGATCAACGCGGAAAACGCCGATCCGCGGCCCAATGCAGCCCGCCCGGGCGACGCTGCGATTACTGTTCACCGATGACATCGATGCCCTTGGGCGGCGTGAAGCGGAAGGTCTTGGCCGCGAAGGTGGGGTTGCGCTTCCAGCCGCTGAAGGTGATGTCGGTGCGCTGACCCAGGGCATCGACGATCAGCATCCGCGCCAGACCGGTGGCGTTGAAGCCGAGGCGCGCGTTCTGGAAGCCGGCGCCCTCCTCCTGCTTCGGCGTGAGTTCCAGCCATTCCAGGCCGCCCTGGTTGCCGGTGTCCTTGAGATTGAAATCGCGGCTGAGTTTCTGCGGATCGATCAGCGCGGCCAGCGGGCTGTTCTGTTCTTCCGCGCCCTGCGGCCGGACCGTGACCTGTTTCAGGTCGGGGTCGTGGACCCAGACCTTGGTGCCGTCGGCAACGATCAGTTGTGGATGGGGTTTGAGATATTCCCAGCGGAACAGGCGCGGTGCCGACAGTGCGACCCGGCCGGACGAGGCTTCCTTGCGCTTGCCCTTGCTGTCGAAGACCTGCTGGCTGAACTGGCCGTCGAGGCCTTTCAAGCCTTTGGTGAAGGTGTCGAGGGATTCGCGACCGCCTGCCTGGACGGTACCGGCGGCGAGCAGTGCGGCGATGACTAAGATGCGGGGGATCAAGGTCATGATAGGGGCTCGGTGGTCGGGGTCGACTGGGATGGCGGGAGTCTGAACAGCCGAAGCTGAACAGGAATCGGCTATGGGCTGCGCTCGGTAGGAGGGGCTTCAGCCCCGAGCTCTGCGGAAAGAAAAGCTCGGGGCTGAAGCCCCTCCTACGAAGGCATTGTGGGCGTCCTGGTAGCCCTGACCCTGCAAGCCGATCATCTCGGCGGCGGCGGCGCGATCACCGTGCGGTCGCCGTTGTGCTCAGGCGGCGAAACCACGCCCGCCGCTTCCATGGCTTCGACCAGCCGCGCGGCGCGGTTGTAGCCGATCTTGAGCCGGCGCTGCACGCCTGAAATCGAGGCGCGGCGGCTTTCGGTGACGATCTTCACCGCTTCGTCGTACAGCGGATCGCTTTCGTCGCCGCCACCACCGCCGGTTTCGGGCAGCCCGGTCGGGCCGACGACCACGCCGTCGCCCATCGTCTGCACTTCTTCCAGCACGCCTTGGACGTAGTCCGGCGCGCCGCCGGTCTGTTTCAGGTTTTCGACCACGCGATGCACTTCCTCGTCGCTGACGAAGGCGCCGTGGACGCGCTCCGGCAGCGCCGTGCCCGGTGGCAGATACAACATGTCGCCGTGGCCGAGCAGGGTTTCCGCGCCGGACTGGTCGAGGATGGTGCGCGAGTCGATTTTCGAGCTGACCTGGAACGCGATGCGGGTCGGAATGTTGGCCTTGATCAAGCCGGTGATCACATCCACCGACGGCCGCTGCGTGGCCAGGATCAGGTGGATGCCGGCGGCGCGGGCCTTCTGCGCCAGGCGGGCGATGAGTTCTTCCACCTTCTTGCCGACGATCATCATCATGTCGGCGAATTCGTCGATGAAGATGACGATGAACGGCATCGGCTCCAGCGGCCGCGGCGCTTCGTCCAGATCGGGATTCGGCCGAAACAGCGGGTCCAGCAGCGGCTGGCCGGCGTCCTGCGCGTCCTTCACCTTCTTGTTGAAGCCGGCGAGGTTGCGCACGCCCACCGCGCTCATCAGTTTGTAGCGGCGCTCCATCTCGGCCACGCACCAGCGCAGGCCGTTGGCGGCTTCCTTCATGTCGGTGACGACCGGCGCCAGCAGGTGCGGAATGCCCTGATAGACGCTGAGTTCCAGCATCTTCGGGTCGATCATCAGCATCCGCAGTTCCTTGGCGCTGGCCTTGTACAGCAGCGACAGCACCATCGCGTTCACCGCAACGGATTTGCCCGAGCCGGTGGTGCCGGCGACCAGCAGATGCGGCATGCGCGCCAGGTCGGCGACGGTGGGCCGCCCGGCGATGTCCTTGCCCAGCGCCAGCGTCAGCGGGCTGGCCGATTTGTCGTATTCCTTCGAACGCAGCAGCTCGCTGAGATAGATCATCTCGCGATGGGTGTTCGGGGTTTCCAGACCGATCACCGACTTGCCGGGAATCACATCGACCACGCGCACCGATTTCACGCTGAGGCCGCGGGCGATGTCCTTGTCCAGCGAACTGATCTGGCTGACCTTCACGCCCGGCGCGGGCTCGATCTCGAACCGGGTGATCACCGGCCCGGGATACGCGCCGACCACCTGGGCCTCGATCCGGAAATCCTTGAGCTTGAATTCGATCTGCCGGGAAATGGTTTCCAGCGTGCCCTCGTCGTAGCCCTTCGGCTGCGGCTTGGGGTCGTCCAGCAGCGACAGCGGCGGAATGCCCGAACCGTCGGAGACATGAAACAGCGGAATCTGCTGCTCGCGCTTGGCGCGCTCGCTCTTTTCGACCACGGGCGCTGGCGGCGGCTCGATCCTCACCGGCTCGCGCTTGGCACGTTTCTCGCTGTCGACCTTGCGCACTTCCTCGCGCTCTTCGCGCATGGCCCGCACCTGCTGCCATTCGGCGGCCTGCTGGGTGCCCTTGCGGAACATCGGCGGAATCTTCATCGCCAGCGCGCCGATCCGGTCCATCACCGCCAGCCACGACAGGCCGGTGGCGAGGGTGATCGAGATCAGCAGCAGCGCCAGCAGGAACAGGTTGCCGCCGACCATGCCGAACCCGCGCAGCAGCGAGCGTCCGACCAGTTGGCCGAGGATGCCGCCCGCCCCAGCGGAGAAATCCGGCGCCGAGCCGATCTTCATGTGCAGCAGACCAGTCGCGGCGACCAGAAAACCGACGATCCCGACCAGGCGCAGCGCCGGCCCCAGATCGGCGTCGCCATCGCCATCGCTGTCCATGCCGAAGAGCGCGATCCACGCGACCGCGCCGAGGATCAGCGGCAACAGGAAGGCCACATAGCCGGTGAGGTACAGCAGGACGTCCGCCAGCCACGCCCCGACCCGGCCGCCGGCGTTCTGCAGCGGCGCGGTCACGCTGCCCGAATGCGACCAGCCCGGATCCTGCGGCGAAAAGGTGAACAGGCAGACCAGGAGATACAGCAGGAACGGCGCGATCATGATCAGCGCGATATCGCGCACCAGCCGCTGCCGGCCCGGACTGGATTTCGGGGCCTCGGCCACGGCGGCGCGACGGAGTTTGCTGCTGCGGTCGGAAAGCTCGCGTGCCACCGTGTGGGGATACCTGAGAAAGTGCGTGTAGGGGGCTGATCTTACAGGGAAAAGCGGTTTCCGGCACTCGGATCGACCGTCCCGCTGCATGCGGTCGGGTGTCGACATTGTCGACCGCGCCGGCTTTCCGGTCGACCTGGAGAACGGGGTACCGCATCGTACCGTCCCCGGAGCGCGGCCGACATCGTGTCGTCCGCACTGCCTCAATCCTGCAATTGTGACGGTGGTCTCCGCCTTCGAGCGCCTATCGGGCTTTGCCATGCCCGAGAATGCAGGCAATGCGGGCTTCTCCGGCGCGCGAATCGAGCACGGACAGCGAGCCGTGTTGTAGAGTCGCCCGAGTCCGTCCTGCACGCATCCATCACCAGCCGAACACAACCGAGAGAACACGCGAATGGCGTCCGATCCCGCGACCGACTCCCTGAAATGCCGCCTGATGCGTCGCCCCCGGAGGGCGCTGGCGATCGCGCTGGTGCCCCTGCTGGCCGCAGTGACCACCCTGCCCGCCCTTGCGGCGCCGCTGAAGATCAAGGCGCCCGCGGTTCCGGTGATCGACTGGAAACCCTGTTTCGAGGAATTCGAAGATCTGCAGTGCGCCACCGTGCAGGTGCCGCTGGATTACCGCAAGCCGTTCGGCGCGAAGACCGAGCTGGCGGTGGCGCGCATCCTCGCATCGGATTCGAAGAACAAGATCGGCACCCTGTTCCTCAACCCGGGCGGCCCGGGCGCTTCGGGCGTCGATCTGATCTTCAACGGCTTCGGCGACTATCTCAACGAAGCGCTGCAGGGCAAGTTCGACATCATGGGCTGGGATCCGCGCGGCACCGGCGAATCCACCCCGATCCAATGCTGGAACAACGACGACATCCGCGACGCCTATTTCCAGGACTTGCCGACGTTTCCCTATCTGGCGAACCAGGAAGCCAACTTCTTCGCGCGCTACCGCAACATCGCCTATCGCTGCGCGAGCAGGAAGCAGCCGATCTTCAAGCACATGAGCACCGCCGACGTCGCCCGCGATCTCGATCTGCTGCGCCAGGCGGTGGGCGACCAGCGCCTGAATTATCTCGGCTATTCCTACGGTTCGTTCATCGGCAACACCTACGCGAACCTGTATCCGCAGAAGGTCCGGGCGATGGTGATCGACGGCGTGCTGGACCCGAGCCTGTGGAGCAGCGGCTGGCAGATCAAGGCCGACCGCAGCTCGACGGACGAGGTGCTGCAGGAATTCTTCAACCAGTGCGATCAGGCCGGCCCGGACTGTTATCTCAGCGGCCCCAGCGGCTCGAAGGCCCGTTTCGACGCCATCCTGGCCGTCGGCCGGCGCCAGACGATCGTGATCGGCGAAGGCGACGACATCTTCGAGTACGCCTACGACGAATTGGTCGGGGACGCGATCGGCGCGATGTACACGCCCGAGATCTGGCCGAGCTACGCCGATTTCCTCGATCTGCTCTCCGTCGCCATGCAGGGCGACAAGTCCGCCTCGAAGAAGGCGCTGATCCGGCACCGCGCCATCCAGCAGAAGTTCCGCGACGCCGGCCCGGTGCCGCGGAGTGTCTACGACAATAGTCTGGAAGCCTATTTCGGCAATCACTGCGCCGACGCCTCGTATCCCAGCGGGTTCAAGTGGTATTCCGCGATCGGCAAATATGCGGATGCGGGTTCGTTCGTCGGTCCGAGCTGGTGGTGGAACAACGCCTCCTGCGCGGCCTGGCCCACCGCACGGAACCGCTACACCGGCCCCTGGAAGACCACCACGTCCACGCCGGTGCTGGTGGTCGGCAATTATTTCGACCCGGCCACCAACTATGCCGGCGCGGTCGCCAGCAACCGTCAGCTCCGCAACAGCCGGCTGCTCAGCTATGCCGGCTGGGGCCACACGGCGGCCTTCAGCGGCCGCAGCGTGTGCACGGACGACTACGTGATCGGTTACTTGCTCAACGGCGACCTGCCCGCCCCCGGCACCGTCTGCCCGGCGGCCGCCAATCCCTTCGTCTTTGCGAAGACCAGGGCCAAGGCCGGCAAGGCGGTTCCCATGCCGATGGTCGGCCTGCCCACGCTCAGACCGCAGCGGCCGCGCTAATCCGCTGACGGCGGTGCGACTCCAGAAGCCCCCGGCATTCCCGGGGGCTTCCGCGTTCGGCCGCCTGTCTGCGCGGACGGCAATGCTTTACGATGCACGCCCGCCGCAGGCACCCCCGCGGCCATTCCACCGGAGCGCGCCATGCGCCTCAACAAACACATCAGCGACACCGGCTACTGCTCGCGACGCGAGGCCGACAGGCTGATCGGCGAAGGCCGGGTCACGGTCAATGGCCAGCGCGGCCGGGTCGGCTCCGAAGTGGGCGAAGGCGACGAAGTCCGGGTCGACGGCCAGACACTCAAGGCGCGGTCGGCCGCCAAAGGCCAGCGCAGACACGTCTATATCGCCCTGAACAAGCCGGTGGGGGTGACCTGCACCACCGAGGCCGACGTGAAGGGCAACATCGTCGAGTTCATCGACCATGAGCAGCGGATCTTCCCGGTCGGGCGCCTGGACAAGGATTCGGAAGGCCTGATCCTGCTGACCAGCAACGGGGACATCGTCAACGCGATCCTCCGCGCCGAAAACAAGCTGGAGAAGGAATATCTGGTGGTGGTGAACCATCAGGTCAGCGACGAATTCCTGCGCGGCATGAGCCGCGGCGTACCGCTGAACGGCGAGATCACCCTGCCCTGCAAGACCGGCAAGCTGGGCCGCAACGGGTTCCGGATCGTGCTGGTGCAGGGCCTGAACCGGCAGATCCGCTTGATGGCCGCGCACTTCGGCTTCCGCGTGAAGCAATTGCTGCGGGTTAGGATCGGCAATATCAAATTGGGGCATCTCAAACCGGGGCAGTGGCGGAACCTCACGGGGCCGGAGTTGCAGGGGTTGTTGCCGGGATATGAGGATTTGTAAATCCGGTGTCGATCAATGCCGCGAAATGATCGCACCAGCCGACGTGGTGATCGCGCGCTGATGTGAAGTCACTTTTTCGCGAAATGAACGGGCTTCGCGAAGAAGCCCGTTCCCGTGTGCATGCAATCGCGTTCTACTTCTTGCAGAAGGCGATCTGGTCTTGGATCGGCAGGGGACTACTGTCGCCGGTGGTCAGCAGTACGGTTGCGCTCAAGGTGACGATATAAGCGCAGTCCGTCAGGGTCGAGAAAGTGAAGTTGTTGACCGCTGTGCCGAATCGTTCCCCTGCAACGGCTGCCGGCAGGGTGAAGCCGTAAGGACCGCCCGGGCCCGTCATGGCGATGGACACATTGCCCAGATTGGGATGCGCGGCGGTGAACAACACATCGAGACCCGAGTTGAGACCGGCGCATCCATTGCTACGCAGTTGCACCGAGTCGACAGAACAGACGCAGAGCTGATCGTCGAGAACCGAAGGCGCCCACGATCCGCCCTTCGCCACACCATCGTAGAGCGTATTTTCGATGGCGACGTGGAAGCAGGTTCCGGCATCGGTTTCGCTCGCGGGATTGCCCACCTCGCGCACGCGCATGCGCAGGGCGATGTGACGGTTCTGCGCCAGTGTTGCCCCCAGACTGGTGCTGCTCACTCCAGCCTTCACGCCGAGAACGCTGATGCCTGGAGACCCGGCCAATGCTCCGGTGATGACATTCAACATGTTGCCATCGGGAACGAAAAACCCTTCAGGGCCGAACACGTTGCTGAACTGCGGTACGCGCACCCAGCCGCCGACGATGACGGCGTTGACCGCACCGCCACCGGGATTCGCCGGGTCCACATAAACTTTCTGCGTCTTGATCGGATTCGGGTCGCCGGGCAACGCTGGCGCGTAGCGTTCGAGCTTGCCGATGAGGGTCTTGTCGAACTGGGTCATCGCTACTGGGCTCCAAGGTCCGGTCGGATTGCCAAGAGCGTCCGTGTTCCGGAACTCGAACCTGTACTCCATGGGCTGCCCATTGAAGGTTTTCGAGAGCGCACCGTTCAACCGCACCGTGGAATAAAAAGCGCGGTTGTCGCCCACCGTCAGCCCCGAGCCGGGCACTGCGCTCTGGATATCCGAGGCGTAGAGATAGCCGCCGAGCGCGTCGAACACGGGCAGATAATCGACGGCAGGTGGCTGCTTCTCGATACAGAGATCCACGCAGAAGCACGGGCCAGCGTTCTCCCGATCGGGTGCGCGTCCGCGCGAAGGGGCTTCGGCAAGCAGGGTCGTACCCGCCAAGGTTTCGACCTTGAAATAGAGGTCCGGGCCTCCTGTCCATTCGAGATTGATCGTCGGCGAGAAGATCGTTTTCCTGAAGTCGGCGGTCGAATAGTCGATCCGGAAATGGCCGCTGCCATCGGTAACCGCATCGCCGAGCGCGTCGTCCTGCAGCCAGTCGACATCGAACGCGCGTACGCGGACGCCGCCGATGGGCGCCTGGGTCTTGCAATGACGGACATGGCCGCAGATGGTCCATGCCGAAAATCGTCCGCGGATCCCGCACCAGTAGCGATGAGGGAGGATGTACTCCCATGCGGCGACACGATCCCGCTCGATATCCCGCCAGAGCGGCTGAAGCGTGGTGATCGTGAACTGCAGCGGATCCGGTGGCCGCGGGCCGGGCTTGCGGCCGGGCACGGTGCCGCAGTAGAGATCTATCTCGAACGCTTCGCCATCGTACTTGGCGGAATCCGGAAATTCGAACAGAAAATTGCCTTTCTCATCGATCGTGGTCTCGGCGAGCAGGAACTTCTTCCTGGCGTCCTGCAAAGCATCGTCCACCTGCATGAACGTGTCTTTCGGATTCGCGACAGCGAGTGTGGTCGCGTCGCGTTCCGGCGCAAGGCGATAGAGCTTCAGCGTGAGTCCGGCGAGCGGTTCGGTGCAGTTCCGGCACAGTGCGCCGAGCAGCGAGCCTTTGAATAGGTATGCCATGACGACCTCCGTTTCATTTGGGGACGAGTCGCCCGATTCGAGCGGCAACCCGAAATGGTGTTGCGTTCAAGATTGCCCCGCGGCCACCTGTGAGGGTGGGCCTGATCTGCCCGCGAATGCGCCGTTAGATGCTGGTCGTGTTGTCGCGAGCGGAGACGATGCCGGAACTTGCCCGACTTACCTTGTGCGTGGGTTCGCGTCCCGCATGGTGATCCTCGATGGTTCTGGCTGGGCATCAAAGGCAACGCTCATATCGTCGGCGAACGGCCATTGGAAACGACAATGCCGGTAAGGCCGCCACCGGATTTTTTCGACAATCTGTCAGTTCTGCGTCGATCCTGGACCCGGCGCCTGGCGCCGCCAGCACTGAACCAAGCCTCCATCGCACCACTGACGCAGCAGACCGATGGCAGCGCCGGGAACCGCCTCGGGCGGATGCGCTTGCAACAACAATTCGCAGACACCCGCAAAATCGCCGCCGTACAGGAAGTGCCGCAGGGCCAGGGATTCGTCGAAAGCCATCGAACGGAAACGGGTGATGCGTTCGTCGTCGCGCCAAAGCAGCCAATCGCTGGTGTCATGGCCTGCTTCGCGAACGGCGGCAGGAGGCATCGTGTCCTGCTTCAGGGCATTCCAGATCTCGATGCTGTTCCATGCGTGCCGCAGGTACTGCACGCTGGGGTGGAAGCGCAGGCGCAGGCCCGGCCAATCGGTGTGCGGCATTTCCAGCAAGGACTGCCAATCGGTGCGATCGGCGTCGGCGGCGTCGAAACAATCCAGCAGCCGACGCTCCAGTCGCGCCAGTTCCGCCAACTGCAGCGATGCGGAAAACGGTTCGGCGCCCGCCAGATATTCCGGCAACGACTCGCCGAAATGACGCAGCGAACGCACCCGCGACGGGTATGCCGCGATGTAGCCGTCGCACATCCGCGCCCAGAGTGCGTCGCCGAGATAGCGGCCCAGTATCGGGTGGTCGTTCTCCAGCGCTTCGCGCAGCCGGGCGGCATAGGCGTTGCGGTAGATCGCGATGCCGGTCGCGGCCGGAATGCCGCCGCTCGCGAGATGTTCCATCGCCGCATCGGGCACCAACCCGCGCATATCGGCGAGGAAAGCACGCTGCAGTTCGGCCAGCCCGGCGCTCATGCGCACGGCTCAACGTTCATCGGGCACACCCGCTCGAAGCATGTCCGCGCGATGTCCAGTTCCTGCAGCAATTCCGACAGCGGCGGAATGTGGTCGTCGCGCTCGATCATCGTACTCACCGGGCCGTAACGTTCGATCGCGGCTTCGTACAGCCGCCACACTTCTGCAGGAACGTCGTGATCGTGCGTATCGATGGCGTAATCGCCGTAATCGCTGTGCCCGGCCAGATGGATCTGCCACACCTTGTCGCCGGGTATTCCGGCGAGATAGTCAAGCGGGTCGAAGCCGTGGTTGCGCGCGCTGACCTGGATGTTGTTCACGTCCAGCAGCAGCCGACAGCCGCTGCGGCGGGCGATCTCTGCGAAGAACTGCCATTCCGGCATCTGCGAGCCGGAGAATTCGACGTAGGAACTGAGGTTTTCGAGCAGGATTTCCCGGCCCAGGACATCCTGCACCTGACCGACGCGGCCGCACACGTGGGCGATGGCTTCTTCGGTGTACGGCAGCGGCAGCAGGTCGTGGCTGTTCACGCCGCCGACGCCGGTCCAACACAGGTGATCGGAAATCCACATCGGTTCGACGCGCTGCGCCAGCGTCTTCAAAGCGCGCAGATAGTCTATGTCCAACGGATCGGTGCTGCCGATCGAGAGCGATACGCCATGCATCGCGATCGGATAACGCGCGCGGACGTGTTCGAGATGGTGCAGCGGCTTGCCGCCTGCGACCATGAAGTTCTCGGACGTGATCTCGAACCAGTCCACGCGCGGCGGTTCGGCCAGGATCTCCGCGAAATGTTCGACCCGCAGCCCCAGACCGAACCCCAGGAACGGACGCGACTCCGGTGCATGCACACCGGAGCCCGCCGTCGTCTTGTTCGACAGCAACGACATGTCAGCCCGCTTTGCCGCCGACCGCTTTGCCATCGATGTTGGTGCAGGTGGACGCCGGCAGCGCGATGAAGCCCTGTCCCTTGCAACTGCCCTGGCCCTTGCACGCGTTGCTGGCGGTCTTGCAGTCGTTGTGGCCCTTGCAGACGTTCGCGCCCATGCAGTGGATGAAGTCTTTCGAGGATGCGGTGAAGTTGATCTTCGGGTCGACGCGACGGCCGCCCATGTCGGCGCAGGCATCGGCCGGTGCGGCGACGAAGCCTTGGCCTTTGCAACTGCCCTGCCCGGCGCAGGCATTCTTGGCAGTCTTGCAGTCGTTGTGGCCCTTGCAACTGTTGACGCCGGCGCAGTGGACCATCGCGACCTTGCCGGCGGCGGGCTTGGCTTTGGCGGCCTGCGCGCCGGGGGCCGCGGCCAGGCCGGCGGCCAGCATCGCGAGGGAGGCGCCGGACAGCATCGAGAGCGGATTCGTATTCATCGGTCGGTAACTCCAGAAAGTGATTGGGGGCGAACGGCCGAACGTTCCGTGGGGAGTGCGGATCGTCGACTCGCCATAAAGAGATCCGCCGAAGCGGAAACGGTGCGCGGCCGGGAAACATCGTTCCGATGCGGATGTCGGCGAGCGTTTCCCTTGATTCGCCCGCCGCGCATCTCCAAGCTATGCCGTCTCGCGCCTGTCGTTGCGCCGCCCCTCCTTCCATCCAGAGGCTTCATGAGCACTTCCAAGCACACCCAGCTGGTCATCCTCGGCTCCGGCCCCGCCGGTTGGACCGCCGCCGTCTACGCGGCGCGCGCCAACCTCAAGCCGGTGGTGATCACCGGGCTGCAGATGGGCGGCCAGCTGATGACCACCACCGAGGTGGACAACTGGCCGGGCGACGCCCACGGCCTGATGGGCCCGGATCTGATGAACCGGATGCAGGCGCACGCCGAGCGTTTCGAAACCGAAGTGATCTTCGACCACATCCACACCGCCGATCTGTCGCAGCGACCGTTCCGGCTGAAGGGCGACAGCGGCGAGTACACCTGCGACGCGCTGATCATCGCCACCGGCGCCACCGCGAAGTATCTCGGCATTCCGTCGGAAGAGAAGTTCAAGGGCCGCGGCGTGTCCGCCTGCGCCACCTGCGACGGCTTCTTCTACAAGGATCAGGACGTGGCGGTGATCGGCGGCGGCAACACCGCGGTCGAAGAAGCGCTGTATCTCTCGAACATTGCCCGCAAGGTCTATCTGGTCCATCGCCGCGACACGCTGCGCGCCGAAAAGATCATGCAGGACAAGCTGTTCGCCAAGGTGCAGGCCGGCAAGATCGAAACCGTGTGGCACCACACCGTCGACGAAGTGCTGGGCGACGACAGCGGCGTCACCGGGATGCGCGTGAAGTCGATGCTGGACGGCAGCACACGCGACATCGCGGTCAACGGCTTCTTCGTCGCCATCGGCCACACGCCGAACACCACGCTGTTCGAAGGCCAGCTGGCGATGAAGAACGGCTACCTCACCATCCACACTGGCCTCGACGGCAACGCCACTCAGACCTCGGTCCCGGGCGTGTACGCCGCCGGCGATGTCGCCGATCAGGTCTACCGCCAGGCCATCACCTCGGCCGGCTTCGGCTGCATGGCGGCGCTGGACGCCGAGAAGTTCCTCGATAAAGAGGGCTGAGCGATGCTGCGGATCAGCGCCGCATTCGAGGATATCGATCTCGCGCTGGTCCACGGTTTCCTGTCCGGCGAGTCGTACTGGGCCGCCGGCATTCCGCAGCACACGCTGGAACGCGCATTGCGCAATTCGATCTGTTGCAGCGGCCATCTCGACAGCCAGCAGGTCGCGTTCGCCCGCGCGGTCACCGATCAGGCCACGTTCGCCTACCTCGCCGATGTCTTCGTCCTGCCGCAGCATCGCGGCAAGGGTTACGGCCGCAAAATCGTCGAAGCATTGATGGCCGACCCGCGCCTGCAGGGCCTGCGCCGCTGGCATCTGGTGACGAGAGACATGCAAGCGCTGTACGCGCAGCTGGGCTTCGTCCCGCTGTCGCAGCCGGAGCGGCATATGCAGAAGCACGATCCGGATGTCTATCGCCCCGCCGTGCATCGCTCACCGGCGCGCGAATGATCATCCGACTGTTGTCCACGCTGGATAGCGTATCTGCGGACGCGTGGGACAGGCTCCACGACGGCCGCAACCCGTTCGTGTCGTACGCCTTTCTTGCTGGCCTGGAAGCGCACGGCTGCCTGCGCGAGCAGTGGGGCTGGACCCCGCGGCATCTCACGGTGTGGGACGGCGACACCCTGATCGCCGCTGCGCCGGGTTATCTCAAGGACAACTCGCACGGCGAATTCGTGTTCGACCACGCCTGGGCGCGGGCGTACGCGCAGTACGGCCGCGAGTACTACCCGAAATGGCTGTGCGCAGTGCCCTATTCGCCAGTGACCGGGCCGCGTCTGCTCGCGCGCGACGACGCTACCCGGCGGGTTTTGATCGACGCGCTGTCGGCGCTTACCCTTGAGATGGGCGCCTCGTCGGCGCACGTGAATTTCGTCGATCCCGACGATGACGCGCTGTTCGACGCGATGTCATCCGACGCGCATCCCGGCTGGCTGCAGCGCATCGACGTGCAATACCACTGGCACAACGCCGCCGGCTGGACATGCTTCGACGATTTTCTCGCCGCGATGAACCACAAGCACCGCAAGAACATCCGCCAGGAACGCGCCAAGGTCGCGCGCAGCGGCGCCACCTTCCGGGTGCTGCACGGCGACGACGCCAGCGACGACGATCTGGCGGCCATGCACGGCTTCTATCTGCAGACCTTCGCCGAATACGGCAATTCGCCGGCCCTGACGCTGGAGTTCCTGCGCCATCTGGCACGGACGCTGCCGCGGCAACTGGTGCTGATCCTCGCCGATCATGCGGGCGAGGCTATCGCCGGCGCGCTGTGCCTGCGCGGCGGCGACACGCTGTACGGCCGCTATTGGGGCGCACACCGCACCCTGCCCGGCCTGCACTTCGAGACCTGCTACTACCAGGGCATCGATTATTGCCTGCGCGAAGGCCTGACCCGCTTCGAGCCGGGCGCGCAGGGGGAACACAAGATCGACCGCGGCTTCCTGCCCGCATTCGTGCGCAGCCGGCACTGGATCGCCGATCCCAATTTCGCCCAAGCGCTGGCGCGCTGGTGCGAGGAGGAAGCGATCGCGGTGCGGCGTTACGCCGCGCAGCTTTCGGCGCATTCGCCGTTTCGCGCCAACGCAGAAGATCGCGAGTGAGTCTGCGCCTGCCGTGGTTGTCGTCCGATCCGGACGCGCCTTTCCCGCCGGTCGAGACCGCGCTGCACGACCCGGACGGCTTGTTGGCGGCCGGCGGCGATCTCAGTTCCGGGCGTCTGCTCAACGCCTATCGCCACGGCATCTTCCCGTGGTTTTCCGAAGACGAGCCGATCCTGTGGTGGTCGCCGGATCCGCGCATCGTGTTCCGCACCGATGGCGTGCATCTGTCGCGCCGGTTCCTGCGCCAGCTGCGCGGCAGCGGCTGGGTCGCGCGAGCCGATACCGCCTTCGTCGACGTCGTGACCGCCTGCGCCTCAACCCCGAGTCGGGGACAAGGCGGAACCTGGATCACCGCCGACATGCGGCATGCCTATGCCGAGCTACACCGGCTCGGACACGCGCACAGCGTGGAAGTGTTCGATGACGGCGGCCGGCTGGTCGGCGGCATTTATGGCGTCGCGATTGGCCGGATGTTCTTCGGCGAGAGCATGGTCAGCCTGGCGTCCGGCGGTTCCAAGGCCGCGCTGGCCGCCCTCGCCTTCCGGCTGCAGGCATGGGGCTGGCCGCTGATCGACGCCCAGGTCGAAAACCCGCACCTGCTGCGGATGGGCGGCGAAACCCGGCCGCGGACGCGCTTTCTGGCGGAGATCGAGCCGTTGACCGCTTCGCCCGGCCGAATCGGCTCATGGCGCGAGGCGTTCGGAACCTTGTCGCTGGACGATTTGCCGCACCGTGCATCGGGCGATCCGCCCTGAAGCTGACGCTTTCTTTGCGATTGCAGCCGTTGCGTGGCAGAATGCGCGGCTTCGTTGGGCCTTTGTGCCCGACCTCAACGGCAGCCCAAGGCGCATGGCGAAAGACGACGTCATAGAATTTGAAGGTACGGTCTCGGAGACCCTCCCGAACACGATGTTCCGGGTGAAACTCGAGAACGGCCACGAGATCATTGCCCATATCTCCGGGCGCATGCGCAAGAACTACATCCGCATCCTCACCGGCGACAAGGTCAAGGTCGAAATGACCCCCTACGATCTGACCAAGGGTCGGATCACGTATCGTATGAAGTGATCGCAATAACCCATTGAATCGAGTCAAGAAAAAGGCGGCCATTGGCCGCCTTTTCCGTTTCCGCGGGATTGCGACGATCAGACCGTCGCGGGCAGCAGTTTTTCCGGCTCGGCCTGCGATTCGACCACCAGCTGGTTGTCGCGCACATCGATCGAGACCCGTCCACCGCCGGCCAGCTTGCCGAACAGCAGTTCGTCCGCCAGCGGGCGCTTGACCTTGTCCTGGATCACCCGCGCCATCGGGCGGGCACCCATCTGCGGATCGAATCCGTGCTCGGCCAGCCAGTCGCGCGCGGCCGGAGTGGCCGACATCGAGACGTTCTTCTCATGCAGCAGGGTTTCCAGCTCGATCAGGAACTTGTCGACCACGCGCAGGATGTGGTCGAAGCCCAGCGCCTGGAACTGCACCACCGCATCCAGCCGGTTGCGGAATTCCGGACTGAAGCTGCGGCGGATGATCTCCATGGCGTCGGTGCTGTGGTCCTGCTTGGTGAAACCGATGGAACGGCGGGCCGCCTGCGACGCGCCGGCATTGGTGGTCATCACAATGATCGCGTTGCGGAAATTCGCCTCGCGGCCGTTGGTGTCGGTCAGCACACCGCGGTCCATGACCTGCAGCAGGATATTGAAGATGTCCGGGTGCGCCTTCTCCACCTCGTCCAGCAGCAGCACGCAGTGCGGGGTCTTCACGACCTTTTCGGTCAGCAACCCGCCCTGATCGAAACCGACATAGCCCGGAGGCGCGCCGATGAGGCGGCTCACCGAATGCGGCTCCATGTATTCGCTCATGTCGAAACGCACCAGTTCGATGCCGAGCTGCAGCGCGAGCTGACGGGTGACTTCGGTCTTGCCCACGCCCGTGGGGCCGGCGAACAGAAAGCTGCCGATCGGCTTGTCCGGGTTGGCGAGGCCGGAGCGCGCGAGCTTGATCGCCGAGGTCAGGGTCTCGATCGCCGGATCCTGGCCGAAGATCACCATCTTGAGGTTGCGTTCGAGGTGCTGCAGCACATCCTTGTCGGAGGCGCTGACCTGTTTGGCCGGGATCCGCGCCATCTTGGCGACGATGATCTCGACTTCCTCGACGTCGATGCGGCTCTTGCGCAGTTCGGGCGCCAACAGTTGCTGGCGCGCGCCGGCCTCATCGATCACGTCGATCGCCTTGTCCGGCAGCAGACGGTCGTTGATGTGCTTCACCGACAGATCCACCGCTGCCTGGATCGCCTCGTCGGCATAGGTGACGTGGTGGTGGGCCTCGTACTTAGGACGCAGGCCGCGCAGGATCTCCACGGCCTCGCCGATGGTGGGTTCGACCACATCGATCTTCTGGAAGCGCCGGGCCAGCGCGCGGTCCTTCTCGAAGATGCCGCGGTATTCCTGGAAGGTGGTCGAGCCGATGCAGCGCATCTCGCCCGAGGCCAACGCCGGCTTGATCAGATTGCTGGCGTCCATCGTCCCGCCGCTGGCGGAGCCGGCGCCGATGATGGTGTGGATCTCGTCGATGAACAGCACCGCCTGCGGGATCTTCTTCAGCGCCGCGAGCACCGACTTCAGCCGCTTCTCAAAATCGCCGCGGTACTTGGTGCCGGCGACCAGCGCACCGAGGTCCAGCGAGAAGATGGTGGCGTCGGCCAGCACGTCCGGCACCTCGCCGTCGACGATCCGCCGCGCCAGTCCTTCGGCCAGCGCGGTCTTGCCGACGCCGGCTTCGCCGACGTACAGCGGGTTGTTCTTGCGCCGACGGCACAGCACCTGGATCGTGCGCTCGACTTCTTCGACGCGACCGACCAGAGGATCGATCTTGCCCTCGCGGGCCAAGGCATTGAGGTTGACCGCGAACTCGGCCAGCGGGTCGTTCTTGCCTTCGCCCGCTTCGCTCTCGCTGTTCTGTTCGATCGGATCCTGCCCCTGCGGCTCGGCGCCGTCGCCGGTCTTGGCGATGCCGTGGGAGAGGTAGTTGACGACATCCAGCCGGGTGATGCCCTGCTGGTTGAGGTAATAGACGGCGTACGAGTCTTTCTCGCCGAAGATCGCGACCAGCACGTTCGCGCCGGTAACCTCGTTCTTGCCGGAGGACTGCACGTGATAGACCGCGCGCTGGAGCACGCGCTGGAAACCGAGCGTGGCCTGCGTATCGCGGGCATCGTCTTCGGCCAGCGTGGCCACCGACGTCGAAATGGCGTGTTCCAGATCGCTGCGCAGGCGCAGGAAATCGGCGCTGCAGGCCTTGAGCACGGTTTCGGCGGATGGGTTGTCGAGCAGCGCCAGGAGCAGGTGCTCGACGGTCATGTACTCGTGCCGCGCCTCGCGGGCGTGCTTGTAGCACTGTCCGATGGCGTATTCGAGGTCTTTACTGAACATGGTCGCACATCCTCCGAGAAGTTCTGCCGGTGGGACCGACTGTGCCCGGTTGGGTCACATCGGGCCTCAGGGTTTCAGGATGGGAGCGCCATCCCGAAGCGGAATACCGAAGATCTGGAACACTGCGTCGTAATAAACGATATCTGCCTTCGTCGATCACATCGTCCAAGGCGATCCATGCCGCATGACGATGCACTCAATGTACGGTCGGACGCAAGTAGAAGATTCAGATGCAAGTTCCGCGCCATTCGCGCGGCCATGCCATTCCGATGGCGGAGACTGTGGGGGCAGGCTCAGGCTTTTTCCATGGTGCACAGCAACGGATGCTGATGCATGCGCGCGTATTCGTTCACCTGGGCGACCTTGGACTCGGCGATCTCGCGGGTGAACACACCGCAAACGCCCCGCCCGCGGGTATGCACATGCAGCATGACCTGGGTCGCCTTCTCGAGATTCATGCTGAAGAAGCGCATCAGCACTTCGACCACGAAGTCCATCGGGGTGTAGTCGTCGTTCAAGACCATCACCGAATACAGCGGCGGCCGCGCAAGCTCGGGCTTGCTGGTTTCGACGGCGACGCCGTGGTCCCGCTCGTGTTCGTGGTCGTGCTGGTTGGCCATCCGGCGATTATAACGGCCGCGTCGATCCCGGTGACGCCCGCAACGATGCGTCTGCGCAATCGGCAGCGAACGGCGTCGCAAGCGGCGAGTTCCCCGCCCGGTACAGGCCATTGGCTCGGCCCCGTCGGACCGCCGACCATGGACGACGGTCGGCCCGCCGGAACACAATGCGACACCGCAGCGGCCATTCCGACCGCTCGACCAGGGGAGTCGCCCATGTCGTCATCCGTCCGTGCCGTGCTTATCGCCTCGCTGCTGTCCGGCTGCCTTCTCGCCCCGGCGGCGTACGCCGAAGATGCCTCGGTCAAGACCCGCCTCGATGCTCGCGGCGTCAAATACGAGCTGGACGACGACGGCGATTTCAAGGTCACCTACAACTATTCGAAGGAAGGTCGCAGCCAGCTGGTCTTCGTCAGCGGCAGCACCCAGAGCGTCGGCGGATTCAACATCCGCGAGATCTTCTCGCCCGCGGCGCGCATCGAGAAGGACGGCATCAACGGCGCCAAGGCGCTCGAACTGTTGGCCGAAAGCCGGAAGAACAAGGTCGGCAGTTGGGAAAGCAGCGGCGACGTGCTTTATTTCGTGATCAAGCTGCCGGACAGCCTCGACGCAGCGCAGCTGGAATCGGCGATGGATATCGCCGCCGAGACCGCGGACGACATGGAAATCGAGCTCAGCGGCGATCGGGACGATCTGTGATCCTGGCGTTGCAAACGTCGGGTCGACGCGCATGACCTATCGCGAAGGCCGCTTCTGGCAACCGGACGTGACCGTCGCCACGGTCGTGGTCGCGGACGGCCGGTTGTTGTGCGTCGAGGAGCGGGTGAACGGCCGTCTGGTGATCAACCAGCCGGCCGGCCATCTCGAACCCGACGAAAGCCTGCTGGAAGCCGCCCTGCGCGAAACACGGGAAGAAACCGGCTGGGACGTGCGCCTGACCGCTTTTCTGGGCGCCTATCAGTGGAAGGCGCCGGAAACCGAACGTCACTACCTCCGCTTCGCCTTCGCCGCCGAGCCCGAGCGTCACGATCCGGCGCGCCCGCTCGACGACGGCATCGTCCAGGCCCTGTGGCTGACCCCGGACGAGTTGCTGGCGCAGCGCGAACGCCACCGCAGCCCGCTGGTCTGGCAGGTGGTCGCCGATCACCTCGCCGGTCACCGTTCGCCGCTGTCGGTGCTGCAGCATCTGTCCTGACGCTGCGACATCACGGAATACGGCCTCATGACCGCTCCCCGCATCATCGTCGGCATGTCCGGCGGCGTCGATTCCTCGGTCGCGGCCCTGCTGCTGCGCGATGACGCCCTCACCCACCCTGACCGCAGCGTGGCCGGGCTGTTCATGCGCAACTGGGCCGACGACGGCAGTGGCGACTGCCGCGCCGAGGACGACCGCCGCGACGCGGTCGCGGTCAGCGGCCGGCTGGGCCTGCCGATCCATTTCCGCGATTTCTCCAACGAATACTGGTCCGGCGTGTTCGAGCATTTCCTCGCCGAGTACGCCGCCGGGCGCACGCCGAACCCCGACGTGCTGTGCAACCGCGAAATCAAGTTCAAGCATTTCCTCGACGCCGCCCGCGAACTGGGCGCCGACTTCATCGCCACCGGCCACTACGCCCGGGTTCGCGAACGAGACGGTGCATGGCAGTTGCTGCGCGCCGCCGATCGCAGCAAGGACCAGAGCTATTTCCTGCACCAGCTCGGCCAGGCGCAGCTGGCGGCGACGTTGTTCCCGCTGGGCGAACTGATCAAGACCGACGTGCGCCGCATGGCCGCCGACGCCGGCCTGCCGACCGCCGCGAAGAAGGATTCGACCGGCATCTGTTTCATCGGCGAGCGCGATTTCCGCGAATTCCTGTCGCAATACCTGCCAGCCAAACCCGGGCCGATGGTGACGCCGGACGGCCGCCAGGTCGGCAAACATGCGGGCGTGTTCTATTTCACCCTCGGCCAGCGCGAAGGCCTGCAGATCGGCGGCGTGCGCGGTTTCGCGGCGGCGCCGTGGTTCGTGGTGGGCAAGCGCGTGCACGACAACACCCTGATCGTCGATCAGGGCAGCGATTCGCCCTACCTGCTGTCGACGCGGCTGTGGTCCGAAACGGCGCACTGGATTTCCGGCGCGCCGCCGGCCGCGCGCTTCGCCTGCACTGCGCAGACCCGCTACCGCCAGCAGGACGAAGTCTGCGACGTCGAGGTGCTGGCCGACGGCAGTCTGGCGGTGACCTTCGAGCGTCCGCAGCGTGCGGTCACACCGGGGCAATCGCTGGTGCTGTACAAGGATGAGGTGTGCCTCGGCGGCGCGGTGATCGCGGCCACCGATGCGCCGTTGGAACAGCGCGATGGCGGCCCCACATCATGCCTTCAGGCGGACCGCACAAACATCGCGGCTGGCTTTCGACAGCCGGATGGCTGGTCAACCGCTCCTATAAAGAACTGATCGATCATGACCATGGACGTACGTTCCCGCGTTATCGCGCTCGCCGGCATGCTGCAGGCGCTGAAGCTGGTGCGGCAGATCGCCGACACCGGGCACGCCGACGCCACCGCGGAGCGCGCCGCGCTCGACAGCGTGTTCCGGATCGACGCCGCATCGGCCGAGGCGGTTTACGGCGGCACGCGTTCGGTGCGCAGCGGTCTGCTGCTGCTGCGAGATTATCTGGGCAACACCAATGCCGACCCCGCATTGCCGCCGCTGGCCCGGGCGGTGCTGCAGATCGAGCGCCGCTTCGTCGCTGATGAGACCCTGGCCGGCCAGGTTCTGAGCGGGATCCGCGCGCTGGAAGGCATCGCCGAACGCAAGGGCAGCGTCCATCCCGATGCGATCGCCCGCCTCGGCCAGCTGTACGCCGATACCATCAGCCACCTGAGGCCGAAGGTGATCGTCCAGGGCAACCCGCACTACCTGCAACAGCCGGACGTGGTGGCCGAGATCCGCGCCCTGCTGCTCTCCGCGCTGCGTTCGGCGGTGCTGTGGCGGCAGATGGGCGGCTCGCTGTGGGATTTCGTGTTCCTGCGCCGCGCGATGATGCAGGCGATCGAGGCGGAGCTGGATTGATCCTGGTTTCCGTAGAGCGGCCTTCAGGCCGCTGGATTTTCGGCATGAAAAAGCCCGGCTTTCGCCGGGCTTTTCTTTTGTTGTCATCCCGAACGCGGGCGAAGCCCGTGGAGGGATCTGCTGTTCACCGGGAATGCACGGAATACAACAGCAGATCCCTCACATTCGTTCGGGATGACAGCCGGTAAGAACGACAGACAATGGAATGACAAGTCACGCCGTAACCGTATCCGCCACATCCTTGTAATCAGCGATCTGGTCGAAATTCATGTAGCGGTAGATTTCCGCGCCCTGCGCGTCGAGCACGCCCATGTCGGCCATGTATTCGGCCTTGGTCGGGATGCGGCCGAGGCGCGAGCAGATCGCCGCAAGTTCCGCCGAGCCCAGATACACATTCGAGTTCTTGCCCAGACGGTTCGGGAAGTTGCGGGTGCTGGTGGAGAACACGGTCGCGCCCTCGCGCACCTGCGCCTGGTTGCCCATGCACAGCGAGCAGCCGGGCAT
>JAZKFJ010000009.1:0-131041 GCA_040386495.1 Pseudomonadota bacterium
GCTGACCGAAGCCGGCAAGTTGCAGCGCCGACGATGCAACTACTGAATGCTTTTTGCCGCCTAACGCCTGAGTTAAGCCGCCCCGCAGCGGGGCGGCGGACGCGTGCTAGCGTAGCGCAGGCACGTGGCCGACGCCACGATGCGGGGTCGGCTTGAACGAATTGTTATGTTGCACCTGCAGCACGTTCAAGCACGTCCATCCGCTCTGCGAACTCATTATCCATGACCTGCATCAGGGATGAAGTAATGGCGTCAGAAATTGCTGCGGCCTGACCCGCAGGACAGCCGCCAGCGCTTGGGGTAAGGATGCCGTGGGCAAACGTGTGGCGAACTGATGATGCTAAGAACGTGTAGTTGAAGGCTCGACCTGCAAGATACTCACCGAGATGGTGCTTGTGACGACCATCAACGTGCTGAACAACAAAGTTGTAGAACAAGTTGCCCGCGTCAGCGGTGCGTATATCACGAACCCAATCAGAAACCGGATATCTGGCTAGCAGTGATTCGGCACGCTTCTGCTTGACCTTAATGGCTTGCAAAAAGTATTCGAAGGCTGAGTAGGTGAGAAATGCTTTAGTTAGCGCGGTGTAGCCATACTCAGTGTCTGGGTGAAACCCGTCAAGATCTACTCGGGTTAACGCGTGTGCGGTGCGATACCTGGCTTTGAATCGATTGACGTGGCCGGCACTAACAAAGAGGCCAAAATGATGACCGTCGATGTAAGGGCCGTATTGGTCGAACACTTCCCACTTCGGTGGATCGTGACTCATTGGAATCCTTCCTGTGCAACATAACGCCTGAGTTAAGCCGCCCCGCAGCGGGGTGGCAACAGTGTGCAGCGTAGCGTAAAGCACGCTGTTGACGCCACGATGTGGGGTCGGCTTGAACGACTTGTTAGGCGGGAAGGATGCCGGCGAGGGTAAAGCTGTGGCGAACCTGCCGAAAACCGAAGCCCGGACGCCTGAGCGCGCCCCGAGAACTATCAGCCGGACCGGTCAGAAGCGACAGTATCTGGAGCGGCAAAACCAAACGAAAGCAAACGTAGCTACCGAAGCCGGCCAACGCAACGCATTCGATGTGTGAGCGCGCGAGATGAACTTGACCGAAGAAGAGACGTGCCGACGAACAACCCGAAGAGCAATGCTGGCCGAAGCCGATAAGTTGCAGCGCTGACAATGCAACTACTGAATGCTTTTTTGCCGCCTAACGCCTGAGTTAAGCCGCCCCGTGACGGGGTGGCGGACGTGTGCAAGCGTAGCGTAAAGCACACGGCCGACGCCACGACACGGGGTCGGCTTGAACGAATTGTTAGGCCCTGAGCCCGAACCAAGCAACCAAGGCCAATACAGTCAGAAGCTGAGCCCCAAGAATAAGAGCAAGCTGATTGTGGCGGAATGCCAAGGCAGATAGCGCCGATCCTGGAATAGAAGCGACCAGCACCCCCGCTGCAATAGCAAGCAGTAATTCTGGCTCTTTGAGTGCATGAAGTTGCATAGATAGCGAGCAAGCGAACACAAGAACAGCCGCTGCACACAGCGCTATCGCAAAGCGCTTCCAGTAAGACTGCATCGAAACTAACGGCATACTATTTCTCGGGGCCTAACGCCGGAATTAAGCCGCGCCGAACGCGACGGATGGGAGCCAGTATTGCTCGCACGCCCGGAAGTTTCAACGAAGCCACGAAACGGCGTCGGCTTGAATGACTTGTTAGGCGGGAAGGAAGCCGGCGAGAGTGAAGCTATGACGAACTTGCCGAAAGGCCGAAGCCCAGATGCTTGAGCGCGCCCTACGAACTTTCCGCCGGCCGTCACCGAAGCGACTGCATGTGGAGCGAAAAACCGACCGCAAGCCAATCACAGTTTCCGAAGTCGGCAAACGCAACGCATGCAATGTGTGAGCGCGGCAGATGAACTTGACCGAAGATGTAACGCGCTGAGAAAGTATCCGAAGAGCAATGCCGACCGGAGTTGATGAACCACAGCGGTGAAGGACAAAACTACAAACTGCTTTTCTGCCGCCTAACGCCTGAGTTAAGCCGCCCCGCAGCGGGGCGGCGGACGCGTGCTAGCGTAGCGTAGGCACGTGACCGACGCCACGATGCGGGGTCGGCTTGAACGAATTGTTAGGCGGCACTAGTGAATACTTTACGAGAAGAGTCCCCAGCGATGGCTGGGGGGAAGGCACTCCATGCACAGTTCTTTGCCTGCATGCGTTCCGCCATTGAGAATGAATAGCGTAGTGTCTTGAACTGCGTCCTTCCAAAGTGAGTCGCTATCAAAGCCCGCAGGGTTCTTGTCGCGATTGATCATCAAATTTTGACATGATTCGCAAACGCGAACGGACATTTTGTCTGACGAAATAAACCGCGTGTCACTGCATATGAAATTGACACCATGATTGTCGTGCAGGGTTTTGATATCACCGTCTAACTCTTCGAGTTTCTGGTCAAAAGAATCCTCGTTGACTTCACTGGAGTTGATTTCAATGTAGCTGTAAGTTCTTCGAATTGCGAAAGTTTTCATGATGAATGGCCTGATGTCTGCAGTGCCGCCTAACGCCTGAGTTAAGCCGACCCGTGGCGGGGCGGCGGACACGTGCTAGCGTAGCGTAGGCACGTGGCCGACGCCACGACATGGGGTCGGCTTGAACGAATTGTTAGGCTGCGCCCCGGGGCTCTACAGGGATGCATCTGGAAAATGCTGACTAACCCAACGCGTGAATTCTTCTTGCGTAGTCACAGGTGACTTGTCTTTGAGGCTCGGCATGTAAAGTTCCAGCCCGAGCCCGCCACAAAGTCGGGTTTGGAGTACACGCAACTTGGCATCTACCCATCCGACGCTGCTTGCTGAGCCATATCCGTGCGCATCACTGAGTTGCAGAAAGATATGTCTGTCCACGACGCCGAACGAGGACAAACTAGCATCCAATTCTCGATTCAATTGCTGAGCATCCATAGCAGCCTAACGCCGGAGTTAAGCCGCCCCACGGCGGGGTGGCAACAGCGTGCAGCGTAGCGTAAAGCACGCTGTTGACGCCACGATGTGGGGTCGGCTTGAACGACTTGTTAGGCGTGACGGAACCCCGCGACGCTGAACTACGGATGCGCTGACCGAAAACCGAAGCCCGGACGATTGAGCGCGCCTTGCGAACCCACAGCCGGCCGTGTCCGAAGCCGCGGCTCAGACGCTGAGAACCAACAGATGAAGATCGCCGCGTCCGAAGCGGGCCAACGCAACGCGTGCGAAGTGTGAGCGCGCATAGCGGACTTGACCGAAGAAGCAACGTGCTCAAGAACCGTCCGAAGAGCAATGTCGACCGAAGACGACATGTTGCAGTGCCGACAATGCAACTGTCGAATGCTCTTTGCCGCCTAACGCCGGAGTTAAGCCGCCCTGTGGCGGGGCGGCGGACATGTGCGAGCGTAGCGTAAAGCACATGGCCGACGCCACGACACGGGGTCGGCTTGAACGACTTGTTAGGCGGGCCGGAACCCCGCGACGCTGAATTACGGACGAGCGGACCGAGAACCGAAGCCCGGATGCCTGGGCGCGCCGACGAACTTGCAGCTGGCTGTGTCCGAAGCCGTGAATCAGCCGCGGTAGAACAATCCGATGACGATCTCTGTTGCCGAAGCCGGCAAGCGCAACGCATGCGACACTTGAGCGCGCCCGGCGCAGCAACCGAAGAGACAACGTGCTGGCGAATTGTCCGAAGAGCATGCCGACCGAAGCCGAAGGACTTGCCGTGCAGAACAACCAACTACCACATGCTCTTTGCCGCCTAACGCCGGAATTAAGCCGCGCCGAACGCGACGGATGGGAGCCAGTATTGCCCGCGTGGCCAGAAGTTTCAACGAAGCTAAGACACGGCGTCGGCTTGAATGACTTGTTAGGCGGGCAGGATGCCGGCGAGAGTAAAGCTTTGACGAGCTTGCCGAAAACCGAAGCCGGGATGCCAGAGCGCGCCTGCCGAACTTTCAGCCGGCCGTCACCGAAGCGACCGCATCTGGAGCGAAAAACCGACCGCAAGCCAACCATTGTCACCGAAGCCGGCAAGCGCGCCGCATGCAATGTGTGAGCGCGCTAGACGAGCTTAATCAAAGCGTAAACCTGCCGAGAGCTTGTCCGAAGAGCAATGCCAACCGAAGCCGATAGTCATGCCGCGACGAGTAACCAACTACCAAATGCTTTTCTGCCGCCTAACGCCTGAGTTAAGCCGCCCCGCAGCGGGGTGGCGGACGCGTGCTAGCGTAGCGCAGGCACGTGGCCGACGCCACGATGTGGGGTCGGCTTGAACGAATTGTTAGGCCTCATACCGTGAGAGTGGGCCTCATGCTGTGAAAGCCGGTAGGTCAATGCCAACGATCTTCTCGCGAATAGCGATGAGCGATTTCTTTCCGACGTTGCCTACAATCTTCTTCTTATCATAAAGATCGCCAGTGCCAAGATGAAGTTTTAGATTTGCATCGTAATTGTGCGCATGTGGAATTGAAGGGTGGGGGTCTGCATCATTCTTGTGAACCATCCAGATCTCCCCATTGTGCTTCACTTGTTGATCGTAGATTGCGCGCACTACGCCATCGGGAATAATGCTTTCGGATAGTTCAATCGTGGCTAGCACCTTTGGTTGAGATTTATACTCTTCACTTTTCACGTAAAATGTCTTAATAGACTCGTAACTGAGATCAAGATCTGCAACATCCTGCAATTCTTTGCCGGTCTGTTTGACAAGTGAAAGCAGCAATTCTTCAGCAGTGACTCTTACGGCAAGCTCTAGAGATAGCCTTTCGACTACATCCGGTCCGAGAGTTACATATGCCAGCCTTTGAATCTTGTTCATGGCGCCTATTTCTCTTGAGGCCTAACGCCTGAGTTAAGCCGCCCCGCAGCGGGGTGGCGGACGCGTGCTAGCGTAGCGCAGGCACGTGGCCGACGCCACGATGTGGGGTCGGCTTGAACGAATTGTTAGGTGCGCCAAGCATAGCGAAAGCTTGCAAACAGCATTGGGACGTAAAATAAGTGCAACCCGACGAGTAGCCATGGAATGTGTCCGCTTGCGCTGTGGCTGCGACCTACAACGACGGAGAAGTAGATGGCGTAAATAACCGCCGCCGCTAAAAAAGCAAACACAGCCTTTCTGATTCCAGCTGACCATGAGGTTTTGTTGAAAGCGCGTAAGAAAATAACTGCAGTGCCAAGAACAATTATGCCAATGTTGAAAATGCCAGAAGCTATGTCAAATGGCGCGTCTGGGTAGGCCAGCCTGGCAATAACAAACCCGGTAATTTGCAGTGATGAAAAAATTACAAATAGTATGAAATACAGTTTGAGTATCACTTGCGCACCTAACGCCTGAGTTAAGCCGCCCCGTGGCGGGGTGGCGGACGCGTGCTAGCGTAGCGCAGGCACGTGGCCGACGCCACGACATGGGGTCGGCTTGAACGAATTGTTAGGCACCAACTAGCCAGCCTGACAGTCGCCGGCCAAAGACACTTGGGGCACCCCGGCCATCTTGATACTCAAGCACCACAGGGTCAGCATCTCCGTTGGCTGTATTGAAATAGAGGAAGTGATAGCCCTGGTGCATGAAGAACACAAAGTCCTGAGCCGTCAAATGAAATGGTTGGCCATTCTCTTCTAGTATTTCTTGCGCCCAGCTATTCAGTTTTAGCAGAACCGGATAAGAGCAATCTGATCCTATGAACTTGTGTGGCGGTACGCGTCCATGAGACAGAAGCCAAGAGCGGTAGACGGCCGGAAGAGATGATCCGAACGCATCCTCAATTTCGGCAACTTCAGACTTGGTGCAGCCGCGATCATCTTTCACGTTGGTGCCTAACGCCTGAGTTAAGCCGCCCCACGGCGGGGTGGCAACAGCGTGCAGCGTAGCGTAAAGCACGCTGTTGCCGCCACGATGTGGGGTCGGCTTGAACGACTTGTTAGGCGGGCCGGATGCCGGCGACGCTGAACTGCGGACGAGAAGACCGAAAACCGAAGCCCGGCCTTTTAAGCGCGCCTTGTGAACCTTCAGCCGGCCGTCTCCGAAGCCGCGCATCAGACGCAGAAAAACCAACAGATTGAAGATCGCCGCTTCCGAAGCCGGCCAACGCAACGCATGCGATGTGTGAGCGCGCATAGCGGACTTGACCGAAGAAGAGACGGGACCATGAACCGTCCGAAGAGCAACCCTGACCGAAGCTGATAAGTTGCAGCGCTAACGATGCAACTGCCGAATGCTCTTTGCCGCCTAACGCCTGAGTTAAGCCGCCCCGCAGCGGGGCGGCGGACGCGTGCTAGCGTAGCGCAGGCACGTGGCCGACGCCACGATGCGGGGTCGGCTTGAACGAATTGTTAGCCGTCATGCGGCCCACGAGAAGAAATACTAGCAATATCAGCTTCCGTCAGTGAGAACCACTCGTTCATTACGCGCTTTTGCGCAAATTCCTTATGGAGTTCGCGCTCATCTCGCATAGCATTTGGTGATGCAAAGTAATGCAGAAGTATGAGTGGTCCCGGATTTGCGCATTGAAGCTGACGCATGCGGTTTGACACTGATTGCGATGATCCAATTTTGCAGTGCCCGGTTCCCGACTGAATCAGGTAGACGTACCCAAAGGTATTCGGCTCCTTTGGCTCAGGTAGCTGAAACTTGCCGATGTATCTCTCCCAGCCAGGCCAATCAGACGTGCTATAGGTGCCAGAGCCATCTACGTACTTTGCCTCCCAGGCATGTAACGCAACACGCTGATCTTCTGGCATGGCTTCGTAACAGCCATACATTGCTGCTGCATACTCAAGAAACGACATGCTCATGACGGCTAACGCTTAGTCGACCCTATACAGGGGACGGTAACGAATATTGATCCCGCGTGATTGGGTATGTCAATCAGAAAAAACCTACAAAAGATCAAGGGCTTCCCTGATTCTTGGCTGTGACCTGTGGCCTTACCGTGTTCTCTCTATGTCCCATCAGGAGAGCGGTATGTCGTACCGCCAGAAAGACAGGGTGATATCGACATCAGGTCGGGATCACGAGAGCCGTCCACCCAAACTGCTGGATCAGGTGCGAGCGCGTTGCCGGCGGCTCAACTACAGCGTGCGCACCGAGCGCGCTTATACCGGCTGGATCCGTCGTTTCGTGCTGACCAACGGAAAGCGTCATCCTCGCGAGTTGGGGGCGCATGAGGTCGAGAAGTTCCTCACCGACCTGGCGGTGCGCGGCAACGTGGCCGCCAGTACCCAGAATCAGGCGTTGTCCGCGCTGTTGTTCCTGTATCGCGAGGTGCTGGGGCTCGATCTGCCATGGATGGAAGGCGTGACGCGCGCTAAGCGTCCGCAGCGCTTGCCGGTGGTGCTGTCGCGGGCTGAAGTCGAGCGTCTGCTGACGATGATCGATGGTGAGGTCTGGTTGATGGCGGCGTTGCTCTACGGTACCGGCATGCGATTGATGGAATGCATGCGCCTGAGGGTGAAGGACATCGATTTCGAACGTCGCCAGATCGCCGTGCGCGATGGCAAGGGCGCGAAGGATCGGCAGGTGCCGTTGCCGGACAGTGTGCGCGATCGACTGAAGTCGGCGGTCGAGCGCGTGCGCATCCTGCATGAACAGGATCTGGTCGGAGGGAACGGGACGGTGTGGCTGCCGCACGCGTTGTCCAGGAAGTATCCGAATGCCGAACGTGAGTTCGCCTGGCAATATGTATTTCCTGCGCGCTCGCTGTCCATCGATCCGCGCAGCGGCGCAAGACGGAGACATCACGTCGATGAGGCGGTGCTGCAGCGTGCGATCAAGATCGCGCGTACGCGCGCCGGAATCGACAAGCCGGTGACGCCGCATGTGTTGCGGCACAGTTTCGCGACGCATCTGCTGGAATTCGGCGCCGATCTTCGCACGATCCAGATGTTGCTCGGACACAAGGATGTCGCGACCACGCAGATCTATACCCACGTCTTGAATCGTGGTGCGGGCGGCGTACTCAGCCCGCTCGATCGCTGAGGCCGCCATGCTCGACCTTCGCTTTGCGCTGGCCTTGCTGTTCGGCGTGATGATCTGTCTTAGGCTTCCGTCGCCGCCCGGCGCAGGACTTCTGGGAATGGCGGCAGCGATCGCAGCGATCGCAGCGTGCATGCGAGGCCCATGGCGGCATCTGGCGATCTTCGCGCTGGGTTTCCTTCTCGCCGGTACGCATGCTTCGTTCGCCTTGAAACGTCAGTTGCCGTTGGCGATGGAGCATCGGCAGGCGGAATTGACAGGGACCGTCATCGAACTGCCTCAGCACGAAGCGCGGCGGACCCGGTTCGTGTTGAAGGTGGATGACGCCGCGTCCCAGCCGGAGGCTTTGCGCGGGCGACGGGTGCGGTTGGCCTGGTACGACGATTTCGATGCGGACGACAAGCCGCTGGATGCGCTCCGTCTACGCATCGCCGCCGGCAGCCGATGGTCGCTGTCGGCGAAGCTGCGCGCACCGCGGGGGTTGCGCAATCCCGGCGGCGTCGATGGCGAAAAGCATGCGATGGTCGAACGGATCGTGGCGACAGGTTATGTGCGCAATCCGCAGTTCGCGCGTGAATTGACCCGGCCACGCGGGATCGATGCGTGGCGGGAAGCGATGTCTGCGCGGATCGCCGATGCGGTGCCGCAGGCGTCCTCGCGTTTCGTGCGCGCGCTCGCGCTGGGCGATACGCGGGCGCTGGACGACGACGACTGGGCGCAACTGCGTGCGACCGGCTTGACGCATCTCATCGCGATCTCCGGTTTCCACGTCGGTCTGGTTGCCGGCTTTTTCGCACTGTCGGTGCGCGCGCTCTGGTGGTGCTGGCCTGCGCTGGGCCGCCGCGTGCCGCGGCCGCAGGCGACGGTGCTGGCGGCCCTGTCCGGCGCGGTGCTGTACGCGGCGTTGGCGGGATTCGCGCTGCCCACCGTACGCACTGTGCTGATGATCGCCGTCGTTGCGGTGGCGTGCCTGTCGCGTCGCGGCTGGCGTCCGGTCGATGCGTTGTCGCTGGCGATGACCACCATCCTCATGGTCGATCCGCTCTCCGTGCTGACCGCGGGTTTCTGGCTGAGTTTCGGCGGCGTTGCGTGGCTGCTGTGGTGTCTGCCGCAGGGCGGGCAGCATCCGTTGCGCGAATTCCTGGCGGCGCAGGGCGTGGCGACGGTGGGATTGCTGCCGCTGACGGTGGTGCTGTTCGGCCAGGCGTCGTTGGCAGGCCCGTTGGCGAATCTGCTGGCGATCCCGTGGTGGAGCCTGCTGGTCGTGCCGCTGTCGCTGATCGGCACGGGTCTGGAATCCTTGCATGCCGGTTGGGGCGCGCCCGTGTGGCGATTGGCGGCGACAGTGTTCGATCCGAGCTGGTCGCTGTTCGGGTGGTTGGGCGACAGCCCGCTGGCGCTGCGGTGGCTCCCGGAGCCGCGCTGGTTCGCGCTGCCGCTGGCGCTGTTGGCTGCATTCTGGTGCCTGTTGCCGCGTGGGGTGCCGGGCAAACCGTTGACGCTGCTGTTATGGCTGCCGCTGCTGTGGCCGGATCGCGAGTTGCCGCGTCATGGCGAAGCGGAGCTGGTGATGTTCGACGTCGGACAGGGGCTGTCGGTGCTGGTCCGTACCGCGAATCACGCATTGATCTACGACATGGGCCCGGCGATTCCGGAAGGATTCGATGCAGGCGAACGCGCCGTCGTGCCCGCGCTGCGGGCATTGGGCGTGCGGACGCTCGACGCCGCGGTGCTGAGCCACGGCGACAACGATCATGCCGGTGGCTATGCCTCGGTGGCCGATGCGTTTTCGATGGGGCAGCGTTTCGCGCCTGAGGCCAGTGGGCTGGACGCGAAGATTCCCGAGCTGAAGACCTGCCGGGCCGGGCACGCCTGGACCTGGGACGGCGTGCGCTTCCGGTTCCTGCACCCGCCGCCGCATTTCCCGTACCTGCGCAACGAATCGAGCTGCGTGTTGCGGATCGAAACCCTGCATGGCGCCGCCCTGCTGACCGGCGACATCGGCCACGTCATCGAACGCGATCTGCTGCGCCGCGATCCGGCCTCGGTGCGGGCGGAGGTCGTGTTGGTCGCGCACCACGGCAGCCAGGGCTCGTCCGATCCCGGCTTCGTCGCCGCCACCGGCGCGCGCTGGGCGCCGATCTCTGCCGGCTATGGCAACCGCTTTAAACATCCCAAGCCGCAGGTACTGGATCTCTGGCGGCATCAGGGCGCAGAGACGCCGGTGACGGCGGAGGCGGGCGCCCTGCGGCTGCGGATCGGGCACGACGGCGTGGTCGTGCAGACCGAGCGCAACCGCCATCGCCGGCTGTGGGACGCGGTCGGCAGGCAGGCGCGGGCGGCTCAGTTATCCTATCCCTCTGAATGATCTGAACTAATGATCCGAACTCAAGCGGCCCCGGGCCGGAGGATACGACGTGCTGGAACTGGTCAAGGCGGGCGGATGGCCGATGATTCCCTTGCTGCTGCTCACGGTCGTGGCGCTGGGCATCATCCTGGAGCGGTTCTGGAGTCTGCGTCGCAAGACCGTGCTGCCGCCGGGGCTTGGTGCTGAAGTCCGGGCGTGGGCGGCGCGCGGCAATCTCGATCCGACCCATATCGACTCGCTGCGCCGTACCTCACCGCTGGGGGCACTGCTGGCCGCCGCGCTGGATGTGCGCAACCGGCCGCGCGACCAGATCCGCGAGCGCATCGAGGATGTCGGCCGCCATCTGGTCCACCGGATGGAGCGTTTCCTGAACGGCCTGGGCACCATCGCTGCCGCCGGCCCGCTGCTGGGCCTGTTCGGCACCGTCGTCGGCATGATCCAGATGTTCCTCGGCATCCTCGACAGCGGCCTGGGCGATGTGAACCAGCTCGCCGGCGGCATCGGCAAGGCGCTGATCTGCACCGCCACCGGCATGATCGTGGCGATTCCGGCGCTGATGTTCCACCGCTACTTCCGCGGCCGCATCGCCGGCTACATCGTCGATATGGAACACGAGGCGATCCAACTGCTCGACACCCTGGATACCCCGCGCAACGCCTCGGCGCCGATGTCCGCCGGCGCGCGCGGCATCACGCCGCCGGTGTCCGGGACCTGACCGGCATGCGCATCCGCGACTTCCGCTCCGACGACGAGCCCGAGATCAATCTCGTGCCGCTGATCGACGTGATCCTGATCCTGATCATCTTCTTCGTGGTCACCACCACCTTCGATGCGCGTTCGGTGCTGAAACTGCAACTGCCGCAGGCGAACGGCGAGCCCAGCGAAGCGTCGGCAAAGGCGCTGAGCGTGCTGGTCAACGCCGAGGGCCGCTATTTCGTGCAGGACCGCGAAGCGCTGCGCACCGATCTGGAATCGCTGAAGCGGACCATCGTTGAAGTCGCTGGCGACGACCGTAAACGTCCGGTGCTGCTGCGCGCCGATGCGCGCACGCCGCATCAGTCGGTGGTCACCGCGCTGGACGCACTGGGTCAGCTCGGTTTCCGCCAGATCAGCATCGCGACAGCGCCTGAGCAGCGCGCTCCCGCCCAGGCGGCGGCACCACCGGCGGCCAAAAAATGAGCAAGCCCGACCGCGCCCCGGCGTGGCCGATCTACCGGCGGCTGCTCGGCTTCGCCACGCCGTACCGCAATCTGCTGCTGCTGGCGCTGGGCGGCATGTTGATCGAAGCCGCGGCCGGTTCGGCGTTCATGAAGCTGATGGAGCCGGTGGTCGACGAGACCTTCATCAGCAAGAATTCCGAACTCAGCCTGATCCTGCCGCTGGCGATCGTCGGCCTGTTCGTGATCCGCGGCATCGCCGGCTACATCACCGACGTGTGCATGGGCAAGTCCGCGCGCAGCATCGCCCGCGATCTGCGGGTGCGCGTGCTCGGCAAATACCTGCGCTTGCCTGGGCTGCGTTTCGACAGCGAGCCGGTGCCGTCGATGCTCATGCGGCTGGGCTCGGACAGCGATCAGGTGGCGAACGCCGCGGTCGACGCTGCCAAGGTGATGCTGCAGCAGTCGCTGCAGATCATCGGCGCGCTGGTGGTGATGCTGTGGACCAGTTGGCAGGTGACCATCGCGATCCTGGTGATGGCGCCGCCGCTGGCGCTGCTGATGGACAAGGTCGCCAAACGCTATCGGCGTTTCAGCCATCGCGTGCAGGAAAGCGGCGGTCGGCTGCTGCAGGCCGCCGACCAGACCCTCAACAACCAGCAGGAAGTGAAGATCTACGGCGCCCAGCAAGCCGAGCTGGCGCGTTACGGCGCGCTCGCCGATGAAAACCTGCGGCTGTCGATGAAGGTCGAATCCACCCGCAGCATCTCGTCGGCGGTGGTGCAATTGATGGGCGCAGTCGGTCTGGCGCTGCTGTTGTTCTTCGCGGGCCGCGAGGCGGCGGCCGGGCGGCTCACTGCCGGCGGTTTCGTCACCTTGATGATGTCGATGATGGCGATGATCCCGGCGCTGAAGCAGTTGACGAACGTGCAGAACATGCTGCAGAAAGGCATCGCATCGGCCGAGCGCCTGTTCGGCGTGCTGGATGCCGACGAGGAAAGCGACAGTGGCGCGCGCGAACTCGCGCGCGCGCGCGGCGAACTCGAATTCCGCGACATCGGCGCGCGTTACCCGGGCCAGGGCGAACCTGCGCTCGCGGGCATCACATTCGTCGCGAAGCCGGGCACCGTCACCGCCATCGTCGGCCGTTCCGGCAGCGGCAAATCCACGTTGATCAAGCTGATTCCGCGTTTCTATGAACCGGCGTCGGGCGAAATCCTGCTCGACGGCCATCCGCTCACCGATTACCGCCTCGCCGATCTGCGTCGGCAGATCGCGCTGGTTGGGCAGCAGGTGATGCTGTTCGACGGCAGCGTCGCCGCGAACGTGGCCTACGGCGAACTCGCCGACGTGCCGGGCGAAGGCGTGCGTCAGGCGTTGGACGCCGCCAACGCCAGCGAATTCGTCGACAAGCTTTCCGAAGGCGCCGAAACCGGCATCGGCAGCAAGGGCGGGCGCCTGTCGGGCGGCCAGCGCCAGCGCCTCGCCATCGCCCGCGCGATCCTCAAGGACGCGCCGATTTTGATTCTGGACGAAGCCACCGCCGCGCTCGACACCGAATCCGAGCGGCTGGTGCAGGACGCGCTGAACCGGCTGATGCCGGATCGCACCACGCTGGTGATCGCGCACCGGCTGTCGACCATCGAACACGCCGATCAGGTGCTGGTGCTGGATCAGGGCCGGCGGGTGGAGCAGGGCACGCATGCCGAGCTGCTGGCGCAGGGCGGGCTGTACGCGCATCTGCACCGGATGCAGTTCCGCGAGCCGGGCGCAGACGCCTCGTCATGAATCAACTCGCATGAGCGGCGCACGCCAGCAGCCGCCGAGGTACTGGTTCGACGGCAGCCCGCCGCCGTGGCCCGCGCGCCTGCTTTCGGGCGTGTATGCGGGCGCGGTGGCCGCGCGTGCGGCGTTGTATCGCAAAGGAATCCTCAGAAGCCGGCACCCGGGCAAACCCGTGCTTGTGGTCGGCAATCTGATCGCCGGCGGCAGCGGCAAGACCCCGCTCACCATCGCCATCGTCGAGCGCCTGCGCGCCGAAGGCTGGACGCCGGGCGTGGCCAGCCGCGGCTATGGCCGCGCCAGCGCCAATATTGCCCGCTGGGTCGACGCCGGCACCGATACCGCGCTGGGCGGCGACGAGCCGGTGCTGATTGCGCGTCGCACCGGCACCCCGGTGCGGGTGGATCGCGACCGCGTGGCCGCGGCGCGGGCGCTGATCGAAGCGGGCTGCGACATCGTGGTCTGCGACGACGGCCTGCAGCATTACCGGCTGTCTCGCGATGTCGAGATCGAAGTGATCGATGGCCGCCGTCGCTACGGCAACCGCCTGTCGCTGCCGGCCGGGCCGATGCGCGAGCCGCCGGAACGCGGCGATCGCTGCGATTTCCGGGTGGTGAATCTTGGGGGCGACGAACAGCAGGAGGCCGGCTTCGGCGAATGGTCGATGCACCTGCGCGCGCAGGACGCCGTGCCGCTGCACGGGCACCGCGGTGCGCCGCTATCGGCGTTCGCGGGCCAGCGCGTGCATGCCGTGGCTGGCATCGGCGACCCCGAGCGCTTCTTCGCGATGCTGCGCGGCCTCGACATCGCGGTCGTACCGCACGCTTTTCCCGACCATCATCGCTACCGCGCCGAGGATCTGCAGTTCGGCAGCGATCTGCCGGTGCTGATGACCGAAAAGGACGCGGTGAAGTGCGCCGGATTCGACAGCGAACGCTGCTACAGCGTGCCGATCCGCGCGGAATTGCCGGAAGCGTTCTGGGTCGCATTGCTGGACAAGTTGAAGCGGTCGTTCAAATCATGACTTCCGTTCTGTCATCCCGAGCGTAGCGAGGGACCTGTTTCTTCTTCATGCAGGCGAAAAAGCAGGTCCCTCGCTACGCTCGGGATGACAGAATCATTCCTGTCCACGCACCACTCACTATTCGGCCCCCGGCTATCATTCCCCAATGCCCGCCATCTCCGATTTCGTCGTCGCCATTCCCGCCCGTTACGCCGCGTCGCGGCTGCCCGGCAAACCCTTGCGCATGCTGGGCGGTGAGCCGCTGGTGCTGCACGTCGCCCGGCGCGCGCTGGCCGCCGGCGCCCGCGAGGTCTGGGTCGCGACCGACGACGCCCGCATCGCCGATGCCCTGGCCGCCAGCGGCGTGCGCATCGCGATGACCTCGGTCGACCATCCCTCCGGGACCGACCGCCTGGCCGAATGCGCCACGTTCGCGGGTTGGACCGACGACACCGTGGTGGTCAATCTGCAGGGCGACGAGCCGTTCGCGCCGGCGGCGGGGATCCGCGCCGTGGCCGAGATCCTGGTGGCATCGGGCGCGCCGATGAGCACGCTGGCGACGGAGATCGACGATGTCGCCGCGCTGCTCGACCCGAACACGGTCAAGCTGGTGCGCGCCAGCAACGGCGATGCCCTCTATTTCAGCCGCGCGCCGATTCCGTGGCCGCGCGACGCCTTCGCCCACAGCCGCGAGGCGTTGCCCCCCGGCGGGCCGTGGCTGCGTCATATCGGCATCTACGGCTACCGCGCCGGGTTCCTCAAGCAATTCGCGGCCCTGCCGCCGTCGCCGCTGGAGCGGATCGAGTCGCTGGAACAACTGCGCGCGCTGGAAGCCGGGCACCGGATCGCTGTGGCGATCACGCCCGCCGCGTTCCCGCCCGGCATCGATACCCCGGAAGATCTCGAACGCGCCGAGCGCCACCTCGCTGCGACGGGCGGAACCTGAACGATGCGTCTGCTGATGGTCTGTCTGGGCAATATCTGCCGGTCTCCGCTGGCCGAAGGCGCCGTTCGCGCGCATCTGGACCGCAACGGACTGGACTGGGTCGAAGTCGATTCCGCCGGCACCGGCGGCTGGCATGCCGGCGAGCCGCCGGATCGCCGCAGCATCGCGATGGCGGCCGGCTTCGGCGTGGATATCCGCGGGCAGCGCGCGCGCAAGCTGCGCAGCGCCGATTTCGAGCACTTCGACTGGCTGCTCTGCGCCGATCGCAGCGTCCAGCGCGATGTGCAGGCGATGGCGCCGTCCGGGTCGGCCGCACAGGCCGCGCTGCTGATGGAATGGGCAGGGCAGGGTGAGGGTGCCGAAGTCCCGGACCCCTACACCGGCGGCCCGGAAGACTTCCGCAGGGTCTGGGCGATGGTCGACGCCGCGGCTGCGGGCATCGTCGGCCGCCTCTCATCGACGCGTCCACCCGTATGATGGAATGTTGACGCTCGCTCGCAGACTAGGGATGCTGTTCTACTGATGGATATGTCTCCCGCCCCCGAATTCCCCGACAGCCTCGAATGGCTGAATCTCGCCAAGCCGTTGCGGATGGCGCAACTGCGCGGCCGCATCACCGCGCTCGCCTTCGTCAATGCCGGTTCCGCCTGGTCGCAGCAGCGGCTGGCCGATCTCGCAACACTGCGCAGGCGTCATGGCGAACACCTGCACGTCGTCGCCATCCATGTGCCGCGTTTCGACCATGAACGCGACGCGCGCCGTGTGTTCAGGCGCCTGCACCGGTCGGCGATGGATTTCCCGATGGCGCAGGACGCCGACTGGGTGCTCTGGCAGCACTACGGCATCGATGCCTGGCCCACCGTGGTCTTCATCGATGGCCAGGGACGGGTGCGCGACCGGATCGTCGGCGACACCCCGGTGCGCGACCTCGATGCGCTGTTCGCCAAGCTTCGCGCCGAGGAAGTGCCGCAATCGGTGAACGATGAGCCGGTCGAACTGCGGCGCCACCGCGAGCCCGATCTGCCGCTGCGGTTCCCGATGGGCGTCGCGGTCAATCAGCAGTACCTGTATGTGGTCGATTCCGGCCATCACCGGGTGCTGGAGTGCGATTTCAACGGCCGCATCCGCCGCCAGTTCGGCAGCGGCGGCCCCGGCTTCATCGATGGCCCGATGGAACTGGCGGCGTTCCAGAACCCGCAGGGGCTGTGCCTGCAGCGCGATGCGCTGTACGTCGCCGACACCGGCAACCATGCGGTGCGCCGGATCAAGCTGGGCAACGGCGATGTGGATACCCTCTGTGGCGCCGGGCGCCCCGGCGCGCCGGTCGAAGGCGTGGTCCACGATCCGCGCGCGGTCGCGCTGGATCAGCCGCGGGCGGTCGCGATTTCGCCCTCCAACCTGATCTGCATCGCCACCGCCGGCGACAACAAGATCTGGGCCTACGATCTCGGCGATCGTTCGCTGAAGCTGCTCGCCGGCTCCGGCGCGCTGGATATCGTCGATGGCGAAGGCGCCGCGGCCGCGTTCGCCGGCCCGGGTTCGCTGTCCATCGTCCAGCAGATCCTGTACGTATGCGACGAGGCCGGTTCGGCGGTGCGCAGCATCAATCTGCGCACGCGCCAGGTCACGACCCTGGTCGGGCACAGCGCCTGGCGGTTCGGCAGCCTAGACGGTTCGCGCAGCGACGCGCTGCTGCAGCAGCCGCAGGCGATCGCGCTCGACGGCGCATCGCCCGTGCTGTGGATCGCAGACAGCGGCAACGACCAGTTGCGCACCCTGCGTCTGGGCGGCGGCGAATTGGCCACGATCAATCTGCCGCAGCGCCTGCATCTTCCGGGCGGCCTGACGGTGGTGGGCGGCGTGGTCTGGATCGCCGACACCGATGCCCACGCGGTCCTGCGTTTCGATACCGCCGATGGCAGCCTGCGTCAGGTTCCGATCGGCGAATGACCGCCCGGATCGACGCGCCGGCCGACGATGCATTCGACGGCCGCGCTTACGCCCGTGATCTGACCACCGCGCCCGGCGTCTACCGGATGTACGCCGCCGACGGCACCCTGCTGTACGTCGGCAAGGCCGCGGCGCTGAAGAAACGCGTCGCCAGCTACTTCACCAAGGCGCTGCCGGCGCGCACCGCGGCGATGGTCGCGCAGATCGCGCGCATGGACGTCACCGTCACCCGCACGTCGGCCGAGGCGCTGTTGCTGGAAAACCAGCTGATCAAGTCGCTGCTGCCGCGTTACAACGTGCTGCTGCGCGACGACAAGAGCTATCCGTATCTGGTGCTGACCCGCGAATCCTGGCCGCGGATCGCGTTTCATCGCGGTGCCCGTTCGCTCCCCGGACGCTATTTCGGCCCCTATCCCAGTGTGCTGGCGGTGCGCGACACCCTGAATCTGATGCAGAAGATCTTCCGCCTGCGCAGCTGCGAGGACAGCGTGTTCCGCAACCGCTCGCGGCCCTGTCTGCAATACCAGATCGGTCGCTGCAGCGCGCCCTGCGTCGGGCTTGTGCCGGCCCGCGACTACGCCGACAGCGTGCGCCAGGCGACGATGTTCCTGGACGGCCGCAGCGACGATCTCACCGTCGAGCTGACCACGGCGATGGAAGACGCCAGCGTCCGTCTCGATTTCGAGGACGCCGCACGCCTGCGCGACCTCATCGCTTCGATCCGCAAACTGCAATCGCGGCAGTACGTCGACGGCAACGCCGCCGATCTCGACGTGCTTGCCTGTGCGATGCGCGGCGCCCAGGCCTGCGTGATGCTGTTGATGTTCCGCGATGGCCGCAATCTCGGCACCAGAAGCTTTTTCCCGAAGACCAACGGCGAAGACAGCGCGGAGGAAGTGCTGGGCGCGTTCGTTTCGCAGTATTACGCCGAGCACGGCCCGCCGCGCGAAATCGTGCTCGATCGCGATATTCCCGAGCGCGAATTGATCGAAGAAGCGCTGAGCGCGTCGGCAACCCGAAAAGTCCAGATCAAGACCAGCGTGCGCAGCGAACGCGCCGGGTATCTCGATCTGGTGCGCCGCAATGCCGAAGTGGCGCTGGCGGCGGAGATCGGCAGCAACGCCGCGCAGCGCGCGCGCGCCGAGGCGCTGCGTGACCTGCTGGGGCTGGACGAGATACCGCAGCGGATCGAATGCTTCGACATCAGTCACACCATGGGCGAAGCGACGGTGGCGTCCTGCGTGGTGTTCGACGCGGATGGCCCGGTGCGCGGCCAGTACCGACGCTACAACATCGAAGGCGTGACCGGCGGCGACGATTATGCCGCGATGCGCCAGGCGCTGGAGCGCCGCTTCCGCCGCGCGGTCGAAGCGTCCGCAGACGCCGTGGAAAATGCCGTGGCGCAGTCGATGCCGGACGACGTCGCGAACGTTGCCGCAACGGCCGCTGCGTCGTCCCGGGCCCCGGTCGTACTGCCGGATCTCCTGCTGATCGATGGCGGGGCAGGGCAAGTGGCCCAAGCCAACGCCGTACTGGCGGATCTGGGCGTGGTCGACGTGTACGTGGTCGGAGTCGCCAAGGGCGAAGCCCGGCGTGCGGGCGATGAGACCCTGCTGCTGCCTGGCGTCGATGGTAAGCCGGGTCGCGAACTGCACCCCGGGGCAGGCTCGCTGGGCCTGCAATTGATCCAGCAGGTGCGCGACGAAGCGCACAGGTTCGCGATCACCGGCCACCGCGGGCGGCGGCAGAAAGCGCGCAATGTGAGCCGTCTGGAGGATATTCCCGGCATCGGGCCGCGCCGACGCGCTAATCTGTTGCGGCATTTCGGAGGGCTGGGCGGCCTGAAGTCGGCCGGAATCGAGGAGATCGCCCGGGTCGAAGGCATCAACGCCGCGCTGGCCGAGCGCATCTACGCGACCCTCCACGGTCTGGAATCACAAGGACAGCCATGAAGTTGACGGTACCCACCATGCTGACGCTTGCGCGGATCGTGATGATCCCGGTGCTGGTGTTGTTCTTCTATCTGCCGTACGGCTGGAGCAATTTCGCCTCCGCTGCGCTGTTCGCGCTGGCCGCGCTGACCGACTGGCTCGACGGCTGGATCGCGCGCCGCTACGCGCTGCATTCGGCGTTCGGCGCCTTTCTCGATCCGGTCGCCGACAAGTTGATGGTCGCGGTCGCGCTGTTCCTGATCGTGCAGGGACATCCCACGCCGTGGATGGCGTTCTGGGCCGCGGTGATCGTCGGACGCGAAATCGCGGTGTCGGCACTGCGCGAATGGATGGCGGAGATCGGTCAGCGCGCGACCGTGAAAGTCGCCGCGATCGGAAAGTTCAAGACGGTCGTGCAGATGCTGGCGCTGCTGTGCCTGCTGTATTCCGTGGTGCCCGGCCGCAAACCTGCGCCGTGGCCCGGCGACATGATTTTCCATATCGGCGATTGGATGTTGGCGGTCGCCGCACTGTTGACGCTGTGGTCCGGCGCCCAATATCTGATCGCCGCCTGGCCCGCATTGATGGCCGATGAAGGAAAGAGTGTTGACAGTTCCGCCACAGAAGGTAAAATTTCAATTCCACCGCGGGAATAGCTCAGTTGGTAGAGCGCAACCTTGCCAAGGTTGAGGTCGCGAGTTCGAGTCTCGTTTCCCGCTCCAGATTCAAGTAAACCCCGGCTTGCCGCCGGAGCTCGTTGCACAAGGAAGTCACCGGCCTGGTGGCAGAGTGGTCATGCAGCGGCCTGCAAAGCCGCGTACGCCGGTTCGATTCCGACCCAGGCCTCCAGTATTGCGAAAACCCGCTTCGGCGGGTTTTTTGTTGTCTGCGATATGGCGGCGCTACGGCGACTGTTTTTTGCCAAGTGCGTTTCGCCGCCTGGTTCTACTGATTGGTTCTACTGATTGGTTCCGCTAATTGGTTCGCGGCACGTGAGACTCTTCTGGACAGCATCGTCCGGGACATGGGATCGACTCGTCTTTCGATGACATCGTCGGCGGTGGCGCCTTTCTCTGTCCGGTCATATTCGGCTATGCCGTCTCAACGCTTGGGCGAAGAACCGGATGACGTTGCCTGGGGTGCGTTTCCGCGCGTCCGCCAGCGGGCTTCAGGCCGATCCTGCGCCCCGCAGAAGCCCGATTCCAGGGTCCGCTGGCGGGCGCAGACGCTGCGCGGAAGAACGTATTCCAATGGTACCGTCGAAGCGCCCGAAGGGATTCCTTGACGGGCATCTACTCGTTAGCGAAAGCGGCTCTCTGCCTCGGAGTGCTAACAATTCTGTTATGGAATACACCAAGGAGATATCAATGTACAAGAACATGCCCCGTACGCACTTTTTGTCCATCGCCGTCCTTATGGGGGCATCGATGGCGAGCCCGCTGGCAAGCGCGCAGTGCGGTTGTCCATCGGACAAGAATGGCGCGCCCAAGGCGCCTTTCGGCTTGGGCCTGCCGTTCCCGGCAGCACCCGACATGGCGCCCAATCCTGCATGGCAGGTCTACGAGTTCGAGCGTGACGGTATCCGGTATCTGCAGGTCAACGACCGATACGGCATCGTGCGAGTGGCGGTCGGACATATCGACGGCACGTTTTGGGTCTTGCCCATCGGCATCGACGCAGATCGCGTTGCGGTGGCTGGCGATGCCGCACCCGCCGGCATACCCACGACGCTCTACACCGCCAAGGACCTGCAGGTCATTCTTTACAGGAACGGGGATAAGGAAAACTGGTCGGTTCGCAGGCCGCCGCTGTCGATCAATAGCGTACCGGTTCGTTCGCGGGTCCGTGTGCCCAGCCGGACGGAGTGAGCACCCTCATAGCCCGGATGTGCAAAGCACATCCGGGCTATGAATAAGCCAGAGACGGTTCGATATACGGGTACTCCGCGGCGATCGGTTCGGAGAGCAGGATGCTGACCCTGTGTGGTTTGCGATGCACGATGCCGCCGTGCGCCTTGACGCGCGCGTTCAGCAACGCCGCTGCGGCGACACCCGCCTGGGTCACCTGGGGCGCAGTATTGGGTGTCGTCACGAACAATACGATGCCGCGCCGCTGTTCACCCTGCCAGACCCGCATCTTGATCCGATACTCGTCCGGCTGGCATTCCGACAGCAAGGCGAAGGCATGGCATATGCAGCGGTACGCCACCAGTTGTAGATCCACCGACAGATCCCGGGGCTGGCCCTTGAACGCATAAATCACTTCCGCGTCGCCAGCCCAGAAATCGGTGAAGGTTTCGGAATGCACGACGGCATAGAGCCCATCCTGCTCGATCCGCATCGGATAAAGCGCCTGGGACTGCACATCGAACATACGGCGGTGCATCACGCCCCGGGTATTCAGATCCATCGCGGCTTCGTAATGACCGCGGCTCTTGAGCCACTCGGTCATATCCCTGCGTTCATCGTCGACGCCCAGTTGCATCTGCGCCAGATACAGCAGTTGCTCGCGCAGAACCTGTTCCGTCGAGAAAAAGCTGCTTTGCGCGAGTTTGATGGCCTCCTGCTCGGCAACGCCGGATCTGCGGGCCTTCTCGTAGTGTTCGGAAATCACCGTACCCAGGATCAGCAGGGCGCTAGCGGCAGCGGCCAGTGCCTGCTGCGCGACGAATGCGGTCGCGTCGTACGCGCCGGCCACGCCGATCCGCGGCAACGTCATCCCGATCGCGAGATTGACGGCGACGATGCCGAGCGCCGCGCCGCGCCAGCCGTGCCTGAACGTCATGCCGACTGCGGGCAGCATCATCAGCAGAAGCAGGCTCTGCATCAGCGAGGCTTCCATGTCGTGCCTCAGCACGATCGCGAAGCACATGGCGCCGAGAATGCCGCCGGAAATGGTCGCGTCGCGGGTCAGGTTGTCCGTGGAAAACCAGGTGGGGCTGCGCCTTGCCCAGACGAACAGGGGCGGCACCACGATCAGTATTCCGAGGTATTGCCCGAGCGCGACCCTGAAGTACTCCGCGAACGAATCGAAAGCACCGGGCCCGGCGAGCGCGACGTTCAGGATCATGTTGGACAGCGCCGACCACAGCGCGAGCGAAATTCCGATCAGCGGCAGCCACCGCCACCGTTCCTGCGTCGTCTTGAATCTGCGATTGAAAGCCAGCGCCAGACAGGCGATCAGCGGCATCAGCAGGAATGGACTCAGATAGGCCCATGCTTCGCCGTATTGGTCGACTTTCGGGCCGCGGAGAACCAGCAGTGCGCCGGCATCCCCAGCGAAAACGTAGGGCCAGTAGCGGGATGGCAGGAACAGCAGGGCGGCGACGCGTATGCCGGCAGGGAGGAACCATTGGTCCAGAGAGTAGTACCACGCCAGCAGATATGCTGCGCAGTAGGCCGCACTCAGCGTCAGCCCTTTGATTGCCGTATTCCGTTTCGCATCGTCCATTGCTTCCCCCTGTCCTCAGGTCCCGTCCGGCGCGGTTCAGCTCAGAAGCGCTGCTCTCGAGGATTTATTCTCACAAAAACCCCGTTTCGTCAAACCGTAATGTGTCGGACACGACATGAAGCGACGCCTGCGGGAAGGCATTCGGAACGCGATCCGATGCACATGCGGATTGCCGTATCGGCGATACGGCTTTGTAAGCGGTTGATTCGTCAGTGAACGATCAGAGACAGCCCGCCATCGTGCCCAGAATAGTCAGGTTGGGAAGATCGGATTCCTGTACTTCCATGCGCTCCGCGTCCTTGTCGCTGCCGATGAGCAACCAGGCGTTGCGCCGGATCGCAATGCGACGGATGTCGGGCCGGCCCCAAAGCGTATAGGCATAGATTCCGCCATCCAGTACATGCTCTTGACGACAGACTGCGACATCCAGGAGGACCACGGCGTGACGCCTGATTTCGGGCTCCATGGCGCGGGAAGGCTGGACGGCCCAGCGGACACTGTCGATAGCGGTCAGGCCGAGTTCGCGGCGCACCATGAACTCCGGTAGCCAGATTCGGTTCGGACCATCCCCGCGACCGAAGCCCGCGAGTCGATCGATCGTCACGTGGCCTTCGGGGCAGGTCGCCGAGCGCAGACTTTGCACGCCCATGATCTGTCGTGCCGAATCCGTGCGCAGTCTCTGGTCGTAAGCCTTGCTGATGCGTTCAGGCGCGACGCCGAGCAGGGCGGCGATCGAAAGCGCATGTTCGGCTGGAATGGGCCGGCGGCCGGCACGCCAGTGCGCAACATTGTTGCGTCCAACTCTAGCCACTTCCGCCACCCGGGTACTGCTGGTGTCGGTGTCGTCCATCGCCTGCATGAGTGCTTCAGCGTACTTGTCCATACCGTTGACTCGGCCGACCTGAGTGTGGTGATCGGATCATAGCGCAAGGCTTGACACAGATGTCAATTATGCTAACTTCAAAATCAGATTAGCTAACATGAGTGGATGGCTGCAGTCGGACGAAATGCAGCCATCCGGGTATTCGGGCGCGGAATATCGCCGCCGGGATTGCGCAGTCGCAGACGATGACAACGGTAGCAGGACAGGTTGTCGCGCTTGGCTGATGCCCGGAGTTCGATGGATCCGCAGTGATGTGGGGCGTCATCACAGGGGAGGTGCAGCGTGCTGGTTCTCACTTGTCGCATCGGCGACACCGTACGCATCGGTGATGACCTGTGCATGACCGTGCAGAGCCGGTGCCGAGACCGGGTGACGGTGGGCGTAGTCTCGCCGGCAGGTGTGGATCTGCATTTCGATAACGCCTGCCTGCGCCCTTCGGTGCTGCCGGATGGCGCGTGGTCGTACCTTTTTTCGATGCTGGGCGTGCGGCGCTATCGCGTCGGCGATGTCGAGGTCTGCGTCTGGTTGCCCGGCGATACCGTTTCGCTGGCGGCCGATTGCGATGAGTTTCTGCATGTCGGTGTCTTTGCCCCGAGCGGTCTGCAGGTGTCCTGCGAACGGCAGGCGCCCGACATCCGGTCGATGGATGCCCGATCACGAGCGCCCTCCGCTCTTTTTCCCCTCTTTGCCGGGATGAGGCCATAACGCCATGTTGATATTGAACCGACGCATTGGTGAAACGATCCGCATCGGCGACGATGTGTCCGTCACGGTGTACGACAAGTTGCGCTATCACGTCACCATGGGCGTGGTCGCACCGCCGGAAGCCCAGGTGTTCTATGGCGAAACCCGCATGCGCCCGGCAACGCTTCCGGATGGCGAGCGGTTTTATCTGATCTCACTGTTGAGCAAGGAAACGTTCCGCATCGACGATGCGCAACTCATGGTCAGCTTCACGCCGTCCTACCTGGGTTCGGGCTCGCTTCGCAAGCGCCAGGTGCGTATCGGCGTCGTTGCGCCGCAGTCGGTGGCCGTGCACCGCGAAGAAATCTATCTGCGCAATCTCGAGAATACCTGCAAGCGCGTTCCTGCCATACCGTTCGCGACCTGGCTTCGCCAGGCGAATCTTTCGGTGTCGTGCCGGGTCGCTCTCTGACCGGCGATTGAGCAAGCGCGCCCGGCTTTCGGCCGCTCGCGGAAGCCCATCGATGCACTCCGCCACGATGTCGACGGCGTTGGCCGGTTCCTTGGGTTACGATATTCCGGCCTGGTGCGCATGTAGCCGAAGGCGCGGTACAGTGCGATCGAGTCCGGCGATAGCCGGGCGAACGTGGATTCGGTCGCAGTCGGACCAGCCCGAGTGGTGAAACTGGTAGACACAAGGGACTTGAAACAATTTGAGCCCTCCGGAGGAAACTCCGGAGGTGAACCCGTCAAATTCGGTGAACGCCCTGGGCGCGCAAGCGCACGAGCCAACGCCGAGCCAAGCCCCGATCGCAAGGTCAATGGGAAGGTGTAGAGAGCAGACGGCGGGCACCTAAGGCCGCAAGGCGATGGTGAAGGCGTGCTCCAGCCCACGAACAGCGCATGCGCGCTGGCGGCGAAAGTCGAAGTGGGAAGAAAATCCCTCGCCGCAAGGCGTGCCGGTTCGATTCCGGCCTCGGGCACCAATACGGAAGCCGCTCCATCAACGGGGCGGCTTTTTTTATGGAATTTTCCAAAGCGGATCGATTGGGCCTCTCGGTCGCATTGATGCGGTGCCCGATCGCATCGCAGACTCTCGTCTTTGCGGCCGGCTGAAACAGGCGTGCCTGTTTCCAGTTCCGAAACGTGCAGGGCGCATTTCTGAATCATGCATTCGGCACGTTCGGACAGGTGCCGCTCCGACCTGCGCCCATGACGACGATGGCGGAAAAATGGGTTCATGAATCGTTTTCGGCAGTCGATTCCAATCCGGCATTCATGGCGGTGAAGTTGGCACGCAATTTGATATCTGCACAGGGAGCGCACCGCTCTACTACATCCCAGGACGACCATGAAAATCATTTCCGCAAGAATCATCGCCGCCACGATCGGCCTCGGTAGCGTGCTCGCGATGTCGGCGTGCAACCGGCAGGAAACGCCTTCCGAAACGCAGGAAGATGTGGCCGAAGCGCAACGCGAAGGCAATCAGGAGGTCGCAGAGGAGGCTGCGGATGCGGCGACCGTAGCGGCCGAAAATCGCGAAGATATCGTCGAAGCCGACGATACCGCGGAAGTCCGCGAAGCCCGTAGCGACGCGATGAAGGACAATGCGGACGCCAGAGAAGATGTGGCGGATGCGAAGGCGAAAGCCGATTACGACATCGCGAAGCAGAAGTGCGACGGCCTGCCCGCCGGCCAGCAGAGTGCTTGCAACGACGCTGCAGAGGCCGCATACGACGCGGCCAAAGCGCGCGCCGAGCAGACGAAAGATGCCACGAAGGATGCCGCCGATCGCTAAGCGGTCGTAGTTCTGGCGTGCGGATTGCAAGGAAGTCGTGCGATATGAAAGCACGACTTCCCTGCATATCCGGATTCATACGATAAGTATCGCCTGTCATGGCTCGATCGATCCCTGAGTGCCTGGCGACCTGAAGCCGATCCAGTTCATCGGTTCCGCTTTTCCGAACACTGGTCTAAATACTCCGTCGAGAGATCGGCCGATCTTCTTCGTGTGCCGTGATCGCCCATGACCCGGAAGCCTCACGTGCAGAGATAAGATCCGCTGAGCATCTGTCGCGCGGCCAACGCTTCATTCTGCAGACGGATTCGCACTTGGCGTTCGTGTGCGCAGTTTTTTGCGCACACGCTACCGCGCAGCCGCGACGCGCCACACGGCATTGCCTGCATCGTCGGCCACCAGCAAGCCGCCGCGTGCATCGATCGCCACGCCTGCAGGTCGGCCGCGCGCATTGCCGTCGTCGTCCAGAAATCCGGTGAGCACGTCGCGCATCGCGCCTGCAGGTCTGCCGCCGGAGAACGGCACGAATACCACCTTGTAGCCGTTGAGCGGTTTTCGGTTCCATGAGCCGTGCAAGCCGATGTAGGCGCCGTGCGTATCGAAGGCCAGGCCCAGAGGCGCGACGTGCGATCCAAGCGCGTAATCCGGGCGCGCTGCGCTTGGCGGTGCCGCTCCGCCGGGTGGCGATGGCGCGCGTGAATCCGTCCGGCCGTAATAGCTGTAGGGCCAGCCGTAGAAGGCGCCGTCACGTACCTCCGTGAGGTAATCCGGCACCAGATCGCTGCCCAGTTCGTCGCGCTCGTTCACCACGGCCCACAGCGCGCCGCTGGCCGGCTGCCACGCCAGGCCGACCGGATTGCGCAGGCCCGAGGCGAACACGCGTCCTGTGCCGTTGCGGGCATCGAACTCCCATACCGCCGCGCGGCCGGTCTCCGCGGCCATGCCGTTCTCGCCGACATTGCTGTTCGAACCCACGCCGACATACAGCCGCGTGCCGTCGGCGCTGGCGACGAGACTTTTCGTCCAGTGATGATTGAGTTCGTCTCCCTTGCCCGGCAGATCGGCAACCTTCACCGGCGCGGTATCGATCCGGGTGTCGCCGGTGGCGTAGGGCACGCGCACCAATGCATCGGCGTTGGCGATGTACAGCGTGCCATCGATGAGCGCCATGCCGAACGGCGAATGCAGACCCTTCAGCAGTACGCTGCGGATCTCGGCCACGCCATCGCCATCGGCGTCGCGCAGCAGGGTGATGCGGTCGGCGCTGGGCGTGCCCGCGCCTGCCTTCTTCATGACCGAACCCATGATCGCGCCCTTCAATCCGCCGATGCCCGATTTGCCGGGCGGGGCATTGCTTTCGGCCACCAGCACGTCGCCGTTGGGCAGGACGTACACCCAGCGCGGATGCGACAGATCGCGTGCGAACGCAGTCACCGTCCAGCCGTCGGCGGCGATGGGCAGCGCATCGTCGGGCCAGCCGACCGCCGGGGCGATCTTCAGCGTCGGGATGAGGCTCTTGTTCGGCGCGACGATGCGGGGCGATGCGCCTGTATCTTCATTGGCCATGAGCCGCGCGCTGTCGCCGCATGCGGCGAGGCCTGCCCCCGCAAATATGAGGCAAGCGACACGCAGCGCCTGCGGCATCAGGGCAACGGGAACGTCGGGACATGGATGCGCATGGGTTCGGAAATGCATGGGATTCTCGCTTGGAGGTCTCGGCCTCGAGGCTATCACCGCGCGCCGCTCCAGCCGCCGTTGCGGCCGCTCCTGCTCGGCGCGGTTCAGCATGTGCCTTGGCTGTGGATCCCTTCATCGATTTCGCACCGGCACGCGTTCGATCCCGGCATTGCGGGCTGTGCGCAAGCCGCGTTCGTATCGATGTTCGTGTCGATGTTCGTATCGATTTACTGGAAGTGCGCGGTTATCATCGAGGCGGGACGGCACGGCCGAACGTTGCGGGACAATCCGGATCTGCAGACATCGCGGAGCGATGGTCGCAAGGCACCGCTGCTGGACCGTCATTCCATGAATTCGATACGCGCTGCGGCGCGCATTCGTTCCGCACACACGCAGGGGGTTGCATGTCGCGTTACGCCGCATTGTTCGCCAGTGTCGCACTGAGCATCCTGTGCGCGATCGCCGTCGCGTTCCTTGGTCCTGTCTGGATTCCGGGCGTGGCGCTGTTCGGTGGCTTCGCTGCGCTGGGCGTGTGGGATCTGTCGCAGACCCGCAGCACGCTGCGCCGCAATTATCCGATCCTCGCCCATTTCCGCTATGGACTGGAATCCATCGGCCCGGAGATGCGCCAGTATTTCATCGAGTCCGACACCGCCGAGGTGCCGTATTCGCGCCAGCAGCGGGCGCTGATCTACCAGCGCGCCAAATCGGTGAACGACACCCGGCCGTTCGGCACCCAGCAGGACGTGTACGGCAGCGAGTACGAATGGATCAATCATTCGGTGATGCCGACGGAGATCGCTTCCGAGGATTTCCGCATCCGCATCGGCAGCGAGTCCGCACAGCCCTACGATGCCAGCGTGTTCAACATCTCGGCGATGAGCTTCGGTGCGTTGTCCGCGAACGCGATCCGCGCGTTGAACGACGGCGCCAGGCGCGGCGGTTTCTATCACGACACCGGCGAAGGTTCGATTTCGGCGTACCACCGCGAACACGGCGGCGACCTGGTCTGGGAAATCGGCAGCGGCTATTTCGGTTGCCGCGACGACGACGGCGGGTTCAGCGAGGAGCGTTTCGCCGCGAACGCGCGCGACCCGCAGGTGAAGATGATCGAACTGAAGCTGTCGCAGGGCGCGAAGCCCGGGCACGGCGGCGTGTTGCCCGCAGCCAAGGTCAGCGCGGAAATTTCCGCGACCCGCGGCGTCAGGCAGGGCGTCGAATGCGTCTCGCCGGCGCGGCACTCCGCGTTCTCCACGCCTATCGGCCTGCTCGAATTCATCGCCAGGATGCGCGAGTTGTCGGGCGGAAAACCGGTTGGATTCAAGCTCGCCATCGGCCATCCATGGGAATGGTTCTCGATCGCCAAAGCCATGCACGAGACCGGGATTCTCCCGGATTTCATCGTCGTCGATGGCGCCGAGGGCGGTACCGGCGCGGCGCCGGCGGAGTTCATCGATCACGTCGGCGTGCCGATGCACGAGGCATTGATGCTGGTGCACAACACCCTGGTGGGGCTGAATCTCCGCGATCGCATCCGCATCGGCGCCGCCGGACGCATCGCCAGCGCTTTCGATATCGCGCGCACGCTGGCGATGGGCGCGGACTGGTGCAACGCCGCGCGCGGTTTCATGTTCGCGCTGGGTTGCATCCAGGCACAGAGCTGTCACACCGACCGATGCCCGACCGGCATCGCGACCCAGGACCCTTCGCGATGGCGCAAGCTCGATGTGCCGGACAAGGCGACCCGCGTGCATCAGTTCCATCGCAACACCCTGAAGGCGCTGCGCGAGATGTTGTGCGCGGCAGGGTTGGAACATCCTTCCGAACTGGGTCCGGAACACATCCTGCGAAGGGTGTCGCCGTTCGAAGTGCGATCGCTCGGCGCCTTGTACAGCTTCATCGCGCCGGGTGCGCTGCTGGACGGCAGCGTGGAGCATGCGGTGTTTCGCGAATACTGGTCGCAGTCGCGCAGCGATGCGTTTGCGCCGTGCGCACGCACGCGCGAAATGCGCGAAAGCAAATCTTATTGAAGGCAGTGCCGTTGCGCGAAGATCGAAGCGCCGGAAAGGCGCATGCCCGCAAATGCGGGCATGCGGATAAAGCCTGCGACGGAGCCTCGATTCCGGATTACATCTTCTTGCGTTCCGAGATCCAGCGGTCGATCTTCGCTTCCAGCACATCCAGCGGTACCGAGCCGTCCTTCAGCACTTCATCGTGGAAGGCCTTGATGTCGAATCTGGCGCCCAGGGCTTTTTCGGCGCGCGCGCGGAGTTCGGTGATCTTGAGCTGGCCGGTCTTGTAGGCCAGCGCCTGGCCGGGGATCGCCATATAGCGCTCGGCCTCGGCCACGGCGTCGGTTTCGCTGGTCGCCGAGTTGTCGAGCATGTACTTGATCACCTGCTCGCGGGTCCAGCCCTTGCTGTGGAAGCCGGTGTCGACGACCAGGCGGATCGAACGCCACAGTTCGTTCTGCAGCATGCCGAAGTACATGTATGGGTCGTTGAGGATGCCCAGCTCCTTGCCGATGGTTTCCGAGTACAGGCCCCAGCCCTCGATGAAGGCGGTTTCGCCGCCGAAACGGCGGAAGTTCGGCAAACCTTTCAGTTCCTGCTGCAGCGCCAGCTGGAAGTGGTGGCCCGGTTTGGCTTCATGCAGGAACAGATCCTCGCTGTCCCAGGTCTTGCGGCTGGGCAGGTCGTAAGTGTTGACGTAGAAGATGCCCGGGCGCGTCCCGTCTTCGCTGGGCGACTGGTATTCGCCGCCCGCGGACGATTGCGCACGGAAGGCCTCGATCGGGCGGATCTCGAAGCCGGCCTTGGGCTTGAGGTTGAACATGCGGTTCAGGCCGGGCTCCAGCAGCGCCTCGATGCTGCGGTAGTGCGCGAGCAGGGCGTCTTCCGAGGCGAACTCGAACTTCTTGTCGGTGTTCACGTATTTGAAGAAGTCCTGCAACGAACCCTTGAACCCGACCTGCTGCATCACCTTGCGCATCTCGTCGTGGATGCGCGCGACTTCGTCGAGGCCGGTCTGGTGGATCTGCGCGGGCGTGCGACGGGTGGTGGTGCTGGAATATGCGTTGAACGCATACCAGGCCTGGCCGTTCGGCAGATCCGCCATGCCTGCGGTGTCGCGGCACGCCGGCAGATATTCCTTGGCGATGAATTCGCGCATGCGGCGGTACGCGGGCATGATCTCCTGCTCGATCATCGTCTTGTATTCGGCGGTGATCCTGGCCTTGTCGGCTTCGGAAAACGACGCGGGAATGTTCTTGATCGGGCCCCAGAACAGGGTCTTGTCGGCCTGGTCGGCGATCAGCGCGTCGAACTGCGGCAACACCTTCTGCATCAGCGCCTTCGGCTGCACCACGCCCTCGCGCATGCCCTCGCGCATGTTGAGGATGGCCTGGTCCATGATCGGCGCCAGCTTGCCGCCGCGGGCGCGCCAGTCGTCGTAATCCTTCACCGTCTTGAACGGCTGCGCATTGGTGCCGGCGCCCAACTGCGCCACGAATCCGGCGATGTTGTTGAACTGGTTGATCGGCATCAGATGACCGGGAAAGCGTTCGCCCTCCAGCGTGTCCTTCGCGTTCTTCACGAAGATGTCGTAACTCAAGCGATCCTGTCCGCCCAGACCCTCAGGGCCGATCGCTTCGATCTTTTCGAGCCAGCGCACGTTGAAGTCGTGCGCTTCCTTGCGCGACTCGGCGGTCAGGAAATTCGGCAGTCGATCGTTGTAGCGGGTGTCGCCCTGGAACGTCGCCTGGATCGGGTTGAGCTTCAGGGTCTCTTCCCAGTATTCGGCGTAGAGGGCGTTCAGGCGCTGGGCCTTGGATTCGGCGGTGGAAGCGGCCGGGCTCGCCTGCGGCGCGGCGGATGCGGCGAATGGCAGGGAAGCGCTGCCGGCCAGCGCTGCGGCGACGGCGAGTGCGAGCAGCGCGCGCGCGGTGGATGTTGTGGTCATGACGGACTCCGGTCTGGTTGGCGACGATGGCGAATGGCGATCGCGAAACGGGCGAGCGGCTGGGCCGGCGCGACCCCGCAAGACTCACCGCATCGGCCGGGGATGGCATCGGCCAAAGGTCATTGCCGGGAATGGGACGGCTGAAGCGGTTCGCCGGCGGCCCTGCTCGGGCGGGGCGTCAGCCGGCGGCTTCGTCGCGCAACTGCGTCGCGCGCGCTTCGCCGAGGTAGCCGATGATGACGCGGCGCATCACATAGATCAGCGGGATCAGAGCGATCGCGGCCAGCATCTTGTAGAGGTAATTGATGCTGCTGACCGCCATGAACAGCGAGGTCGGCCACTGCTGCGGCCCAAGCACGAAAGCGATGTAGAGCACCACGAAGCTGTCGACCAGTTGCGACACCGCGGTGGAGCCGGTCGCGCGCAGCCACACGTGTTTCTCGCCGGTCATGCTGCGGATGCGATGGAAGACCGAGACATCGATCAACTGCCCCAGCAGGAACGCAACGACCGAGCCGGCGATGGTCCACAGCCCCTGTCCGAAGACCGCGGCGAAGGCTTTCTGGTAATCCGGAACGCCCTGCGATTTCACCGAGTCCACCCACCAGTCGGCGGGCGCCAGATGGATCGCGGCGAACGCGAACACGAAGCCGTACAGGATCAGCGCGACCGCGATCCACGAGATCATGCGCACGCCGCGCTTGCCGTAAAACTCGTTGATGACATCGGTGAACACGAACACGATCGGCCACAGCAGCGTGCCCGCGGTGAAGCTGAGCGAGCCGGTCTGGCCGAACAGGTTCCACTCCAGCGGCGCGATGCCCAGCGTGTCCTCCAGCGCGAAGATCTTCACGCCGATGAATTCGGCCAGCACCGCGTTGACGCAGAAGAAAGCGGCCAGGCCGATGAACAGCCGGGTGGCGCGGTCGTCGAGCAGATGCGGGGTCATGGCGTTGCGGTCTCCGGCGGAATGCTGGTTTTCGATGCGGCCTTCGAAGCGGCGCCCGGCGCCGAGAACGGAATGGAATCCGGCGCGACCGCGCCGCCGCTGATGATGAAGCTCATGGCTTGGTCCACGGTCCAGTCGGTCGGGGTCATTTTTTCGACCGGCACGATTTCCAGATAGCCCGACGTCGGGTTGGGCGTGGTCGGGACATAGACCGCGGCGAGTTCGCGGCCGGTGCCGTTTTCGCGCATGACCCGGGTGACGAAGCCGAGCGTTTTCATCTCTGCGTGCGGGAAATCGATCAACACCACGCGTTGGGTGCCGTCCGGTTTGGTCTGCAGGATGTCCAGGAGCTTGCGCGCGCTGCCGTAAATGGTATTGGCCAGCGGAATGCGTTTGATCAGGGCCTCGAACCAGCGCAGCAGCCGCTGCCCGAGCACGCGCCGGGTCAGCCAGCCTGCCGCGAGGATCACGCCGAGGGTGGCGATCAGGCCAAGCGCCGTCTTCACCCAAGCCTGCGCCAGCCAGCCCAGCGCTTCGGGCCCTGTCGACGCGACATTCTGCAGCAGCGGATCGATCAGTGGCCGGCTGAGATCCGACAGCATCACGAACACGAATTTCACCACCACCCAGGTCAGCCAGATCGGCAGGAGGGTAAGCAGGCCGGTGAAGAAGAGGCCTTGCAGGCGGCGGCTGAACGAGCGGGGATTCGACATCCGGCGATTGTACGGGCGGCCGGCGCGGCGGTTACAGCTCGCGCACCAGCCGGAAACCGACATCGTCGTAACCGCGCGCCGCTTCCAGTGGACGCCCGCCGCCCGCACCGCGCCAGCTGCGGCCCGCCGACATGCGCTTGGCGCAGCTGCCTCCGGCGCATTCGCCCAGCCACTCGGCCACCGCCTTGCCGTTGTCGTTGCGCGATGCGGCCTGCGCTTCCGAGGCGCTGGGCAAGCGATAGCGATGGTTGCCGCGCTGGCTCTGCCAGCGCGCATAGGCGTCGGCGTCCTGCCACGACACGCAGACCACCGAGCCACTGCCGGATTGCTCGAAACCGGGCGTTTCCCAGGTCCGCGGCGCCAGCACCCGCAGCAGCGATGCGCGTTCGCGGCACAGCGACGGCGGACGTTTGGTCGCCTTGACGAAGGCCGCGTAATCGTTGCGGCTGACCGATGCCCGCGAGACCGCGACCAGTTTGCCGCCGGTATCGACCAGGGTCATGTCGCCGATGGTGTTGTCGGCGACGCGGTCGCCGGGCTGCACGATCTTCGCGGCCCGCGACTGCAGCGCCGCGATCTGCGCCCTGTCCATGCCCAGGCCTTTGGCCGAAGCGACTACGCGCCCGGCAGCGGCGCGGTCGAACTTGGCCTGCGCCTCGCTCATGCGCGCCGACAGGCCGGCGCCCAGTTGTTTCCTGAGCTGCGCCATCCGCGCGACACCCGTGGCGCGATCCTGTTCGGCCAGGCGCTGCATCCGGCTGATCAGATCGCGTACGGCCGCGTCGTCGCCCTTGCGCAGGCGCTGTTCGGTCTCGCCGCCGAGTGCGGTCAGCAGCCGGTCGCTCATCGCGGCCAGGCCGGCATGGCTGGGATCGGTGCGCCAGGCCGCCATCACGCTGTCGTAGGCGTTTCCGCCGGGAGGCGAGATCAGCCGACGCTGCTGCAGATGCCGCTCCGCGTCCACGACGAAGCGGTGCGCTGCGGACTCCGGCGCCGCGCGCAGCATCGAGTCGGTGGGGTCGGACAGCGGCGCGCCGCGGGTCGGATCCAGGTCGGCGGTCATCGGCAACTGCGTGCCCGAGCTTGCGCTGTCGCTGGCGAAGCTGCGTTCGATGCTGCGCTGGTCGAAGCGGATCAGCAGCGCGATGCCGCCCGCGACGACCGCGATGCCTGCGGCCGCGAGCAGAATCTCTTTCGGGCCGATGCGGGCGCGCAGCCGCGCCAGAGACGCGCGCATGGGCTGGCGGCGCGCATGCGGCACGCGATGCATCGCGGCCAGCATGTCCGGTGCGTCGTTGAAGCGTTCGATCGGGGTCTTGGCCAGGACGCGATCGAAGAACCGCTGCCAGTGAGCGAGATGCGGCGGCAGGCGCGGGATCGGATCCTGCACATGCTTGAGCGCCATCGACAGCCCGTCTTCGGCCTGATACGGCAGGCTGCCGACCAGCATCTCCCATGCCAGCACGCCGAGGCTGTAGAGGTCGGCGCGCAGATCCACCTCGGTGCCGCGCGCCTGTTCGGGCGCCATGTAGGCGGTGCTGCCCATCGCCACGCCGGCGGTGGTGACGCGGGATCCGTAGCCGCGGCGCAGGGCGATGCCGAAATCGGTCAGCATCGGCCGCTCGGCCTCGTCGAACAGCACGTTCTCGGCCTTGACGTCGCGATGGATCACCCCGCGGCCATGCGCGTAGGCCAGTGCGCTGAGCAGGGCTTCGAGGATTTCGCGCACCCGCGACTCGTCGCGGGTGAGGTTGCGCTTGCCCAGATGCCCGCGCGGCAGTACCGGCATCACGTGGTAGGGCTGGCTTTCGCGGGTCCGGCCGACTTCGTGGATATGCACGATATGCGGATGGTCGAGGCGGGCGATGGTGCGCGCTTCGTTCTCGAAACGGCGACGGCCGGTCTCGTCGGTCAACGCTTCCAGACGCATGACCTTGATGGCCACCTCGCGACCCAGCGACAGCTGCTGGCCAAGGTAAACCGTCGACATGCCGCCGTGCCCGAGAATCCGCAGCAGGCGGTAACCGGGAATCTCCGGCCATCCTTCCTGCTGCTCCTTTTGCGTAGAGCTCATGTACATCCCCCTGTTACCCGCCGAGCATACCCAAGGCGGCCCCGGGAGTGAATGTGTTTGTGCGTGACGGTATGCTCATCCAAGGGCGAAAGCAGGGCGCACCGTTCCGTATGGCGATCAGGCAAGGGCTGAAATGGGCCGCAAGGATGCTGATGGCGTTCATGTTGCTGACCGTGGCCGCCTGGTCGCTGTCGCGCTGGCTGGGGCCGACCGATGCCCAGGATGCGGCACTCGTGGGAATACGCAAGATTCCGCCTTTGAATGGGGAAAACGCGTTCGGGGCGTTGTGGCTCCTACCATACGACATCCCCCAAGCTGAACAAGAACGTGTGTTAGCGGAAGATATGCGTCGGCTCGCGACTGCTTCTCGTGACGGGTCTGGGGAATCGCATCCATCGAGCGGGTTCTCCAGCAGCGCCGAGCAGCGCTATCCGAAGCAATCGCTTTCGCCAGACGACATTGACCTCTGGTGCGGCGGAAGCGGTGGTTGTCTGCAAAAAGTGATGGCCGACCGTGAGCGGTATGCCGCACTGCTCGCGCGCCATGCCGCGATCATCGACCGTGCCGAGAGCTTGTCGGCATATGACGGGATCCGTCATCCGCGTTTCGCCGACTCGCTCGGTTTTATCCTGCCCCCCTATCCGTCCGGAAAACTGCCGGCCACGCGCTATGCCTTGGATTTCGTCGATGGCCGACGTCACGAAGCGTTTGAAGGCACCTGTGGCGCGATCGCGACCTGGCGGCGTCTCGGTGCAAACAGCGATACGCTAATTAGCCGGTTGATCGGCACCGCGTACTCGGCGGATGTGTACGGCCGCCTGTTCGCTGAGATGCTGGCGGAGACGCCGCGCGATTTCGAACTCCCGCCGGCGTGTTCGCAGGCGTTCGCGGCAACCACCGCCGAAGAGTTATCGATGTGCCTGGCGATGCAGGGCGAGTTCCGCTTCCTCGAATCGGCGACACGGCAAATCGAGACCGGTGAGTCGGAAGCCATGTCGAAATTCCAAAAAGTATTGATGCCCTTGTTTTACAGTGCAGACATGACCGAAGCGCAGCGCGCGGAATTGCTGTCGTTCTATTGCGGTGAAAACGTGACGCATGCGATGAGGACGGATCGACCGGCGCCGCCCGCGCCCGGCGACGACTTGTTCCTCCGATTCCAGTGCGTCGGCAATCCAGTGGGATGTCTGTTGTCCAGCATCGCCAACCCGGCGTTCGATCCCTATCCGAAACGCGTGCAGGATGCGAACGCGAAACTGCGGCTGATCGCGTTGTTGCTGCGCCTCCGCGCAGACACTTCGGACACCCGCGCGATCGATGTGCGCCTGCGCGCGTCCGCAGCGGACGTCGGTGCGCCGGAGCGCGAAACCGGCATCGGCCCTGATGGACGCACGCTGAGGCTCAAAAACTATGGCACGGGCTCAGGAGCCTACTGGGAAATTCCGCTGCCGGAATACTTTCAGAACGTCTCGAAAACAACCTCACACTGACGGCGAGATCTTCTCTTTCCTGCGGATATACAATTGCTTGCGCACGCGCGCGACGACTTCGCCCGTGGCATCGACAACCTCGGTTTCGCACCAGCGCAAGTACTTCTCGCCGCCTGCGGTGGCTGCGCGGATCTCGTCGAGCATCGCATCGTCCACCCGGAAGTGCGCACGCACGGTGCCGCGGCCGGGTTTGCGGAAATCGATCGCGCCGGCCTTGTCCCAGACGATGTAATCCTTGCCCAGGGCGTTCAGTGTGAGCAGCATCCAGAACGGATCGGTCATCGAAAACAGATTGCCGCCGAAATGCACGCCGACGTAATTGCGGTTCCACCAGTGCGAGCGCAATTCTATCTCGGCGTGCCGCCAGTCCTCTGCGATCGTGCGCACGCGTACGCCGCTGAACAGATACGGCGGCCACAGATTCATGATCCGGCGCAGCCCGCGCGCCGACAGTTGACGCGGCATGCGGGCGTTACACCAGCAACAGCGAGGACATTTTGCGGCGGTACTGGCCGACCAGATCCTCGTCTTCGATGATGCGGAAGGCGTCGATCAGCGTGCGCCGCGCAAGACCGTCCTGATAGGCGCGATCGCGGCGCAGCATTTCGATGAACTGCTCCAGCCCCTCCTGCGAACGACCGGCCACGATGTGATGCACGCCAAGCAGGTGCCGGGCGCGCAGATCGCTTTCGTCGTCGGCGACGGCGGCCTGCAGCGTTTCAGCGGGCGGCGCGTCCTTCAGCAGCGTGGCGAAGCCGAGGCGGGCGCGGGCGCGCACGGCGCGGTCGTCGGTGGAAAGATTGGCGGGCAGGGCGTCCAGCAGGCGTTCGGCGTCGGCGGTGGCGCCGGTCTGCAGCAGGGCCAGCGCGAGTTCCAGCTTCAGGCCGTCGTTCTCCGGCGCGGCTTCGATCTCGCCGCGCAGGCGCTCCACTTCGGCCTGCGGGTCCACGGTCGGCGGCTCGGGCGCGGCGTCTTCGACGGGCGCTTCGTCGGCCGCGCCCGGTTCGATCTGGTGATGGGTCAGGAATTCGCGCAACTGGCCCAAGGGCAGCGCGCCCTGGAAGCCATCGACCAATTGCCCGTCCTTGACCAGCACCACCGTCGGGATCGAGCGGATCTGGAACGCCGCGCCGAGTTCCTTTTCGGCATCCACATCGACTTTCGCCAGCACGAATGCGCCGTTGTATTCGGCCGCCAGCGCTTCGAGCATCGGGCCGAGGGTCTTGCAGGGGCCGCACCATTCGGCCCAGAAATCCAGCAGCACCGGGGTCTGCAGCGAGCGTTGCATGACATCGGTCTCGAAACCCTGGGTGGTGGCATCGAAAACGTGGGGAGACGTGGAGGACATGCGGCGATTCCGTTGGCGTGAGTCGGGACTATTGTGCCAGCCGGCCGCGATTCCAAGGTGGCCGCCTATGTTCGGCCGGCATCGCCCTATTCCCCGAACAGCAGATTGGCCGGCGAATACTGGTCGGTCAGCGGGCGATAGCCGCTGATCTTCGGCTGTGCCTGCGATTCCAGCTCGGCCGCGAAAATGCCGACCGCGAGCAGCTTCATCTGCTGCCGGGTCGTGTGTTCGCGCAGCGTTTCCGCCGGCGGCAGTCCGTCGCGGCCGGCGAGGATGATCCGGTTGCCCATCGACATCTCCACCGTCCGGGTGTCGTCGAACACCGCTTGATAAGTCGCTGCCTCGTACGGCGCCAGCGGCCCGCGGGCGAAGGTATTGGAGGCGACCACCCCGCCCGGGGCGAGCAACGACTTCACTTCGCCGATGAATTCGCGTGTCATCAGATGCTCGGGGACGTAAACGCGCTCGTAGGCATCGATGACGATCAGGTCGTATCGCACCCCGGCCTTCGCCTGTCGACGGACGAACACGCGGCCGTCGCCGATGAACGTATGCAGGCCCGGGTCTTCGCGGAACCCGAAATAGCGTTTGGCGACCGCGACGACCGCGGGGTCCAGTTCCACCACGTCGATCCGCAGCTTGGGGTCGATCCGGCGCATCGCGGTGGGGATCACGCCGCCGCCCAGGCCGATCACCAGCACGCGCCGGGCGCCGGGATTGGCCATCAGGCCCGCGAACACGGCCCGGGTATACGGAATGGCCAACTGGTCCGGGGCGTTCGTGTAGATGCAGCTCTGCATGCCGCCGCGTCGGGCGAACGACATGCAGCGATGCGTGCCGGTATCCAGCACGATGATGTCGCGATACATCGATTTTTCGCGGTGGACGATCCTGCCCTTGTTCGGATCGGCATCGCGGTCGCAGCCGACGGTCGCCAGCAGCAGAAGCATCGACAATGGGCCGGCCAGCCACTCAAGCCGCATGGTGGCGGCGCCCGGTCATGCACAGCGCCGCGCCGATCGCGAACGAGATCGCGATCAGGCCGAGAATGATCGAATCGATCTCCAACAGCAGCACCAGATAGAAGGTGGTCAGGATGGTGCCGCCGGCCGAGCCCAGGGTGGACGCGAAATACAGACGACCGGCGGACTGCCCGGATTTCTCGATGTCGCGGATCAGCAGGCGCACCGCGTACGGCGACACCATCCCCGAGAACAGCGTCGGTACGCTGAACATCAGCGCGGAAGCCAATAGCGAGCCGTAGCGAGGGTCCGAGATCGCATACGACAACGCATCGAATACCGCATCGCCGAAAAACACGATCGGCAGCGCGAACAGGGCCTCCGCGATCAGCAGCAGCCCCAGCCCCATCTGCGACGGCGCGCGCAGCGACAACTGGCCGCCGATCAGGTAACCGATGGCCAGCGCGGTCATGAACACGGCGATCAGCGCCCCCCAGACGAAGATCGAACTGCCGAAGTACGGCGCCAACAGGCGGCCCCCAAGCAATTCCACGCCCATCACGAAAAAGCCGCTCCAGGCGGCCGCGAAATACAGGGCGGGGTTGCGCCAGCGCGGACGCGCGCCGGTTCCGGCGGCGGGCGGTTGGATCGGGGGTTCTGCCGTTGCGGACAGGCTGGCTGACATGCGGACTTCCTTACGTGATGCGTTCGGGCTTCTTCCGCGATTGTGCCAAGTCGGAGACCGCTGAGGGCGATGTAAGGTGTACTTGACATCCGGAAATCGAAATGTATGCTTCACATTACATTTTGTAATCATGAGCTTACGTCGATGATCGTGCCGGTTTGGATGCGTTGGGGACTGATGCTGGTCGCGGGCTGCGCCCTCTGGTTGTTGCTAGCGGGGCCGAAGCAATTGCTGGGCTGGGATGCCGGCAATCTCGGCATGGTGCTGTTGATCGCCAGCGCTTGGGGGCTGCTGTACTCGGTGTCGAGACTTCCGCGCGAGGCGCTGGCGCGGTCGGCGTCGCCGGCGGAATGGAAGGCGCGGGTCGGCGCCGGCTTCACTCTGGTCGCCATGGCCTACTTCTTCGCAAAGATGCACGTTTTCAACGATGCACCGATCCCGCACAACCCGGACGCGACCGCCGTCGGCCGCAATCTGGTGCTGCTGCTGATCGCCTGGACGATCCTGTCCGGCGTGCTCGCGTCGCGTTGGAAGGGAATCGTTGAGGAAGACGAGCGCGACCGTGAGATCGCGGTGCAAGTCGCCGGCTGGGGCAGGGGCGCACTGATCTTCAGCATCGTCGGCATTGCGGTGATGCTTGGCTTCACGCCGGCGTCTCGTCTCGCTTGGGCGACGCCGCTGATGATCGGCAACCTGCTGATCTTCGCGTTGATGTGGGGGTGGTTGTGCGAGTACGTGGCGACATTGATCTTGTATCGACGCGATCACTGGCGCGAACGTCAATGACCGCGACGCCGATCGCCAATCACATCCGCCGCTTCCGTTTCGAGCATGGCGAAATGACCCAGGAAGCGCTCGCTCAGGCCTGCGGCGTGACCCGGCAGACGATCATCGCGCTGGAAGCCGGGCGTTACGCGCCATCGCTGGAACTGGCGTTCCGGATCGCGCGGACGTTCGGCGTGGGCGTCGAGGATGTGTTCCAGTGGAAGGATGGCGCATGAATCGTCGCTCGCGATTCTGCGGCCCGGTTGCCCTTGCGATGTTCGCCGCCGCAGCGATGATCTGCGGCACGATGCTCGACGGTTACTCGCATCGCGAACACCCGCTGGCGTTGCTCGGCGCCGTCGGCGTGCCGGGGGCGCTGGCTTTCAATACTCTCGCTTTCGTATTACCGGGGCTGTTGGTGGCGTTCCTGTTCTGGACGATGCGTTCGGCGTTGCCGGCGACGGCGGGCTGGCGGGCGCGGATCGGCACGCAACTCGCGACGCTGTCGGCGCTGGCGTTCGCGGCGCAGGGTCTTTTCCCGCTCGATCCCGAAGACCTGGGCGGCCAAGCCAACGCGCTGCATGCGTTGGCCTGGACGATGTGGTGGATCGCTTTCGCGGCGGCGGGCGCACTGCTTGCGGCCAGCGCACAATCGCGCGGGTTCAGGCGCGCGATGGTGGTCGCATCGATCGCAGTGCTGGCGCTCGCATTGCCGCCATGGCCCGGAGCGATGGCGGCGTTCGCGCCGCGGTTGGCGTTCCTGGTCTGGTTCGCCTGGGCAACGTACGCCGGCCGCGAAGCGCCGCTCAGCCGTGCTTGATCTTCAGTCCCAGGATCGTCGCCGACAGCAGGAACGTCACGGTGTTCGAGAGGATCATCGGCATGGACCCCAGGGCGATGCCGTAGACCAGCCAGAAGGCGATGCCGATGGTGAACACCACATACATGCCCAGCGAAATGCCGCGGGTGTCGCGGGTGCGGATGGTCTGCATCGCCTGGGGTACGAAGGCGAGGGTGGTCAGCGCCGCGGCCAGATAACCGACCCATTCCATGTTCGCCATCAGTGCGCTCGATCCTCGTCGCCGGGACGCTTGTGGATCACACCGTCCTTCATCACGAAATCGACGTTCATCACCACGTCGATGTCCTTCAGCGGATCGCCGGGCATGGCGACGATGTCCGCGCGCTTGCCGACCTCGATCGTGCCCTGATCGTCCACGCCCAACACTTCGGCGGCGTAAATCGTTGCCGATTGCAGCGCATACGTCGCTGGAATGCCGGCTTCGACCATATGGATGAATTCGCGCGCGTTTTCGCCATGCGGGCCTACGCCCATGTCGGTGCCGAAGCCGATCTTCACCCCGGCCTTGTAGGCCTTGCCCGCGGTTTCCTGGATCAGCGCGCCGATGCGTGCGGCTTTCGGGCGCACGACGTCGGGAAAATAACCGTCGATCTTCGCTTTCTCGGCAACGAAACGGCCAGCAGAAATGGTCGGCACGTACCAGGTGCCTTTCTGTTTCATCAGCGCCATGATCTCGTCGTTCATGTAGGTGCCGTGCTCGATGCTGGTGACGCCGCCCAGCACCGCGCGCTTCATGCCTTCGGCGCCGTGCGCATGCGCGGCGACGCGGTAACCGTAGTCCTTCGCGGTGTCGACCACCGAGCGCACTTCCTCCACCGTGAACTGCGGCGCATCGCCGGAGCGCGCATAGCTGAGCACGCCGCCGGTGGCAGTGATCTTGATGACGTCGCTGCCTTCCTTGTAGCGCTGGCGCACGGCCTGGCGCGCATCCTCGACCGAATTGATCACGCCTTCGGTGGGGCCCGGTGGGCCGACCAGATGCGCCAGCGCCGAATTCATGCCATTGGTCGGGTCTGCATGGCCGCCGGTGGTGGCGATCGATTTGCCCGCGGCCCAGATCCGCGGCCCTTCTATCAGGCCCTGATTGATCGCGTCGCGCAGATGCGGCGCGACTTCGCCGCCGAGATCGCGCACGCTGGTGAATCCGGCCATCAGCGTCTTGCGTCCGTAGCTCACGCCGCGCAGTGCGAACGCGGTGTCGTCCAGACGGAAACCTTCCTCATAGCTGCGCGGGCTGGACTGGCTGCCCAGGTGTACGTGCAGATCGGTCCAGCCGGGCGTGCAGGTGTGTCCTGCGAGATCGATCGTGCGGCCGCCCGCGATCTCGCTGCGGCCTGCGCGCACTTCGGCGACCTTGCCGTCGCGCACCACCACGGTGTGCGCGCCGAGCATCTGCCCCTTGCGGCTGTCGAACAGACGTTCGCATTGCAGCGCGATATCCGCTGCGCCGGCATGCAAAGGTGCGAGGCAGCACAGGGCGACGGCGAGCGTGGAACGGGTCATGGCGGGAATCCTCGTAGACGTCCCGCGATCATAGCGTGCCGGGGCAACGCGGTCGCCCCGGCGCAGGTTCCGACCGATGGGTCAGATCTTGATCACCATCGGTTCCACCGTCACTGCCGGCAACAGGCGCTGGGTGAAATACTTGTCCTGGAAATACTTGATCTTGTCGCACAGCACCGGGTGCGGAATGCCTTCGTAGAAGAAGATTTCCCTGTCGAAACCAATCGCCTTCAATTCCTGCGGCAGCATCAGCGCGCGACGTTCTTCCGACTCGCTGCGGCTGAACTCGCGGCCGCGGGTGAAACTGTCCTTCTTGACCGTGGTGTAGCCGAGCATTTCGGAATAGTCGTTGGCGTCCTGCTGCTCGCGCGGCGCGTAGACGATCTGCAGCGCGTGATTAGTGATCATCGTCCGCGAAATATCCTTGCCGTACGTGGCGTCGAGCTGCGACATGCTCTGGATGATCGGCAGCAGCCGGATGTTGTAGCCCGCCATGTACGACACCGCGGTGGAGATGATGTCGACTTTGCCGATCGAAGTGAATTCGTCCATCAACAACAGGCACTGGTGTTTCAGTTCCTTGTTGTTCTGCGGCAGCTCCTTGGTGTTGAGGTTGATGAGCTGGCTGAAGAACAGATTGATGATGAGCCGGCTCTCGGCCAGCTTGTTCGGCTGGATGCCGATATAGATGGTCATCTTCTTCTTGCGCACGTCGGTGAGCAGGAAGTCGTCGGCGCTGGTCACCGCGTCGAGGATCGGGTTGATGAACGCGTTCAGCGGTTCCTTGAAGGTGCCGAGGATCGACGCGAACGTCTCGTCCGCCTGCGACAACATGCCGGAGAACGCGGTCTTGGCGTGACTGCTCAGGAACGGGCGCTGCGCCAGATCCTTGAGGAACGGCTTGAGTTCGCTCTGGCCGTCGCCCGAGGACAGGCGATAGATCGCGCCCAGCGACGGCGGTTTCGAGAACGGGAAGCCGATCTTCTGGTCGTCGTCGTACTTCTCGAACAGATACAGCGCCAGGGCCATGAACGCGTTGCGCGCCTGGCTGACCCAGAACTTCTGATCCTCCGCGCCGTCCGGATACAGCATCGCGGCGATGCTCATCAGATCGGATACGCGGAACGCGGGGTCGTCGGAGACGTAGGTCAGCGGATTCCAGCGATGGCTGCGGCGGTCCTCCGCGAACGGATTGAACAGATAGATCTCATGGCCGACGCTGGCGCGCCAGCCGCTGGTCAGGTCGAAGTTCTCCTGCTTGATGTCCAGCACCACCAGCGATTCCTGGTAGTCGAGCAGGTTCGGGATCACGATGCCCACGCCCTTGCCCGAGCGGGTGGGCGCGGCCAGGATCACGAACTGCTGGCCGCTCAGGCGCAGCAGCTTGCCGCCGAACTTGCCGACCACGATCCCGTTCTTCTCGGATTTGAACATGCCCTTCTCGGACAGATCGCCGCCCGTGGCGAAGCGGGCGTCGCCGTGCAGCGCCTTCGGCCTCGGTTTGAGCATCAACAACATCATGCCCAGCCACCCTGCGATCGGAATCCCGAAGCCGATCGCGCCGCTGTTCTTGATCTTCTTGGCGTAGGGCAGAACCTGCGGTTGATCGATGACCTGGTAGTAGTTCCACCAGGTGTTCCAGTGGAGATCGACGCCACGCAGCTTGAGCTGCATCAGCACGATATAGCCGGACAGGTAGAACCCGGCGGCGACAGCGGCGACCAGAAGCACAAGGAGGAAAACGAATTTCGCTTTGGAATTTGAGTTCTGGCTGCTCACGGGGGGGCGTCCTGCAGTGATTCAGGTGTCCGGGGGAGGGCGATCGTCCGGTGGGACGGATTTTCAGTGACGACGACGTGAGGCGTCCGCCTCGCTCCGCGCAGATGGAAGCGCAGGACACGGATGCCGCGAAACGGCGGCGGCCCTATGGTTTCAATTGCAACTTTCTCTGACGATCCTGCCATCCATCTGCCCCCTGTCGACCGGATGCGATCTTACGTCATCCCCCAGCCATGGCTGCAAGCGTGCTGATAGCAGACATGAGATGCCTCTCATTCATGTCTTGAATGTCTCTCGATGGCACTGTTTTGAGACGTAAGACATGTTTTTGCTATGATCAGCGCACATTCATTCGTTGACAGGTCTGACCGGCCTGTAGAGTATGGTCCGGGCACAAAGAGGACATGGGGATGTCGTGTTTTGGCAACAGTATGATCGCTGCGGCATGTACGCCGCTCCGGAAAGGAGGGTTCCGTCTTGCTACCGGGTATGGAATTGATGGGCTGCCAGGGGCTGGCCGTCCCTACTGAAGTCATGCACCACGTGGTGCGTGTCGAGTCTTCGTACAATCCGTACGCCATCGGCGTGGTCGGCGGCCGTCTGGTGCGCCAGCCCAAGACTCTTCCCGAAGCGCTCGCTACCGTGCGGATGCTGGAGAGCCGTGGCTTCAATTTTTCGATCGGCCTGGCGCAGGTGAATCGTTACAACCTCGACAAGTACGGCCTCGACACCTACGAGAAAGCCTTCGAGCCGTGCGCGAACCTCTCCGCAGGTTCCAAAATCCTCGCCGAATGCTACCAGCGCGCCAGCGGCGACTGGGGCAAGTCGTTCAGCTGTTACTACTCGGGTAATTTCTCCACGGGCTTCCGTCACGGTTACGTACAGAAGATCTACGCCTCCGTCCGCCAGGGGCGAACGGCTGAAGACGCGCCGGGCACTCCCGCGATCGAAGTCGTCGGGCGTACGGCCCGCAGAACGGTTCCGGTTTCGAAGCATCCGCTCTACAACACTGCCGTTTCCGCCGAGCGTGTCGCGGCGGCGGAATCGACCGCCCCACTCGCGGCTGTCGCTCCTTCACGGAGCGAGCGCGTGCGGTCGCGGATCGAGCCAACATCGCGGATCGAGGCGATCTCGCAGACCGAGCCTGCTGCGATGGTGGCCGAGGTTCCGGCGCCCGCAGTGGCTGCGATCCCCGCTATGCAGCCACCATCCATCGGGCGTGCGGTCCTGGCCAATGGTCCCGTCGGCGTCGCTCGGGTCGTCTCCGCTGAAGCGGCACCCGCTCCCGAGTCGGCCGACGCCAAACCCAAACGCAGTGGCCGGGCCTCGGACAAAGCGTTCGTCATCAGCGCCCCGGACCAGGACGATGCTTTCGTGTTCTAGCTTCCCCCCCTATGCCCGGGGCTGTCATCGACCGTGTATATAGTTGCAACAAGCGTTCCACCCCACCAACCCAAGGAGAGTAACTGATGAAAATGTCCAACAAGGGCAACGTGTCCTCGATGCTGATGGCACTGGTCTTCGTGGCCGTGCTTGCCGTTCCGAACATGCTGTTCGCTCAAGAATTCGCGGGCGCCGACGAGCGTATCTGCGGTTTCTTTGAAAATATCGCCGGCCTGCTCAACATGGCTTCGATCGCCGTCGTCACCATCGCCGTCATCTTCGCCGGCTATCAGATTGCTTTCGCCCACAAGCGCATTTCCGACGTCGCGCCGATTCTCATCGGTGGCTTGCTGATCGGTGCCGCCGGCCAGATCGCTCGCATGCTCATGGGTGGCGAGGGCGGTGCCACTGAGGACTGCGGCACTGCGATGCTCCTGAACGTGCTGCCGGTCTTCAATGCATAAGAATGTGCTCTTCCGCGGCTGCACCCGCCCGGCGATGTTCATGGGGGTGCCCTATGTGCCCTTCTTCGTCGGTGCGGGCGGCTCGCTACTGCTTGCGCTTTATTTCGGTCTGCAGTATCTGCTGTTGATACCGCCCGTCATCTTCGTCATGAGACAGATGGCGAGGCGCGACGAAATGATCTTCCGTCTGCTTGGATTGAATCTCCAGTTCAAGCTGCGGGCGCGCAACGTCAAACACCATGCGGGGATGTGGGTGTTTTCCCCGAATGGTTATCGCAACACGCAGCCTGGCGAGAAGCGCAAATTTTCCGGCCCGTTCATCATCAGCGGCAAGATGACCGGTCCCGGCAAAGCGACTCGACGGGGTGTTTCCACCGCTTGATCCGTTGCTCCCGGTGTCCGACGCGTTCGGACACCGGGAGCAATGGCGTACAGGTTACGCATAGCGGAGTTTCCGAGAAGACGGATCCTCCTGCTACCGGCTCAAGGTATCGATCGACGGCTCGCCGGGACGATACCGATCCGTCATGGTCAGGCGTTTTTCGACCGACCTCGTTTTCACCGCACAGTTCCGACCCCGAAGGCGCATGTTCACTCCCGACACTTCCATCAGCGAGTTCGTTCCGTTCTCCTCGCATGTCTCTCCCTCGGTCATCAAGACCCGCGAGGGCGATTATCTGCTGTCCTGGCATCTCGAAGGCCTGCCCTTCGTAGGGCGCGAGGAATGGGAGATCGAACACCGCCACAACACCTTCAATCGGTTGCTGCAGACCCTGCGAGCGCCGGACTTCGTCAACGTCGCGTTCTGGGTACACGATATCCGCCGGCGGCGACGCGTGAACATCAAGAGCAATTTTCGCCAGCGCTTCAACCAGGAAATGTCCGACGCCTATTACGCGGCGCTTTCCTCGCAGAAGATCATGCAGAACGATTTGTATCTGACCATGATTTTCCGTCCTGTGGTGGGCGGCAAACGCCTCATGGAGAAGACGTCCGAGCACGCCAAACTCAAGGCCGAGGAAGAGCAGGCAGTCGCCAAATTGCTCGAACTCGCCGGAAACGTCGAAGCGGTCATCAAGGACTACTCGCCCTATCGTCTCGGCATGTACGAGGGCGCGAACGGCGTCGTCTTCTCCGAAACCCTCGAGTTCCTGGGCTACGTTCTCAACCGCATCGAAGAGCCGGTGCCGGTGCTGCACGCGCCGATCTACAACTACCTGCCGGTCAGCAGGCACATGTTCTCCACCAAAAGTGGCGATTTCGTGATTACGACGCCGAATGGCGTCAATCACTTCGGCGCAGTCCTCAACGTCAAGGAATATGCCGACGGCACTTATCCCGGAATTCTCAATGGTCTGAAGTATCTCGATTTCGAGTATGTCATGACCCATTCCTTCAGTCCGATGGGCCGCCAAGACGGGCTCAAGGTGCTGGAGCGCACCAAGGGCATGATGATTTCCTCGGGCGACAAGGCGGTGAGCCAGATCGTCGAACTCGACTACGCCATGGATGAGATGGTGTCCGGTAATTTCGTGCTGGGCGAATACCATTTCATCATTGCGGTGTATGCGGAGACTCAGGAAACGCTGAGCCAGCGGGTTGCGACCACGCGTGCGGAGCTGTCCAATGCCGGTTTCGTATCGTCGAAGGAGGATCTCGCCGTCGCGCCGTCCTTCTATTCGCAGATGCCGGCCAACTGGAAATACCGGACCCGTATCGCGAACGTCAGTTCGCTGAATTTCCTGGGGCTGTCGCCGCTGCACAACTTCGCTTCCGGCAAGCGCGACAACAATCCATGGGGCGAGTGCGTCACCACGTTGCAGACGACCAACGGCCAGCCGTACTACTTCAATTTCCATGCGACCCACCCGGCCGAGAATTCGCTGGGCGAGAAAGCCATCGCCAATACGATGGTCATCGGCAAATCGGGTACAGGTAAGACCGCGCTGATCAACTTCCTGCTCAGCCAGGTCCAGAAATACAACCCGTCGCCGACCATCTTCTTCTTCGACAAGGACCGCGGCGCCGAAATCTTCGTGCGTGCCTGTGGCGGCAATTATCTGGCGCTCGAAAACGGCCAGCCGACGGGTTTCAACCCGTTCCAGTGCGAACGCAACGAAGGCAACGTGCAGTTCCTCGCCGATCTCATCAAAGTCTTGCTCGGTAAAAAAGAATATACCTCGCGCGATGAGGAAGATATCTTCCGCGGCGTCGAGAACATGCTCGACACGCCGATGCATCTGCGCAGCATGACGAACTTCCAGAAGAGTCTGCCCAACATGGGCGACGATGGCCTGTTCGCGCGCATGCGCAAATGGACCAACTCCGGATCCATGGGCTGGGTGTTCGACAACCCGGTCGACACCATCGACCTGCAGAAAGCGAACATCATCGGCTTCGATTACACGGACATCATCGACAATCCCGAAGTCCGTGTGCCGGTCATCAACTACCTCCTGCACCGTTTGGAGGAATTGATCGATGGCCGCCCGCTTATCTACGTGATGGACGAATTCTGGAAGATTCTGGATGGCGAGGGCGGACTGAAAGAGTTCGCCAAGAACAAGCAGAAGACCATCCGTAAACAGAACGGCCTGGGTATCTTCGCCACCCAGAGCCCGGAAGACGCCTTGAAGAGTTCGATCGCCGCGGCCCTGATCGAACAGACCGCCACCATGATCCTCCTGCCCAACCCCAATGCGAACCGTGAGGACTACATCGAAGGTCTCAAGCTGACCGATGCCGAGTATCAGGTCGTGAAGAGCCTCGACGAGCGTTCGCGCTGCTTCCTGGTCAAACAGGGTCATGCGTCAAGCGTCTGCCAGCTCAACCTGCGCGGCATGGACGATGCCTTGGCGGTCATCTCCGCTTCGACCGACAATATCGAGATCCTCCACCAGGTTCTGGCCGACCGGGCCACGGCCAAGGGCACCGATTCGGATACGCTGTTGCCGGAGGACTGGCTCGAGGATTTTTATACCAACCGCAAGGGTTCGGGCAAGAAGGCCGGTTCGTCGGAAAGCGGCGGCCGCCGGGCGGCTGCGCCTTGACTTTGTGACCACAATCGCGCTTTAACACGTTATATATGTAAGATCCGACTCATTCAGTTTCCATCCCGCCAACCATCAAGCCTAGACCACACCGGAGGTGCCCCATGAAGACCGACCGCAAGTCCCGCACATCGCGTAAAGCTCCGTTCCTGACCAGTCTGGCGCTGGCCTGCGCCTTCATGACAGGCAACGCCGGTGCCGGTATTCCCGTGACCGATGTGGGCAACATGCCGAACCACATCGTTACGCAGATCCAGTCGTACCTGAATCAGCTCAATACTTTGACGCAGAAAGGGCAGGATTACGCCCAGTATGCGAAAGAAGTCCAACACATGACCCAACAGCTGACTCAGCCCCTTCAAGCGTTTCAGATGTCTTCTATGTCCTTCGGTCCGCAGTTCCAACGACGCAGTGAACAAGAAGGCGTTAGCGAGCGTTGTCAGGGAAGCGGTAGTGGTTCGATCGTGGGCGAATTGTTCACGACGCTCGGTCTGGATCTTGGTGGCGATGTCGTGGCACAACAGCGCCGTCTCTGCACGATGATCGTTGTGCTTGAAAACAAGAAATACAATGATTCGGTTGAGGCGATGAATAAGCTGGTCAACGAAACGCAAACCGAGATCACCAGCCAGGCAGGCAAGATCAGATCTTCCGACACGAATGGCGCGAACGACAGCAATCACGCTAGCGCAACGTCAAACATCCAGCAGATTCTCGTCAACTATCAGAGCACTCAAGAGCGGATGCGGATGTACGACGATCTGATCAGTGTTCTGAAAGAGTCGCAGAAAGCGCTGGCGACCCGGGCCTTGAAGGGGCAATCTTCAGCCCTCGGCACCATGGTCAATACCGGTGTACTTGCTGGTGCCCTGAGTTTGACCTCCGACGACTGATCCGGCCATAAAGCGCGCAGGGTGTGCTCGACCCCCCTGCGCGCCTGACGAGCGGCGAGCCTTTCAGAATCGCATTAGCAGGTGAAAATATGTTCAGGACGATGTCGGATATGATGATCGCAGAGGGTGGTGAATTGTTGGGCGCGCTCATGCGTCCGATGGTGCAGTCGATCGGCGACTTGGCGTATTTCGTCCTGATTTATGATTACCTCAATGAGAGGATCCAGAACTTCGGCCTCAACATGATGGGCTCCGCGATGGCCACTGCCGGCGGCATTGCGCTGGTGCTCATGACCATCTGGGTCTTCTTCCAAGGCCTCCGTTTCGTAACGGGCCAGAGCCGTGAATCCTTCATGGCCTTCGTGATCACCACATTGCGCGCGATGCTCATCGTCGTTGCTGCCACGACCTTCGCGGCGGGCGGCAGTAATATCTATACGTTCATCAACGACGATATGAAAGGAGCAATCACCACTTTGGTGACTGGCGAAGATGAGGATCCGCAGGATCTTATCGACAAGAATCTCGCTTACATGCAACTGGGTCTGTCCAGCATCGACGCACTGCAGATTGTTGATGATCAGAATCTGTTCGAGGAAAAGAACCGCGCGATGTGGATGATCGGTGTAGGTACAGGAGGCCCCGCGATGGTGGGTGGTGCGATGCTCTTGATGTACAACGTTGCATTGGCACTGTTCGTGGGCCTGGGGCCGATCTTCATTTTGTGTCTTCTTTTCGACTCGACCAAATCGCTATTCCAGAAGTGGCTGCTTTATGGGATCGGTACGATGTTCTCGCTTGCGGTGCTTGCGGCGATGATCGCGATCGCGACGGACCTGGTGTTGTCCGTGGCGGGAGCGTTCTGGACATCGGCGCTGCTGGGGAGTCTGCTCGGGAGCAATTTCACCACAGGTATGACGTCCATGGCGATGCAACAGGGGGGCATCGGCTTGTTGCTGACGGTTCTCTTGATCAGCACGCCGCCGATGGTGGCCAACTTCTTCCAAGGCACCTTAGGCAGCTTCTCACCCTATGCGCAGGTCAGTGGCTCGCATGCTGCAGGTGGTGGTATGGCTGGTGGGCGTGGTGCTGGTGGCGGCGGCGGTAGCACTGGCAGTGGTTATCAGTCAGGCACCAATTACAGCCGGGGGGATACGATTGGTAACGAATCCGCAAGGCCTACGAATTTCGCTGGCCGATCAACCAATCCGCAGGCTGAAGATGCAACACAGCCGACAGGGCGACTCGGAGCCGCGACACGGTCTGGACCTCAGGGCGGTTGAGTAAGCTCGTTCACTTCACATTCGGCCATGGTTGTGAATGATCCGAAACAGATATTCATTCCGGACGCTAATGCCATGAAAGGATTTTTTACTCATCTCTCTCTACTGTTTCTCTTTTTTGTATATGCGGATGTCCGTGCTGAAGGGCGTTGCCCAGACGGCTACTTTCCAATTGGCGGGGGTAATGCTGGCTGGGAAGGCTGTGCGCCAATGGGACCGGAAACGGGTGTAGGTGATGCAGGAGCAACTCAGCCTCAGTGGGAAACACGTTGGGGGGCGGTTGCTACTACTGATGGCGCCATGGGCGTTTCAACTGCTAAAAACTCCCAAGACAGCGCGGAGCAGGAGGCGGTATCTCAATGTCAGGCCCATTCTGGCGGCAAGGCTTGTCAGGTGCGTATCGCTTACTACAATCAGTGCGTTGCAGTCGCCTGGGGGGATGGTGGGAGTCGTATGACTCGCTCGCCCGACCTTAGAGACGCGGAGGCTACAGCGCTGAATAACTGCAAAAAAAGTACTACTAATTGCGATCTCTACTATTCCGCATGCAGTTACGCCGAGCCTGCGCAGTGATGTATTCGTTCAATAAATTACTTTTCAGTCCGCTTCTGATACTGCTGCTTCTGTTTGTCCATACAGATATTCGTGCTGAAGGGCGCTGCCCGGATGGATACTTTCCGATCGGTGGAGGTCATGCTGGTTGGGAAGGTTGTGCGCCGATGGGGCCACAAGCGGGCGCAGGCAACGCGGGAGTGCCGGAGCCCCAGTGGAAAACACGCTGGGGTGCTGTTGCTACGACCGACGGCGCTATGGGGGTTTCAGCGGGCAAGGAATCCAGGGGAAGCGCAGAGCAGGAGGCGATGTCTCAGTGCAAAGCGCACGCCCATGGCAACGTCTGTAACGTCCTTGTTGCTTACTACAATCAATGCGCTGCAGTAGCGTGGGGTGATAAAGGGAGCTTCTGGGCGCGCTCGCCAGACCTGAAAAACGCAGAGGCAACCGCGCTGAATAATTGCGAAAAGGGCACGACCAATTGTGACCTTTACTACTCTGCATGCAGTTACGCGGAACGCGTACAGTGATGCATATCCTGGATCAGTTATTTTCTATTCCAATACGCGTAGAAGATGCGCGTTGAAGTCGCTTTCGACAATCTGCAGTCCATGTCAGGATCATGTGGGCATGATCGAATGACTAAGCATGTTTGATGCTTAGCTTGCGCGTACGAAAATCGTATGAGCCGCAGAAGTCGGTATCAAGACGCAAGGAGAATATTCAGTGCGCCGATACTTTCTGCGCGTATGCAGCCGTTCAATCGGATTCTTGCAGTGCATCCGCATCGCGTGAATTCGTCGATCAGGATCGACGAATGACTGGGCCGATCTCTTGAATGCATGATCGCCATGCGGGTCATGGCTTGGTGCCGGAAGTGGGACTCGAACCCACACGCTTTTAAGGGCGGCGGATTTTGAGTCCGCTGCGTCTACCGATTCCGCCATTCCGGCGCGGGGGCATAGTATAGCCCAAGGTCCGGTGCGGCCGGCATACGTTCGATGCTCAGGCGGCGTGATCGAGCTGCAATTGCTTACTGCTGTGCATATGCCAGCCATCGCCCATGTCGTTGAAGATGCCGCAGCAGGTCATCGCGCGCTGGTAGATGTGCAGCGAGACCGCGGCATCGGTGTCGCTGGCGTTGCGGATGGTGTGGTATTCGTGCGGCGGGATCAGGCTGCCGGCGGAACCTGTGCCGGCGATGAGGCTGCCGACTTCGGTGAAGCGATAACGCATGCCATTGCGCTCGGTGAGATCGTACTGGGTGATTTCCAACTGACCGTGCCAGACGCCTTCGACACACCACAGACCGTCGTGATCGTGGATGGGCGTGCCTTGTCCCGGCCCCCAGGTCATGGCGATGACGCCATAGCCATGCTGCGGACTGATGTAGATCTCGCGGCGGGCGTAATGGCCTTGGACCGGCTCAAGCACGCAGGCAGGCAGTTCGACGCTGCGTTCGCGCATCATCCTGCAGAGATCGCTGCGGAGCGCCTGCACCACGGCGGTGTTATCGACCAAGGAGACTGCGGCATCGATGGTGTCGATCAGATGGGATCGACCGGGGAAGTCGTGCATAGACATGACGAAATCCTATAAGGGCATTCTGCCGGGTTATGTGCGAATTCTACCAGCCCAGTCGCCGATAAGCGGAGACATCGCTGGGTTCCGGCATCTCCTTCAGCAAAAACCACCGCTTCCGGAAGGAAGCGATGGTTTCGACGGCGAAGCGACGATCAGCGATCGCCGCCCCTGAATCCGCCACCGCCGCCACGCGGACCACGATTCCCACCGGGTTTCGGGCCACCCGGACGCGGACCGTTCGGGCGCGGGCCGGCAGGACGGGCGCCTGCAGGACGCGGGCCGCTGGGCTTGGCGCCGGCCGGGCGGGGGCCACGGGGACGGTCATAGGCGTTGAAGCTGCCGGGGTTGGCATGATCCGAGGGGAAACTCGGCGCGCTGCCCGGATGGCCGTAAGGTTTGCCGGCGCGTGCGGGTTTGGGGCCTTGGCCGGGACCGCGGGGACCGCGATCATCGCCGAAACCACCGCCCGCAGGACGGTCGCCGTACGGACGTTTGGGGCGCGGACCACCAGGGCCGCCAGCACCAGGGCCGCGACTGTCGCCCGCGAAGCCGGCACCGGCCGGGCGATCGCCGTAGGGACGCTTCGGACGGGCGGCACCGGGGCCGCCAGGGCCGCGATTCTCGCCGGCGTAACCGGCGCCCGCCGGACGGTCGCCGTAGGGACGATTGCCTCCCGGCCCGTTAGCGCCGCCGGGGCGTGGGCCGCCGGGTTTCTTGGCATAGGGTTTCTTCGGGGCGCTCGGGTCGGCATTGCGATGGCCGGTCGGTCCGGTATCCACGCCTTCCGGCACATACCAGCTGCGGAACGCGGCGGGATTGCCTTCCGGCAGCGGCTTCGGGCCTTTCATCGTGCGCTGCTTGAACGGTTTGTTCTGCGACTGCCGAGCGGCGGCTTCGCCGCTGACGGTGAGGGCGCCGCTGCTCTTGCCATGCCCGCCCTTCTTGTTGCCGAAACGGCCGCGGTCTTCGCGGACGTTGTCGAAGCGGCGCAGCTCGCGGCCTTCGTCGGCGGTGTTGTGGCCGTTGACGTAAGCCTGGCTGCTGCGGCCTTCGCGGCCGATGTGCACGGTCGCCTTGGCGGCCTTGCGCTGGCCGATCACCGGCTGCAGCGTCAACGCCGGCGGCGGGCCTTCTTCCAGCTTGAGTTTCTTGCGCAGGCTGTCGACCTGCGCGGCCGCCAGTTCCTGGCTCTGGCTGCGCAGCAGCTGCTGCGGCAGCGACACGTCGCCGTAGCGCACGCGCTTCAACCGGCTGACCTGGCAACCCTGCGATTCCCACAGCCGGCGGACTTCGCGGTTGCGGCCTTCGCTGAGCGACACCTGGAACCATTCGTTGGAATCGGTGCCGCCGATGCGTTCGATCTTGTCGAACTTGGCCGGGCCGTCCTCCAGCGCGACGCCGCGGCGCAAACGGTCGACCAGCTTGTCGGACACCGTGTCTTCGCCTTCGGGCGCGCGCACGCGGCAGACGTATTCGCGTTCGATCTCGAACGACGGATGCATCATCGCGTTGGCGAGTTCGCCGTCGGTGGTGAGCAGCAGCAGGCCGGTGGTATTGATGTCGAGGCGGCCGATCGCGATCCAGCGCGCGCCCTTGAGCACCGGCAGCGCTTCGAAGATGGTCGGGCGGCCTTCGGGATCTTCGCGGGTGGTGACCTCGCCTTCGGGCTTGTTGTAGATCAGGACGCGCGCCGGTTCGGTGAGCGCGCTGGCGACGAAGGTCTTGCCGTCGATCTCGATGCGGTCGCCGCCCTTGACGCTCATGCCGGTCTGGGCGACTTCGCCGTTGACCTTGACCATGCCTTCGGCGATGCGCTGCTCCAGCGCGCGTCGCGAGCCCAGTCCGGCCTGGGCCAGGACCTTGTGCAGGCGTTCTTCGAGGCGCGGGCCTTCGGCGGGGGCATCCTTCTCGCGTTTGAGCGAAAGGGTGGTGGGGCGTTTTTCTTTCATATCAGGCTCCGGTGCTGTCGTCGTCGTCGACGAGGGCGGTGTGGGTGTCGTCGGACGCCGGAATGGCGTCGTCGTTGTGGTGTTCGGCACTGTTGTCGTCAGTACCTGCTTTGTCGTTTTCGATTGCGTTTTCGTCGGCGATAACGGCATCGGCGCCGCCATCGGTGTCGTCTTGATCGTGGTTCTGTTCTGCGTCGTCGGCCGGATCGGAATTGGCGGCGTCGATATCGCCGCGAGCATCCTCCGACTCTGCGTCGTCCGGCTCCGCATCGTCGTGCACGCCGGCGACGATGGCATCGGGCTTCGGCGCATCCGGATCGGTGAACGACAACTGCGGGTCGAGTTCGCCGAAATCCTTCAGCGCCGACAGGGGCGGCAACTGGTCGAGGCTCTTCAGGCCGAAGTAATCGAGAAAGCCCCTGGTGGTCCCCAGCAGTTCCGGGCGGCCAGGCACGTCGCGATGGCCGATGACGCGGATCCATTCGCGTTCTTCCAGCGCCTTGATGATATTGCTGCTGACCGCTACGCCGCGGACCTGTTCGATCTCGCCGCGTGTGATCGGCTGGCGGTAGGCGATGATCGCCAGCGTTTCCAGCGTGGCGCGGGTGTATTTGGGCTGGCGCTCGGTCCATAGCCGCGCGACCCAGGCGTGGACGTCGGCCTGCACCTGGAAGCGGTAGCCGGACGCGGTTTCGGCCAGTTCGATGCCGCGGCCTTCGCAGCCTGTGCGCAGATCGGTCAACGCCTGCTCGATGCAGCCTTCCGGAGCGGGTTCGTCGAGGGTGAACAGCCCGCGCATCTGCACGATGGTCAGCGGCTGGTTGGCCGCGAGCAGGGCGGCTTCGACGATGCGGGTGATGAAGTGTTGATCCATGGGGTCTGGTGTTTGATCGGTCTGGCGCGTGGTCAAAGCCGCAGACGCGGGCAAGACGGGCAGGACGTGCAGTATTTGGAACAGGCGCGGGTCATGCCTGCGCGTCGTCGTTGGCGGCCGCGGCCGCCGGCGTGGGCTCGACGATGTCGTCGTCGAACTCGCTGCTGAGGTCCGGCACGACGGTGTCGCCGTCTTCGCCGGTCGCCAGAGACTTCACGTAGATCGGCGCCAGCGGGCCTTCCTGGACGATGTCGAGCAGTTGCTCCTTCGCCAGTTCGAGGATCGACAGGAACGTCACCACCACGCCGAGCTTGCCTTCGCGCGCGTCGAACAGCGACTCGAAGCGGTGGAAGCTGCCGTCGCCGAGGCGGGTCAGCACATCGGTCATGCGCTGGCGCACGCTCAGCGCGTCGCGCTTGATCGCGTGGCCGGTGAATAGTTCGGCGCGCTTGAGCACGTCGTGCAGCGCCAGCAGCATTTCCTTCAACTGCACGGCCGGCGGCAGTTTGACGCTGGCGCGGTCGGGCAGGAAGGCGGCGGCAGGCGAAGTGTCGCGTTCCATCCGCGGCAGCGCATCGATGTCTTCGGCGGCCTGTTTGAAGCGTTCGTAATCCTGCAGGCGGCGGACCAGATCGGCGCGGGGGTCGTCCTCGGCGTTCTCATCGCTGGGCGGGCGGGGCAGCAGCATCCGCGACTTGATCTCGGCCAGGATCGCGGCCATCACCAGGTATTCGGCGGCCAGCTCAAAGCGCATCTCGTGCATGACGCCGATGTAGCTCACGTACTGCTTGGTGATTTCCGCGACCGGGATGTCGAGGATATCCAGGTTCTGGCGGCGGATCAGGTACAGCAACAGGTCGAGCGGGCCCTCGAAGGCTTCGAGGATGACTTCCAGCGCGTCCGGCGGGATGTAGAGATCCTGCGGAATCTGCAGCACCGGCTGGCCCAGCACCGTCGCCAACCGCATCTCATGCTGCTGCGGGGTGTGTGGCTGCGGCGCGAGCGGCGGCAGGGCAGATTGCGAGGCGTGCGCGTCGGCCGCCTCGGCGGTAGCAGGCGCGTCGGACGCAGTATCAGTGGTCATTCGACAGCAGGGTCATTGCGGATTCGGCATTCGAAAGCGATGGCGGGTAGCGGCTGAGACGCCGGACAGGCGGCAATCGCGGGCATGATCGCGTGCTGCACGATCGGTAGGTGCGTGGCGCGGCCGGCCTCTACGGACCGATCCGGGCGACACGTTGGCGCTGTCGCCCGGGAAAGCGGCGAACCGCGGGCCGGACATCACGGCAACTGGTTGAACATCGGAACGCGCATGCCACGTTCGGGCGGGCGCGAACCACGTGAAGACAGATCCAGAGAAACCAAGGGCTACGACAGCACCATCCAGAATCATCCCGTGCCGGAGGCCGGGGCGTGAGCGGAAGTGTCGTGGGCCAGAGCCGGGTGGAGGCGGCGGATCGAATGCGGATGCTGTCTAGGCAGCGTCTGCGCGGATTCGATGGGTCGTCGCAGCCGGCCTCGAAACGATGCGGTGCCAAGGGTACGGGCTGGGCGCGCTGCTGTCCAGCCGCCGCGCGCTGTGGTTGCGGCTGGGGAAGTGGGCGCAACGATCCACTATCCTGTGCCGCAGGATCCGGACAAAGAGACATTGAATATATGTGGTACGCCATCGAGGGCTACGACGCCCCGCAATCGCTGGAACGACGGCTGGAAGCGCGGCCTGCCCATCTGGCCCGGCTGCTTGCCCTCAAGGACGCCGGCAACCTGCTGCTGGCGGGCCCATGCCCGGCGATCGATGCCGAAGATCCGGGCCCGGCCGGGTTCAGCGGCAGCATCGTCATCGCCGAATTCGAGTCGCTCGACGCCGCTCGCGCCTGGGCCGATGCCGACCCTTATGTGGATGCCGGCGTCTACGCCCGGGTCGAGGTGCGTCCGTTCCGGCAGGTGCTGCCGTGACCGCTGTCGGCCCGCTGCCCCGCGAGGCCCGCGTCGAAGCGATCCGCGGCTTGCTGCAGTCGGCCTTCGCGCCGAGTGCGCTGGAGGTCATCGACGACAGCCATCGCCACGCAGGCCATGAGGGCGCGAAGGACGGTCGCGGGCATTTCACCGTGCGGCTGATCAGCGCAGCCTTCACTGGCATGGCGCCGCTGGCCCGTCACCGCGCGGTGTACGCGGCACTGGGCGATCTGATGCAGACCGATATCCATGCGCTTTCGATTCAGGCGAGCGATTGAGATCCGGACCGTCGTGATTGCTGCGCTGCAGCATGGCCGAAGCCAGTGCACAGGTTTTCGAAATTGCGAAAATCGTCATTCGAATCATATGGTTGGATGTTCATCGTAGGCTTGGAATGCGATCGTTGCACATGCTTTACATCATTCGATGAAAACGGTTACATTGCCGCTGCGCGACCTGTTCCTTCCATGAATTCGGGGCGAATGCATTGAGCGTGACGATCAAAGATGTGGCGCGTGCGGCGAAGGTGTCGGTGGCCACGGTCTCGCGCGCCATCAACGGGCACGACAACGTCACCGAAGCCGTGCGCCGCCGGGTCTTGGCGGTCGCGCACGAACTGCGCTACAGCCCGCATCACGCCGCGCGCAGCCTCAGCAGCCGCCGTACCCACACCATCGGCGTGGTGCTGCCGGATCTGCACGGCGAATTCTTCTCGGAACTGGTCCGCGGCATCGACCTCGTCGCCCGAGACTGCGGCCTGCACTTGCTGGTGTCGAGCTATCACGGCCATCCCGAGGAGCAGGCGTCCGCGCTGCGCGCAATGCGCGGCCGGGTCGACGGCCTGCTGGTGATGTCCCCGCACGTGGGTAATATCGATTTCCTCAGCGAAAACCTGGCCGCGCTGCCGGCGGTGCTGATCAATTCGCAGCCGACCGAATCCGAGCACATCGCGTTCGGCATCGACAACTACGGCGGGGCGCGGGCGATGGTGCAGCACCTCCTCGCCGCCGGCCATCGCCGGATCGCATTCATCGCCGGCCCGCCCAACAACTTCGACGCCTTCGAGCGCCTGCGCGGCTATCGCGATGCGCTGCTGGCCGCCGATGCGACCGCCACGCCCTGGGTGCTGCCCGGCGATTTCAGCGAGGCTTCCGGCCATCAGGCCGGGCAGATGCTGCTGGATGCCGACGAGCGACCGGACGCGGTGTTCGCCGCGAACGACATGATGGCGCTGGGGTGCCTGTTCGCGCTGACACAAGGCGGCATGAGGGTTCCGGACGATATCGCGCTGGCCGGCTTCGACGATATTCCGATCGCGCGCTATGTCGCGCCTTCGCTTACGACCATGCGCGTGAACATGCCCGAGCTGGGCGCGCATGCGATGCGTCTGCTGCTCGCACTACAGAACGGAGAGGACGTGAGCGAACGCCTCGCGCCGCTGGTGCCCGAGTTGATCGAACGGGACTCCAGCCGTCGTGTGGGAGACGATCGCTCCGCAATCAGACCCGTCGGGGACGGATGACCGGGACGGTTTTTTTTGAGTTTGGATGTAATCGGTTACAGATAACGAAACCAGAAGCACCAACACCCTCGGGAGGGGTGAAACCATGAACCAACAACGTCGTCCGCATCAGCGCCGGTTCGAGCGCACATTGCTGAGCTGCGCACTCGCGAGCTGCCTGATCTGGGCAACGCCCGCAGTGCTCGCGCAGTCCACCGGCGCCACCGTCCGCGGCCAGACAGCCGCCGATGCCAGGGTCACCGCCATCAATGTCGCCACTGGTTTCACCCGCAGCGTCGAAGCCGGCGACAGCGGCGGATACTCGCTGCCCGGCCTGCCGCCCGGCACCTATCGCATCAATATCGAAGCCGGTGGTCAGACCACCACTCGCAACATCACCCTACGCGTGGGCGAAACCGTGACCCTCGATCCGGAGCGCGTGGCGCAGCCGGCGGAAAGCGCGACCGATGAACTCGATACGGTCGTGGTGGTGGGCCAGCAACTGATCGAAACCAAGACCTCGGAGATCGCGACCTACCTCAGCAATCGCCAGATCGAAGCGTTGCCGCAGAACTCGCGTAATTTCCTGTCGTTCGCGGATATCGTACCGGGCGTGGTCGTCAGCAGCGGCAACGACAACTCCCTGAATCTGCGCAGCGGCGCGCAGTTGTCGAGCGGCATCAACGTCTTCATCGACGGCGTCGGGCAGAAGGACTACATCCTCAAGGGCGGCATCACCGGCCAGGATTCCAGCCGCGGCAATCCGTTCCCGCAGAACAGCATCGCCGAATACAAGGTGATCACCTCGAACTACAAGGCCGAATACGACCAGCTGAGCAGCGCCGCGGTCAGTGCTGTCACCCAGTCGGGCACCAACGAATTCAAGGGCAGTTTCTTCTGGGACAGTTCGGACGGCGAGTGGGTCTCGCGCACCATCCGCGAAGACAAGGGCCTGGACCGCAAGGCCGACACCAAGGATCTGCAGTACGGCGTCGCGTTCGGCGGCCCGATTCTTCAGGACCGCATGCATTTCTTCGTGTCCTACGAGGCGAAGGACCGCGACGATGCGCGTCGCGTGGATCCGGGCAGGAATCTCGAGATCGAAGACCTGCCCCTGCAGTTCCAGGACGAAGCCCGCAACACCACCAATTCGCCGTTCCGCGAAGACCTGTATTTCGGCAAGCTCAGCTGGACGCCGGCGGACGACCATCTGCTCGAACTCAGCGTCAAGCGTCGCGAAGAAGACGAGCTGACCAGCATCGGCGGCCAGAATCTGCTGTCCAGCGGCACCCTGAAGGTCGGCGAGGAAACCCGCGTCGACCTGCGCCATCAGTACAACGCGACGAACTGGTTGAACGACGCCCACATCACGTTCGAGGACAGCAGCTTCGCGCCGCGCGCCGCCTCCAACGAGAACGGCTATCTCTTGTTCATCCCGCAGGCCGGTCAGGAAGCCAACAACAACCCCGGCATGGACCAGATCATCCGCACCGGCGGCGGCGGCGACTTCCAGGACAAGGGCCAGAAGGGTTATTCGCTGCAGAACGACTTCACGTTCTTCGGCTGGGAAGGCCACACGCTGAAGGCCGGCATCAAGTACAAGCAGATCGACATCAGCGCCTTCGAGCAGAGCCCCTCCTCGCCGCAGTTCCGCTACGACGGTCTGCGCAGCCTGACGGTGCCGTATTTCGTGCAGTTCTCGGCTTCGGGCAACGGCTATCCCACGACGGTGGAATCCGACAGCAAGCAGTTCGGCATCTATCTGCAGGACGATTGGGACGTGACCGAGCGTCTGACCTTGAACCTCGGTCTGCGCTGGGATTACGAAAGCACGCCGAGCTACGAGGATCACGTCACTCCCGCGGGCCTGGCGAACGCACTGCGCGCGTGGCCGAACATCAACAACGCCAACGTCGACTACAACTACAACGACTACATCAGCACCGGCGGCAATCGCAAGGCGTTCAAGGATGCCTGGCAGCCGCGTGTCGGCTTCTCCTACAACCTGAGCGGCGACGAACGTCACGTGATCTTCGGCGGTGCCGGACGTTCGTACAATCGCAACCAGTTCGATTATCTGTCTTACGAGAAATACCGCCTCGCGTTCCAGCGTTACGAGCTGAACTTCAATACGCCGGGCCACACCTGCACCATCAGTCCGACCTGCTTCAACTGGGATCCGAGCTATTCCGATCCGGCCACCCTGGCCGCACTGGTCGCGGGCACGTCCAACGGCGCCGAAGTCTTCCTAATCAACAACGACCTGAAGACGCCGTATTCAGACCAGTTCAGCATCGGCATGCGGAATGCGTTCGCGATGTTCGGCCACGACTGGAACTCGTCGGTCACCCTGATGCACGTCCGCAGCCACGACGGCATCCTGTTCACGATGGGCAACCGCTATCCGAATGGCGAGTTCCGCAACAATCCCGCGCTCGACTGGGGCGGACAGCCGTGGAACGAATCGCTGCCGGGCTGGGGACGGTTCTTCCTCGGCGACAACGCGGTCGAAACCAGACTCAATTCGTTGCTGCTGTCGCTGGACAAGCCTTACACCCGCGAATCGCACTGGGGCGTGAGCTTCGCGTACACCTACAGCGATGCCGAGGAAAATCGCAGCAATTCCGATCAGTTCTCGTTCGATTATCCGAACCTCGACGGCGTTGCGTTCACCGATGCGCTGGGCGTTTCCAAGCATCGTCTGGTCACCACCGGCATCGCCGATTTCTGGGGCATCACCGCATCGGCGAAATTGATCCTGTCCAGCCCGAAGTCGGTCGAGGCCATCAACTGCTTCGCCACGACCGCGCCAGGCAACTGTTATTTCGATCCTTACCGTCCGGACGGCACCGTCGCCTACAAGCAGTTCGACGTTGCGCTGCAGAAGGAGTGGGATACCGGCAGCGACGTCAAGCTGCGCGTGCGCGGCGATTTCATCAACGTGTTCAACTGGCGCAACTACAGCCCCGGCGAGTATTCGAACTGGCGTGGTTTCGACGGCAATCCGGATGCGAACTTCGGCCGTCGCACCGGCGACGGCATCGAGCGTCCGACGCGTACCTTCAAGCTGACGCTCGGCCTCGTCTGGTGATGTTGCCGTAATCGTTCTTCATCGGCCGCCCGGTCTGTCCCGGGCGGCCGATGTTTTCCCCGCGACAGGAGATCCGTTTGAGCCATCCGTCATTCCGCGTCGGCGCCGTGTTCATGGCGTGCCTGGCGTTCGCATCGATCGCCGCCTGTGCATCGTCGACGAAAGGGTCCGCCGTGGTTGTCGAAGCCACGCCACCGACCGCCGCCATCGCAGCGCCGCTGCCGCCGCTGTTCGACGATATCGAACGCCGCACCTTCGATTTCTTCTGGGAAACGACCGATGCGAGCAACGGTCTCGCGCCGGACCGGCATCCGTCGCGGCCGTTCTCCAGCATCGCAGCGATCGGCTTCGCGCTGACCGCCTATCCGATCGGCGTCGAGCGCACGTGGATCACGCGCGCGCAGGCGACCGAACGCACGCTGACCACTCTGAAGTTCCTCCGCGATGCGCCGGCCGGACCCGAGGCGACGGGACAGGCCGGTTATCGCGGCTTCTACTATCACTTCCTCGATATGCGCAGCGGGCAGCGCTTCGCCGAGTGGGTCGAACTGTCCAGCGTCGATACCGGGCTGATGATGATGGGCATTCTGTTCGCCCAGAGTTATTACGACCGCGACGACGCCGCCGAGCGCGAGATCCGCGAGATTGCGGACCAGTTGTACCGGCGCGTCGAATGGGACTGGATGCGGCCGCGCGCGCCGCTGATTTCCATGGGCTGGCGTCCCGAAACGGGAGGCTTCATCGATCACGACTGGCGCGGCTACAACGAGGCGATGCTGGTCTACGTGCTGGCGCTGGGATCGCCCACGCATCCGGTCGAACCGGAGGCATGGCAGGCGTGGACGCGCACCTACGACCGCAACTGGGGCAAATTCCAGGGGCAGATGCATCTTCGCTTCGCGCCGCAGTTCGGCCATCAGTACAGCCATGTCTGGATAGATTTTCGCGGCATCCAGGATTCCTACATGCGTGGCAAAGGCCTCGACTATTTCGAGAACAGCCGCCGCGCGACGCTCGCGCAGCACGCCTACGCGGTCGCCAACCCGATGGGCTGGAAGGGCTACGACGGCAAGGTCTGGGGCTTGACCGCCAGCGACGGGCCGCAGGGCACGAAGCAGGCGTACCGCGGCGAGCAGCGCGAGTTCCGCGGCTACAGCGCGCGCGGCCCGGGGCCGATCGATGGTTTCGACGACGGCACCCTCGCGCCGACCGCCGCGCTGGCATCGCTGCCGTTCGCGCCGGAGCTGGTGGTGCCGGCGGCGGAAGCGATGCGCGCGCGTTACGGCGACGATCTCTACGGGCGCTACGGTTTTCTCGATTCGTTCAATCCGAGCTTCGAGTACGACGTTCCGCTGGTGACCGGCAAGGTCGTGCCGGGCAAGGGCTGGTTCGCCAGCGACTACCTGGGCATCGACCAGGGGCCTATCCTCGCGATGATCGCCAATCACCGCGACGGTTTCGTCTGGGAGGTGATGAAGCGCAATCCGTATATCCGTCGCGGGCTGGAACGCGCGGGATTCGAGGGCGGATGGCTCGCCGCGCCATCGCCTCCGCCATCGCCCGCAGCGACGCGGTAAGGTAGACCATGCGCCTGATCGCGGTCGTGTTGTGCGTGGTGATCGGTCTGACGGCCTGTCGTCGGGCCGACGACCGCGTGACGATCCGCTTCTGGGCGATGGGCCGCGAGGCCGAGGTCGTCGGCGAACTCATCCCGCAGTTCGAGCGCGAACACCCCGGTCTGCGGGTCGAACTGCAGCAAATCCCTTGGACGGCGGCGCATGAAAAACTGCTGACAGCGTATGCCGCCGATGCGCTGCCGGATATTTGCCAGCTGGGCAACACTTGGGTGCCGGAATTCGCGGAGTTGAACGCGCTGGAGCCGCTGCAGCCGTACGTCGACGCCTCCGGCGTCGTCGTGCAGAAGGATTATTTCGAGGGCATCTGGGACACCAACATCGTCGATGGCCATCTCTATGGCGTGCCGTGGTACGTCGATACGCGGTTGATGTTCTACCGCAAGGATCTGCTCGCCGCGGCCGGTTACGGCCATCCGCCGAAGACCTGGGCGGAATGGAGCGCGGCGATGACCGCGATCAAGCGTCAGCGCGGCAAGGACCGTTACGCGATCCTGCTGCCGCTGAACGAGTTCGAGCAGTTGCTGTCGCTGGCGCTGCAGCAGGACGATCCCCTGCTGCACGACGGCCGCAGCAATCTGGACAGCCCAGGCTTCCGGCGTGCGCTGGGTTTCTATGCGGGCATGTTCGAGCAGGGACTGGCGCCGCCGATGTCGGAGACGCAGATCTCCAACGTGTGGGACGAATTCTTCAACGGCATGTTCGTGTTCTACGTGTCCGGGCCGTGGAATATCCGCGAATTCCGCAAGCGCGCGCCGACGCATCTGAAGGACGCATGGGGCACCGCGCCGCTGCCCGGCCCGGATGGTCTGGGCGCGGGCATCGCCGGCGGCACCAGTCTCGTGCTGTTTCGCGATTCCCCGCGCAAGGCGGCGGCGTGGAAGTTCGTCGAATTCCTGTCGCGGCCGGAAATCCAGCAGAAATTCCACGCCGAGATCGGCGACTTGCCGCCACGTCGCAGTACCTGGGAACATCCGGAACTGCGCGCCGATCCTTACGCGGCCGCGTTCCGCGATCAGCTCGAGCGCGTGAAGCCGACGCCGAAGGTGCTGGAGTGGGAGCGCGTGGTGCAGGAGATGCGGCTGACCAGCGAGCGCGTGGTGCGCGGCGGGCAATCGCAGGACGACGCGGTGCGCGCGCTCGACGCCACCGTCGACGCGCTGTTGGAAAAACGACGCTGGGTCGAATCGCAGCGCGTGGCGCGAATGAAAGCGGAACGGGCGGGAGCAGCACGGATGGAGCCGGCGCCATGACGCGCTCGCTGGTGGCGTGGGTGTTCGTCGGGCCGGCGCTGATCGTGCTCGGCGTCTTCTTCGGCCTGCCGGTGTTCGCCGCACTGCTGCTCAGCCTGACCGATTTCGATCTGTATGCGCTGGCCGACTGGCGCAATCTGCGCTTCGTCGGATTCGGGAACTACATCGAACTGTTGCAGACGCCGCTGTTCTGGAAGTCGCTCGGCAACACCTTCTATTTCGTGATCGTCGGCGTGCCGCTGTCGATCGGCGTATCGCTGGGCGCAGCGCTGTTGCTCAACGCGCCGGTCGCGCGCTTCCGCGCGTTCTTCCGCACCGCGCTGTTCGCGCCGGTGGTCACGACCCTGGTCGCGGTCGCGGTGATCTGGCGTTATCTGTTCCACTCCAGTTACGGGCTGGTGAACTGGGCGCTGGGCCACGTCGGCATCGCGCCGATCGACTGGCTGGGCGATCCGCAGTGGGCGATGCCGACCATCATCCTGCTCGCGGTGTGGAAGAACTTCGGCTACAACATGGTGATCTTCCTCGCCGGACTGCAGGCGATCCCGCAGGATCTGTACGAAGCGGCGCGGATCGACGGCGCGTCGCGTCGTCGTCAGTTCTGGCACATCACGCTGCCGATGCTCGGGCCGGTGTTGATGGTCGTCGGCGTGATCACGGTCGCCGGTTACTTCCAACTGTTTGCCGAACCTTACGTGATGACCCGCGGCGATCCGCTGCAGAGCACGGTCAGCGTGCTGTATTTCATGTTCGAGGAAGGCTTCCGCTGGTGGAACCTCGGCCGCGCATCGGCGGTGGCGTTCCTGCTGTTCCTGATCATTCTCGCGATCACCGCCGCGATGATGCGCTTCGGGCGCAGGAAGGGCATCGTATGAGCACGGTCATTCGCGGAGGCGTCGGAGAATCCCGCGGCCATGCGCTGCTGGTGCATGCCGGGCTGATCGCGCTGACCCTGTTGAGCCTCGCGCCGCTGCTGTGGATGCTGTCGGTGTCGTTCATGCCCGCGGGCGGCGCTAGCCGCTTTCCGCCGCCGCTGTTGCCGTCGTCGATCACACTCGACAATTACCGCGCGCTGTTCGATCGCATCGGCATGGGCGGCTATTTCGCGAACAGCGCGCTGGTCGCTTCGGCGATCACCCTGTTGTCGCTGCTGATCAACACCATGGCCGGATACGCCTTCGCCAAGCTGCGCTTCGCCGGCCGCGAACGGATCTTCAAGTTGCTGCTCGCCGCGCTGGTGATCCCGTCGCAGGTGGCGATGCTGCCGCTGTTCCTCATGCTGAAACAGATGGGCCTGGTGAACAGCTATGCCGGTGTGGTGGTGCCGGGGCTGGCGTCGATCTTCGGCATCTTCCTGGTACGCCAGTACGCGCGTTCGATACCCGACGAACTGATCGAAGCCGCGCGCATCGACGGCGCCGGCGAATGGCGGATCTTCTTCCGCATCGTGCTGCCGATGCTCAAGCCGGTGCTGGTGACGCTGGCGATCTTCACCTTCATGGGCAGTTGGAACGATTTCATGTGGCCGCTGATCGTGCTGACCGACCAGACGAATTACACGCTGCCGGTCGCGCTGGCCTCGCTGTCGCGCGAGCACATCCAGGATGTCGAAATGATGATGGCCGGCGCGGTGCTGACGGTGCTGCCGGTGCTGCTGCTGTTTCTGATGCTGCAGCGGTATTACATCCAGGGCCTGCTGCTGGGCAGCGTGAAGGGCTGAGAGCCTGGAGCTTCGTCTGTTCTCCCGACATCCAATTTTCGAGGTGCTTCAAACATGATCCTGCTTCGCAGCTGCGTGATGGTGTGCCTGTCGATGTTGGCTTCCGGCATTTGCGCGAAGGACGCCACGCGTACTCTCGATAACTTCGACGACCCCGCGCAGTGGCGCGTCATCGCATCGACGCAGGTGACCGGGGCGATCCGCAGCGATGCCGGCGCGCTCTGCCTGGATTACGACTTCAACGGCGTCTCCGGCTACGTCGGCATGCAGCGCAATATCGTCATCGCGTATCCGGACAACTATCGCTTCGATTTCCGGCTGCGCGGCGAATCGCCGGCCAACGATCTGCAGTTCAAGCTCATCGACGCCAGCGGCGACAACGTCTGGTGGGTGAATCGGCCGAAATATACGTTTCCGCGCGAGTGGACGCCGGTGCGTTACAAACGCCGACACATCGGCAAGGCTTGGGGGCCTGCTGTGGATCCGGTCATGCACGCCAGCGCGAAGCTCGAATTCACGCTCAACAACAGCGCTGGCGGCAAGGGCCGCGTGTGCTTCGACGATCTGCGCTTCGTCGCGCTTCCGGCCGACGTAAAGGAACCGCGCATCGCATCCGCCAGCGCCACCATGGCTGCCGGCGACGCCGGCAAGGCATTCGATGGCGATGCGGCCACGGTCTGGCGTGCGGGCTCCGGCGCGCAGCGGCTGTCGCTCGATCTCGGCGCATCGACCGAATTCGGCGGCCTGCGCCTCGATTGGGCGGAGGGCGCGCATCCGGTCGCGTATTCGGTGTTGGCCTCCGACGACGGCCGCGATTGGCGCACGCTGCGCGACGTGGCCGGCAGCGATGGCAGACGCGACTGGATCGCGCTGCCGGAATCCGAAGCGCGCCATCTCTCGGTCCAGATTCGCGATTCCGGAAAAAGCGCTGTCGCCCTCGCCGAAGTGCGCGTCGAACCGCTGGCGTTCGCGGCGATACCGAACGATTTCGTCGCGTCGGTGGCGAAGGATCAGCCGCGCGGCCGCTTCCCGCGCGGATTCAGCGGCGAGCAGGCGTACTGGACCATCCTCGGCATCGACGGTGGTACCGAGCAGGGCCTGATCGGCGAAGACGGCGCGGTGGAAGTCGCGAAGGGCGGTTTCAGCATCGAGCCGTTCGTGATCGTCGACGGAAAATCGCTTGCCTGGGCCGATGTCGTAAGCGTGCAGTCCCTGCAGGACGGCTATCTGCCGATCCCGAGCGTCGACTGGTCGCACCCTGATGCGCAGTTGCGCACGACCGCGTTCGTCGACAGCGATTCGTCCGCAAGCCGGTCGCCGCGTTCGCAGATCGTCGCGCGCTATGCGCTGCGCAATCCAGGCACGACCGCACGCGACTACACGCTGGCGCTCGCGGTGCAGCCGTTCCAGGTGAATCCGCCCAGCCAGTTCCTCAATACCACCGGCGGCGTCAGCCGAGTCGCGTCGCTGGCCTTCGCCGACGATGGCGTGGCGAGCGTGGATGGCCGCATGCGCATCTATCCGCAGCGTGCGCCCGACGCCGCGTTCGCGACGCCGTTCGATGCCGGCATGGCGGCGGCGCATCTGGCGGCGGGCACATTGCCGACGACGGCCGCAGCGGATGATCCGACCGGCCTGGCCTCGGGCGCGTTGCTGTATCGCTGGCGACTCGCGCCGGGCGAGTCGCGCGAGATCGCGCTGGTGATCCCGATGTCCGGCACGCCGTTCTGCGAAGGCAACACCTGCACGCCGGAACAGCGGCAGTCGATCGTCGCCGAACAATGGCGCGGCAGACTCGACGGCGTGCGCTTCGTCGTGCCGGAGGAAGGCCGGCCCCTGGTCGACACGCTGCGCACCGCGCTGGCGCATCAGCTGATCTCGCGCATCGGCCCGCGCCTGCAGCCGGGCACGCGCTCGTACGCGCGCAGCTGGATCCGCGATGGGGCGATGATCGCCGAAGGTCTGCTGCGGATGGGCCGCGAGGATGCCGTGCGCGAGTACATCGACTGGTACGCACCGTACCAGTTCGAGAACGGCAAGGTGCCGTGCTGCGTCGACGACCGCGGCAGCGATCCGGTGCCGGAGAACGACAGTCACGGCGAGCTGATCTTCGCGATCGCCGATTACGCGCGGCATACCGGCGACGATGCTTTTTTGACCACCATGTGGCCGCATGTGCAGGGCGCGTTCGCGTACATGGAAACCCTGCGCGCCAGCGAGCGTACCGAAGAGAATCGCGCATTGAATCCCGCGTTCTACGGCATGATGCCGGCATCGATCAGCCACGAGGGCTATTCGGCCAAGCCGATGCATTCGTACTGGGACAATTTCTGGGCATTACGCGGCTACAAGGATGCGGTGTGGATCGCGGAGCGTTTGGGCAAGCGCGACGACGCGGCGCGGATGGCGGCGGCGCGCGACGAGTTCCGCGCCGATCTCGACGCTTCGCTGCGCACTGCTACCGCGCGCCATGGCATCGATTATCTGCCGGGCGCGGCGGAACTCGGCGACTTCGATCCGACTTCGACCACCATCGCGCTGGCGCCCGGCGGCGAACAGGCCCGCCTGCCGCAGGATCTGCTGCGCAGCACCTTCGAGCGCTATTGGCGCGAATTCGAACAACGCCGCGACGGCAAGCGCGAGTGGAAGGACTACACGCCCTACGAATGGCGCAACGTCGGCGCATTCGTGCGCCTGGGTTGGCGCGAACGCGCCTGGGATGCCGTCCGTTTCTTCTTCGACGACCGTGCGCCGCGCGGCTGGAACCAGTGGGGCGAAGTGGTCTCGCGTACGCCGCGCAAACCGTTCTTTCTCGGCGATCTGCCGCATGCTTGGGTCGCCTCGGACTTCATGCGTTCGGCGCTGGATATGTTCGCCTATTACCGCGAAGCCGACTACCGGCTGGTGCTGGCCGCGGGTATCCCAGCGCGCTGGCTGGACGGCGAGGGCATCGCGATCGACGGACTGCGCACGCCGCAAGGGCCGTTCGGTTACGCGCTGCGTCGCGACAAGAAATATCTGAAGCTCACGATCGCCAAGGGCACCGTGCTTCCCGCTGGCGGCGCCGCCTTGCCGTGGCCGCTGGCGGATGCGCGGCCGGGACGTGTCACCGTCGATGGTCGGCCGGGAGAATGGCGCGAAGCGGAATTGTGGATTCCCGAGGGCACGCAGACGGTGGTCGTCGAACTGCGCTGAGCGTTCGCGAGGCAAAAAAAACCCGACGACCCAGGAGGCTGTGTCGTCGGGCGCACCTGCCCAAGGAGGGGGGAGGGGGTGCAGAGAAAATCGGTAAGGTCGGGGCCGGTTGGATTGAATCAGTAGGGCAGGATCAGTAGGGCGAAGGCTCGTCGAGCTTGCGGCCGTGACTGCCGATCACTTCCGAATACCACAGCGCGCTGTCTTTCGGCGTGCGTTCCTGGGTGCCGTAGTTCACATGGACGATGCCGAAGCGTTTCGAATAGCCGAGCGACCATTCCAGGTTGTCCAGCAGCGACCACGCCATGTAGCCGCGGATATCGACGCCGGCGGAGATGGCGTCGTGGATCGCGCGCAGGTGCTTGTGCAGGTAGTTGATGCGCAGCGGGTCGCAAATGTGGCCGTTCTCGGCGACAGGCGGGTCGAAGAACGCGGCGCCGTTCTCGGTGATGTACACCGGCAGGTCGCCGTAGGTGTTCTTGAACCACAGCAGCAGATCGGTGAGCCCTTGCGGGAACACTTCCCAGCCCGTTTCGGAGTAGGTGCCCAGCGGCTGGCGCACCGCGCCGGCCTTCAGCGGATAGCTGTCGTTGGCCTGAGTGACGCTGCGGGTGTAGTAGTTGATGCCGATGAAATCCAGCGGCTGCACGATCAGCTTGAAGTCTTCGGGATCGAAGTCCGGCCAGGCGTCGCCGAAGATCTCCTTCAATTCCGGCGGATAGCGGCCGAGCAGGGCGGGATGCAGGTATTGCTCGTTCATGTAGGCGTGCGCGCGCTGCGTCGCCGCCTGATCCTCGGCGCTGTTGCTGGCCTGGTATTTCGGTTCGATGTTCACCACCAGGCCGATCTCGTGCTTGCCCTCGGCGCGATAGGCCTGCACCGCGGCGCCGTGCGCGCGCATCAGGTTGTGCGAGGCGATCGGCGCTTCGTACTTGCTGCGATGCCCGGGCGCCAGTGCGCCGTGCAGATAGCCGCCGTCGGTGATCACCCACGGTTCGTTGAGCGTCACCCACTTCTTTACGCGGCCGTCGAGCGCGCGGTACAGCACCGTGCCGTATTCGGCGAACCAGTCGGCGCAGTCGCGGTTGAGCCAACCGCCCTTGTCGTCGAGCGCCGCCGGCATGTCCCAGTGGTACAAGGTGAGCAGGGGCTCGATGCCGTTGGCCAGCAGTTCGTCGACCAGCTGCGAGTAGAAATCGATGCCGGCCTGATTCACCCGGCCGGTGCCCTCGGGCAGGATCCGCGACCACGACACGCTGAAACGATAGGCCTGCAGGCCCAGGTCGCGCATCAGCTTCACGTCGTCCTTCCAGCGCCGGTAGTGGTCGCAGGCCACGTCGCCGGTGTCGCCGTTGAGGGTCATGCCGGGGGTGTGCGCGAAACGGGTCCAGATGCTGGGGCCGGCGCCATCGGCCAGCGGCGAGCCCTCGATCTGGTGCGCGGCGGTAGCGGCGCCCCACAGGAAACCGGGCGGGAACTCGTAGGACTTGGGATGGCGTTTGTCGTTGGCCTGCGGCACGTCGGGGTTCCTCGGCGGCGAGTTCGGTGGCATGATGCGGATGGGCATGTAAACGGTTACATCAAGACTATATCAAGCTTTCCGGTCTGTAACCTCCTCGCTTGCACGGCACATCGGCGCCGTGTCGCAACCAGGGCAATCGGTCACGGACCGGGGACGGAAGATGGCGACAGTGGTGTTCGATCGGCTGCGCAAGGTGTACCCGGATGGGCATGTCGCCGTGCACGGCGCCAGCTTCGAAGTGGCCGACGGCGAACTGCTGGTGCTGGTCGGGCCGTCGGGTTGCGGCAAGTCCACGCTGCTGCGGATGATCGCCGGCCTGGAAGCGATCAGCGACGGCACGCTGGCCATCGACGGGCGCATCGTCAATGACGTCGCGCCCAAGGATCGCGACATCGCGATGGTGTTCCAGAGTTACGCCCTGTACCCGCACATGACCGTGGCCGAGAACCTCGCCTTCGGCCTGAAACTCCGCGGCCATCCGAAGGCCGAGATCGCCGCGCGGATCAAGGCCGCCGCCGACACCCTGGAACTCACGGCGCTGCTGGAACGCCGCCCGGCCGCGCTGTCCGGCGGCCAGCGCCAGCGGGTGGCGCTGGGCCGCGCGCTGGTGCGGCAGCCGAAGGTGTTCCTGCTGGATGAGCCGCTGTCGAACCTCGACGCCAAGCTGCGTACCTCGATGCGCACCGAAATCGCCCGCCTGCACCGCAGCCTCGCCGCCACCATGGTCTACGTCACCCACGACCAGATCGAAGCGATGACCCTCGGGCAGCGGATCGTGGTGATGAAGGACGGTGAGATCCTGCAGATCGACACGCCGATGGCCCTGTATCGCCGCCCGGCCAACCTGTTCGTGGCGACGTTCCTGGGCAGCCCGGCGATGAACATCGTGCGCGGTCGGCTGGTCGCTGAGGGCGGCGCGCCGGGATTGCATCTGGCCGACGGTCTGGTGCTGCCGTTGCCGGGGCTGGAGATCGATCCCGCATGGCTGGGCCGCGATCTCGACGTAGGCCTGCGCCCGGAACATCTGCTGCGCTGTGCCGATGGCGAGAATCCGCATTTCGGTGCCCAGCTTGACGTGATCGAGCCGATCGGCAGCGAAGCCTTCGCGTACCTGCGCTACGGCCCGCACGCGCTGGTGGCGCGGTTCGCGCCCGAAGACCTGCCGCAGCCTGGCGGGATCCTCCCGCTGCGCGTGGCCCCGGGGCACTGGCATGTCTTCGACCCCGCGACCGGCCTGAGGCTGACCGCCGCCGGTTGAGTTTCGTGGGCCGCAACGTTCTATATACTGCGGGGACGATGCGGCGATCAGGCCGGATTGTCGCCAGTGGAATCAATCGCTTGGCGCTCGACCTTCAACCCATTTCTACCTGCGCCAGCGCCGGCTTCCAGCGGTCGGGCCGGCGGAGCACCCGATCAGCGCATGCGTCTTTCCACCATCAAGCTCTCCGGCTTCAAGTCCTTCGTCGATCCGACCACGTTGCACCTGCCCACGAACATGACCGGCGTGGTGGGGCCGAACGGATGCGGCAAGTCGAACATCATCGACGCCATCCGCTGGGTGATGGGCGAAAGCGCGGCCAGCCGTCTGCGCGGCGACTCGCTGACCGACGTGATCTTTTCCGGTAGCTCAGCCCGTAAACCCGTCTCCCAGGCCACGGTCGAACTGGTCTTCGACAACTCGGACCACACCATCACCGGCGAATACGCCGCGTTCAACGAAATCTCGGTCAAGCGCCAGGTCAGCCGCGACGGCCAGAGCAATTACTACCTCAACGGCACCAAATGCCGCCGCCGCGACATCACCGACCTGTTCCTGGGCACTGGCCTGGGCCCGCGCAGTTACTCGATCATCGAGCAGGGCATGATCTCGCAGGTCATCGAGGCCAAGCCCGAAGAACTGCGCGTGTATCTGGAGGAAGCCGCTGGCATCTCCAAATACAAGGAACGCCGCAAGGAAACCGAGACCCGCATCCGCCACACCCGCGAGAATCTCGACCGCCTCAACGACCTGCGCGAAGAAGTCGGCAAACAGCTGCAGCATCTCGCGCGGCAGGCCAGGCAGGCCGAGCAGTACCAGTCGATCCAGGCCGAGCGCCGGATCAAGGACGCGGAGTGGAAAGCGCTGGAATTCCGGCTGCTCGATACCCAGTTGCAGGCGCTGCGCGAGGGTCTGTCGCAGGAAGAAACCCGGCTGCAGCAGACCATCGCCGAACAGCGCGAAGCCGAGCGCGAGATCGAAACCGGCCGCGAGCGCCGCGAAGCCGCCGCCGATGCGCTGAACAAGGCTCAGGCCGCAGGCTATGAAGTCGGCGGCACGCTGGCCCGCATCGAACAGCAGATCGCGCATCAGCGCGAACTCGGCCAGCGCCTGCAGCGCGCCCGCGACGAAGCGCAGCAGGCGCTGTCGGAAATCGGCCTGCATATCGAAACCGACCAGAGCCGCCTCGACGCGCTGCGCAACGAGATCGCCGACGCCGAGCCGCGTCTGGACGCGCTGAAGGACGCCGACGCCGACCGCCAGCAGGCGCTGCAGGATGCCGAATCCAGGCTCGCCGACTGGCAGCAGCGCTGGGACGCGCACAGCCGCGCGCAGAGCGAAGCCGCGCGTGCCGGCGATGTCGAACGCACCAAAGTCGATTATCTCGACCGTCAGTCGCTGGACGCCGAGCGTCGCCGCGAACAGCTCAACAACGAACGCAGCGCGCTGGATCTCAACACCCTGGCCGAAGCATTCGCTGGTCTGGAAATGCAGCACGAAGAACGCAAGGCTGCGCTCGACGGCCTCAGCGACGATCTCGAAACGCGCAAACAGAATGTGGTCGGTGTGCAGGATCAGGTGCGCAATGCGCAGGCTGCGCTCGCCGATGTGCGCAAGCAGGCGCAGGCCGCACGCGGCCGGCTGTCGTCGCTGGAAACGCTGCAGCACGCGGCGCTGGGCCAGGAACAGGGCGCCGCGGTTGCGTGGCTGAAACAGCGCGGTCTGGATTCCGCCGCACGCGTCGGCGAAGTGCTGAAGGTCGAATCCGGCTGGGAAAATGCGGTCGAAGGCGCGCTCGGCCAATTGATCGAAGGCGTGCTGGTCGAAGCGCCCGAGGCGCTGGTCGACGCGCTGGGCGAACTCGGCGAAGGCCGCATCGCGCTGGTGTCGCCCGACAGCGGCGGCGATGCGTTCTCGCCGACCTCGCTCGCCGCGAAAGTGCAGGGCCCGCTGGCGATCCGGCGGATGCTGTCGAAGCTGCACGTCGCCGAAACGCTGGTCGATGCGCGGCAATTGTTGGCCGGGCTGGGCGACGGCGAATCGGTCATCACCCGCCAGGGCGAGCGCGTCGGCGCCGGCTGGGTGCGGGTGGTGCGCTCCGGCGCCGCGAAACAGGGCGCACTGCTGCGCGAACGCGAAATCCACGAGCTGCGCGCCGGAATCGAAACCCTGCAGCAGCGCGAGGCCGAGCTCGACCGCACCATCGCCAGCCTGCGCGATCAGATGCTCACCGCCGAGCAACAGCGCGAGGACGCGCAGCGCGCGCTGTATCTCGCGCATCGCAATGTCTCCGAACTCGCCGGGCAGTTGCAGAGCCAGCAGGGTCGACTGGAATCCGCGCGCAACCGGATCGAGAAGATCGATCTGGATGTCGGTCAGCTCATCGAAACCATCGACATCAGCGTCGAGCAGGCGCGCGAGGCGCGTTCGCGATTGGAAGACGCCGTGTCGCGAATGGGCGAACTCGAAGGCACCCGGCAGATGCTGGAAGCCGAACGTCGCGCATTCGCCGAAGCCCGCGACACCGCACGTATCAGCGCGCGCGAATCGCGCGACGCCGCGCATGCGCTGGCATTGAATCTCGAATCGCAGCGGGCGCAGGTCGTTGCGCTGGCGCAGGCCCTGGACCGCATGGGTGGCCAGCGCGGCCAGCTCGATGCGCGCCTGGGCGAACTCGCTTCGCAGTTGACCGACGGCGACGAGCCCGTGGTCGCGCTGGAACGCGAGCGTCAGATCGCGCTTGAACAGCGCGTGCTCGCCGAACGCCATCTCGCCGCGGCGCGCGCGGCGCTGGAAGGCGTCGACAGCGAACTCCGAGCGTTCGAACAGACCCGCCACCAGCGCGACGAACAGGCGCTGGCGCGGCGCGAGAGCATCTCGCAGCGCAGGCTCGACCAGCAGGCGCTGGCGCTCAAGGCCGGACAACTGGCCGAAGCGGTGGTCGCCGGCGGTTTCGTGCTGGACGAGGTCATCAACACGCTCGCCGACGACGCCGATCCGCGCGCCTGGGAAAAGATCGTCACCGATTTCGATGCGAAATTGCGGCGCCTGGAGCCGGTCAATCTGGCCGCGATCCAGGAACACGCCGAAGCCGCGCAGCGCAAGGAATATCTCGACGCGCAGGATCTGGACCTCACCACCGCGCTGGAAACGCTGGAAGAAGCGATCCGCAAGATCGACCGCGAAACCCGCGGCCGCTTCAAGGACACCTTCGACCGCGTCAACACCGGCGTGCAGGAACTCTATCCGCGTCTGTTCGGCGGCGGTCACGCCTATCTCGAACTCACCGGCGAAGACTTGCTCGACACCGGCGTCGCGATCATGGCCCGTCCGCCGGGCAAGCGCGTGTCCAACATCTCGCTGCTGTCCGGCGGCGAGAAAGCGATGACCGCAGTGGCGCTGGTGTTCGCGATCTTCCAGCTCAATCCCGCGCCGTTCTGTCTGCTGGACGAAGTGGACGCGCCGCTGGACGAAGCCAACGTCGGCCGTTTCACCGCGATGGTCAAGGAAATGAGCGAACACGTGCAGTTCCTGTTCGTCACCCACAACAAAGCGACCATGGAAGCCGCGCAGCAGCTCAGCGGCGTGACCATGCGCGAGCCGGGCGTCAGCCGCCTGGTCTCGGTCGATCTGGCCGAGGCCGCGCGCCTCGTCGGCGCGGCCTAACCCACAGTGAGGTCAATGTAATGTCGGATATCTGGTGGTTGCGCATCGGGATCGTCGTCGCAGGCGTGCTGCTGATGGCGGCGATCTATTTCTTCGGCCGTCCGCGCAAGCAGAGTCAGGGCCGCAAGCTCCGCGACGAGTCCGCCGAGCGCACGCCGCCGCGGATGGTCGCCGACGCGCGCGGCGACGCGCCGGGCCGGAACGATGTCGCGTTCGCACAGGACGGTACGCCGTTCGGCGACCTGTCGCCCGAAACCGCACCGCCACCGTCCGGGCCCGAAGTCGGCAAGCGCGACCGCGAGGATTTCGACAAGATCGTGACGCTCTACGTTGCGGCGCGATCCGGTCAGGTGCTGCGCGGCACCGACATCGTGGTCGCCGCCGAAAAAGCCGGCTTGAGCTACGGCTACATGAGCATCTTCCATCGACTGATGGATGGGCATGCCGACAACAGCCCGATCTTCAGCGTCGCCAACATCAAGAAACCCGGCAGCTTCGAGATGAGCGAAATCCAGACACTCGAAACCCCGGCGATCGCCTTTTTTCTTACCCTGCCGGCACCGATCGCCGCGCTCGATGCCTGGGAAAAGCTGCTGCCCACCGCGCAACGCATGGCCGAACTGCTCGATGGCGTGGTGCTGGACGAATCGCGCAACGCCCTCGGCCGCCAGCGTATCGCGCACATCCGCGACGACCTGCGCGCCTACGACCGCCAGCACGAAGCGCCGCCGATCTCCAAGAACACCCGCTGGTAGACCAACGTAGCCCGGGTAAGGCCAAAGGCCGCACCCGGGTTTCCGAGGCGCACCCCGAACGCCCCCGGGTGCGCTGCGCTTACCCGGGCTACGGAACGCATCGATGACCGACCCCGCCGCCCGCATCGCCGAATTGCGTTTCCGGATCGAAGACGCGAATTACCGCTATCACGTCCTCGACGATCCCTCGATTCCGGATGCCGAATACGACCGTTTGATGCGCGAACTCGAAGCGCTGGAAGCGGCGCATCCGGAATTCGCCGACGCGTCGTCGCCCAGCCAGCGCGTCGGCGACCGGCCGTCCTCGAAATTCGAGGAAGTCGCCCACGCCGTACCGATGCTGTCGCTCGGAAATGCGTTCGCCGACGAGGAAGTCGCCGATTTCGTGCGCCGCATCGAAGAGCGCCTCGATCGCGATGCGCCCGTTTTTTCGGCCGAACCCAAGCTCGACGGTCTCGCGATCAGCCTGCGCTACGAGCGCGGCGTGTTCGTGCGCGGCGCCACCCGCGGCGACGGCGCCACGGGCGAGGACGTGACCGCAAACCTGCGTACCGTCAAGGCCATACCGATGCGCTTGCGCAGCGGTAAAGTAGAGGACGACTCGCTGCAATTGCGCGACGACGATTGGCCGGCTGTGCTGGAAGTGCGCGGCGAGGTGTATATGCCGCTGGCTGCATTCAAGGCCTATAACGAAAGAGCGCTGAAGGACGGCGGCAAAGTGCTGGCGAATCCGCGCAACGGCGCCGCCGGCTCACTGCGCCAGCTCGATCCGCGCATCACCGCGCAACGACCGCTGGCCTTCTATGCGTATGCGGTGGGCGTGGTCGAAGGCTTCGATTTGCCTGCAACGCATTCGGCGACGTTGAAGCGGCTGCGCGAATGGGGCTTCCCGGTCAGCGCCGAAAGCGATGTGGTTGTCGGCACGGATGGATTGTTGAACTACTACCGGAACATGGGTGCGAAGCGCGATGCGCTGCCGTTCGACATCGACGGCGTGGTCTACAAGCTCGACGACTACGCCGGCCAGCGCGAAATGGGTTTCGTCTCGCGCGCGCCGCGATGGGCGATCGCGCACAAATTCCCGGCCCAGGAGCAGTCGACCGAACTGGAAGCGATCGAGATCCAGATCGGCCGTACCGGCGCGGCGACGCCGGTCGCGCGACTGAAGCCGGTGCAGGTCGCGGGCGTGGTGGTCACCAACGCGACCCTGCACAACGCCGACCAGATCGCGCGTCTGGATGTGCGCATCGGCGACACCGTGATCGTACGTCGTGCGGGCGATGTGATTCCGGAGATCGTGCGGGTCGTTCTGGAACACCGCAAACCCGGCGCGCCGGAGTGGCGCATGCCCGAAGCATGCCCGGTCTGCGGTTCCGAGATCGTGCGCGAAGAGGGCGAAGCGGTGTGGCGCTGTTCCGGCGAGCTGACCTGCGCCGCGCAGCGCAAGGAGGCGATCCGCCATTTCGCGTCGCGTCGCGCGATGGATATCGAAGGCTTGGGCGACCGCTATATCGAGGATCTTTCCGACCTCGGTTATCTTGAATCGGTCGCGGACCTGTATCGGCTGTCGCTCGACGATCTGTTGGAGATGAAGCGTCGCGTCGACGAGCGCGACGGCACGACCCCCGAGACCGTGAAAGCTGGAAAGATCGCCACGAAATGGGCCGATAACCTGATCGAAGCGATCGACCACAGTCGCGCGACCACGCTCGAACGCTTCCTGTTCGCGCTCGGCATCCAGCACGTCGGCGAAAGCACGGCGAAAGCGCTGTCCGCCTGGTTCGGTGATCTCGATCTGACCCGGCATCTGCCGTGGCCGCTGTTCAAGCGCGTGCCCGACATCGGCGGCGAAGTGGCGCGCGCCCTGGGGCATTTCTTCGATCAGCCGGGCAACCAATCGGTCATCGATGCGCTGATCGAACGCGGCGTTCGCATCGTCGACGCGCATCCGCCGTCGCCGAAACTGCGGCCCGAGCTGACGCTGGCGACGCTGCTCGTCGACATGGAAATCCCGAAAGTCACGCGTATCCGCGCTGAACAGCTTGCGGGCGCTTTCGCGAGCGCTTCCGCGGTTTCGGACGCGCCGATGCATGCGTTCATCACCGCCGGATTGCCGGCCGACTGCGCGCAATCGCTCGCGTCGTGGTTGGCCGATGCCGCCAATTCGCAACTGCTCAAGCGCTCGGGCGATGCGATGGCGACGCTGCGGGTGCGTATTCCAGAACTGGACAATGCGGCGGCCGGCCCGCTTGAAGGCAAGACATTCGTGCTGACCGGAGGCCTCGCCGCGATGTCCCGCGACGAAGCAGGCGTGAAACTCGAAGCCTTGGGCGCAAAGGTTTCGGGCAGCGTCTCGAAGAAAACCAGCGTTGTCGTCGCCGGCGAAGCGGCCGGAAGCAAGCTGGCGAAGGCGCAGGAGCTCGGGATCGAGATCTGGGACGAAGCGGCGCTGCTGGCGTTCCTCGCGGAGCACGACGGCGTATGAGCGACTGGCAGCCGACCGCCAGTCTCGACTCAGTGCGTCTGCGCGCGCGACTGTACGCGACGATCCGTGCGTTCTTCGCCGAACGCGATGTGCTGGAAGTGGAAACGCCGGTGCTGTCGATGGCCGGCAACACCGACCCGAACATCGAATCGTTCTCGCTGGAATTCTCCGGCCGCATCGATGGCGCGCCGCGCACGCGCTGGCTGCGCACGTCGCCGGAGTTCGCGTTGAAACGTCTGCTGGCTGCGGGCGTCGGCGATTGCTACGAACTCGGCCGGGTGTTCCGCAACGGCGAAGCCGGTGGCCGACACAACCCCGAATTCACGATGCTGGAGTGGTATCGCGTCGGCTGGGATCACCATCGGCTGATCCACGAAACCGTCGAACTCGTGCAGGCCGCGTTGGCACTGGTCGGACGCAGCGCCCACGGAACGACGTTGACCTTCCGCGATCTCTATCGCGAGCGACTCGGTCTGGATCCTTTCGCCGCAGATGAAGCGGAACTGCGCGCGGCGCTTGGCGATATCGAGATCGATCCGACCGGGTTGAATCGCGACGACTGGCTGGACCTGCTGATGACCCATCGGCTGCAGCCGGGCTTCGATCACGATGGCATTCTCGTCGTACGCGACTATCCGGTTTCGCAGAGCGCGCTGGCGAAGATCCGCGCGGGGCAGGGTGGCGAGCCGGCGGTGGCAGAGCGTTTCGAGCTGTATCTCGGCGCGCTGGAACTGGCCAACGGCTACCACGAACTGACCGATGCCGACGAACAGCGCGCGCGGTTCCTGCGCGATCGTGCCGCGCGCGCGATGCGTGGCGCCGTGCAGCCGCCGCTCGACGAGGGTCTGCTCGCGGCCATGGCCTGCGGACTGCCGGCCTGCGCGGGGGTGGCAGTGGGCGTCGAACGCCTGCTGATGGCCATGACGGACACCGACCGCATCGCGGATGTGTTGACGTTCGAGTTCTCGCGCAGCTGAAGGCGTCCGGCTGGGCCTGCTCTCAACCTGAACGGGTATTCTCCGCCCGCGGGCAAGCCCGGAAAATTCGCCGACCATTCATCCGGCGCGACTAGAGTGAAGCCACTCATCAGGGGATACATCCATGCGTACCCGTCTTTTCCTCACCGCTTCCGTCTTCCTTGCCGGCGCCTCTGTCCTACCGGCCCAAGCCCAGTACTACGACAACGGCTACAACGATTCGGTGATCCGCTGCGAATCCCGCGATAACCGTACCGAACGCTGCGCCGTAGGCGGTGGCGGCGATATCCGCCTGGTTCGTCAGTTGTCCGGCAGTCCCTGCGTCCGCGGCCGTAATTGGGGAACCGATTCGCGCGGCATCTGGGTCAGCGGCGGTTGCCGTGCCGAGTTCAGCGTCGGTGGTTACGGCTATGGCGATTACGATGACGATGACGACCGCTACGGCGGTGGTTACGGCAACAACGGCGGAGACACCTTCCGCTGCGAATCCACCAATAACCGCACCGAACGCTGCGCCAGTGCCGGGCGTGCCGAATTCATTCGCCAGCTTTCGAATATGCCCTGCGTCCGTGGCCAGAGTTGGGGTACCGACTCACGCGGCGTGTGGGTGAGCAATGGCTGCCGCGGGCTGTTCCGCAATGGCGGTTATGGCAATGGTTACGGCAACAACAATGGTGGCTACAACAACAATAACGGCGGCTATGGCGGAAGCGATTTGATCCGCTGCGAATCCGCAGACAACCGCAGCCGCAGTTGCAGCTTCACCGGCAACAGTCGCGGTGAGATCCGCCTACTGCGCCAGTTGTCCGGCAAACCGTGCGTCGAGAACCAGACCTGGGGCCGTTCGCGCAATGGCGTGTGGGTGACCCAGGGTTGCCGTGCGGAGTTCGTGATCGGCCGCGGCAATCGCGGCGGCAATTCGCGTCCACCGGGCGCCAATGTGCGTCCGCCCGGCGATCTCGGCGGCGGCATTTCGGGCAGTCAGCAGTCCGGCACGCAGCAACCGGGTGTGTTCCAGAACACGGCCGGTCGGGAAGACAGCCAGCGCTCGCCGGCACAGACTGTGATCGAACGGCCTCGCGGCTATCAGGACAACAGTGATGCATCCCCCCGTGGTCAGCAGATCCGGTCGGTCGAAGAAACCCAGCCCGCTGTTCCGGCTCGCCCGGTGGAACGCCCGGTCGCGCACGTCGAACAGCGTAATACCGGCGGCGCTGCGCAGCCGGGCGTCGTTGAACAAGCGCCAGTATCCCGTAGCGAACCGGCACCCCGGGAACGCGAAGGCGTCATCCAGCGTGGCGAACGTCCGCACTGACCGCCGCGCACTTTCCCTGCTTGACAATCGCGTCCCGGCCCATGCCGGGACGCGTTTTTTCGGCTGCCGGTAGAATGCACGGATGAAACAAGATATCGATTACGCGCGCTACGACCGCATCCGCCCGATCCGCTGGACCGGCGACACTCTCGAGTTGCTCGACCAGCGCAAACTGCCTTTCACCGTCGAATACACAGCCTGCCGTAGCAGCGGCGAGGTCGCCCAGGCGATCCACGCGCTGATCGTGCGCGGCGCGCCCGCGATCGGTATCGCCGCGGCCTGGGGCGTTGTCCTGGCCGCACGCGAACTGGACGCGACCAGCGGCGGCGAAGTCGAAACCTCGGCCGAGGCGGCCGAGCGCCTCGAGCCCGTGATGCTGCATCTCAACGCCGCGCGGCCCACCGCGGTCAATCTGGCCTGGGCGCTGCAGCGCATGCGTCGTGCCCTGACCAATGCAGGCGACGACTGGCGTAGCGTGCTGCTGCGCGAGGCGCAGGCCATCGCCAGCGAAGATCTGGCCGCGAACCACAAGATGGGCAAGCTCGGCGCGCAGCTCATCGCCAAGGGCAGCGGCGTGTTGACCCACTGCAATACCCGCTCGCTGGCGACCGCCGGCTTCGGCACCGCACTGGGCGTGATCCGCGCCGGCGTGGCCCAAGAGCGGATCGAGCGCGTCTTCGCAGGCGAAACCCGGCCCTGGCTGCAGGGCGCGCGGCTGACGGTGTGGGAACTGCAGCAGGACGGCATCGACGCCACGCTGATCGCGGATGCAGCCGCCTCGCATCTCATGAAGACCGGACAGGTGCAGTGGGTGATCGTCGGCGCGGATCGCATCTGCGCGAATGGGGACGTCGCCAACAAGATCGGTACCTACCAGCTCGCCATCGCTGCCCGCTACCACGGTGTGAAATGCATGGTGGTGGCGCCGTCGTCGACGGTCGACATGGCCACGGCCAGCGGCGGCAAGATCGAGATCGAAGAGCGCGACCCCGCCGAACTGCTCGGCGTCGGCGGCGTGCGTACCGCTGCCGAGGGCATCACCGCCTGGAATCCGGTGTTCGATGTCACGCCATCCGAACTGATCGACGCCATCGTCACCGATCGCGGCGTCGTCGAACGCCCGAACCGCGTTTCGATGCAGACTTTCTTCGGCCACTGAGCCGCGCTTTTCGCGATGCCGCCGCGGAAGTCGCGGAGGCATTCGCAAGTCGCTGTTTCTACATGGGAAAAACGCCGGCCGCGACGGGGCGTCGAAGGCGCCCGCGTGCTACAATTGCGGCTTCGCGCATGGACCGCGTGCGCCCTCCGGAGCGACTCCCCGGCCGCCTTTGCTGCATGCGCTGGCGGCCCTGCCGTTTGCCCCGCCGCGGCGTCCGCACAGCCCTGCCGTCACTCCAGCATAAGAAGTCGTAATGACCGATCTCGCTAAGGAAATCATTCCCGTCAATCTCGAAGACGAGATGCGCCGCAGTTATCTCGACTACGCCATGAGCGTGATCGTGGGCCGCGCGCTCCCGGATGTGAGGGACGGTCTCAAGCCGGTGCATCGCCGCGTGCTCTTCGCGATGAACGAACTGGGCGCGCACAGCAACAAGCCCTACTACAAGTCGGCGCGTATCGTCGGCGACGTGATCGGCAAATACCATCCGCACGGCGACCAGTCGGTGTACGACACCTTGGTACGCATGGCGCAGCCATTCTCGCTGCGTTACCTGCTGGTGGATGGGCAGGGCAACTTCGGTTCGGTCGACGGCGACAACGCCGCTGCGATGCGTTACACAGAAGCGCGCATGGCCAAGCTCACCCACGAGCTGATGGCCGATATCGACAAGGACACCGTCGATTTCCAGCCCAACTACGACGAGAAGGAACAGGAACCCACGGTGATGCCGTCGCGGTTCCCGAATCTGCTGGTCAACGGTTCCGCCGGTATCGCGGTCGGCATGGCCACCAATATCCCGCCGCACAATCTCAAGGAAGTGATCGACGCCACCGTGGCGCTGCTCGACGATCCCGAGATCGATATCGACGGACTGATGCAGCACATCCCCGGCCCTGACTTCCCGACTGCGGGCATCATCAACGGCGTCGGCGGCATCCATCTGGCGTACCGCACCGGCCGCGGTCGCGTGCGCATGCGCGCCCGCGCCGAGGTCGAAGTCGCCGACAACGGCCGCGAGGCGATCGTCGTCACCGAGATTCCCTACCAGGTGAACAAGGCGCGGCTGATCGAGAAGATCGCCGAGCTGGTGAAGGAAAAAAAGCTCGAAGGCATCAGCGAGTTGCGCGACGAGTCCGACAAGGACGGCATGCGCATCTACATCGAGGTCAAGCGCGGCGACTCCGCCGAAGTGGTGCTCAACAACCTCTATCAACAGACGCAGATGGAGTCGGTGTTCGGCATCAACATGGTGGCGCTGGTCGACGGTCGCCCGCAGTTGCTCAACCTCAAGCAGATTCTCGAAGCCTTCGTGCGCCACCGCCGCGAAGTCGTCACCCGCCGCACGATTTTCGAACTGCGCAAGGCCCGCGCCCGCGCGCACATCCTCGAAGGCCTGACGGTCGCGCTCGCCAACATCGACGAGATGATCGAACTAATCAAGACCTCGGCGAATCCTAACGAAGCGCGCGAGCGCTTGCTCGCCCGGACCTGGGACGCGGGTCTGGTCGCAAGCCTGCTCGCCGCCGCCGGCAGCGATGCGTCGAAGCCGGAAGACCTGCAGTCGGGCGTCGGTCTGATCGAGGGTACGGATTCAAAACCGTACTATCAGTTGACCGAAGTGCAGGCCAAGGAAATCCTCGAAATGCGCCTGCACCGCCTCACCGGGCTGGAGCAGGACAGGCTGACCGAGGAATACAAGAATCTGCTCGAAGTCATCCGCGGGCTGATCGAGATCCTCGAAAACCCCGATCGTCTGCGCGAAGTCATTCGCGACGAACTGCGCGAAGTGAAGGAAGCCTTCGGCGACGACCGTCGCAGCGAAATCCGCGCCAGCGAGGAAGATCTCGACATTCTCGACCTGATCGCGCCGGAAGACGTGGTGGTAACGCTCTCACATTCGGGTTACGCCAAACGCCAGCCGGTCACGGCCTATCGCGCCCAGAAGCGCGGCGGCCGCGGCCGCAATGCCGCGGCGACGAAGGACGAGGATTTCATCGACCAGCTGTGGCTGGTCAATACCCACGACACCCTGCTGACCTTCACCAGCAGCGGCCGGGTGTTCTGGCTGCCGGTGTATCAGCTGCCCGATGCCGGCCCCAACGCGCGCGGCCGGCCGATCATCAACTGGCTGGCGCTGGAGCAGGGCGAGCAGGTGCAGGCCGTGGTGCCCGTGCGTGAGTACGACGAAGGCCATTTCGTGTTCTTCGCCACCCGCAACGGCACCGTGAAGAAAACCCCGCTCACCGAATTCGCCTACCGCCTGGCGCGCGGCAAGATCGCGATCAATCTCGACGAAGGCGACGCACTGGTCGGCGCGGCCCTGACCGACGGCGATCGCGACGTGATGCTGTTCGCCAGCAACGGCAAGGCCGTGCGTTTCCACGAATCGGAAGTGCGCGCCATGGGCCGCACCGCCACCGGCGTGCGCGGCATGCGGCTGGTGGCCGGTATCGAACCGGGCGAAGTGGTGGAAGCGGAAGACGGCGCCGACAGCGAAGCCGACGGCGAGATCATGGTCGACGGCTCGTCCGAAGTCGTGAGTCTGGTGGTGGTGGAAGGCGACGGCGACATCCTCACCGCCAGCGCGCGCGGCTACGGCAAGCGCACCCCGGCGTCGGAGTATCCGCGCAAGGGTCGCGGCATCAAGGGCGTGATCGCGATGAAGACCAGCGCGCGCAACGGCAAGCTGGTTGGCGCGATCCAGCTCAGCGACCACCACGAGGTGCTGTTGATCTCCGATGGCGGCACTCTGGTGCGGACCCGCGCCGCCGAGATCTCGCAGGTCGGCCGCAACACCCAGGGCGTGACCCTGATGCGGCTGGCCGACGACGAGACCCTGCAGGCGATCGAACGGCTGGATGCTTCGCTGGATGAGGACGAGGCAGTCGAGGCGCCGGTGGCGCCGACCCTGCCTGATGCCGATCAGCAGCAGCCCGACGCAGGGGTCTGATCGGACCCCGAATCGCGTGTTCCGGGAGGCGGGCTTCGGCCCGCCTCTTTCGTTTCCGGTATCGGGTCCGGGGTTCCGGGTTTGGTGGGGTGGAGTCCGGATTCCGGTTCGCCGGACGCCTGATACGGAGGTCATTTGCGCGCTACCGCTTCGAAATCCCAGCGACTCGAAAGGAACCTTTACGGAATTTTTCGCCCGGACCGGCAAGCTGTAACCATGTTGAGTTGGCTGCCGTTAATGTTAAAAAAAAGTCAAAAAAATGTTTAAAAAAAGTGATAGATTGCTCTAAACCTTCTCTATACTCCGCTGCACATCCAGGAGGCCATATGTGTCGCACGTCGCGGTTCGCAGCGTTGAGTCGGGTTCACGGTTTGATGGGCAAGTGGGTCGCGGGTGTGGGACTGGTCATGGCTCTGGCGATATTGCCGGGCTGCGGCAACAAGGAAACCGGGCAGTTGCCCGAAGTCAGCGGCGAGGCCATCCAGGCCAAGCGCGATGAGATTAAGGAATTCGCCCTGGTCCGGGCTTACCCCGATCAGGACGGCGACGCATTGGCGATCGCGCTGGAGTTCTCGCGGCCGCTGGTCGGCACCCAGGACTTCGACAAGCTCATCACCTTCGCCACGTCGGTCAGCGACAAGAGCAGCTGGAAGCTGGACGACAGCGGCAAGATCCTGCGCTTCCCGTTCGTCACCGCGAACACCGAGTACACGCTGAAGATTTCCGCCAAGCTCGCGGCGGCGGACGGCAATACCCTCGGCCGCGATGTCGAACAGAAGGTTTACACCGGCGAACTCGACCCGGCGGTCGGTTTCGCCTCGCAGGGCAGCGTGCTGCCCGCGCGCGACAGCCGCGGCCTGCCGGTGGTGTCGGTGAACGTGCCGGAAGTCGATGTCGAATTCCTGCGCGTGCGCGAGAAATCGCTGCCGCAGTTCTTTTCCGAATATCAGCGCGGCGGCCGCCGCAGCGGCTGGGATCTGGATAGCGAATACAACGAAAAAACTCCGCTGGCGAAGCTGGCCGAGCCGGTCTACACCAACCGTTTCGTGCTCGGCGGCAAGCGCAACGAGCGTGTGGTCACCTACCTGCCGACGCAGGACATCGAAGAACTGCAGGAGCCGGGGCTGTATTTCGCGGTGATGAAGCGCACCGGCCAGTTCGGCGACCAGTACGAAACCACGTTCTTCACGGTCAGCGACATCGGCCTGCACGTGCGCGCGTACAAGGACAAATTGTTCGTGCATACCGCTTCGCTGCAGGACGGTAGCGCGATCAGCGGCGTCGATCTGCAGATTCTCGACGGCCCCGGCGAGACCGTGCTGAAGGGCCAGACCGACCGCAACGGCAACGCGATGCTGGGCTTCAAGCTGCAGACCACGCACGTGCTGGTCGCGCGTCGCGGCAAGGACGTGTCGTTGCTGCCGTTCAACCAGCCGGCGCTGGATCTGTCCGAATTCGCGGTCAGCGGCCGCGAGCCGGCGTGGTTCGATGTCTTCGCCTGGGCCGGACGCGACCTCTATCGCCCCGGCGAAGTGGTGCGCATCTCCGCGCTGCTGCGCGACAACGACGGCAAGCCGGTGCCGATGAAGGGTAAGAAAGCGCAGCCGCTGTTCGTGCGCCTGAAACAGCCGAACGGCAAGCCCTTCGTCGAAAGCCGGATCGAAGCCGGCGCGCAGGGTTACTACAGTTTCGAAAAACTCATCCCGGTCGAAGCGCCGACCGGCCGCTGGCAGGTGGAATTCCGCACCGATCCGGCCAGCAGCGAAGCGGTGCAGGGCATGAGCCTGCGGATCGAGGAGTTCCTGCCCGAGCGCATGAAACTCGATCTCGAAACCGCCGATGCGGTGCTCAAGCCAGGCAAGCCGCTGGCGTTGAAAGCCGTGGGCGCTTATCTCTACGGCGCGCCCGCGGCAGGCAATCGTTTCACTGCCAAACTGGCCGTGGCGGTGGAGCAGCATCCGCTGGAGAACATGCCGGGTTATTTCTTTGGCGACCCCACCCTGCAACTGCCGAAGGAAGCCAACGATGTGGTCGATACCACGTTGGGCGACGACGGCAAGCTGCTGCAGGACATCGCGCTCCCTACCGAAGTGAAGCCGGTGTCGCCGATCGCGGCGATCGTGTCCGGCAGTCTGTTCGAAACCGGCGGCCGCAGCGTCAATCGTTCGCTGAAACGCGTGATGTGGCCGGCCGACGCACTGGTCGGCGTACGCCCGCTGTTCGACGACAAGGACGGCGCCGACAGCGACAGCAACGCGCGCTTCCAGCTGATGCGCGTGGGCAGCGACGGCAAGCCGCGCCCGGCCAAGGGGCTGAAGGTCACGCTGGTGCGCGAGCATCGCGACTACCACTGGAATTACGATGACGACGAGGGCTGGGATTTCGATTTCACCTCGCGCTTCCAGAATGTCGAAACCCGTACCGTCGACGCCGGCCTCACCGCCGTGGGCTTCGATTTCCCGGTCGAGTGGGGCGCTTATCGCGTCGATGTGCTCGATCCCGCCACCGGCCTGACCACGCGTTATCCGTTCCAGGCCGGCTGGAGCTGGGACGACGACAACCGCGGTCTCGACGCGCGTCCCGACAAGGTCAAGATCGCGCTCGACAAGACCGCCTATAACACCGGCGACACGCTGAAGGTCACGCTGACCCCGCCGCATCCGGGCAAGGGCCTGCTGATGGTCGAAAGCGGCGAGCGCATGATCTATGTGCAGGAAGTCGACGTGAAGCGCGGCAGCAGCTTCGAGATTCCGGTCGGCAAGGAGTGGGAGCGTCACGACATCTACGTGACCGCGCTCGTGTTCCGCGGCGGCAGCGCGTCCAGCAAGATCACTCCGGCGCGCGCTGTGGGCGTGGCGCATGTGCCGATGGATCGCGCGTCGCGTCGCGTCGAAGTCGGGTTGTCGCTGCCGAAGCAGATGCGCCCGGAGCAGACGCTCACGACCACGGTCGCGGTGCCGAAACTCGCCGGACAGGAGGCGTACGTGACGGTGTCTGCCGTCGATGTCGGCATCATCAACATCACCCGCTTCCCGGTGCCGGATGCCAACAAGCATTTCTTCGCCCAGCGCAGGCTCGGCGTGGATGCGTACGATGTCTACGGCCGCATCATCGAAAGCCTGGCCGGCGAAATCGGCAAGCTCCGCTTCGGCGGCGACATGGCGCTGCAGCCGCTGGCGCAGGCGCGCAGGCCGACCTCGAAAGTGCAGACGGTCGATCTGTTCTCCGGTCCGGTGAAACTCGACGCCAAGGGCAACGCGAAGATCGCGCTGAAGGTGCCGGACTTCAACGGCACGCTGCGTGTGTCGGCGCTGGTGTACTCGGCGGAACGCTACGGTAACGGCGATGCGGAAGTGGTGGTGCGCGCGCCGATCGTGGCCGAAGCAAGCTATCCGCGCGTGCTGGCCCCGGGCGACCGCAGCAACGTCACGCTCGACATCACCAACTTCACCGGCAAGCCCGGCGACTTCGACGTGAAGGTCGAAGGCCTCGGCCCGCTGACGGTCGCGCAGGGCGGACGTTCGACGAAGCTCAACGCCGGCGGCAAGACCACGCTGACCTTCCCGCTGACCGCGGGCGAGGGCTATACCACCGCGAAGATCCGCGTGCAGGTGAACGGCAACGGCTTCAAGGTCGACCGCCGCTTCGATGTGCCGGTGCGCCCGGCCTGGCCGAGCGTGCTGCGCACGCGCACGCAGACCTTGAACGAACTCGGCGCGATCACGATGGAAGCGGGTTTCGCCGATGGCCTGATGCCCGGCTCGGTCAACGCGCAGATGACGGTCAGCGCACTGCCGCCGATCCCGTTCGCGAGCGCGCTCAGGGATGTGCTGGAGTATCCGTACGGCTGCGCCGAACAGACCACCAGCAAGGGCTTCGCCGCGCTGGTGATGGATGCGGACACCGCGAAGATGCTCGACGCCAAGGGGCTCGATGCGGCGACGCGGAAGGCGCGCATGGACGGTGCGTTCGGGCGGCTGGCGTCGATGCAGATGTCGAACGGCCACTTCTCGATGTGGGGCAACGACAATTACGTCAATCCGGCGCTGACCCCGTACATCGTCGAGTTCCTGCTCGACGCGCGCGAGGGCGGGTTTGCGGTGCCCGAAACGATGCTGCAGAACGCGCTGAAACGCTTGAGCGAGGATCTGCTGGCCGGCGGCAACGAGTTCTACGGCCAGACCCATCGCGACCATCTGAAGTTCGCCTATCAGGCGCATGCCGGTTACGTGCTGTCGCGTGTCAATCGTGCGCCGCTGGGTACGCTGCGCGCGCTCTACGACAACGAGCGCGGCAAAGCCAAGAACGGATTGTCGATGGTGCACCTTGGCTTGGCGCTGTCGCTGCAGGGCGACAAGAACCGCGGCGCGAAAGCCATCGCCGCCGGTTTCGGTTTCAAGGGCCAGACCTACGAGTACCTGGGCGATTACAGCAGCCCGCTGCGCGACAGCGCGCTGATGATCGCGCTGACCCACGAACGCGGCCTCGACAAGCCCGAGTACGACGCCAAGGTGGTCGCGCTGGGGAAGGAACTGGATGTGCGCCGCAACGAGCGCTGGTTCTACCTCAGCACACAGGAACAGGTCGCGCTGGCGCGCGTCGGCCGGGCGCTGTTGGCGGATCAGAAGAAGACCGTCTCCGGCGTATGGAAACTCGGCGACGTGAGCGATCCGGTCGCGGAACGACGCATGCAGGGCCGTCGCGTCGACTACACCACGCTGTCGCGCGGTTTCCGCTTCGAACCGCAGGGCGCGGTGCCGTTGTACGCCAGCCTGGAAGTGGCCGGCGTGCCGCGGACGGCGCCGGCGGAAGACAAGTCGGTGATCGGCATCGAACGCAAGTTCTACACCACCGACGGCAAACCGTGGAAGCCGGGTCCGATCGCCGAGGGCGAGGCGCTGATCGTCGCGCTGAGCATTACCGCCGACCAGACCATGCCAGACGCGCTGCTGACCGACCTGTTGCCCGCGGGTCTGGAAATCGAGAACTTCAACCTGGGCGACGGCAAGCAGTGGGCCGACGTGGTGGTGGATGGCATCGAGATCACCGACCGCGGCAGCGCCGCCGAAGTGCTGCACGAGGAGTATCGCGACGACCGTTTCGTGGCCGCGCTGAAACTCAATCGGGGCCAGGCCGCGCGCGTGTTCTATCTGGTGCGTGCGGTCACCCCCGGCACCTATACCGTGCCGCCGTCGCTGGTCGAAGACATGTATCGCCCGCAGCTGCGCGGCGTAGGCAAGTCGATGCCGTCGACGATCACCGTGGTGCAGCCCCGGTAGGAGCGGCTTTAGCCGCGAGCTCTTGCTTTCTATTCACTCTCCCCGCAACTCGCGGGGAGAGTGCGCCCAAAGAGCCTGTCCCCGATTCGGGGGCGGGCAAGGGGCGAGACACACAGCCGCGCCACCCTCCCGCGACACGACGAATCCCGATCGCGCATCCATGTCGCAATCTTCTACACCCTCTGTACGACTCCACATCCGCCGCCTGCTGCCCTGGCTCCGCTGGGGCACGGTCGCACTGCTGTCGTCGCTGCTGCTGCTCGATCTGATCTTCCCGCCGCAGTTGCCGAAAGCGCGCGATACCAGCACGCTGGTCGTCGCGCGCGACGGCACGCCGCTGCGCGCGTTCGCGGATGCCGACGGCGTCTGGCGCTATCCGGCGACGCCGGAAACCGTATCGCCGCTCTATCTCGACGCGTTGCTGAACTACGAGGACCGCTGGTTCTGGCGGCATCCCGGCGTGAATCCGGTGGCGCTGTTGCGCGCCGGGCGGCAGATGCTGGGCAGCGGGCAAGTGGTGTCCGGCGGCTCCACGCTGACCATGCAGGTCGCACGCATCCTCGATTCCAAACGCACGCGACATACGCGTACGCCGTTCCGCAAACTGCGGCAGATCCTGCGCGCGCTGCAACTCGAAGCGCACCTGTCGAAGCGCGAGATCCTGATCCTTTATCTGGAGCGCGCGCCGTTCGGCGGCACCATCGAAGGCGTGGAAGCCGCGAGTTGGGCCTACCTCGGCAAGCCGGCATCGCGCCTGTCGAAAGCGGAGGCCGCGTTGCTCGCGGTGTTGCCGCAGTCGCCGAGCAGGCGTCGTCCGGACCGGCATCCGGAAGCGGCGCAGGTCGCGCGCGACAAAGTGCTGGATCGCATGGCCGCGCTCGGCGTGTGGAGCCAAGCCGAAGTCGACGATGCGCGGATCGAATCCGTCGTTTCGCGACAGCTACAGTCGCCGCTCAGCGCGGCGCTGTTGGCGCAGCGTCTGCGCGTCGCGCATCCCAAAGCCGCGCGCATCACTTCGACCATCGATCCGAATCTGCAGCGCACGCTCGAAGAGCGCGTGACCTCGTATTTCTCTAACCTGCCGGAGCGCACGTCCGCGGCCCTGCTGGTCGTCGACAACGAAACGATGGAAGCGCGGGCGTACGTCGGGTCGCTGCGCTTCGGCGACAAGGAGCGCCTCGGTCACGTGGACATGGTGCAGGCGTGGCGTTCTCCGGGTTCCACGCTCAAGCCGTTTTTGTACGGCATGGCCATCGACGACGGCATGATCCACTCCGAAAGTCTGCTGGTCGATGCGCCGCAGAATTTCGGCGATTATCGGCCCGGAAATTTCGGTGCATCGTTCAACGGCCCGGTCAGTGCGGCCCACGCACTGCGCTTGTCGTTGAATGTGCCGGCGGTGGATCTGCTCGAACGGATCGGCCCGCAGCGTTTCGCCGCGCGCATCGATCACGCCGGCATCGCGCTGAAATTTCTGCAGGGCTCGAAGCCGAATCTGGCGCTGATCCTCGGCGGCACCGGGGCGCGGCTGGAAGATCTGGTCGGCGCGCATGCGGCCTTCAACCGCAACGGTATCGCAGGGCGCGTGCGTTACACGCCGGGCGATCCGAAGATCGACCGGCGCGTGTTGTCGCCGGGCGCGGCGTGGATCGTGCGCGAGATCCTCGAATCCAATCCGCGGCCCGGCGAGCTGGAGCAGTACGATCGCGGCTCGCGTCCGCGCGTGGCCTGGAAGACCGGCACCAGCTATGGGTTCCGCGATGCCTGGGCGGTGGGCGGCACGCGCCGATACACGGTCGGCGTGTGGGTCGGGCGCCCCGACGGCACGCCGCTTCCGGGGCAATACGGCGCGCTCACTGCGTTGCCGCTGTTGTTCGAAGTGGTGGATTCGCTGCCCGCCGGCAGCCGCGACGCATCGCCGCTGGCGCCGCCAACGAGCGTCGCCGAGATCGAGATCTGCTGGCCGTTGGGCATCGCCGCCGACAGCGCGCCGGCATCGCTTTGCCAGCGCAGGATGAAAGCGTGGACGCTCGACGGCGCGGTGCCGCCGACGTTCGCGGAACGCGGCGCACGATTGTGGAATGCGGGGCGCGAGCGGTTCGAGATCGATGCCGACAGCGGTCGACGCATCTCCGCAGTATGTTCATTGCCGCATCGTGCGCAGACCGTCGAAATCGCACGTTGGCCTGCGTTGGCGTCGCCGTGGTTGTCCGCCGATACGCGGCGCGCATCGACGCTGCCGCTGTTGGCCGACGACTGCATGGCCGACGGCCGCGACGCGAGCGAAGAGCTGCGGATCGAAGGCCTCAACGATGGCGCGACGCTGGTGCGTGCGCCGGGTAGCGAACATGCGTTGCGTCTATCGCTGCGCGCGTTGGGCACCGATCGCAACGTCCAGTGGCTGCTCGACGGCCGCTGGATCGCGGAAACCGGCGGCCGCGAGTCGTTGATCCGCGATTTCGGCGATCCCGGCGAGCACACGCTGACGGCGCTGGCCGACAGCGGTGCGTGGACGAAGATCTCATTCCGCGTACTCGAATGATCGATGGCTCTTGGACAGACTCCAAAAGAATCAGAAATCCGGCCGTAACTTCACCGTCTCCAGTTCGCGGCGCACGCTGCGCATGAAGATGCCGGGCGCGAACCACGTGTAGATGCAGAAGCCCAGCCAGACGATGGACAAGGCCGGCGTCCATGTCTTGAGGCCGTGGTCGACCAATGCGATGCCGACGGCGCGATACAGCAGGTACATGCCTACCAGCAGCGCGATGGCGCGTCGGCTCGATCCCGCCGCGATCCATGTCTGGAAGCGCCACCACACGCCGAGGAACCAGTTCTGCCGGGCCTTGATCGCGGCCAGCAGCGTCAAGGCGCCTTCGTCCCCGGGCTCGTTCTGCAGCGCCCACAGCGCGTGCGCGCGGGCTTCTTCGACGCGGCCGGCGGCGAGGTCGCAGTGACCAAGCAGGACGAGCGCGTCGATGTGTTCGGGATCGATTTCGAGCGCGCGCTCGGCGTGCGCGCGCGCCGGCTCGCGCCGGCCGCGATCGTATTCGATCCAGCCGTACTGCGCCCACACGTCAGCGTCGTCCGGGTCGCGTTCGCTCGCCTCGACGATCTCCGCGAGCGCGCGCTCGGGTTTGCCCCAGTTCTGGTACAGGGTGGCGGCGAGTCGACAGGTCTCGACGCTTTCGGGCGCCAACGCTCGCGCGGCATCGATGTGCGCCTCGGCCTGTTTGAACGCGCCGCGTGCGATCTGCACTGCGGCCATCGCGAGATGGGCGAGCGGCGAGTCGGGGTCGAGTTCCAGCGCCTGCGCGGCTTCCAGTTCCGCGGCGTGCAGGCGCTTGCGGCGCACCAGGCAGGACGCGAGGATCGCATGGGCATCGCTGCGATCGGGCGCTTCGCCCAGCACGCGGGTCAGCACGTCGATGGCCTGATCGTGATGGCCGCCGTGCATCAGCTGCAGCGCATGTTCGAGCAATCTTGCGAGGCGCAGGTCGTCGTTCATCGCAGCGCCTCTTCCAACAGGAACGGCAGTGCGAGCGTATCGAGCACGCTGCGCGCCAGCAGGAAACACACCAGCAGACCGACCGCGCCATTGCGCAGCACGCCGCCGAAATGCAGGATGAGTTCGGTGCTGCGCGACTGGCTGACGTACAGCGCATAGCCGAGCGACAGTTTCAGCGCCGGGAACGCCAGCACGGCGTATTGGATCGCCGAATCCTGCAGCAGACCGTTGCCGGCCGCGCTACCGATGGCGAGCGTCAGCAGGACGCAGCCGATCAGGCTGGCGGCGATGTACGTCCATTCCCGCGCCGCGCTGGCGCTGCCCAGCGCGCGCGAGTTGAACGCGAACCAGGCCAGTCCCAGCGCATTGCCGGACAGCATCAACGCCAGCAGCGGCCACATCGGGTCGACGGCGTAGCGGATCAGGCCGGTGGGCCGGGGTTCGTCGGGGATGCGGTAACGCGCGGCGTGCAAGGACGGATTACCCCTGTTTTTCGAGGAACTTCAGCACTTCGTCGTACTGGCCGCCCTGATTGGCGTAGCGCGCGTGGTTCTTCGCGCTGGTCAGCCATTCCAGCGTGGTCGGCCGGATCTGTTCGAGCGCGTCGCGCAGATGCTGCAGCGAGATTTCGGTTTCTTTGCCGGAGGCGATCGACGCTTCGATCGCTTCGTCGGCGGCGGTGTCGACCAGATTGCGCAGATCGGCACCGGAATGCCCCGAGGTACGGCGGACGATGTCGCGCAGATCGATGCCGTCCGCGACCGGGCGCCCATCCAGCAGCAGGCCGAGGATGATGTTGCGCGCCTCGGCATCCGGCGGCGGCACGAACAGCACGCGGTCGAAACGGCCGGGCCGACGGAACGCTGGATCCACCGCCCACGGCACATTGGTCGCGCCCAGCACCAGCACGTGATGGTTGTTCTGCGAGAAGCCGTCGAGCTCGGTCAGGAACTGGCTGACCACTTTCGCCGATGTCGCTTCGCGCGCGTGCTGGCGCTTGCCGCCGATGGCTTCGATCTCGTCGAAGAAGATCACCGCCGGCGCGGTGCGTCGCGCCTGCTCGAAGATTTCGTGCAGCTTGCGCTCGGATTCGCCGATGTACATGTCCAGCACATCGGTGATCGAGACGTTGTAGAACTTCGCGCCGCATTCGCCGGCGGTGGCGCGCGCCAGCAGCGTCTTGCCGCAGCCGGGCGGGCCGTACAGCAGGATGCCGCCGCCGGACTGGCGCTTGAAACGCTGGAACAGCGAGGGCTTGAGGAACGGAGTGATGATGCGCCGACGGATCTCGCGCTTCACGTCTTCCAGACCACCGACATCGTCGAAACCGATGCGGGCCGCGGGCTCTTGATAACGCACCGCATCGAATGCGCCGGTGTCGTCGTTGGCGATGCTCGGCACCGCGCGCAGTCGCGCTTCCGAAGACCGCGCATCCGACAGCGAAACGACCTTGCCGCTGAGCTGCGATGCGAATGCGGCATCCTCGATCGCCGGATTGCGGGCGACCGCCGCGCGATAGGCGTCCTGCGCTTCCGCGCGTTTGCCTTCGTCGAACAGCAGATGCGCTTTCGCCATCGACGCTTCGACGGAATCGGGCGCCAGCCGCAGCAGTGCTTTGTGCTCGCCCGCGTCCGCGAGCAGCCGTACCGCGCGTTCGCGTCGATCCTGGGGCTCAAGCAGTTCGGAACCGCAGAGTTCCAGCGCCATCAGCAGCGCCGCGGCATCGCGCTGATCGAAACACGCGTCCAGCACCAGCCCGCGCAGCGGTGCGTTGTCCGGGGTCGCGCGTAGCGCCGCAAGCAGGGCGTTCAGCGTGTCGCTGGTCATCTTGATGCGATCTGCCTCATGGTTGATGCAACAGGCCTCATGGCTGATGCGACAGGCCTCATGGCGATGCGATCCGGCTCAGCGCCAGATCGACAGGCGGTCGGCGTCGGGCAGCAGCATCGCGTTGCCGGCCTTGCAGCCGAACGCAGTGCCGAACGCCGGCAGTTGCATCAGCGGGCCATTGGTGCGCGATTGTCCCGGCGGATAAGCCGCGGTCGCGGCATGCACCGTGGCGGCGCGCGTCGACAGCTGCTGCGGCCACAGTCGGGCCCAACCGCGGAAGAAATGCTGCTGGTCCGCGGCCTTCGCCTGCGGCTCGGCTTTCGCGTAGGCGGCCCACGCCAGTTCCAGGCCGGACAGATCGGCGACGTTCTGGTCGCGGGTGCGAAGACCGTCGATCTTGAGCGCGGGGTTGCCCGGATACGAGAACCGCGCGAAGTACGTGCCCACTGGCGCGATGCGCGTGTTCCATGTGGTCGCCGTGGCGGGCGACCACCAGTCGCGCAGCGTTTCCGCGGAATCGACAAGACGGCCCTTGGCATCGACCGCGCTGACCAGCTCGTGGCCGACCATGGCGCCGAAGCCGCCGTATTGCGCGGCCAGCGGCTGCTTCATGTCCAGCACCGGCGCCTGCAGGACGGCGGCGGTGACGTAAAGACGGTTGTGGGCCAGGTCGTAATTCAACGAGGGCGACTGCGGCAGCACGTCCCAGCGGCGGCTGGCGTTGGCCTTGCCGATGCGCTTCATTTCCTCGCGGTGGTGCCAGGTCGAGGCGATCAGGATGTTGCCGCCGAAACTGCCGCGGCCCATCGGCTGTGTCGTGAAATCGAGGTCGTGACGCGGGCTGCCGATCTCGATCTTGACGCGGTCCACTTTCGCCCGCGCTTCGATCTTGGTCTGCGCATCCATCCAGGTATTGCGTTCGATCGCATTGCCCAGCGCGTCCTTCACGCCCCGGGCGATGACATCGGCGCGTTCGCGATCGGCATCCGGCAGATGGCGCGCCACATATTCGTGGGCCAGCATCGAACCTGCGGACGCGTTGATCGCATCCAGCACCTGGCGCCAGCGTTCGGCCGGTTCGTCTTCGCCGCGCAGCAGGCGGCCGCGGAATTCATGGTCGGCCTGCCGCCAGTTCTTGCTGAGATACGGCGCCATCGCGTTGCCGACATGGAAGCGCAGATAGGCCTGCCACTGCGCCGGCTTCAGGCTGCCGATCATCTTGTCGAGCTGTGCGAACAGCGCGGGATCGGCCATCGAGACCTGTTCGGCGTTCACGCCCTGCGCCTTGAGGAACGCGGCCAGCTGCAGGTTGCGGTATTTCTTCGCGAAATCCTTGGTCGGCACGGGGCCGTAGCTGGCATTGATGCTGCGCAGCGCCTCCTGGGTTTTCGACAGGCGCGCGATCCGGGTTTCCAGATCGATCACCAGTTGCGATTCGCTCGCCACTTTGTCCTGCGGCGTGCCCGACAGCGCTAGGATCTTCTGCACGTAGCCGTTATAGCGACCGAGCAGCGCGCGCGCGTCGGCGTCGCTGCGGGTGTAGAACGTGGCATCGGGCAGGCCCATGCCGCCCTGCGCGAAATAACCCAGGTAGGTATCGAGATTCTTCAGATCGATATCGGAGGTGAAGTTGAACGCTACCGGGATGCCGATCTGGTGCAGCGCCGCGATCGCCGGCGCCACGTCCTGCGCCTTCTTGATCGCGCCGATGCGCGCGAGCAGGGGCGCGATCGGCGCGGCGCCGTCGCGCTCGACCGCCGCTTCGTCCAGCCCGCTGGCCCAGAAATCGCCGAGCAGTTTCTGTACGCCGTTCTGCGGCGCGTTCATCGACGCATCCAGCAGATCGCGCTGCTGTTGCTGCGCGCGCGCCGCCAGCTCGCCCAATGCGCTGACGCTGCCGTCCGCCGGAACCGGATGCGCCTTCAGCCAGTCCGCATTGGCGAACGCGTAGAAATCGGTGCAGGCCGTCGCTGAGGGTGCAGCCTTCGGGGCCGGCGCGGCGGGCTTGCGCTTCTTCGCGGCGTCCGCGTGCGGGGCCGCAACCGCAAGCACCAGACACAAGGCGAGGGCAGAGGGGCGCAGGATGTGCAGGTTCGTCATCGCGGCGTCGGTCCTTGGTGGAGGTGCCGCAGTGTAGCAAGGGTGGGGTCGGGCTGACCCGGGTGAAAGGCTTGACCTGTGCTGATGTCAGGCTCTAACGTGCTTGAAGTCACGGATAGCGATGGTTGAACTGCCAGCAGCGCCCTTGGGCATGGGCAATGGACGCTGAGTCCGATGTCGATGTTCGATAGCTCGTTGAGGCATGGCCAGAAAGCCGTGTTGATTCTGGACAACCTCGAGTTTGAAAATTCAGGAGCGCTGCATGCTGAGCGGATCCCGGTCGCGAACATATTCCCGACATGCCTTTGCAGCCAGCCTAGGCCGGCAGGTATCAGCTGTTTTCCTTCTTGCATGCATCGGCAATGGTGCTGCGTCCGACTTCTGCTACAACGGTCCTACGCCGTGCCGGGCTACGCTCGAAGAGGCTGAAGCCGACATGCGCGCGGCGGACGCGGCGGTCGGCCCATTGCTGGAGCTCAAGCACACTGAGCTGTTGTCGTACAACGGACTGCGATTCAATTACCACATCAAGCCCCAGCCGGCATTGCCGCTATATGCACCGAGTTACCTGGTGGGTACGGGGTCTGGCGGTCTCAGCGGCGGGTATGGCTGTGCACCGACAGCAGACCCTAATCTAGCGGGTTGGTGCGTGACCGAAGCCGCTGTAGTGGACAAGGTAATGGGTCGCTACCGTGAGCTGGTCTCGCCCAGCTGCGTGTTCTCCGCCCCGGAGTTAACCGGAAATCGTGTCGAGCCCTACGAATCCGTCACCACGCCCGTTTTTGGAACTCATGGCTTCGTCAACTATGGCCTGGCTACATACAGCACCAGTCTGGCATGCGACGGCAGCAGCGGCACTTTTACATTCACGGTCGAAAAGCGTGCGAGCTTCCAGTGCCCTTCGGGCTACAGTCGGCTGACGGATTCGACGCCCAACAACGGCATCGGAGATCTGGCATTGCCCGCTCTCTGCAGTAAATCCAATCCCGCACAAATCAACGGCGTGGCCCGGCAGGTCGCCAGTTGCCCCGCCAATGACAAGCCGTGCCATCCGGCCACTGGCGACAAGGCTCGAGCAGAAACCGACTTTTTCTTCGCAGGACGCCCTTTCACGCGTCATTACCACTCCTTGCGGCAGTTCCGCAACAATTCCGGTTTCGCTGTCGGCTGGACCCACACTTACAGCGACCGTCTATCCCTGTCGCTGCCGGGGTTGGTGGACGACCAAGGCTACTATGAGGTTTACACATCGATCGGCACCGATCGATATGCAGGTCAGCGCTCGATGGATCGCATCCTGGAAAAGGTAACTGACGCCGGGGCCGTGCGCGCTCGCCTGCGGCTACCGGATGGCGAGGTGCGTGAATTCGACTCGAAAGGGCTGCTGCTGGCGGTTCGCCATCCCAGCGATCCGCGCAACGATGTCACCTTGACTTACGCGGATTACGGAGTGAGTTCGTCCTATCGCGAAGGTGTTCCGCTGACTGCCACCGATGGACAGGGCAGGGTGTTGCGGTTCATATACGGCTCCAACGGGCTGCTGTCGCAGGTCGTCCTTCCCGATGGCCAGACCATCGGCTACGGCTACGATACCGACCGCAACCTGACTTCGGTCGATTACGGCAACGGGCAAGTCAAGCAATACCACTATGCCGAGTCCGGCAAGATCGGCCATGCCCGGCAGAAAAATCATCTCACCGGCATCACAGCGGAAACCGGCAACAGGTTCGCCAACTTCAGCTATGACGCCCAGGGACGCGTCATCGATAGTACTGCCTTGGGCACGCCGAACGAGACGACCACGGTCGTCTACGACAGCGCGACGCAAGCCTCGGTTACGACGGCACTCAACCAGAGCAAAGTCTACACGATGCAGTCCGGTGTTTATCGACTCATCACGGAGGTCGACTTGGGTGGCGGGGTGGATGATCTCAACCAATACGACGCGAACGGGCGTCTTGAAAGAAGCATCGACCGCCGGAACGTCGAAACCGCTTACACCTACGAGCATACGACCGGTAACGAGGTGGCCTCGATCACGTACGCCGACGGTACGCCGGAGGAGCGGCGCGAGGAATTCGACCGAAACACCGCCAATCATGTGACAGAACAACGGACATACGACGATGCCAACACGCTGGTAGCCAAAACGGTCTGGAACTACAACGGCCGCAACCAGCTGAGCACGGTCACGGCGGTGGATCCGGCGAACTCGGCCAATAACCGCACCACCACCACCACGTACTGCGAATCGGGCGATGTCGCGTCGAGCAACAGCACTTGCCCGATCCTGGGGCTGGTGAAATCCATCGATGGGCCGCGCTCGGTCAGCGACATCACCAGCTACGAATACCGCTCCGCCGATGAGGCAGGCTGCGCTGCTGTGCCCATGACCTCATGCCTCTACCGCAAGGGCGACCTGTGGAAAGCGACAACGGCGACCGGTCAGGTGACAGAGGTGATGGCTTACGACCGCGCCGGTCGAGTCACGTCGGTGAAGGATCCGAACGGTGTCATCACGGATCTGGTCTACAGCCATCGTGGCTGGCTCGTCGCCAGCAAGGTGCGCGGCACCAACAACGCATCCGAAGCCGACGACCGCATCACCCTGATCGAATACACCGACAACGGGCTTGTCGACACCGTGCTCCAGCCCGACGGCGCGCTGTTGTCGTTCACCTACGACCACGCACATCGGTTGTTGCGGATCGAGGACGGGTTGGGTAACTCGATCCATTACACGCTCAATGCCGTGGGTCAACGCATCAAGGAAGAAACGCTGGACAGCAGTGAGGTGTTGCGGCGCACGCTGGCCCGCACCTACGACACGCTGGGTCGGCTGGACAAGATCCGCGACAACCTGGCGCAGCAGTCGGGCAACCCCGCGACCTTGGACTACGCCTACGACAACGAAGGCAATGTCAGCGGCACCGAAGATGCGCTGGGCCGCGATACGTCCAATGTCTACGACCCCTTGGGTCGCCTGAAGTCCGCGATCGCCGACGCAGGCGGTGCCGATGAATCCATCACAGGGTTCACCTACGACGCCTTGGATCGTCTCAAAATAGTCGAAGACCCCAACGGACTCGACACGCTCTACGACTACAACGCCTTCGGCGAGCGTACGCAGGTGATTAGCCCGGATACCGGCACGTCCAATTTCACCCACGACAAGGCTGGCAACCTCGCCACGTCCGTCGATGACAACGGCATGGATGTCATTTACGACAACGGCAACCGTCTGACGAGTGTGGACTATGAAGGCACCGACCTCGACGAAAGCTACTCCTATGATGTTGCCGAAGCGGATTGCGAGGCTGGCGAAACCTTCCTCCAAGGCCGTCTGGCCAAAGTCGAGGACGGCAGCGGCAGCACGACGTGGTGCTACAACCGCTTCGGCGATCTGGTGCGCAAGGTGCAACGCGGCAACTATAAGACTTTCGTCCTGCGATGGGTCTACCAGTCGAACGGCCAACTGGCGTCGATGGTCTACCCCGACGGCACCTTCCTCTACTATAACTACGACCTCCAAGGCCGCGTTTTGTCGATCATCAGAAGTCCGGATAACAATTTCGATGAAACAGTCCTGTCCAGCGTGCAATACGCACCCTTCGGCCCGGTGCAGAGTTGGACCTTCGGCAATGGTCTGCAACACCGGCGCAGCGTGAATCTGGATTATCGGCCCGGCTTCATCGAGGACGGCCCGGAGGGGACACCCGGACCCGGATTGAATCTGGGTTATGAGTTCGACGCCGTCGGCAATCTGCAGACGCTCAACGCGGCCGACCAGTTCACCGTCAAGCGTCAATACACGCACGACCGGCAGGACCGGCTGACCAAGGTGGAAGGCGCCTCACTGGTCGACCTGCAGACTTACGTTTACGACGACACCGGCAATCGCACGTCGTTCAACGACGGCACGGTACAAGCCTATGCCTACACCAGCGGCACCCATCATCTGGCGTCGGTCGCCAGCGTGCCGCGCGCCTACGATGACGTCGGCAATCTGGAAACGATCGGCAGCCCGGCCACGCGCACGTTCACCTACAACGCCGCCAATCGCATGGATTCGGCGACAAGCGGCGGTACGACGGCGACCTACCGCTACAACGCGATGGGTCAGCGCGTGCGCAAGACGGTGTCGTCCACGGACCGATATTCAGTCCACGACGAGGCCGGTCGCTGGATCGGCGATTACGACCACAGCGGCAACGCGATCCAGCAGGTGGTCTGGCTCGGCGATCTGCCGGTTTCGCTGCTCGTTGACTCGGGTTGGGGGCAGAAGAGTTATTACATCGAAGCGGATGCCTTGGGCACGCCGCGCGTCGTAATCGATCCCAGCCGCGGACTGGTGGGCGCGGGTACGGTGGTGTGGCGCTGGGATATGGAGGGCGAAGCGTTCGGCGCGGGCCTACCGAACCAGGATCCGGATGGCGACAGCACGAATTTTGTGTTCGATATGCGGTTTTCGGGGCAGCGGTACGACGCGCATACGGGCTTTAACTACAACTATTTCCGGGATTACGATCCGAGCGTTGGTAGATACGTACAGAGTGACCCGATCGGGTTAGATGGAGGCATCAGCACTTATAGTTACGTCGGTGGAAATCCACTTGAGTCTGTTGATCCATTTGGGTTAAGAAAAGTGATTCTTGTCAATCCGGCCGATGATCCTAATATCTATTTTGGTGCATTAGTCGACCAGAATAATTTTTGGGAATGTACGGTCTATGCTCACGGAGCATGGACTCACATCACTGACAGTAGACTCGGCAACAGTCCGGGTCAAAAAGTGCGTTATTACGCAAATGATCCGAGATCTATGCAGCGATTGAATATGATTTTGAAATTTAATGGCTGCACCGAGGATCAACCTGTCGTCTTGAAATCATGTAATACGGGCGCTGAGCCAGACAAAGGGAAACTAAATCTCATGGAAGCACTTGCAAAAATGAGAGGTGCAAGTGTCACTGCGCCTAATCAGTCTGTTTGGTACGGAATAAGAGGGCCCATGCAGACGCCATATGGTCACATGAGAAATGACATTCATGGCCCTATTAACAGACTTGCCCCTGGTAGATACATTACGGTGAAGCCATGAGAATTGTCGCATTAATTCTATTCGTGATTTTTGCGACATCTTGTGGGGATTTAACAAGTATCGACAAAAATAAAACGAGGGCGACCGAGAAGGAGAGGGCGCGCACTGATTTTGGCGTTTCAGGCCCTTCTTACTGTGCTTCCTTTGATCTTGGAAAAATGGAGAATAAAGCGGAGAATGGAGAACTGGATGCGATCAGGTCGATGAGGGATTATTACTTGGATTGCGACTTGGGAAGAAGCAAAGAGAAAATTCTCAGGTGGGCTAGTGCGGCCGCCCAGCACGGCGATGAGAAAGATAGAAATGAGTATGCATCGATAAAAATGAATTATTGAAAAGACTGCCGGTGCCTTTTTCGCGTTAACTTGCTGTTAGCTGATGCATGAAAGATTCTCGCGCATAGCGCAAGAAAATTGGGTCAGGTTGAATTTTCGATGATTGACCAACAAGCTGCCCGCACATTGCGCGGGCAGCTTGATTTCAACCTGTGATCAGATAGAAACTCTAGGTCGCTTACTCTTTGGAACCAGCCGCCCTTTGCGGCACCCGCCTCACTTTCGAGATGTCGTAACCAAGTGTTTTCAGGCGCTCCACATGCGCGGCGTAATCGGCGTCGGAAATCTGCGGGGTACGGGCCATGATCCAAGCGTAGTCGCGGGCGCTGCGGCCGATGATGGTCTGCGAATAGTCATCGTCGACATGGACGATGACGTACTCGGCCTTGATCGGCCAGACGAACTGCATCCCCCAGACCGCGTTGTTGGTGCCTTCGCGCACGGTGCCGACCGGGCGCATGGTGTCGACCTTGGCGTCGAAGCTGCCCTTGCGCTGGCGGAAGGTGGTCTGGATCTTGCCGTCGTCGCGCAGTTCGTAGGTTTCGATGGCGTCGTAGGACTCACGTTCGAGGAAGGTCGGGATATTGGCTATCACGTACCAGTCGCCCATGAATCGGGGCAGGTCGACCTTGTTGACGGGCGGGATCGGGGTTTTGCCGTTGGCGTTGAAAGCGAACATGGCGGTGGCTCCCAGTACGACGAGCAGGGTAGCGACGAGGGTTTTCTTCACGAGGTCGCTCCAGCGGATGAATGACCGGCGTCGGGCCGGGCGAATCGATAGTGTGCGACCAGCCATTCCTGGCCGTTGGCGTACCCGAACAATTCTGCACAGGCCATCCAGAACATGCGCCAACGCTGGAACCACAGCGCGGCGGTCGCGTCGTCGTAAGCGTCACGCAGCACGGTCATGACCTGCTCACGTGCGGCGTCCTGGTTTTCGAGCCAGTGATTGGCGGTGCGCTCGTAGTGCGTACCGTCGACGTGCCACCGTTGTTCGATCTTCAGATCGCGCTGGAACCACAGCAGGGTGTCGGAGGCGGGCATCAGTCCGCCGGTGAAGAAATGCCGGCCCATCCAGTTGTCCTCGCCCTCGGTCTCGAAGGGATACATCAGGGTCTTGTGGGCGAAGATGTGCACAAAGAGCTTTCCGCCGGGTTTCAGCCAGCCGGCGATATTGCCGAGCAGGATCTCGTAGTTGCGCATGTGTTCGAACATCTCGATCGACACGCAGCGGTCGAACTGACCGTCGCTCAGCAGCAACTGGTTCACGTCGCAGGTGATCACCCGCACGTTGTCGTAGCCGCGGATCCTGCACTGCATTTCGATATGTTCGCGCTGCGGGCGCGAATTCGATACGGCGGTGATCTTCGCGTTCGGGTAGTGCTGCGCCATCCACAGCGTAAGTGAACCCCAGCCGCAGCCGAGTTCGAGGATATGCTGGCCGTCGGCCAATTCTGCTCGTTCGGAATACAGCGCCAACATCGCCTCTTCCGCCTGGTCCAGCGTTTCGTCGCCGCGCGGGTAATAGGCGGAGGAATACTTCAGGCGATTGCCGAGGCAGAGCTTGAAGAAGGCCGGCGGCAGCTCGTAATGCTGCGCATTGGCGGCATCGGTGTGGATCGCCACCGGGCTGTTGCGCAGCAGTGCGACAAGTGCGTGGAAACGCTTTGCCTGCGCTTCCAGGCCGCCGTCGAGTTCGCTGCGCAGGCGGTCTTCGCACTGCCGACGGATGCCATAGCGCAACAGCGCATCCGGCAGCAGGCCGCGCTCGGCCAGCCCGAGCAATCCGGGTGCGGCGGTGTCCTGGGGAAGTTCGTGCGGCATGGCGATGGTCTCGTTCATGGTGCGTCGCTCGGAAAAGGGGTGGAATTCATCGGGGATGGCCTGCGGGAAAGGCGGCCGGCGCGACCGCGCTCGACGACCATCGCGACGCCAGCATCGTCAGCAGCGGGATGGCGATCGCCCAGCCGACGACGAGGGCGACGATCGCCATCCAGCGAGGTTCGGCGAAGGCGATGGCGCCCCAGCCGCGCGCCGCGCCCAGATACGCAAGCGGGCCGCCGATGGCGCCGAGCAGCAAAGCGACCAGCGGACGGTCGAGCAGAAATGTCATCGAATGCCGCAGTGTGAGTGCGAACGATGCCCAGATCGCCAGGATCCACAGCGGCGGCCCGCTGGACGGCAGCGCCAGCGGATCGGCGGCGTAGTCGGCCAGCCCGGATCGGGCCAGTCCGCCGTCCATGATCAGACCGCAGAGGAGAGCCACCAGCATCAGCCGGACATCGACCGCGCGCTGCGCCGGCGTCTGCCGGCACAGTGCGAGATGCAGCAGCACGAACACGATCGCTGCGGAAACGCCCGGCCACCACAGCCCGCGGCCGGCGCCGATCACTGCGCTGAACCAGACGATCTGGTAACCGATGGCGTTGGCCCAGAAGCTCATGCCTGCAGTTCGCTGCGCGGGATGAACTCGGGCATCGGCGCGGGCGCGCGATGGCCGGGTTTTGCCATCAGTAGTTGGGCGACGCCGATCGAACGTTCGCGGAAGCCGCCCTCGCAGTAGGCGAGATAGAACTCCCACATCGCGATGAAGCGGTCGTCGAAGCCCTGTGCGCGCACCTGCGGCAGCGCGGCGATGAAGCGGTGGCGCCAGGCTTCGAGCGTGCGTGCGTAGGACAGCCCGAAGTCTTCGAGCTGGGTGAGGGCGAGATCGCTGGCGCGGCCCTTCGCGGCGACCATCGCCGCGATCGATGGGATGAAACTGCCGGGAAAGACGTAGCGTTTGATGAAATCCACCGAATGCAGCGCCTGCTCGTAGCGGTGGTCCTCGATGGTGATCGCCTGGATCAACGCCAGGCCGTCGGGCTTCAACAGTGAGCCGATCTTGGCGAAGTAGGTGTCGAGATACTGCGCGCCGATGGCTTCGATCATCTCGATCGACACCAGCTTGTCGTAGGTGCCGGTGAGGTCGCGATAGTCTTCCAGCAGCAGCGTCACCCGGTCTTCGAGGCCGGCTTCGGCCACGCGCTGCGCGGCGAGCGCATGCTGTTCTTTCGAGATCGTCGTGGTAGTGACCCGACATCCGTAGTGTTGTGCGGCATGCACCGCGAAGCCGCCCCAGCCGGTGCCGATCTCGACGACATGATCGCCGGGCTTGAGATCGAGCTTGCGACAGATGCGGTCGAGCTTGCGGGTGGAGGCGAGTTCGAGACTGTCGCTGTCCAGCGCGTCACCGTCGCCGGCCCAGATGCCCGAGGAGTACATCAGGTCCGGCGACAGGAACAAACTGAAGAATTCGTTGCCGAGGTCGTAGTGCGCGGCGATGTTGCGGCGGCTGCCGGTGCGGGTGTTGCGGCGGAAGGCGTGCAATGCGCGCATCGCGATGCCGCCGAGCCGGGCCACGCCGGTCTCCATGCCGTCGAGCAGATCGCGATTGCGCACCAGCAGGCGCACCAGCGCCACCAGGTCGTCGCAGCGCCACTGGCCGCCCATGTACGACTCGCCGGCGCCGACGCTGCCGTTCGCGGCGATCGCACGGTAAAAAACCGGCGAATCCACCTCGATACGGATCTGCAGATCGGTCACGACGTGCGCGGGTTCGCCCAGTTCCACGGTGCCCAAGGCGTCGTGCAGTGTCAGCCTGCCGTGGCGCAGCTGAGCCATCTGCGCGATCAGGCGCTGGCGCAGGAAGCGTTCGAAGCTGCTGAAGTCGGCAGTCGTGTCGCCGGTGGCGTGCTTGGCGATCTCGTTCATCGTGAACCTCGGAGGGACAGGTCTTTTGCGGGGTGGTCGTGGACCGGATTGCGTTTCAGCCACAGGCGCAGCGCCTGCCAGTGGATGGCGCCGACGACCTGCGCGGTCATCAACGGATAGCGCCAGAGCACGCGTCGAAGCGACGCCGCATTCAACGGCCGGCGTTCCAGGCGCAGGGTCGCGTCGAATTCGCGTTCGCCATCGTGCGTCACCTCCATGTGCACGTGCAGATCGTCGCCGGGCGCGGTGAAGCGCCAGCCGTAGTCCCGCGCCATGCCGACGAACGGCGAAACGTGGAAGGCTTTCGCGAACGACCAGTGCATCGCGCGGCCGTGCAGGTCGGCGCCGTCGACCGGCAGCACATAGGCGTGGCGCTCTTTCCACGGCGTGTTGGTGATCTCGGCGACGATGCAGTCCAGCGCGATGCCGTCGGCGGCGTAACAGTAGTAGAAACTCACCGGATTGAAGGACAGCCCGGCGTAGCGCAGATGGGCCAACAGTCGGATGGGGCCTTGCGGCCGGCGACCGAGCGCAGCGGCTGCGCGATCGCGCACGGCTTCGGACAGCGGTCGATCGGGTTCGCCGAGAAAATCGCTGCGGCGGAATTCGGCGAGATTGCGCCGGTTCGACGACCACAGCCAGCGGCGGTCGAAGACCGAATCGACTTCGTCGAGATCCAGATACAGCTGCGCCATGCGATAGCGGAACGCATGCGGATGCGGCGCGTGACGCCGATGCCGCACCACGCCCTCGTAGACCGCGCTGGCCAAGGGGCCGCTCATGCTGCGGCCTTTTCCGGCGCGATCACTTCAGGCGATGCGTCGCCGGCATGCGGTGTCGAATTCCACTGCACGCCCAGCGCTTTGGCGACGTCGACCGCGCTGCGCATGCCGTCCTCATGGAAACCCCAGCCCCAGTAGGCGCCGGCGAACCAGGTGTGCCGTTGGCCCTGGATTTCGGCCTTGCGCGCCTGCGCGGCGACCGAAGCGTGGCTGTAGACCGGGTGTTCGTAACGCATGCGACGCAGGATCTTCGCTGGATCGATCGCATCGGTGCGGTTGAGGGTGACGATGAAGGGATCGGGCGAGTCGATGCCCTGCAGCAGGTTCATGCAGTAGCTCACCGTGCAGACATCGGCCGGGTCGCGGGGGATCGTGGCGTTCCAGGCGGCCCAGGCCTTGCGCTGCCGCGGCAGCAGCGAGGCGTCGGTGTGCAGGACGGTGTCGTTGGTCTGATACGGCAGATCGCCGAGGATCGAACGCTCGGCGTCGCCGGCATCGCCCAATAGTCGCAAGGCCTGATCGCTGTGACAGGCGAGCACAATCTGGTCGAAGCGCTCTACGCCGGCGTCGGTGAAAACGGTCGCGCCGTCCTGGCTGCGCAACACCTTGCGGACGGGCGTGTTCAATCGTTCTTTTACGCGCCAACGGCCTCGCAGCGCATGGACATAGCTGTTTGAGCCGCCGCAGACCACGCGCCACTGCGGGCGGTCGGTCACCTGCAGCATCTGGTGATTGGCCATGAACCGCACCAGATACTTCGCCGGGAACGCGAGGATCTTCGCCGAGGGCGACGACCACAGCGCCGACGCCATCGGTACCAGATGCTCGTCGCGGAACATCGCGCCGTAGCCGCCGTCGGCAAGATAATCGCCCAGCGTGGGACCTTCGCCGGGCAGGGCCAGCAAGGCCGGCGCTTTGCGATAGAACCGGAACAGGTCGCGCAGCATGCCCCAGAATCGCGGCGACACCAGATTGCGCCGCTGGCAGAACAGGCCATCCAGATCGGTGGCGTTGTACTCCATCCCGCTGGCCTCGTTGCGCACGGAGAAACTCATCGTGGTCGGCTGCGATGCGACGCCGAGTTCCGCGAACAGCGCGTTGAGCAGCGGATAGTGCTCGGGGTTGTGGACGATGAAGCCGGTGTCGACCGCATGGCGACGTCCGTGCAGTTCGATATCGTGGGTGTGGGTGTGGCCGCCCAGATAATCGTTCGCCTCGAACAGCACGACCTCATGGTCCCTGGACAGCAGCCACGCCGAAGCGAGACCCGCGATGCCAGATCCGACGACAGCGATGCGCATCAGCCGGCCCTCGCTTTCGCCGCCACCCAGGCCGGAACCGGCTTGAGATCGTGGACGAGGCGCAGCATCGCCATCGCACGCAGGCCGTAGTAGGTCAGATCGATTTCCCACCAGCGGAAACCCTGGCGCGCGGAGCCCGGGAAAAAATGATGGTTGTTGTGCCAGCCTTCGCCGAACGTGATCAGCGCCAGCCACAGATTGTTGCGGCTGTCGTCGCGGGTCTGGAACCGGCGCTTGCCGAACCGATGCGCCAGCGAGTTGATGGTAACGGTGGCATGGAAGAGGACGATGGTGGAGACGAAGAAGCCCCAGACCAGCATCTGCCAGCCGTTGGTGCCGAGTCCGGGCGCGGCGGTTTCCAGCCAGGCGCCGAGCAGGAACAGCGCGACCGCCAGCACCACCGGCACCAGGATGTCGTAGCGATCGAGCCAGCGCAGTTCGGGGAAGCGGGCGAGGTCGCGGATGCGGCCCCAATCGGTGCGGAAACCGCCGCGCGTGAGGAACCAGCCGACATGGCTGCGCCAGAACCCGTGGACGACCGGCGAATGCACATCGTGCGCGGTGTCGGCATGGCGGTGATGATTGCGGTGATGCGACGCCCACCACAGCGGGCCGCGCTGCACGCAGGACGCGCCGATCAGCGCGAAAACGAACTGCACCGCACGCGAGGTGCGGAACGTCTTGTGCGAGAAATAGCGGTGATAGAAGCCGGTGATCGCGAACATCCGCACCGCGTACAGCGTCACCGCGACCGCGACCGCGACCGGCGAAACGCCCACCCAGAATACCGCGAGGCAGGCGATGTGCATCGCCAGGAACGGCAGCGCGCGCAGCCAGTCGATGCGGTCGCCGTCGGCGATGTCGGTTTCGGCTGCAGCCGTGTCGAACCAGCGTGCGATGGCGATGCCGATCCGCTTCGCGGCGGGAACATCCGCCGGTGATTGCGGCGGATCGAGTGGGGCGGTGACCGGCATGTTCGACTCCTCGGGTATCGACATTGATTACGTCGATATCCGGGATCTGGATGCAGTCGGAATGCGGCTTTATCCGAACGCAGGTTCCATCATGAGAACCCGTCGTCACAGGGTCACGATATCGCCCTTCGCCACGATCGGGCCGGTGGGAATGCCCTGCGGCGCGCCGCCGCCGGGCTCCAGCGTGATCGCCAGCAGCGCGCCCTTCGCGAGCGCGTCGCGCAGCGCATCCGGCACCTTCACCGTATGCGATCGATCAATCGACACGACGCCCAGCGACTTCGGACTTTCGCCCGGCGGAATCAGCCACAGTTCGGGCACGCGACCTTCGGCATCGGCCGCGGCCGGCACCGGCACCATCAGCACCGTGCCGTCCTTGCGGTCGACCGATGCCAACCAGCCGGGACTGCCGTCGTCGCGGGCGAGCGTGGTGACGGGCTTGGGCGCATCGGGATCTTCGACAGGCGGTTGCGGTTGCGGTGGCGTGGGGCCGGGTTCGACCGCGATCGGCCCGGGGCCGACATCGGCATCGTCGCGCAACAGACCGAGCGGCCCGATCGCGACGGCGGCCAGCGCGGCCGCAGCCGCCAGGCCGGTGGCTGCGCGCCAGAATCCGGGGCTTTGCCACAGGCCCGGCTTGGTCTTGGTCGCGTCCGTCGTTCCGACCGCGGGCCAGCCGAGCTGGGTGCGGATGCGCGGCCACAGATGCGGCGGCACATCGGCATCGCCGTATTCGGCCAGCAAGGGGGCCAGACGCTGTTCCCAGTCGGCGACCAGACGCGCGAAGCCGCTGTCGCTGGCGATGCGCGCCTGCGCTTCGCGACGCTGCTCGGCATCGAGCACGCCCAGCACGTATTCGCCGGCGAGCAGGTCGGCCGATGGCGGCTCGTGGCCGTCGAATTCCTGATGATGGAGGTCGCGGATGTTCATGAGAGTCGCACGTTCATGCTTCGAGGCACCCACGCAGTTGCAGCAGGCCGCGGCGGATCCAGCTCTTGACCGAACCCAGCGGCGAGGCGATGCGCTGGGCCAGTTCCTCGTAAGTGGACCCCTCGAAGAAAGCCGCGCGGATCAGCGATTTGCGGCGCGCATCGAGCTGGTCCATGCAGGCTTCCAGACGTTCGCGTTCGTCGGCGGACACCGCGCTCTGCAGCGGCGACGCGCCACCGTCGGCGATGTCGTCGGCGAATTCGATGGGCGACAGCGTGCCGCGCGCAGGCTGCGAGCGGATGCGGTCGATGGCCTTGTTGCGGGCGATCATCGCCAGCCAGGAGATCGGGCTGGCGCGTCCCGGATCGAACTGGTGCGCCTTGTGCCAGATGGTGGTGAATACTTCCTGCAGCACGTCTTCGGCCTCGGCGCGGTCCGGAATCACCCGCAGGCAGACGCTGAACAGTTTGGACGACGTGGCGCGATACAACGATTCGAATGCGTTGCGGCTGCCGCTGGCGATCTCGACGAGCAATGTATCGAGCCCGGGGATGTCCTGTGCTGCGTTCTGTACTGCGTTGTGTGGGCGCATCTCGGGCATCCGGAGTCCTTGCGTGGGGAACAGGCGTGGCGCCATGTTCCCGGACAAGGCGCCCGGCGGCAAGTATGCATGGATCGATGCCGGTCCGGTTGCGGACGGCCGTCGACTGCGGCCGGGCGGAGCGGCGGAGCGGGTTGATGCAGGAAAATCGTGCGGGAATGCGTACATGCCGTTGGATACGGGGCGTATCGCACGGCGGATGCAGGCGCGGCGATGCCCACAACGAGAAGGCCCGGGACATGCCCGGGCCTTCTCGTGCATTTCGCGGCTCAGCGCCAGCGAATCCCTTACCAGATCGCGATGCGCTTTTCGCCATCGCGGAACATGGGATCGCCTGCTTTGCACGTGAACGCCTTCGCGAACGAAGGATGGTTCGAGGGCGAGCCCACCGCGCGGAAGTTCGCCGGCGCGTGCGGGTCGGTGACCAGGCGCACTTCGAGTTCCTTCGGCGTGAAGTTGCGGCGCCACACGGTGCCCCAGTTCAGGAAGAAGCGCTGTTCGCGGTCGAGACCGTCGACCTTGGGATCGGGCTTGCCTGTGCTCGCGCGCTGGAAGGCGTCGTAAGCCACCGCCAGTCCGCCGAGGTCGGCGATGTTCTCGCCCAGGGTCAGATTGCCGTTGACCATCTTGCCCGGCGCGGCTTCATAGCCGTCGAACTGTGCGATCAGTTTGCTGGTGAGCGCGGAGAATCCCTTGGAGTCGGCTTCCGTCCACCAGTTCTCGAAGTTGCCGGTCGGTCCGAAGCGGCTGCCCTGATCGTCGTAGCCGTGGATCATTTCGTGGCCGATCACGGCGCCGATGCCGCCATAGTTCAGCGCATCGTCCGCTTTCGCGTCGAAGAACGGCGGCTGCAGGATCGCAGCGGGGAACACGATCTCGTTCTGCAGCGGGTTGTAGTAGGCATTGACCGTCTGCGGGCTCATGCCCCATTCGGTCTTGTCCACCGGCTTGCCGATCTTCGACAGGCTCCACTGGTAATTGAATGCGTTCGCTGCCAGCACGTTCTCGATATAGCTGTTGCGCGATGTCTGCAGGCCGTTCCACTCGCGCCACCGATCGGGATAGCCGATCTTCGGCGTGAACGTGGCCCATTTCTCCAGCGCCTTCTTCTTCGTCTCGGGGCTCATCCAGGCGAGATTCTCGATGCGGCCCTTCAGCGCCACGCTGAGATTCTTCACCAGTTCTTCCATGCGCGCCTTGGACTCGGCGGGGAACGCCACCTGCACGTACATCTGGCCGAGCGCCTCGCCGGCTTGGCCTTCGATCGTGCCCAGCACGCGCTTCGCGCGCGCCCGCATTTCCTTTTGGCCGCGCAGGGTCTGGTTGTAGAAGTTGAAGTTTTCCTGGACGAAGGCTTTGCTGAGGAAAGGCGAGGCGCCGTCCACGGTGTGGAAGCGGAGATAGCTTTTCCAGACCGGCACCGGGGTGTCGGCCAGCATCTTGCTGACTTCGGCGTGGAACGCCGGAATCGCCAACGAGAACATCTTCGGCGCTGCCACGCCCTGCGATTCGAAGAACTTCGTCCACGGGAAGTTCGGCGCCAGCTTGTCGGCGTCGGCGAGGCTGACCGGGTTGTACGACAACCCGGCGTCGCGCGACAGTTCTTCGCTCGACTTCGACACTTTCGCCAGGCGCGTTTCGAAGGCGATCACGTGCTTGGCCTGCTTTGCGGCATCGGCGGCGCCGATGCCGGACAGTTCCAGCACTTTGACGATGTGCTTCTCGTACTCCGCCACGATGTCCTTCTTGTCGGTGTAGTAACCAGGATCCGGCAGTCCAAGGCCGCCCTGGAACGCGTAGGCGATGTTTATCGAGGAATTCTTGAAATCGGGGCTCGGTCCGAAACCGAAGACCGCCTGTTCGCCCTTGGCGAACGATTGGCGCAGGTATTCGGCCACCCCGGGACCATTCTTCAGCGCGTCGATGGCGTCGAGGCGGCTCTTCAGCGGCGCGATGCCCGCGGTTTCGATCTTGGCCTCGTCCATGCCGGTCGCCCAGAAATCGCCGACGATCTTCTCGACGCCGCTGGCGCCTTTCATCGCGGCGGCCTGCTCGGCCAACTGCTGCTGCACCGCGAGCGAGCGCTCGCCGAGCATTTCGAAAGCGCCCCAGGAGGTGCGGTCGCCCGGAATAGCGTTGGCCGCCAGCCATCGACCGTTGACGAAGCCGTTGAAGTCGGTGCACGCATTCCTGGCGGCGTCGAGATCGGTCGCCTTGAACTGGTTGAAGGGCGGCAGCTTGCTCTGGTCGAGCATCAAGCCACTGTCCTTGGCTGCCATCGCCGGTTCGGCATTCATCAGCGAAAGGCCCGAGACGACAGCCGCCACCGCGGCGGACAGCAACAAGGTACGGGGTCGCAGAAGCGGATTCGATCGGGTTTTCAAGGAAGTCTCCGGCCCAGAGGGCGTGCGGGAAGGCGGCAGTGTCGGGCCGCGAAGTCAGGCGGCGCATGACTGTAGCGCGTAGCAAGGTCGCTGGCCGGTGTCGAAGGTCATAGAGGCATGGCGCTGGCCCGGCGAAAGTCGGTCTGTCCTTGATTCCATCGGTTCACCGTTTGTTCCAACGACGCCCAGGACACCGTCCAGCCGACGTCCAAACCGCACAGAACCGACACTCCGAGGGTAACTACGTGAAGAATTCATATTTGATCGCTACTTGTCTGGCCCTGGCGCTGCCCACGTTGAGCATGAGCATGGATGCCGATGCCGCAGGGAAAGGTCAGCGCGGCCCCCGCGGCGAACTGGTCCACCGGATCGTCATGAAGTGGGGCAACCACGTCCAGGAGGCCTATCGCACTAACGTCGGCACGTGGGCATCTGGCATGCTGCCGGTGTTCGCCAAGGCGAATCTGGACACCCTGCGCCGCGCCGCCGATGCGCCGAGTTTCGACGCGATGAATGAAGTGTTCGTCGCCAATACCCAGAGCAGCAGCCGCGCCCAGAACACGTTGATGAGCGATTCCGGCCAAGGAGCCGTCAAGACGCTCGGCGAGATCGCCAACGATCTGGTCTTCGTGCCTATCACGCCTTGCCGCATCGCCGATACCCGTATCGCCGGTGGGCAGATCGCGGCCAACACGGTGCGCGGCTTCGACGTGACCGCGGTGACCGACTACAGCTTCCAGGGCGGCGCCGCCAGCAATTGCGGCGGTGCGGGCTCTGTCGGTTCGTTCGCGGCGGCGGCGCTGAACTTCACCGTCGTCACCCCGGGCGGCGCGGGCTACATCACCGCGTTCCCGTTCCTGGGCACCCAGCCGGTCGCCGCGACGGTCAACTATGCCACCGGCGACATCGTCGGCAACTACGCCGTGGTGAAGCTAGACCAGGGCGCATCCGCCAACGAACTGAGCGTGTATTCGTTCGCGCAGACCCACCTGGTCATCGATATCGTCGGCTACTACATCAATCCGCAGATCACGCCGCTCGACTGCGTGGACACGACCGCCGTCGCCGTGAGCGTTGGGGCTGGCGCCACTTCCAACGCCGTCGCCAGCGCCTGTGGGGGCACTTACACCCAGACGGCCACCAACTGCGAATCCTCGACCTGGCAGATGCCGTTCGTGTTCTTCAAGGGCGGCGTGTGTTCGGCGCAGAACAATTCCGCTGCCACCGCCACGCTGCGCGCTTCGAGAACCTGTTGCCGCATACCAGGGCGCTGAGTCACCCCCTTCCACTTCCGATCGCACATCGGCAAGCACGGCGCACATTGCTCATCGCTCTATTCCGAAGGCCCGCCCAGTGCGGGCCTTCGGTCTTATGGAACGTGCCCGCATCGGCGATGGTCCCGGCTTCGATCGCACCAGGTCGCGCAAACGGATAGCAAGCAGCCCGGGTAAGCGAAGCGCAGGGGGCTTTTGCAACAGTCCCGGGTACGCTTCGCCTACCAGCAGTGCTCGTTGATTGCACTATTCGTGTCGGCGGGATTCGTCGTCGCTATGGAAATCGCAATAGCGATCGATCCCGCGTATCCATATTGCTTTTGGTCCAAGCCTTGCGGTTGTTGCATGCAAACGCCTGGACTAACCTCGCTTTGCGCTCGCGAAGCGATGGGGATTCGATTCGCTTCCGCGCGTGCAGCTCAGCACAGGGGATGTGCCGTCCGTCGATCCGGAGCCATGACGCTCCGGTCTGGCCGGCTGGGCCTCGGGCATGGCGCCGGCTGGGCCTCTCAATCATCCAGACAGGAGGTCTCATGAAACACTTCTTATTGAAGAGCGCATTGATTTCGTTCGCGATGGTGGCTGCGGCGACGGCTTGGGCACGCGATTCGATGCCCGACACTGCACGACAGTCGACGGCAACAGACAGGGCCATGCTCGATCGCGCCGGCAACCCGCGCTCGCTGCGCGCGCAGTGGGTGTATCGCATCGTCGCGAAGTGGGGCATGCACGTACAGGAAGCCTATCGCACCGACCCGCGTCGCTGGGCGGATTCAATGGCGCAGGTGTTCGCGAAAGCGAGCCCCGATGCGCTGAAACGTGCAGCAGAGGCGCGCACGTTTGCTGCGATGAATGATGCGTTGTTGGCCGGGACCAATCCGGCTGCGTTGCAAGCCACCACAGCCTCGGCGCTCAACGGCGCCAGCTCAAAGCGTATCGCTGCGCGCAGCTTGGGAGACCCGGACCGGGATCTGGTCTACGTGCCGGTCACGCCGTGCCGCATCTTGGACACGCGTATCGCCGGCGGGCCGATTCCCGCCAACAGTTTCCGCGATTTCGATCTGACCGATGTGATCCGCTACGCCCCGCAGGGTGGCGACACCAGTAACTGCAATGTCGGCGACAAGGGTTCGTTTGCAGCAACGGCGCTGAATATCACCGTGGTCACGCCGAGCACGGCTGGCTACATCACCGCCTTCCCGTACCTCTCCAGTCAACCCACCGCCGCAACGCTCAACTATGTTGCTGGCGACATCCGCAATGGTTTGGCGATCGTACGTCTCGATCAGAGCGCCGCGATCAACGAGTTCAGCGTCTACAGCTTTGCGCAGACGCATCTCGTGGCGGATGTGGTGGGGTATTTTCGGGAGCCGGAGGCGACGGCGTTGGACTGTATTACAGTATCGGCTACCACAATTGTTCCCGCAGGCACTCACACTGCATTTAGTCCATCGTGTCCGGTGGGATACACAATTGTTAGCGGCGGATGCTATCCAACCACAACTAACTTCAATCTGTGGGGCAGTGAAACTAGTAATACAAATCACCAATGCCTAGTGAATGTTTCGGGTGCAAAGGGAGTTGCTGTTTCTGCGCGTTGCTGTCGCATCCCCGGCCGCTGATTTCCAGTAAGGGCCCGGGTAAGCGAAGCGAACTCTAGGATTTTGCACCGCACGTGCGCGCACTGCGCGTAACCGGGCATCCAGCGACGATAGGCTACGCGCAGTCCCGGATGCAGCCCTCGGCTCCATCCGGTCTAGCAGTACTCAGGGTCAGGTTCACTTCTCTCGAAGTGAACCTGACCCTGATCAGACCCTGATCTCATCTGCACCGATTGCCACAACACCACATTTGCTGGATGCTGCTGTCACCGCAAGACGAGGCAAGACCCATGCGCGTTCTCTTTCACGGAGCCGCCGGCGAAGTCACCGGCTCGCTGCACGAAGTCGAAGTCGCCGGCAAACGCCTGTTGATGGACTGCGGCATGATCCAGGGCAGTCCCGAGGCCGAAGCCCGCAACGCCGAGCCGTTCCCGTTCGAGCCCAGTGAACTCGACGCGCTGATCGTCAGCCATGCGCACATCGATCACATCGGCCGGATCCCGCTGCTCGTGAAGCGCGGTTTCAGGGGCCCGATCTACGCCCAGAACGCCACCGCCGACCTGATGCCGATCATGCTGCAGGACGCCGCCGGCATTGCGGAGGGCGAGGCGAGGCGCGCCAATCGCGATCGCCGCCGTGGGCAGCCGGAAGCGGTGCCGCTGTATACCAAAGACGACGCGCGCGACGCGATGCGCCAAGTCGAAACGATTCCCTACGACACCCGCACCGAACTGTTTCCCGGCGTCGAGATGTGCTTTCGCGATGCCGGCCACATTCTGGGATCGTGCAGCGTCGAGCTGTGGGGCGATGGCAGGAAACTGGTCTTTTCCGGCGATCTCGGCCCCAAGGGCACGCCGATACTGCGCGATCCGGCGGAGATCACCGAAGCCGATCTGGTGCTGATGGAATCGACCTACGGCGACCGTCTGCATCGCGATCGAGCCGAAACCATCCATGAGCTGGAGGAAATCCTCGACGACGCCTGGCGCTCGGGAGGCAGCGTGCTGATTCCGGCGTTCGCGGTCGGCCGCACCCAGGAGTTGCTGTATTGGTTCGCGAAACACTGGGACGAATGGAAGATGTCGCGCTGGCAGATCTTCCTCGACAGTCCGATGGCGTCGAAGGTGGTGAATGTCTACGGCCGCCACCAGGAACTCTTTGACGATGACGCGAAAGCGGTCTGGCGCGGGCGTCCCGATCCGTTCAAGTTGCCCAACCTGCACATCTCGGAGACGTCGGACGAATCGATGGCGATCAACCGGATCGAGCGGGGGATCATCGTCATCGCCGGCTCGGGCATGGCCAATGCCGGGCGCATCCTGCATCACTTCAAGCACCGGCTGCATCGCCGGCAGACCCATGTCGTGTTCGTCGGGTATCAGGCCCAGGGCACGACCGGGCGGCGGCTGGTCGACGGCGCCCAGTGGGTGCGCATCCACGGCCACGACGTGCGCGTGAATGCCCAGCGGCACACCGTCGGCGGGCTGTCGGCGCACACCGATCAGCGCGGTCTGATGGACTGGTACGGCCGCTTCGCCGGCCATCCGCCGCTGGCCCTGGTGCACGGCGAGGACAAGGCCCGGGAAGCCTTGGCCGGTGAGCTGGGCGAGGCCTACGGCATCACCGCAACCCTGGCGCGGCCGGGTCTGGAGATCGAGGTCTGACGCTCGACCCTGAATGGGTCTCGGAGCCGGCCCGAGAATTTTCTCTGGCGTATCAGGCACTTTTAACGTACAGTTCGCCTCGTTTCGCGCACGGCTGGCCCGTTTTCCTTAGGCAGCCCGCTGCAGCTCCAGCGCCGGTACATCCGTACGGCACCCGACCTCGCAGCACTCTCCCGCACGTCTTTCGTCGCGCCGAACACGACCCGCCATGTGGCTGGCCGTTTCATTTTGCTCGCAGCGCGGTTTTGGAAAGCTCCGAGTGACGCCCCGCATTCGTTTGCGGTGCGAAATCCACACTGGAGTTCCAACATGACTTTCGAATCGCTCGGGCTTGCGCCTGCGCTTCTGCGCGCACTCGCGGAAAACAACTACACCACTCCGACGCCGATCCAGATCCAGGCGATCCCGCTGGCGCTGGCCGGCCACGACCTGCTGGGCGGCGCCCAGACCGGCACCGGCAAGACAGCCGCGTTTGGTCTGCCGCTGCTGCAGCGCCTCGCCGAAGGCAACAAGCCCGCGACCGGCCCGCGCAAGCCGCGCGCGCTGATCCTGGTGCCGACCCGTGAGCTCGCGGTGCAGGTCGCCGACAGCATCCGCAGCTACGGCAAGCACATGCGTCTGAACGTCACCACCATCTTTGGCGGCGCCGGCATGCAGCCGCAGATCGACAACTTCCGCCGCGGCGTCGACATCCTCGTCGCCACGCCCGGCCGTCTGATCGATCACATGGAGCGCGGTTCGGCCAAGCTCGATGCGGTCGAAATCCTGATCCTGGACGAAGCCGACCGCATGCTCGACATGGGCTTCCTGCCGGCGATCAAGCGCATCCTCGGCCGCGTGCCGTCGCAGCGCCAGACCCTGCTGTTCTCGGCCACGTTCGAAAGCCAGCTCAAGCAACTGGCGATGGAATTCATGCACAACCCGCAGCAGGTGCAGGTGGCGGCGCAGAATGCGATCGCTGCGACCATCACCCACCGCGCACACCCGGTCGACGGCTCGCGCAAGCGCGATCTGCTGATCGATATCCTGACCCGTCGCCATACCGATCAGGTGCTGATCTTCGGCAAGACCAAGCACGGCTGCAATCGCCTCGCCGAACAGCTCGAAGCCGCCGGTCTGCCCGCGGTCGCGATCCACGGCAACAAGAGCCAGGCCGCGCGCCAGAAAGCCCTGAACCAGTTCAAGTCCGGCAAGGCCCGCATCCTGGTCGCGACCGACGTCGCTGCCCGCGGACTCGATATCCCGAACCTGCCGCTGGTCATCAACCATGATCTGCCGATGGTCGCCGAGGACTACGTGCACCGCATCGGCCGTACCGGCCGCAACGGCGCGCAGGGCGAAGCCCTGTCGCTGGTGTCGCCGGACGAAGCCGGCCTGCTGCGCCAGATCCAGCGTCTGCTCAAGGCCGACGTGGTGATGGACGTGGTCGAAGGCTTCGCGCCGAGCCGTCCGATCCGCATGGACGGTCCGATGCAGCCGATCAACCGTGGCGGCAACCAGCGTCCGGGCGGCGCTCAGGCGCCGCGCAAGCCGGCGCACCGTCCGCACGGCAAGCCGGCCGATCGCGGCGCGCACGCGCACGCGGGCCAGAAGCCGCACCGCAGCGGTGCGGCCAGGCCGGGTGCGGCGAGGCGCGATTCGCGGGCGTGAATCTTTCGCGAACGTGAGTTTTCTTCTCGATTGGTTTCGGTCATGAGATGACAGAAAGGTCCGGCAATGCCTAATGCCAGTCAGTTAATGCTGACTGGCTTTTTTGTATTCGCGGGATTCTGTTTTTGTAGAGCGGCCTTCAGGCCGCTGATCGCTTCGGACAAGGCTTCAGCGGCCTGAAGACGGCTCTACGGACGACAGATATGGCTTAACTGACCGGCATTGCGGCATCGCCGTCCCTTTTCATGGGTCGGAAACCAAATGCCTCATTGCTTGCCCTTGGGCGCGCATTCGGGTTCCTTGCCCAGCAGCCCACCGAAGAAGCCGGGCTCTTCGCATTTCATCGGCGGCGGCGCCGCGGCAGCGCGCTGCGCGGCCTGTGCTGCGACGCGGGCCTGCTGCATCTGCGCAAGCTTCGCGCGGATCTGCGGCATCGCGGCCAGTGCCGCCTTTTCACCTTCGAGGATGGCGCGGGCGCGCTGCTCGAAATCCGCTGGACCGATGTCGTTGACCTTCGGGCGGATCACTACATCGGCGCGCGCGATTTCCTGTTCGCCGAGTTTCTGGCCCATGATCGTGATCGACTGATTGATCACGCCCAGCAGGTTTTCGGGCGTCTTGCCGGTGATCCGGGTCGAGATATCCACGGCGATGACGAAATCCGCCCCCAGTTGGCGCGCGGCGTCCACCGGCACCGGGCTGACCACACCGCCGTCGACGTAATAGAACTTGCCGATCTTCACCGGCTCGAACACACCGGGAATGCTGCACGAGGCGCGCACCGCCTGGCCGATATTGCCGTTGACGAACACCGTGCGCTGGCCGGTTTCGAGCTGGGTGGACACCGCGGCGAACGGCTTCTTCATCTTGTCGAACGCGCGGTTGCCGACCATCCGGTTGACGTAGTCCTGCAGCTTCTGGCCGCGGACCATGCCGCCGTTGAACAGGGTGACGTCGCGGATACTGGCTTCGTCCAGCGCCACCGCATGCTGCTGCATCTGGAAGGCGTCCATGCCGCTGGCGTAGAACGCACCGACCACGCTGCCGGCGCTGGTGCCGGACACCACCTCGGGCTTGAAACCGTTGGCTTCCAGCATCTTGATCACGCCGATGTGGGCGAAGCCCTTGGCTGCGCCGCCGCCGAGGGCGATGCCGATGCGGATCTTCGCCGGTGGTGCGGGCGGGACGACCTTGACGGCCGGTGCGGGGGGTGTGGGTTTGACGGATTCGCCGCCGCAGCCGGCGAGCAGGGTGAAGGCGAAGGCGAGCGACAGGCAACGCAGGGTGGTCATGGGCTGGATCGGAATGAATGCGGGCACATGATCGCAGCAAAGGCCCCGGCGCTGGAACGGAATACGGCGCAACCGTTGTCCCCCGAGTCACCCTCCGGACCACGGATTCATCGGTCGGGATGGGCGCTGCGCCCGGTTTGCCGCTGCGTCCAGCGACGGGTTGGATCGAACCTTCAGGTTCACCGATGTGCTCCAGCGTGGTGCTCCAGCGTGTATCGGAACGTCTCCTGGGCAGGTATGCTCGGATCGCTGCGGGGGCGATACTTGTCCCTGCTGAGACAATCTGGGAGGTCGCGAGCGCCGACAGGCACTGCGCGGCGTCTGTTGAATATCCATTTGGGAGTCAGCGATTGGCTGATATTCGACAACAGGCAGTGGCCACTGCCGATGCGTACACACAAGGGAATATCGCGACACTGGACGACGCGATGACCCGCAGGCTGATCGCCTCCACCGTGCTGACCGTCGGTCGCGGTGGCGATCCGGCCGCCTCTGATCGCTTCGGATTCGTGGGGCGCTACCGGGCCGGGGCGGATTTCCTCGCCGAAGCCGGCTACGTCGACAAAGACAAATTCGACCAGGCCATGCGCGGCCACCGCTCGGAATCGGCGTGGGCGAAAACCGGCGGGATGGCGACTTTCCTGGAGGAGGCTTCCAACTGGAAAGGCGGATTGGCGCTCGAAGCCTACAAGCTGTCTCCCGACCGCCAGGATCTGGCGTTCAAGCTCAATGCCGAAAACGACTACGGCCGCGCCCGCGAGCAGGGCTTCATCGGCGAGGACGAAAAGCCGGGCCGGGTCGCCGGCTTCCTGAAGGCCGCGCACATCGTCGGTTTCAACAGCGCCCGCGAGGCGATGATCGGAGGCCGCGCGTATCGCGACTTCAACGGCGTCAGCAATTACGACCATATCCACGACATCAGCCGCAACGGCGATGGCCTGGATGCGCTGATGGTCTCGCGTACGCAGGCGACCGGCGCGGCGCAGCGATCGGTGGCGCAGGCCGATCACCCCGAGCACGGCCGCTATCGCGACGTCTATGCCGCCTTGGGCAATGTGCCGGGTTTCAACAGCGACCAGGAACGCCAGCAGGCGGCCGCCTCGATTCTGGTCGCGATCAAGGCCGCGGACATGCAGCGCGTCGATCATCTGGTGCCCGGCCCAGCCGGCACGGTGTTCGCGGTCCAGGGCGACCTGAGCGATCCCTCGCAGCGGTTGCTTCCGCTCAAGCTCGCCGAACTCGCCGCGCAGCCGCTCGAAACGTCCACCGCACAGCTCGCCGCCCTCGGCGCGCAGCCCGATCAGGCCGGCGATGGCCAGCGACAGGAGCGCGCGCGGGGTGTCTGACGCTTCCCGCACCGCCGCATTCCCGGGCGACTGCCCGGACATTCCACATCAGAAGAGACAGCACAATGCGCGATAGAAACGTCTGGATACTGGTCCTGGCCCTGCTGGCCGCCGCGTGCAAGCCGACTGCGCCTGCGGGGGAAGCCGCACCCGCTGCGCCAGCGGTGGCCGAACCCGCGACAGCGCCCGTCGCAGCGCCTGTCGCACCGGCAGCGCCCGCGCTGGAGTCCGCATTCACCGTGGACATGGCCTACGCCGATCTGCGCAAGCGGTTGACCGATGCCGGTTGGCTGCCACTGCGCGACCCGATGTGCCGTGAGAACGTCGGCGGCGAAGCCCGCGTCTGCGGCGAACTGCCCGAGGTCGAAAGCTGCAGCGGCGACGGCCATTGCGTCATGCATTTCGCCAATGCCGATCAAGGCAAACGCATGCGCGTGACCACGTACGGACCTTCGGAGCGCTGGAACGTGCCCGGCGAGGAAGCCGCATTCGCAGTGAAATCATGGGACGTCTCGGCGCTGGAGCCGGTCGCGAAGTCGATCGAAGGCGCGGCACCGGCCTGTCCGTCGCGCGATTTCGATGCGTTCCTGAAAACCTTCGCCTCCGACCCCCGCATCGAGCGCGCGTTTACCGCGCCCCTGGTGAAGGTGGCGGAACTCTATTCGGGTGACGCGGGCGACCAGACGCGCATGGTCTATGTCGCCGGCGGTGCGTACGACGATTTCAACGTCGATCATGTCGACAACGCATACCGTTTCGTGGACAGCGAAGGCAAGGTCGATACCACGCCGCTAAAACTCAATATCGCCAGCGAAGGCGACCGCGTTCGCGCGGTCAGCTATCGCTATGGCATGTCCGAAGGCAATTCCTACCGTTTCGAAGACCGGGGCGACTGCTGGTATCTCGCCCAGGACCCCGACTCGCCCTCGCCCTGAGCCCAAATCCAACCTCTTTCCAACCGCATTCCGCATCCTCGACACAAGGAGATACCGTCATGCCGAATTACGTCATCACCGAAAGCGTTGGCAACCGGGTCGAACGCGTCAACAACTATCGCGATCTGGAAAAACACCATCCCAGCAGCGGCCGCGAAGCGGGGCGCGACTATCGCACCATCGACTTCGAACTCGAAGAAGTCCGCGTCAACAACCGCACGGAACCGCACGTCAAGAAAGACTTCATTATCGACCCGCCGACCATTCCGGCGCCGGCATCCGGCACCATCCGCGCGCTCAACGACCAATGGAACACCGTGCAGATCATCGGCGACGACGGCAGGGTGCTCGCGCAGTCGTTGCACATGGCGCGCGGCAGCCAGCCGGCGGACGGCAGCCGCATCGAATACGGCCAGACCATGGGCCGGATGGGCGATGTCGGCAGCCCCGGCTCGATCCATGCGCACGTCGAGGCGCCTGCCGGCGTGTTCGAGCGCTACATCAACGACATCACCAGCGGCCGCATCCAGTCCAACGGCGCGGCCGTGTCCAACAACGTCGATCCGATGGCCGACGGCGTGTTGAAGCACGGGGAACGCGGCGATGCGGTCAGGGCCCTGCAGGTCGCCTTGAACACGGCCGGCATTCGCGATGCCCGCGGCGAACCCCTGCCGAGCACCGGCTACTACGGCGATTTGACCGAAGCGGCGGTGCGCCAGTATCAGACGCGGCAAGGGCTCACCGACGACGGCAAGGCCGGCAACGACACGCTGACTGCGCTCGGTTTGAAGCCGGGCCAGCCGCAAGCGCCGACGCAACAGGCGCCCAACCCGCAGACCCCGGTGCCGCAGACGCCCGTGCCTACCGAGCAGGCACCTACGCAGCCGACCACCGGCAACCGGATTTCCGGCGGCCCGAACGATTTCGGTCCGAACAACGTGCTGGGCACGCTGATTTCGAGCGGCGAGGGTGGTTACGGTTCCTACAACCGCGGCCGCGCCGGCGATGCCAACGGCGCGCAGATCGATTTTTCGCAGATGACCGTGGGCGAGGTGATGCGTCGCCAGGATCTGCCGCGCAACGATCCCGAGCGTCTGTTCGCGGTCGGCAAGTACCAGATGATCCCCGGCACATTCGAGGAAGCGGTCAACACGCTGGGCATCGATCGCAACGCCAGGCTGACGCCGCAGTTGCAGGAGCGCATGTTCGCCGACTATCTGGTCGACGAGAAACGGCCGCAGGTCCGTGCCTACATCACTGGCGAAACCAGCGGCGCGCAGGGTCTGCAGGGCGCGCAGCTCGCGCTGGCCCGCGAATTCGCCAGCGTCGCCGATCCGCGCACCGGACGCAGCGTGTACGACGGCGATTCCGCCGGCAACAGCGCATCGATTTCGGCGGCCGAAGTCGCGACCGCGCTCAACCAGATGCGCGGCCAGTACCAGCAGAACATCGGCAGCGGCATGAGTCCGTCCGAAGCCTATCGCGCACTGAGCGGCGATCCCAATACGCCGGCGCAGACGCAAGGCGGCCAGACACAGGGCCAGCCGCAAGCGCAGAGCGGCGGCGTCAACGACACCTTGCTGCTCAAGGAAGAGCGGGGCGAAGGCGTGAGGCGCCTACAGGAAGCCCTGAACGCTGCGGGCATTCGCGATGATCGCGGCGAGCCCTTGCCGACCACCGGCTACTACGGCGACATGACCGAAGCGGCCGTGCGCAAGTATCAGACGCAGCAAGGGCTGACGGACGACGGCAAGGCCGGCAAGGACACGTTGACTGCACTGGGCATCTATCCGGGCCAGCAGGTGGCGCCGGCTACTCCGGCCACCCCAGCGACGCCGGCCGAAAGACCGCAGCCGCCCGTCAATGCATCGGAAAATCCACAGCCGCCGGCCGCCAGCGCCGACAAGCCGCCGACCCCGACCAACCCTGCCGAAGCACAACCGCAGCCCACGCAGAACGACAAACCGCTCATCTCCAACCCCAATCACCCCGACAACAGGCTGTATCAGCAAGCGGTCTCGAATCTGGAGCAGTTGGGCCCGAGCGGCGGCTTCAAGTCGCGCGAGGAACTGGAGAAAGCCGCCGCCGCGGTTGCAGTGGATGCCAAGGCCAGCGGTCTGGGCGAGATCAATCACATCAGCCGAACCACTGCACCGAGCGGCCAGAATTTCCTGGTCGCGGTGCAAGGCGACCCGACCAGCGCGTCGGCGAAAAATTCGTATATCGATCACGGCCAGGCGGTGAACCAGACGGTCGAGCAAAGCACGAAAATGGCCGAAACGCTGAAGCCCGCGACACAACAGGCGCAGCAGCCGTCGCAGACGCAGCAGGATGCGCAGGAACAGCCGAGGGTAGCCATTGGTGCGCGTTGATCGAAAACGCGGACGGGCTTACGTAGACACCGAATGCTGCCAACGGCAGCATTCGGAAACGTGATCGATGAGAGCTGACGAAGGATTTATCTGGCGATCCCTGGTTTCGGCCAGCACGACGCATGCTGCGGCCACGAGTTCCGCTTCGTGCCGATGCGTCTTGGCCGGATATTCCTGCCACTCTTCGTGCAGATCGTCATCGACGGCAGCTTCGATGGCCGCGATATGGACCCTGCATAGCGGGACGCGAGGTCCAACGCATCGATCTTCGCCTGGCGCGTATCGGCGGTGCGCAATGCGCGCTCGATGACCCGGCCGCCCAGCGGGACGCAGATTCAACGGCACCCGCAATCGAAAGCGATACAACTCCGACGCGGTGCGAATGGGATAGTGAGGAATACGCATCGGAAAGTGTCCCGATGAGTGTCCCGTCAGTGATTTCGACCCAAGAAAAAAGCCGTTGAAAATCAACGGCTTATCTTATCTGGCGGAGAGAGGGGGATTCGAACCCCCGAAGCGCGGTTTAGACGCTTACACACTTTCCAGGCGTGCTCCTTCAACCACTCGGACACCTCTCCGTGTCTTTCCCGATTCCGGCATCCTGCCTCTCGGGACCGGCAATTCTAGCCGGCCCGCCGGCCGCGGACAAGGAAGCGATTCCCGCGTGCCGGGCGAACCGCCGCCCGTGGCAGAATGTACGGATGTCCTACCTCGTCCTCGCCCGCAAGTGGCGCCCCAAGCGTTTCGCCGAACTGGTCGGGCAGGAGCACGTCGTCCGCGCGCTTACCAATGCCCTCGATACCGGCCGCGTGCACCATGCGTTCCTGTTCACCGGCACCCGCGGGGTGGGCAAGACCACCATCGCCCGGATCTTCGCGAAGTCGCTGAACTGCGAGCAAGGCACCTCGGCCGAGCCCTGCGGCGAGTGCAACTCGTGCCGCGACATCGATGCCGGGCGGTTCATCGATCTGCTCGAAATCGACGCCGCCAGCAACACCGGCGTGGACGATGTGCGCGAGGTGATCGACAACGCCCAGTACATGCCCTCGCGCGGCCGGGTGAAGGTCTATCTGATCGACGAAGTGCACATGCTCTCGAAGTCGGCCTTCAATGCGCTGTTGAAGACGCTGGAAGAGCCGCCGGGGCACGTGAAGTTTCTGCTGGCCACCACCGACCCGCAGAAACTGCCGGTGACGGTGCTGTCGCGCTGTTTGCAGTTCAATTTGAAGCGTCTGGAAGAGCCGCAGATCCAGGGCCAGATCGCCAAGATTCTCGAGGCCGAGGGTATTCCGGCCGAGTCCGGCGCCATACGCCAGTTGTCCAAGGCCGCCGACGGCAGTCTGCGCGACGGCCTGTCGCTGCTCGATCAGGCCATCGCTTACACCGGCGCCAGCAGCACGCTGGAAGGCGGAAGCGGCGCGACGCTGACCGATGCCGGCGTGGCGACCATGCTGGGCACGGTGGACCGCATGCGCGTGGGCGCGGTGCTCAATGCGCTGGCGGCGGGCGACGGCGAAAGCCTGCTGACCGAAATCGCGGCCTTGGCCGATTTCTCGCCCGACTGGGCCGGGGTGATCGATGCGATGGCCGAGGCTCTGCACCGGATCCAGGTCCGCCAACTGGTGCCTTCGGCGGAGATCGAAGCCGATGGCGTCGATATCGATACGTTAGCCGGCCAATTGCGCCCGGAAATCGTGCAGCTGTGGTACCAGATGGCGCTGCATGGCCGTCGCGATCTGGGCCTCGCGCCCAGCCCGCGCGGCGGCTTCGAGATGACCGCGCTGCGGATGCTGGCGTTCCGGCCGGCCGAAGCGGGCGCGACGACCGTCGAATCGCAGACCGTCGCGCCGTCGCGCGGCCCCGATGCCGCCCGTGCGGCGCTGGATACGGCTGCGAGTCGGCCGGCGCCGCGGCCGTTGCCGGCCGCCGCGATGGAAAACCCGGCCGCACCGACGCGCACGCCGCCGCCTGCCCAGGCGGCACCGCCAGCACGACCGACCCCTGCCATCATCGAAGTCGCGGCGCCGGTGGCCGCACCCGCCGCAGTGCCGATGGTCGACATCGACAACGATCGCTGGCTCGAACTTTTGCTTCGATGCGGTTTGAAAGGACCTGTACAAGAGTTGGCGGCACATGCTGCTTTCGTAAGCTATTCGGACGGAGTAATACGCCTCACTCTTGATGAAGAGCTTCGTCCTCCAGCGCTTGTGAAACAGCTCACCGAGGCTGTTTCATCACAGCTCGGCGGCACGGTTCAACTCAAATTCGAGACCGGCAAACCTGCCAACGCCGAGACCCTGCACCAGCGCGTCGAGCGTCAGCGCGATGCCAAGCAGACCGCCGCCGAGGAAAATTTCATGGCCCATCCCGACGTGCAGCGGCTGATGAGCCAACAGGGCGCGAAGCTCGTGCCCGATTCCATCCGTCCCTTCGAAGACTGAAACGAGAGATCGCCCCCATGCGTGGAAATATCGCCCAACTGATGCAGCAGGCGCAGAAGATGCAGGAAAACCTGCAGCGCGCCCAGGAAGAACTGGCCAAACTCGAAGTCACCGGCAGCGCCGGCGCCGGCATGGTCAGCGTCACGCTGACCGGCCGCATGGAATGCCGCAGCGTGAAGGTCGACCCCAGCGTGCTGTCCGATGTCGAGATGGTCGAAGACCTGGTGGTCGCGGCGATCAACGATGCGGTGAACAAGGTCAACGCCGAATCGCAATCGCGGATGTCCGGCGCCACCGCCGGCATGCCGATCCCGCCGGGGATGAAGATTCCGGGGATGTTCTGAGTCGATGCGAATGTCGGACATCCCGCATTCGCACCGATATCGATAATTCCCTGTCATCCCG
>JAZKFJ010000010.1:0-20492 GCA_040386495.1 Pseudomonadota bacterium
CGACCTGACGGGCCAGCAGGATGTGCTCGCGCGTCTGCGGCATCGGGCCGTCGGCGGCCGAACACACCAGAATCGCGCCGTCCATCTGCGCAGCGCCCGTGATCATGTTCTTCACGTAGTCCGCGTGACCCGGGCAATCCACGTGCGCGTAGTGACGGTTCGGGGATTCATATTCCACGTGCGCCGTCGAAATCGTGATGCCGCGCGCCTTCTCTTCCGGCGCCGCGTCGATCTGGTCGTACGCCTTGAACTCGCCGCCGAAACGTTCCGCGCCGATCTTCGTCAGCGCCGCCGTCAGCGTCGTCTTGCCGTGGTCAACGTGACCGATCGTCCCCACGTTCACGTGAGGCTTGGTGCGCTCGAACTTACCCTTTGCCATGGCTGCTTCTCTTGTATGAACTTGAGTTGGAGTACTTGTTTTGGGCGAGTACTGGATTGCGGTGACGACTTGGAGATGGTGCTTTGGAGATGGTGCTCACGAAAGGAATCGAACCTTCGACCTCCTCCTTACCAAGGAGGTGCTCTACCGACTGAGCTACGTGAGCAACGATGTGGTGACCGGGCAACGTCGTCCGGATGTCGTGCCGCGGACCGGGATGTTCAAGGCTGCCGCAATGGAGCGGGAGACGGGAATCGAACCCGCACCATCAGCTTGGAAGGCTGAGGTTCTACCGTTGAACTACTCCCGCGTCTTGCGGTACGGAGATGGCCAGTTGGATCACACGCCGCGTACGAGACGCCAGCAAGTGGTGGAGGGAGGTGGATTCGAACCACCGAAGGCGTAAGCCAGCAGATTTACAGTCTGCCCCCGTTGGCCGCTTGGGTATCCCTCCAACTGAACACGTTCCGGTAAAACATGACACGGTGAAACAGCCCGCAATTCTGACGGCACTCGGTTTTACTGTCAACGGCTCGTGGACGCCTTTCCTTCACAACCGCGATGAATTCCTGAAAACGGAGCCGGCAAACGAGGCTGGAGACAGGCTCGAAAACCCCTCAGGGCACTTGCGGGGGCTGAAGCGGGTCGTCGGCATAGATGGCGACGTGGGGTACGCCATCGGCGCCGATCCAGCCGCGGAACATGCCCTCGGTGTTGAAGGGTAGCCCGATCCGGCCGTCGGCGCCCAGCACGATGGCGCCGCCGTCGCCGCCGAGGGCCGGAATCTCGACATTGATCACCGCCTGCCCCGCTTCGGTCGGGCCTTCGTTCAGGTAGCGCATCCGCGCGCAGACCGAGTGCGCGGCGGCTGCGCGGATGTAGAACTCGCCCCAGCCCGTGCCTGAGAAGGCGCAGGCGTCGTCGGCCCAGGTGCCGGCGCCGATGATCGGGGCGTCGCCGACCCGGCCGTAACGCTTGTCGGTCATGCCGCCGGTGGAGGTGCCGGCGGCCAGCGCGCCGCGGGTATCCAGGGCCACCGCACCGACCGTACCTGTGAAATGGCGGCCCGGACGCCCGAAGTCGGCGGCACCCTGCTTTTTTTCGCGAAGCCGGCGCTGCAACTGCTGCCAGCGCTTTTCGGTGCGGAACCAGGCGGGATCGACCAGTTCGACGCCCTGCTCCCGGGCGAACGCCTCGGCGCCGTCGCCGACCATCATCACGTGCCCGGATCGCTCCAGGATGGTCCGTGCCAGCAGAATGGGGTTCTTGACCCGGCGCACGCCGGCCACGGCGCCGGCCTTGCGGGTCCGGCCGTCCATCAGCGAGGCGTCCAGTTCGTTGCCGCCGTCGTGAGTGAATACCGCGCCGCGGCCGGCGTTGAAATGCGGGTCGTCTTCCAGCACGGCTATCGCGGCGGTCACCGCGTCCAGCGCGGGCTTGCCGGACACCAACTCGGCGTGGCCGCGATGCAGCGCCAGTTCCAGGGCCGCGCGGGCGTCGCGCTCGTCGTCCGGGGTCATGTCGCGGCGCTCGACCCCGGCGCCGCCATGGATCGCCAGCATCATCGGCGCGATTTCCTGCAGGCGGCCGTTGGTCACCCGATAGACGCGCTGGAAGACCGGGCCGTCGACCCGCCCCTCCGGCAGATGCACCACCGATCCCGGGCCGATGCCGGTCACGTCCACCCGGCGCAGGCCGAGCGGCTTGCCCGCGACCTGGGTCTCGGCGAAACCGCCGCGCACCAGCCAGGCATAGCCGCCGGGATCGGTGGCGTAGATCCGGCCGGTGCCGTCGGCCTCGACCGCCAGCGCCGCGCTTTCGTCCACGCCCAGCCCGATCAGGCCGCTCCGCGGCGTGCCGGTCATGGGCGTGCCGGTCATCGCTTCGGCCTTGGCGAGAAAGGCGAACAGGCGGCCGAGGCGGTCGCGTTCCTTGAAATGCGTGTCGGTGACGACGCCCTTCAGCCGTTCGATATGCAGGAAATCGGCCTCGATGGTGTTGGCCGGGCCCAGCGGGTCGGCCAGCGCCTCCGGGCTGCGCAAGCTGCCGTCGTCCATCGCGCCGTACAGGTACTCGCCAAGGATCGCCAGCCCGGCGCTGGTGCCGCCGAGCGGTTTGCCGGCGCGGACATGGGCGTCCAGCGCCTCGGCGACCGGCGTGCCTTTCCAATAGCGGACGTAGCGGGCCTGGTCGCCGCCGGCGATGAAGATGCCGTCGGCCCGGGCCAGGCTGGCCAGGATCTTCGGGTCGGTTGAAGGCGTGCGGTTCTTGAACACGAAGGTCTCGACCGACAGGATGCCGCCGACGTCCTTGTAGAACTCCTCGCCGATTTCATTGCCCTGCGAGGCGCGCAGCACCACCAGATGGCCGTTGCCCGCCTTCTTCATGAACCAGCGCATGACCTCGACATTGCGGTCGCCGCCGCCCATCAGCAGCAGGCCCGGACCGACCGGGCCGGGCGTCGGTGCGTCGTGGTCGCCGATCATGAAATGCCGGTAGTCGCGGGCCATCGCCGGCAAGGCGAAGGCTGCGAACAGCAGCGCCGCGATGAGCGCGCGCGCGACGAACGGGCGCACGGCAACGAAGGATGTCATGCAGGGTCTCCTGACGGCGAAGGCTGGTGTGGGGCGGACAGCGGATGCGCGCGCCGGCATTATCCGCATATGCGACGAGCGCGCGAGGGACTTCCCGCCATCGCGGTTCCGGCGCGCGCCAGCCCGCGCGATCCGCTAAGGTTCGGCGATGCAAAGCCCGCTCGACGCCTGGTTCGTCCGCGAAATCCTCGTCCACGAGGAGGCATTGACGCGTTATCTGCAGCGCTGCTGGCCGAATCGCGACGACATCCACGATCTGCGCCAGGAGGTCTACGTGCGGGTTTACGAGGCTGCCGGGAAGGCGCTGCCGGCGTCGCCGAAGTCGTTCCTGTTCGCCAGCGCCCGCAATCTGGTCACCGACCGGCTGCGCCGCGGCCGGGTGGTGTCGATCGAGACGATGGGTGATCTGGAGCCCTCGCACGTCCTGGTGGATGAGGTGTCTCCCGAACGCAGGTTCGACGGGCGCCAGGCGCTGCGGCGGCTCAGCGAGGCGTTCGACCGCCTGCCCGACCGCTGCCGGCAGGTGCTGTGGCTGCGGCGGGTGGAAGAAGTACCGCAGAAAGTCGTGGCTTCGCAATTGGGCATCAGCGAGAAAACCGTGGAAAAGCACGTCGCCAATGGCATCCGACTCATCGCCGATCGTTTCTACGGAGGCGCCGCGGCGATGCCCGCCGGCACCCGCATTCCCGACACGCTCCCCGGGCACGCACATGACCGCGGCCAGCAGCAGACAGATTGAGCTGACCGCCGCGGAGTGGCTGGCGCGTCGCGAAAGCGGCGACTGGTCGGCCGACGACGGCGCGCGCCTGGACGCCTGGCTGGCGGCCGCGACCGCGCATCGGGTGGCGTTCCTGCGGCTGGAAGCAGCCTGGGTCGAGAGCGGACGAGTGCAGGCGCTGGCCGCGGGTCGCACGGTGTCCGGCCCGCCGCCGCGCGGGCCATGGGCGACAACGCCGGATCGCATCGCGGCGGGCACCGACGACGGCATCGCGGGCCGGATCGGGCTGCTTGACGCGCTGGTCTTCAGCCCGCGCCGCGCCGAAAAGCCGCGCCGCCGCTGGGCCGGCGTGGCGTTCGCCGCCACCGTGCTGGCGTGCGGCGCGCTGGCGGCGTGGGGCTGGAAGACTTACACCGCGGTGGAAACCGCGAGCTACGCCAGCGCCGCCGGCCAACTGCGCGAACTGCGCCTCAGCGACGGCACCCGCGCCACGCTCAGCGGCGACAGCCGGATCGATGTGGCGATGTCGCGCGGCGAGCGTCGGATCGTGCTTGCGCGCGGCGAGGCGTTCTTCCAGGCCGCGAAGGACCGCCAGCGGCCGTTCGTGGTCGATGCCGACGCGCGCCGGGTGGTGGCGGTGGGCACCGGGTTCTCGGTGCGCCGCGACGGCCAAGACCTGCGCGTGGTGGTGACCGAAGGTCTGGTGAGGCTGGAATCGGAGCCTTTGCAGGGCCAACCGCCCGCCCCGACCACGCTGTTGCCCGCCGGCAGCAGCGCCCACGCCACGCGCAGCGGCGTGATGGTCCGCGCCGGGACGGTTGCCGAGGCCGAGCGCGCGCTGGACTGGCGCAGCGGCTTTCTGCACTTCGACGACACGCCGTTGGCCGAGGCCGCGGCCGAATTCAACCGTTACAGCGGGCGGACCGTACTGATGGGCGACGAGGCGACCGCCTCGCTGCGCATCGGCGGCAACGTCCGCTGGTCGAACGTGGACGGCTTCGTGCGTCTGCTGGAACAGGGCTTCGACGTGCGCGCCGAGCGACGCGGCGAAATCATCATTCTGCACAGCGGCGTCGCGAACAGCCTTGAGCGTCCCGGCAACGCACCGCAACGGCATTGAAATACCCCTACGGTGGGGATCGTCATGTTCCCTTCGTCTTGAAGGTATCGGGCGGTTCTATTCTGCGGACTGGATGCGCGAAGTGGATGCCCGAAGTGGATCGGAAATGGGAAATCGGGAATGCTGAAGTCGTTACGTCCGATGCTGATGACCGTGGCCTGCACCGCCGCGCTGCAGGCGCATGCCCAGGCCGGCGCCGGCCCCGCCAGCGAGCCGATCACCCGTTCGATCACCCGTTCGATCACCCGTTCGATCACCCGCTCGATCACCATTCCCGCCGGGGAACTGCGCACCGCCCTCGACACCCTGGCCCGGCAGTCCGGCACGCAACTGGTCTACCGCTCCGATCAACTCAGGGGCCTGCGCACCTCTGGCGTACGGAATGCCCCCTCGGCCGATGCCGCACTGGAAAGCCTGCTGCGCGGCAGCGGTCTGGTCTCGCGCCGCGACCCGTCGTCGGGCGCGGTGGTCATCGTCAAGCGCGAAATCCCGAAGCGTGCGCCGGCCGCGCCGGCCCAGGACGAATCTTCCAGCGACGCCGAACCCCCGCCTGCGCCGGCCGCGCCGCCGAAAGAAGTGGAGCGCGTGCAGGTCACCGGCTCGCGCATCCCCCGCACCCGGATCGAAGGCCCGGCGCCGGTCACCGTCATCGGCGCCCGCGACATCCAGGCCGGCGGCTTCACCTCGGTGCCCGACGTGCTGCGCTCGATCACCCAGAACAGCGGCCAGACCCAGAGCCAGCAGTCCGCCAGCGGCGCCGACTTCTCGCCCGGCGCGCAGCAGATCGACCTGCGCGGCCTCGGCCCGAACCACACCCTGGTGCTGGTCAACGGCCGGCGCATCGCCGACTTCCCCATGCCGTTCCAAGGCCGCAGCAATTTCACCGATATCTCGAACATCCCGCTGGGCATGGTCGAACGGGTCGAAGTGCTGACCGGCAGCGCTTCGGCGGTGTACGGCTCCGACGCCATTTCCGGCGTGGTCAATTTCATCCTGAAGAAGCGGGCCGACGGCACCACCGTCAACCTGCGCTACGGCGACACCCGCCGCGGCGGCGGCGAGTCCTACCACCTCAGCATCGCTTCGGGCATCGCGCGCGGCGATTTCAACGCCGTGTTCGGCGCCGAACTGCAGCACCAGCGCCCGCTGTGGGCCTACGAACGTGGCATCCAGAATTCGACCCTCGACGGCCCCACCGCACGCTCGCAGGTGGCGCGGCGCACCTTCCTGCGCACCAACGACGACGACGAATATCTCGACCCGGGCCAGGCGACCTGCGACGGCCTGTCCGGCCTCAACCGCGGCAGCACCGGCTACCGGCAGCGTCCGGGCTTCGGCGCCTACGACCCGGTGACCGACGATTACGGTCCGGGCTTCTTCTGCGGCAGCGCCGCGTCGATCGGTTACGGCACCGTCATCAGCGAACGAAAGGGCATCAACGTCTACGGTTCGTTCAACTACAGACTGGACAGCGGCATGGCGTGGTTCGCCGATGTGCAGTTGGGCCGCCACAAGCTGGGGCTGTTCCGCGACGTGCGGCAGTGGAGCTATCAGGCGCCCGACGGCAACGAAGACGGCTATTTCTTCAATCAGGCTACCGACCAGATCGAATACTGGCAGCGCCAGTTCACGCCAGAGGAAATGGGCGGCCTGGACCGCGGGACGATCCGCAGCACGCAGGCGACGTTCAGCGTCGCCACCGGCTTGACCGGCGCCTTCGCCCGCCACTGGGACTACGAAGCGGCGTTCAGCCATTCGCAGTACAAGGCCACCATCGGCTGGCCGCAGATCGTGGCCGCACGCGCCAATGACCTGTTCCTCGGGCCGCAACTGGGCGTGGATGCGGACGGTTTTCCGATCTTCAACGCCGACCCCGACCGCTTGTACCGCCCGCTGACCCGGCAGGAATACGACTCGATCGCCGCGCGCACCACCTATCGCCCGCGGTCGCGCACCGACACGCTGTCGCTGACCCTGACCAACGCCGAGCTGTTCGCGCTGCCGGCCGGGCCGGTGGGTTTCGCCGGCGTGGTCGAATTCGGCAACCAGGCCTACGACCTCAATCCCGATCCGCTGGCAACCCAGTATTACTACTACAGCTGGAAGGATTCCGACGGCCAGGGCAGCCGCAATCGCTGGGGCGCCGCCGGCGAACTGCGCATGCCGCTGCACGAGACCGTCAACCTCAGCGTGGCCGGCCGTTACGACCAGTATCGCTATTCCGGCAACGACGTCGGCAAATTCACCTGGAGCGTCGGTCTGGAATGGCGGCCGCTGGACTCGCTGCTGGTGCGCGGTTCCTACGGCACCGCGTTCCGCGCCGCCGACCTGCACTACGTCTACGCCGGACTGGGCAACGACGAAACCTCCGGCCTCGACTACTACGCCTGCCTCAGCGACGACCCGGGCGCCAGCGACTGCTCCGACTACGACGAGAACCTGATCCGCGCCCGCCAGGGCAACCGCGACCTCGAACCCGAGACCAGCACGTCGTGGACGGTGGGCGTGGTGTGGTCGCCCACGGCCGATTTCGACATTTCGCTGGATTACTTCGACATCCGCATGCGCGACCAGGTGCTGGACATGAGCGTGGACGCGATCCTGCGCGACGAGGCCAGTTGCCGGCTGGGCGACCTGGATCCGGCCTTGCCGACCTGCGTCGACGCGGTGGCGCGGATCACCCGCATCGACGGCGATCTGTACGGCATCTACGTCAACCCGATCAACGTCGCCCGCGAGAACACCAGCGGCGTCGACCTGAGCGCGCACTACAGGCTGACGACGCGGTTCGGCGACCTGCGCTTCGGCGTCGATCACAGTTGGGTGCGCCGACACGACTTCCAGCAGTACGACGGCGACCCGGTGGAGGACCAGTTCGCGGTGAACAGCGGTTTCGACATCCCGAAGACCAAGACCAGCGCGACCGTGGGCTGGTCGCTGGACCGCTGGTCGGCCAGCCTGCACGGCGAGCGCCTGGGCAAGCTGCCGAATTCCGACGCCTACGATCAGGTCTACGACCCGGACGATGGCGGCAGCCCGTGGATCGGCGCGACCTGGCGCTACAACCTCGCCGCCGGCTACCGCTTCAACGAGGCGATGCAGCTATCGCTGTCGGTGAACAACCTGTTCGACACGTTGCCGCCGAAAGACCGCACTTACACCGCGTATCCCTACTACGACACCGCATGGTTCGATTCGGTCGGCCGCAGCGTCCATGTGAACTTCAGCTACAACTTCGGCAGATCCGACGCCGGTGGCGCGCAGTAAACAGCGCACGCCGACCGGCCACCGCAGTTTGACGCGCTTCCAGCCGATGCGGCGCAGCAGGCCGGCGCTTCGCGACCATCGGACACCCCGCGTTATCCCGCCTCCTCCATGATGCGGAAAGGCCCTCCCGGTCACGGGAGGGCCTTTGTTTTCCGGCGTCGACGGCGGCTCGATCAGACGTTGAAGCGTCAGACGTTGAAGCGGAAATGCAGCACGTCGCCTTCCTGCACGCGGTATTCCTTGCCTTCCAGACGCAGGCGGCCGGCGTCGCGGGCGCCGGATTCGCCGCGGTACTTGATGTAGTCGTCGTAGCCGATGGTTTCGGCGCGGATGAAGCCTTTCTCGAAGTCGGTATGGATCACCGCCGCGGCCTGCGGCGCGGTGGAGCCGGCCTTCACCGTCCAGGCGCGCACTTCCTTCACCCCGGCGGTGAAATAGGTCTGCAGGCCCAGCAGTTTGTAGGCGGCGCGGATCACCCGGTTCAGGCCGGGCTCTTCCAGGCCGAGGTCGGTCAGGAAGGTATCGCGGTCCTCGTCTTCGAGCTGGCTCAGCTCTTCCTCGATGGCGGCCGAGACCGGCACCACTTCGGCGCCCTCTTCCACCGCCCGGGCGCGCACGGCGTCCAGATGCGGGTTGTTCTCGAAGCCGTCTTCCAGCACGTTGGCCACGTACATCACCGGCTTCAGCGTGAGCAGGAACAGGTCGCGGACCGCCAGCTTGTCGTCGTCGGACAGGCCCAGCGCGCGCGCCGGCTTGCCGCTGTCCAGCCCGGCGCGCACCCGGCCCAGGATCTCGGCGCGCACTTTGGCGTCCTTGTCGCCGGTCTTGGCCGAACGCTCGGCGCGCTGCAGCGCCTTCTCGACCGATTCCAGATCGGCCAGCGCCAGCTCGGTATCGATGGTTTCGATATCGGCGATCGGGTCGACCTTGTTGTTGACGTGGATCACGTCGGGGTTCTCGAAGCAGCGCACCACGTGGGTGATCGCGTCCACTTCGCGGATGTGGGCCAGGAACTTGTTGCCCAGGCCTTCGCCGCTGGCGGCACCGGCCACCAGGCCGGCGATGTCGACGAACTCGACCGCGGTCGGAATGCACTTCTGCGGCTTCACGATCTCGGACAGCGCGTTGAGGCGCGGGTCCGGCACCGGCACGATGCCGACGTTGGGCTCGATCGTGCAGAACGGGAAGTTGGCCGCAGCGATGCCCGCCTTGGTCAAGGCGTTGAAGAGAGTCGATTTGCCGACGTTCGGCAGACCGACGATGCCGCATTTGATGCCCATGGTGTTTCCTGGTGTTGGCGCTGATCCTGGAGCGGATCGTGAAATCAGACGTCAGCGGCCGGATGCGGGTGGCCGCTGACGTCTGCCCTCACTGGGGCATGCCTTATTTCGGCGTGTGCAGTTTCGTCATCGCATCCATGTGATTGCCCGCGACCGCCAGCGGCAGCGCGTCGATGGCGTCGTCGATGGCGCGGTGGATCAGAATGTCGTCGTCCTTGCCCGGGCGACCCAGCACCCACGGCGTGACCTTGTCTTTATGTCCCGGGTGGCCGATGGCGACCCGCAGCCGGTGGAACTGACCGTGGCCCAGCAGCCGCACGATATCGCGCAGGCCGTTCTGGCCGCCGTGGCCGCCGTCGAACTTGAAGCGCGCCACGCCGGGCGGCAGGTCCAGTTCGTCGTGGGCGACCAGCATCTCGTCCGGCTCGATCTTCCAGTAGCGCAGCGCGGCGGCGACCGACTTGCCGCTGAGATTCATGAACGTGGCCGGCTTCAGCAGCCAGACCGTCTGTCCGGCGACCTCGACCTTGGCGGTTTCGCCGAAGAGTTTGCTCTCCAGGCCGAAACGCGCGCCGGCTTTTTCCGCCAGAGCGTCCACAAACCAGAACCCGGCGTTGTGCCGGGTTCGGGCGTGTTCGGCGCCGGGGTTACCCAGCCCGACGATGAGGCGTAAAGCAGCCATCGCGAGAGGACCGTATCGCCGGTCCGGGACGCGCGGACGCGCCCCGGGCCGCAACGATTACTTGGCGTCCTTCTTGGTGACCTTCGCGGCCGGCACTTCGGCCGCCGGCGCGTCGGCGTCGGCTGCTTCTTCCTTGCCGTGCTTGGCGATGACCAGCGCCAGATCGTGTTCCTTGCCCAGCTTCAGTTCCGGGATCGAAACGCCTTCCGGCAGCTTGAGATCCGACAGGTGCAGGATGGTGCCGACGGTCAGCTCGGACAGATCGATTTCGAGGAACTCGGGCAGATCCTTCGGCAGGCACTCGATCACCACTTCGTTCAGCTCGTGGGTCACGACCACTTCCGCGGCCTTGCCGGCCGGGGACACGTCTTCGTTGAGGAAGTGCAGCGGCACCGCGGTGCGCAGCGGCTTGTTCACATCGACGCGCTGGAAGTCGATGTGCATGATGATCTGCTTGAACGGATGGCGCTGGATGTCGCGCAGCAGGGCCTTCTCGACCTTGCCGTCGATGTCCAGGTCGAGGATCGACGAGTAGAACCACTCGTGCTGGCTGGCGAGCCAGGTCTTCTCGTGTTCGAGCTGGAGGCTCTGGGGAGCGGCTTCGCCGCCGTAGATGACGGCCGGAATCAGCGCAGCATGACGCAGGCGGCGGCTCGCACCTTTCCCCTCGTCCTTGCGGCCTGCGGCCTTGATGATGTGTTCTGCCATTTCGATTACTCACTTTGCTTGCGATTGAACCGCCTCGCGGCGGTAATTGGACTTCTCCGCGACCAGAGAAGCCTGTGTCCGGCGCCCGCGGAACGGACGCCGATATCCTGATGTCGTGCCGACGGAACTCAGTCGACGTACAACGAACTGACCGACTCGCCGAACGCGACCCGGCGGATCGTTTCGGCCAGCAGCTCGGCGACGCTCAGCTGGCGGATGCGGCTGCAGGCGCGCGCCGCGTCCGACAGCGGAATGGTGTCGGTGACCACCAGCTCGTCGAGCTGCGATTTGTTCACGTTGTCGATCGCCGGCCCCGACAGCACCGGATGGGTGCAATACGCGATCACGCGCTTGGCGCCCTGCGCCTTCAGCGCGGCGGCCGCGGCGCAGAGCGTGCCGGCGGTGTCGACGATGTCGTCCACCAGTACGCAGGTCTTGCCGGACACGTCGCCGATGATATTCATCACCGTGGCGACGTTGGCGCGCGGACGACGCTTGTCGATGATCGCCAGCTCGGCATCGTCGAGGCGTTTGGCGATGGCGCGGGCGCGGACCACGCCGCCCACGTCCGGCGACACCACGATCACGTTGTCGGTGCCGTAGGCGCGCCAGATGTCGGCGAGCAGCAGCGGCGACGAATAGACGTTGTCGACCGGAATATCGAAGAAACCCTGGATCTGGTCGGCGTGCAGATCGACCGTCAGCACGCCGTCGGCGCCGGCCGCGGTGAACATCTTGGCCGCGACCTTCGCCGTGATCGGCACCCGCGACGAGCGCGGGCGGCGATCCTGGCGGGCGTAGCCGAAGTACGGCACCACCGCGGTGACGCTGGCGGCCGACGCGCGCTTCAGCGCATCGATGATCACCAGCAGCTCCATCAGGTTCTCGCCGCTCGGCGCGCAGGTGGGCTGCACGACGAACACTTCCTGGCGACGAACGTTCTCTTCGATCTCGACCTGGGCTTCGCCGTCCGAGAACTTGGACACCAGCGCCTTGCCCGGGCGGATCCCCAGCTCCTTGCAGACCGCATCGGCCAGCGGCCGGTTGGCGTTGCCGGAGAAGATCAACAACTGACGATCGTCTTGCATGATGATTCCGCTTCGCTCTGACCGTGGCGGTTGGAGGAATCCCGCGAAGCGGAATCCCGGTATATCTGATATCGCTGGAGATGGCAGGGGCGGCAGGATTCGAACCTGCGAATGCCGGGATCAAAACCCGGTGCCTTAACCACTTGGCGACGCCCCTCCGGTGGAATCGTGTTGGCCGATGCGTCGTCTAGAACGAAACGCCCGGCTTGCCGACTCCCGACGGTCCCGTCGAGCGGACCGTCAATTCGTTTCGAGCGCATCCAGCAGCGGCGAGCGCGAGGCGCCGGCGGCGATCCAGGCGTTGAGACCTGAAGGCTGCCGGCTTGCCAGCACCGCGAGCGCGCGTTCGGCGGATCCGCGATCTGCGAATTCGACGAAACACACGCTGCCGGAGCCGGTCAGCCGCGGGGTGCCGATGCTGCGCAGTGCGGCGAACACAGCCTCGACGGCGGGCTCGCGGCAGCGCAGGACCGGCTCGAACGCGTTGCCGAGCGCCTGCCCTTGCAGGAATGGGTCCGAAACGAAGCCCGTCATTGTCGCGGCTGGGGCATTTCTCGTCAATTCAGATGCCTGGAAAAGTTCGGCGGTGGCGGCGTGAATCCCGGGCGCCGCCAGCACATACCAGGCAGGCGGCAGCGCGATCGGCGTGAGCCGCTCGCCCAGGCCTTCGGCCCAAGCATTCCCACCGCGGACGAAAACCGGCACGTCCGCGCCGAGCTGCAGCCCCAGCGCGGCCAGCGCATCGACCCCCAGATCGCAGCCCCAGAGCCTGTCGAGTGCGCGCAGCACGGTGGCGGCGTCGCTGGAACCGCCGCCGAGCCCGCCCCCGGACGGAATGTTTTTTTCGATGGCGATATCCGCACCTTGCGCGACGTTGGCGGCTTTTTTCAGCAATCTGGCAGCGCGGACGGTCAGGTCGTCGGCTTCGGCCACGCCCGGGGCGGAACCTCCATTGCGAACGATGCGGCCATCGTCGCGCAGCCGTATATAGATGGTGTCGCCCCAGTCGAGCATCCGGAAGACGGTCTGGAGTTCGTGATAGCCGTCGGCGCGGCGGCCGACGATGCGCAGGAACAGGTTCAGCTTGGCCGGCGCCGGCCAGACGGACCAGCCCGCGCCGCGACCCGGCGCGGCCACTGCGGAACCGCTCATGGCGCGGCGAACACCCAGTCGTCGATCTGCAGCTTCACCCGGGCATCGCCGGATTCGGCCTCGATCCGTGTCGGCAGATCCGGTTGCCCTACCAGCCCGGGGCGCCAGGCGGTGTAGCGCACGCTCCAGCCGGCCTGGCGCAGCAGCGAAGGCCGCCCCTGGCCGTCGTATTCGATCGATTCGACCGGATCGTCGGCCGCGGGCGCGCCGCGCACCCAACTGCCGAGCTGCTGCAGCGGTACCTCCCAGCCGGTGGCCTGGAGCAGCAGCGCTTCGGCGAATTCGCCGTCGCGCGGGCCGCCTTCCAGGCCTTCGATGCGCCCGGCTTCGGAATGCAGGTCGCCGGTCAGCCGCCAGCTCTGCCGGGTCACCGGCGCGCTGAGCGCGATGCTGTAGCGGTTGCGGTCGAGTTGCTCCCATTCGATCCGCCCGCTCCCGCCCTTGGCGCCCCGGCTGATCGCGGCGCGGCCGCTGAACGACCATGTCGAATACAGCGACAACCATTCGGCACGTTCGCGCTGCCGTTCGGTCTGCGCCTCCGCCGACAGCGGCGGCGCGGTGCGGGTCGGCGCGGTGGTCGCGCAACCGGCCAGCAGCAGCGCAGCGGTCAGCGCGGTTACGAACGAACGCAACTTCAACGGATGAAGCCTCATGCGCCCGCCTTCTCCGGCAGCGGCGGCAACGTCACGCCGGTCTTCTCGATCGCGCGCAGCAGCGAGCGGCTTTTCGGGTCGATCTTGCGCGATTCCTCGAAGAACCTGCGCGCCTCGTCCTTCTGTCCCAGCGCCCACAGCACTTCGGCGACATGCGCGGCGATTTCGGCGTCCTTCTGTTTGGTGAAGGCGCGGCGCAGTTCGACCAGCGCTTCCTCGTTGCGACCGAGCCGATACAGCACCCAGCCGTAGCTGTCGATGATCGCGGCGCTGTCGGGCTGCGCGGCGATGGCGCGGGAAATCAGTTCCAGCGCCTCCTGATAGCGGTCGGTGCGGTCGGCCAGGGTGTACCCGAGCGCGTTGAGCGCGTTCACGTCGTCGGCATCGATGGCCAGGATCTTGCGGAAATCGGCCTCGGCGCGCGGGATCTCGTCGCGGCGTTCCCACATCAGCGCACGGGCGTAAAGCAACTGCGGATCGTCGGGAAACGCGGCGAGCGCGCGGGCGTAGCTGTCCAGTTCGCCGTCGAGATTGCCGTCTTCCTTGCGCAGCTCCGCTTCCAGCAGATAGCCGTCGCGGCGGGTGCCTTCCTCGGCATCGGCGTCGGTCTGCAATCCGCGCAGGCGGGCGAAGGCCTCATCGGCGCGCTTGAGCTTGTGCAGCACCGTGGCCGCACGCAACCGCGCCTGCCAGCGTTGCGGACCGCCCGGAACGCTGCTGTACCAGTCCAGCGCCTCGTCGTAGCGTTCGATGAACTCGGCGATCTGGCCCAGCAACAGGCGCCGGTCGGGATCGGGCGCGGCCGAATCGCGCTTCAGTTCTTCGTAGACCTTGCCCACACCGGGCTTGTCGTCGGCCTGCGCCAGATACGCCGCGCGCAGGGTGTAGCTGCGTTCGTCCTGCGGACCGGCGGCGATCACGTCCGCGGCGCGGGTGTGGTCGCCCATCGCGCTGTACTGCCGCGCTACGGCGAACATCAGCTCCGGCGACTGTGTGGACGATGCGGTCAGACCGGCCAGCACCCTGCGGGCATCCTCCTCCTTGCCGGCCTCGCGCAGCTGGCTGGCCTGCAGCAATCTCACCGCAGGCTCATCGGGAAACTTCGCGATCACTCGGGCCACGATCTTTTCGGCCAGATCATTGCGCTGCAATTGCTGGGAGAACTCGCCGAAGGCCAGCCACGCTTCCAGTTGATCCGGGATGGCATCGATCAACTGCCCGAGCAGGCGCCCGGTCAATTTCGGATCGCCGGAACCGGCATCCAGCGCCACCAGCGCGTAACGCCAGCCGCCTTTCTCGATGGTCTTGCCGTCGCCTTCGCCGCGCATCAGCGCCTGCAGCTCGCGACGGGCCAGCGATTCGTTCTTCTGACGCAGCGCCAGCGCGGCCTCGGCACCGCGCATCGCCAGCGAACGCCCGGCGCGGGCGCGCCAGAGTTTGAGCGCCGCGGCGGCGCTGACATCGTCCTTCGCCAGCAGCGCGATCCGGGTGGCGCGGTCGGCCAGCACCGCATCGCCGTCCGCGGCCCGGGCAGCTTCCAGATACCAGCGCGCGGCTTCGTCGAGCTTGCCGGCCTGCAGCGCGTATTCGCCGGCCATCGCCGGCGCCAGCGGATCGGCGGCGGGGGCCTGGGGCTTTGCGGCCAGCCCGCTGCCCGCGAGCAGCGCCAGACACACGCCCAGCAGTGCCGGCCGCCGGCGATTGGAGATCGGAAATGCGGGCATCGACGTGATGGGCCGTAAACTATGGGGATTGCCAGCTTACCCGAACCGTCTGAACGCGCCTCCGCCAGTCGTCGCCCCGCAAATCATGCCCCACCTCGTCGCTCTCGGCATCAACCACCAGACCGCGCCGGTCGCCCTGCGCGAGCGGGTCGCGTTCGCGGACGAGGCGCTGCCGGCGACCTTGGCCGCACTGCGCGCGCTGCCCGGCGTGGAAGAAGTGGCGCTGCTGTCCACCTGCAACCGCACCGAGGTCTATGCGCTGACCGGCGGGGACGGCAACGCGTTGATCGACTGGCTGGCCGCGCATCCGCAGGACGGCCGCAACCCGCTGGCGCTGCACGACTATCTCTATCGCCATCGCGACGACGAAGCCGTTCGCCACCTGTTCCGGGTCGCCACCGGCCTGGATTCGCAGGTGCTGGGCGAACCGCAGATCCTCGGCCAGGTGAAGCAGGCCTGGGCCGCCGCGCGCACCGCCGGCACGCTGGGCAACCGCCTCGACCGCCTCTTCCAGCACGCCTTCGTCACCGCCAAGCGCGCGCGCACCGATACCCGCATCGGCGCCAACCCGGTCTCGGTGGCCTCGGCCGCGGTGCGCATGGCCGAAGAAACCTTCGCCCGCCCGTCCGACAGCACCATCCTGCTGATCGGCGCCGGCGAGACCATCGAACTCACCGCCCTGCATCTGGTGCAGGCCAAGGCCAAGCGGCTCTTGTTCGCCAACCGCACCCTCGCCCACGCCCAGGAACTCGCCAGCCGCCACGGCGGCGTCGCCCTGCCGCTGAGCGAGCTGGACCGCCACCTGTTCGAGGCCGACATCGTGTTTACGGCCACCGCCAGCCGCGAGCCGATCCTGCGTCGCGACGCAGTGAAGGCGGCGCTGCGCAAACGCCGGCACCGTCCGATGCTCTTGCTGGATCTGGCCGTGCCGCGCGACATCGCCGCCGACGTGGCCGAGGTCGAGGACGTATTCCTCTACACCGTCGACGACCTGGAGCGGGTCATCGAAGACAACCGCAGCAGCCGGCGCGAAGCCGCCGACGCCGCCGAGGCCATCATCGAACTGCAGGTCGCGCGCTTCGCCGAAACCCTGGCGGCCAGCGCGCATCACGGTTCGCTCAAGCGCCTGCGCGCGCACGGCGAATCCGCACGCGACGACGCGCTGGCGAAAGCGCAGCAGTTGCTCGCCGGCGGCCACGACCCGGCCGAGGTACTGCAGCGGTTGGCGCACACCTTGACCAACCGCCTGCTGCACGCGCCCACCACCGCGCTGCGCGAAGCCGCGCTGAGCGGCGACATCGAACTGGTGCGCGCCGCGGAAAGACTGTTTTCGAATCATGCGCTGCCTGCCCACAGCCGTCTGGCCGATGCGGTCGAGCACGGCCTGCATCCAGCCGATCCCCAACCCGACAACGACCCCCGCAATGACGCCGACCCTGCGCCGTAAGCTGGAAGCGCTGGCCGAGCGCCGCGAGGAAATCGAACGCCTGCTCGCCGATCCGGCGACGGTGAACGACGCAGCGCGCTATCGCGGGCTGATGCGCGAATGCTCGCAGTTGGAGCCGATCGCCGCCGGTCTGGCCGCGGAACGCCAGGCGCGCGCCGATCTGGCCGCTGCCGAAGCGATGCGCAGCGATCCGGAGCTGGCGGAACTGGCCGAGGAAGAGATCGACGCCGTGCAAGCGCGGTTGGACGCACTCGACGCCGAGCTGATGGCGCAGCTGGTCCCGAAAGACGCGCGCGACGACGGCGGCGTGTATCTGGAAGTGCGCGCCGGCACCGGCGGCGACGAAGCCGCGATCTTCGCCGGCGACCTGTTCCGCATGTACGCGCGCTACGCCGAGCGCCAGGGCTGGAAGGTCGAAGTGGAATCGTCCAGCGTCGGCGAACACGGCGGCTTCAAGGAAATCATCGCCCGCGTCGACGGCCGCGGCGCATATTCGAAACTGAAATTCGAATCCGGCACCCATCGCGTGCAGCGCGTACCCGAAACCGAATCGCAGGGCCGCATCCACACGTCCGCCGCGACGGTCGCGATCATCGCCGAGGATTCGGACGAGATCGAGATCGAGATCAATCCCGCCGACCTGCGCGTCGATACCTTCCGCTCCAGCGGCGCCGGCGGTCAGCACGTCAACAAAACTGACTCGGCGATCCGCATCACCCATCTGCCCAGCGGCGTGGTCGTCGAATGCCAGGAAGAGCGCAGCCAGCACAAGAACCGCGCGAAGGCGATGAGCCTGCTCGCTTCGCGCCTGCTTGACGCCGAGCGCAGCAAGCAGGACAGCGAGATGGCGGCCACGCGCAAGAAGTTGGTCGGCTCCGGCGATCGTTCCGAACGCATCCGCACCTACAATTTTCCGCAGGGCCGGGTCACCGATCACCGTATCAATCTGACCTTGTACCAGCTCGATCGGGTGATCGCCGGTGAACTCGACGGTGTCATCAAGCCTCTGCTTGCCGAGCACCAGGCCGAACTGATGGCCAGCGCCGGGGATGCCGGCTGATGTCGCCGGACGAGACCGCAGCGCCCGCGGCGCAGTTGCCGAGTGATGCAACGCTGCGCCCGGTACCTACCGTCGAAGGCCTGGCGCCAGGCACCGTCCGTGATTGGCTGAATTGGGCCGAGTCGGAACTGGCAAGCACCTCCGACAGTGCCCGCGCCGACGCCGAAGTGCTGCTGGCCCGGCTGATCGGCAGCGAACGCTCGCAACTGCGTTTGCGCCACGAGGACGCGATCGAAGCGGCGACCGTGCTGCGCTATGCCTCGACGATCGAACGCCGCAAGCTCGGCGAGCCAGTGGCCTACATCACGACGCGACAGGGCTTCTGGACCCTGGAGCTGGCGGTCGACACCCATGTGCTGATTCCGCGGCCGGATACCGAGACGCTAGTCGAGTGGGCGCTGTCGCTGTTGCCCGAGAAGACTTCTGCGGCAAGAGTGCTCGATCTCGGCACCGGCAGCGGGGCGATCGCTTTGGCGATTGCCAGCGAACGACCGAATGCTTCCGTCATCGCGACCGATGTTTCCGAAGCGGCGCTGGACGTCGCGCGCGAGAATGCGCGGCTCAATGGGGTCAGCAACGTCGAGTTCGTCTGCTCGTCCTGGTTCAAAAGCCTCAGCAGAAGCCCTCTCCCCCCGGGAGAGGGTTGGGTGAGGGAGTCGGCTCCAACCGAGCGCTTCGCTGCAGCAGAGTCCCTCACCCCCAGCCCCTCTCCCGAGGGGAGAGGGGAGATCAGCTTTGACTTGATCGTTTCGAACCCGCCGTATATCGCCGAAGGCGATGCCCATCTGGTCGCGCTCCGCTACGAGCCGCGTCTCGCGCTGACATCTGGCACAGACGGACTGGATGCAATCCGCGAGATCATTCGCGATGCGCCTCAGCACTTGAAAATCAGCGGCTGGCTGCTACTCGAACACGGCCATGACCAAGCTGCCGCCGTCTGTGCTTTGCTGATGGAAGCCGGCTTCGTCAGCGTCGAAACCCGCAATGACTTCGGTGGCAACGAGCGTTGCAGCGGCGGCCGCAAGCCATGAGCGATTACGCCCGCTACAGCCGGCAAGTGATCCTGCGCGAAGTCGGCGTGAACGGGCAGTCCGTCCTGCGCGATTCCGCCGCTTTGATCATCGGCCTCGGCGGCCTCGGCTCGCCGGCCAGCCTGTATCTCGCCGGGGCTGGGCTTGGCCGGTTGATTCTCAGCGACCGCGATCACGTCGAGCGCTCGAACCTGCAGCGGCAGATCGTCTATCGCAGCGCCGATCTTGGCCGCGCGAAGCTCGATGCAGCGGCCGACAACCTGCGCGCGCTGAACCCGGAATGCACGATCGAGACGCGGCCTGGGCCGCTCGACGAGGCAGGCCTTGCCGCTGCAATAGGCGAGGCCGATATCGTGCTCGACTGCTCGGACAACTTCCCGACGCGCTTTGCGATCAACGCGGCCTGCGTTGCTGCCCGCAAGCCGCTGGTCTCCGGCGCGGCGATCCGTTTCGAAGGTCAGATCGCGCTGTTCATGCCCGGTGGCCCGTGTTACGCCTGCCTGTTCGGCGAGCATGGCGAAGCGACCGAAACCTGCGAGGAAGCTGGCGTGCTCGGCCCAGTGGTGGGCGTTATCGGTGCGATGCAGGCGCTGATCGCGATCAAGCAGCTGCTCGGCATCGGCGATGATGCTGGTCGCCTGCAACTCTGGGATGCGCTCAAACTGTCGTGGCGGCGCTTGAATATCGCCCGCGATCCCCATTGCCGTGTTTGCGGCAAACCCTGAACCGATTGAATCCATAGATGCCAACGCCCAGCACGCCAATCCTGATCCCGCGCCGTTTCGCGATCCGCCTGTTGCATGAGGCGCAGATCGCCACCGAGCCGTTCCTGAGTCTGGTCGTCGCCGATGATGGCGAGAACGGCGTGCCGAATGGCTGGATGCCGCTTGCCGCCGGCGCGTCGATCGCCGAAGCGCAGACGATGCTGGCCACGCATGGCAAGCGCATCTGGGCGCTGTACCGGCATCGGCCGGAGCTGCCGAATCCGCCGCTGGCGGAAGATTTTGCCGATCACCCGGAATACTTGCGTCTGACCGCATCGCTGGCGATCAAGGGCGTATTGCAGCTGCGCGGCTGGTGGTCGCTCGATAGCGCGATCGTCGAGCAGGAGCTCGATGTCGAAGCCTGAAGGTTTTTCTCCTCAAGCCTGGGCGGACTGGCAGAATGTCAGTACGACTGTTCACAAGAACGACAACGCGAGAGGAGTTCCCATGACTGATACCGCTGCCGCCGCCCCCAAGATCCTGACCGAGCGTCGCGGCCACGTACTGCTGATCGCCTTCAACCGGCCGGAGAAGTACAACGCCTTCGACCTGGACATGCATCACCAGCTCGCGGCTGCTTATGGCCTGCTCGATACCGATCCGGAGCTGCGTTGTGCGCTGGTTTACGCCAACGGCAAGCACTTCACCGCCGGTCTCGATCTGCCGAAGTGGACGCCGGCCTTCTCGTCCGGCCAGTGGCCGGATCTCGCCGAGCATGAGCGCGATCCGTTCGGCCTGATCCCGGAGAAGCGGGTGTCGAAGCCGGTCGTGTTCGCGATGCACGGCATCTGCTACACGGTGGCGATCGAGCTGGCGCTGGCTGCG
>JAZKFJ010000011.1:0-72685 GCA_040386495.1 Pseudomonadota bacterium
TGTTGACCGCCTGCGACGGCAGCGCGACGTTCAGCACGACGGTGCCGGCCGGCGGGGTGCCGGCGCAGCTCACGCCTACCGCGGTGAAGGCCGAGGTGACGTTGGCGACGGTGAAGCCCAGATCGGCCGCCGCCGTCTGCACGCCGCACGCACCCTGGTTGAAGTTGGTGCTGGCGGTCCAGTACAGATCGTTCGCGCGCGCGAAGACCTGGAAGGCCTTCTGGGTGTTCCAGCCGGCGGTGGTCGCCAGCGTGTAGAACGCCTTGTTGTACACGCCCGACGAGTAATGCACGTCCATGCCGGAAGTGAAGTTGGCGGCGTTGCCGATGGACCTGCCGTCCTGCGGCGGGTTGGCCATGTAACGCAGCGCGCCGGCGGCCTTGAAGATATCCGCACCGACCAGGAAGTCGTTGGTGCCGCGCATGTAGTACTCGGCGGCTTCGCCGGCGATGTCGGAATACGCTTCGTTGATGCCGCCCGATTGGCCTGAGTAGGTCAGATTCGAGTTCTGCGACGTGAAGCCGTGCGAAACCTCATGCGAGGCGACGTCCAGGCTGACCAGCGGATAGAACGTGGTGCCGCCATCGCCGAACGTCATCGCCGAACCGTCCCAGAATGCGTTCTGGTAGTTGGTGCTGTAATGCACGCGCATGGTCAGCTGGAAGGTGAGCGGCGGCTTGCCGATGTACGCGTTGTACATGTTGTAGATGACGCTGCCGAAGTAATGCGCGTCGTTCAGCGGCGAAAACGCGCCGTTGATGGTCTTCACGGTGTTGCGCGGGCAGGTATACGAGAACGCGGTCGAACCCGACGTGCCGCCGTTGAGGTTCACGGTCTTCACGTTGGCGTTGTTCATGGTGCAGGTGGTACCGCTCTGCGCCACGTCGAGCTTGCCGAAGTTGGTGCCGTATTCGTACTGGCCGGTCTTGGTGTTGCCGCCGGGGCCCGTGCCCACCAGCGCATGCTGCAGGTTGTCCCACTGCTTCAGCACGCGGCCGGTGTCGGCATCGACGATCACCGTCGGCCGGGTCGGCGAACCGCCGTTGCGGGTGTCGGCGAAATACGACACGACGTACGCCTTGCGCGCTGCGCCGTTGTCGTCGATATGGATCATGAGCTCGGATTTTTCCGCGCTGGTGCGCATGAAGCCGACGCGATTGCCCAGCGCGGCGCTCTTGCCGATGGCCAGGGCGCGGGTGCCGCTCAGACGCGGCTTGCCGGCCGGGATCTCGCTGGCGAGGCCCGAGACTTTCTGGCCGAAGAGCGTGCGGATATTGCCGTTTTCGTCTTCATTGACGATCACGTGCTCGCCGAAGATCGGCAGGCCGCGGAACGTCTGTTGATAGCGGTGATTGCGCACGCCACGATCGGTCTTGCGATCGAGCAGGAACAGGCGCGATTCGCTGTCCAGGCCCAATGCCTGCGCATGACGCGCATGCGCCATGTCCACCGCGCCGGAGGCGGCGATGGCGGCGTTGCTCTTCGCGACGCGGCTCATGTCTTCGAGATTGAGGTCGGTGCGGCCGGCGGCCGAAGCGCCGGTGGCGAACAGTGCCAGCGCGGTCGCGGCGGCGAGTACGTTCAATTGACGGTATCGATTCACAGCGTGTCTCTCCCTGGGTGCTATGTGATTTGAAATGATTCCCTGCTGCGGTTGCCCCCGCATCGACGGACGCACAAGCCCGTTACCGGCCGCACACGACGGTGCGGACAGAACATCGAACGAATACGCGACGTCGCCATCCGGAATGCTCCTTGTCGGATGGCTGAACTGACCCTAAGCGAAACTGACGCAATACGTCAACTAGCGACGCTGCGAAGAAGTGCGGCGCATCGCCAGATGCGACGGTCGACGAAAAAGTACGCACTCAATGAAGGGAAGATGCGACGCCCTTCACGTTGCGGGAGCGCGCGCAAGTCTCCGGACATCATGCGTGCTGCGTCGCGCCACGCCCATTGCGCGAATTGCAGCGCGAACGCAGAACGATGCCGACGCGGGAAACATCGTCCAACGCCATGCGGCCATGCGGCATGCGACCTGCGACCTGCGACCTGCGACCTGCGGCATGCCACAGGAATGTTCATGGCGGAACCTGGCTTCGAATGACCGCTTTCGGATCGCCGCTTTCGGATCGCCGGCGACGAGACCACCGGCGAATCGCGAATGACGGCACCCGGCTCAGAACATCCCGGTTTCGAGCCGCGCGACCTCGGACATCATGCTGCGGTTCCACGGCGGGTCGAACACCAGTTCGACATCGGCCTCGACGACCGTGGGAATCAGTTCGATCTTGCTGCGCACGTCGTCCACCAGGACATCGCCCATGCCGCAGCCCGGCGCGGTGAGGGTCATGCGCACATCGACCCGGCGCTGGCCGTCGTCGGTGCGCGCCACGGTGGCCTCGTAGACCAGACCGAGGTCGACGACATTGATCGGGATTTCCGGGTCGAAGCAGGTGCGCAACTGGGTCCAGACCAGCTTCTCCACCTCATCGTCGCTGGCGCCTTCGGGCAGCTCGATGGGCGTCGGCGGATCCTTGCCGATGGCGTCGGCGTCCTTGCCCGAGATGCGCATCAGATTGCCTTCGACGAAGACGGTCCAACTGCCGCCCAACGCCTGGGTGATGTAGCCGATGCTGCCGGCAGGCAGGGTCACGGCTTCGCCCTGCGGTACCAGGACGGCATCGCAGTCGCGTTCGAAACGGACGGGTTCACTGCTGCGGGAATACACGGCGGCTCGGTGCGCGACGGAAATCGCGTCTGGATGCTGTCAGGCGGGCAGCCATTGTACCGGAGCGACTTCCGGACATGTCCGTGGGTTATAAAGGCGCCAAACCAGCCGGCATCGCCCGGCGGTGCCCGGTCAGGGGAGGCCCGGCGCCGTACTTCCGTACTCCTCATGGAGAGTTGCCACATGTTTCAGAGCAGCATGTTTCGAAGCGACATGTTCCACCGCACGTCCGCGCGCGCCTTCGCGACCGCACCCGTCCACACCCGCACGACGCGGCCGCTGCTGCGCCGCGACGGCCTGTCGCTCGCCCTCGCGGCGGCGCTGACGGCCGCGTGGGCCCTGCCCGCGTTCGCACAGGACAGCGCCCCGGGCGATGCCGACGAACTGGACCGGATCATCGTCACCGCGCAGAAGCGCGAGCAGCAGATCGAGGACGTGCCGATCTCGATCAACGCCTATTCCGGCGAATTCCTGCAGGCCCAGGGCATCAACGACTACGGCGACCTCGGTACCCTCGTGCCCGGCCTGGAAGTGCAGACCCAGAGCGTCAGCAATCCCAGCATCTCGATCCGCGGCATCACCGCCGATCTCGACGACCCGACCCAGGAGCCGCGCATCTCGCTGTTCCAGGACGGCGTATCGATCAGCCGCTCGCGCGGCTCGTCGGTCGAAATGTTCGACATGGAGCGCGTGGAAGTGCTGCGCGGCCCGCAGGGGACGTTGTTCGGTCGCGCCGCCCAGACCGGCGCCGTGCACCTGATCCAGAACAAGGCCCGCGCCGGCCGCAGCGGCGGGTTCGAGATCGGCCTGGGCAGCGACGACCAGCGCCGATTCACCGGCCACTACAACACCGACCTCGGCGACAACGTGCAGGGCCGCGTCGCCGCCTTCTACGAAACCCGCGACGGTTACATCGAGAACCTCGACGGCGGCACGCTGCAGGGCAAGGACACCCGCGCGCTGCGCGGCGCGCTGCACTTCGACATCGGCGCGAACAGCGGCATCGACGTGATCCTGAACTACCAGAAGGACACGCCGCCGGGCACCGGCTTCCGCAGCATGGTCATCCCGAACGAACAGGGCAGCCTCGACCCCTACACCGCCAATTCGCAGCGCGGCGAGGAACTGGGCACCGACCGCGAAGTCTACGGCGCGACCGTGCTTGGCGATTTCACGCTCAACGACACTTGGTCGCTCTCCACCATCACCGGCTGGCGCCGTTACGAAGGCCTCGACAAGTTCGACTCCGACGGCTCGCAGGCCGACCTCATCGAATTCGACGAGAACGCCTGGGGCGACCAGTTCAGCCAGGAACTGCGCTTCAACTACGACAACGGCGGCAAGTTCACCGGCTTCTTCGGGGGCTCGTATTTCGACGAGACGGCGAAGCGCGACCTCGACTATCAGGCCGACGAGCGCCAGCTGTATGCGCTGTTGTCGCCGCAGATCAACGGCAACATCGCCCCGCTGCTCGGCAGCGCGCTGACCAACTATTACTATCCGATCCTGTCGGTGCTCAATCCGAATGCGACGCCGAACACGTCGCAGACCGCGACGTGGCTGCCGGTGCCGGGCGTGGTGCCGCCGAGCGCGGCCAATCCGGCCGGCTTCCTGGCGCTGCCGCTCAACCCCGACCACCGAGAAACCTTCGGCAACGATGTCGATATCCGCGCGATCGAACTGTTCGCCGACGGCACCTGGCAGTTCAACGACGCCTGGTCGCTCACCCTCGGCCTGCGCGGCTCGCACGAATCGATCGAATACGGCTATTTCGCTGCGCCGGGCAACGGTTCGAGCCTCGGCTATCTGCTCTCCGCACGCGGCACACCGGCCTGCACGCCGCCGGCGCCGTGCACCAACCTGTTGTTCCCGGCGACCGCCGGCCGGCTCAGCGCCGATGGCAGCTACACGTCGTGGGTCGGTCGCGCGGTGCTGGGCTACAAGCTGAGCGATAACGTCAACACTTACGCCAGCGTTTCGCGCGGGCGCCGCCCGAACATGATCAATGTCAGCGACACCGGCAGCAACGAAATCGAAGAGGAGATCGTCTGGAGCTACGAATTGGGCATGAAGGGTTCCGCTTCGGAAGGCCGCTTCCTCTACGACCTCTCACTGTTCTATTACGACTACAACAACTTCCAGGCCTCGGTGCAGAACGACAGCCCGCCACCGTTTTTCGTCACCGAGAACGCCGGCAAAGCGCACGCGCTGGGCTTCGAGGCCTCGCTGTTCAACCGCTTCAGCGAGAACGTCAACGGCTGGTTCAATTTCGCCTACATCGACGGCGGCTTCAACGCCTTCGACGACGACGGCGTGTATCAGCAGCTGGCCGGCAACCGCTTCCGCATGACGCCCAAGCAGTCGCTGTCGATCGGCGTGGACTGGACCATCCCGCTGGCCAGCGGCGACAGCCTGTACGTGCGTCCGAGCTACAGCCATCGCTCGCAGGTGTATTTCGAGGACGAAAACCAGCCGGGCATCGAGCAGGACGGCTACGGCCTGGTCAATCTGCGCGCCGGCTGGCGTTTCGCCGACCGCTGGGAAGTCGCGGTGTGGGGCAACAACCTCGCCGACAAGGAATACCTGACCGACGCCGGCAACACCGGCCTGCTGTTCGGCATTCCCACCGTGATCGCCGGCCCCGACCGCAGCTACGGCGTGACCCTGCGCGCGAAGTTCTAATCGTCGCAACCAGCACGACCAGGTACGACCGACCACCGCGAACGCCCGGCCGCCCAGCGCGCCGGGCGTTCGTTTTTTCGTCGATCGTTCTTTCGCGTTCGCATTCACGCATGACCTTCGCCGGGTACGCACACGCGTCGCGCTCGGCTACCCTGTCCGCATGATCGTCTCCCCCGCAAAGACCGCACCGCGTCACCGCGTCGCCTTCCCGCTGCTGCTCGCCGCGCTCGGCATCTTCGGGATGAGCGCGGTCTGGGCGTTGGTGGCGCTGATCGTCGACCGCCAGTGCGCATGGATGGCGGTCGTCACCGCCGCAGACATCGCCCTGTTGCTGCGTCTGGGCCGCGCCGCGCCGGGCCTGCCGCGCGCAGCGGTGGCCGTGTTCGCGACGCTGGCCACTATCGCGCTCACCAACTGGACCATCGCCGCTACCCAGATGGGCGGGCCGATGGGGCTGAAGCTGGTCGATTCGGTGCAGCGCCTCGGCATGGACCATGCGCTGACGCTGCTGGGCCTCGCCAATCGGCCGATGGAACTCGCGTGGTACGCGGTCGCGGTGATCGTGGCGCTGTGGCTGGGGCGCTGACAGCGCACAGCGGAATGGGAAGGCGCGCCAGTGCGCATCGTCCGATCCCTCGCCGCGACTCGCCCGTAGCCCAGAAGCCGTATCGATAGCGCCCTTCCGCGGGCCACTTGTGCAGAATACCGGCAGGCCTTCCGGACCCCACCCATGCGCGATCCCCGCTACGACATTCTCTTCACCCCCGTGCAGATCGGCCCGGTCACCGCGAAGAACCGCTTCTTCCAGGTGCCGCATTGCAACGGCATGGGTCACGGCATGCCGCTGGCGCATGCGGCCATGCGCGAGATGAAAGCCGAAGGCGGCTGGGCGGTGATCGCGACCGAGGAATGCGAGATCCATCCGTCGGGCGATGTCTCGCCGTATGTCGAAGCGCGGCTGTGGGACGACCGCGACATCCCCGCGCTGGCGCTGATGTGCGACAAGGTCCACGCGCACGGCGCGCTGGCGGCGGTGGAACTCACCCATAACGGCCCGACCGCTTCGAATCTGTATTCGCGCGAAGTGCTGATCGCGCCTTCGCACCAGCCGTCGAAATACGGCTACCCGTCGCAGGCGCGGGCGATGGACAAGACCGACATCGCCAACTACCGTCGCTGGCACCGCGATGCCGCGCTGCGCGGCATGCGCGCGGGCATGGACATCATCTATGTCTATGCCGGCCACGATCTGTCGCTGGCCATGCACTTCCTGCAGCGTCGCCGCAACCATCGCACCGACGAATACGGCGGTTCGCTGGAAAACCGCGTGCGCCTGCTGCGCGAAGTGCTGGAAGACACCCGCGACGCCGTCGGCCACCGCTGCGGCGTCGCCATCCGCTTCGCCACCGAGGAACTGATCGGCCCCGGCGGCATCGAGCGCGCGGAAGCGCAGGACATCGTCGGCATGCTCGCCGAACTGCCGGACCTGTGGGACGTCAACGTCGCCGCCTGGTACAACGATTCGGTGCCGTCGCGCTTCGCCGCCGAAGGCGCGCAGGAGCCCTTCATCGATTTCGTGAAGAAGACCACCACCAAGCCGGTGGTCGGCGTCGGCCGCTTCACCTCGCCCGACACGATGGTGTCGCAGATCCGCCGCGGCGTGCTGGACATGATCGGCGCGGCGCGGCCGTCCATCGCGGATCCTTTTTTGCCGAAGAAGATCGAGGAAGGCCGGATCGACGACATCCGCGAGTGCATCGGCTGCAACCTCTGCGTCTCCGGCGACAACACCATCACCCCGATCCGCTGCACCCAGAACCCGACGATGGGCGAGGAATGGCGTCGCGACTGGCATCCGGAAACCATCGCGCCGGCAAAATCCAGCGCGAAGGTACTGGTGGTCGGCGGCGGACCCGCCGGGCTGGAAGCGGCGCGCGCGCTGGGCCAGCGCGGCTACGAAGTGAATCTGGCCGAGGCCCGTCGCGAACTGGGCGGCCGCGTCACCCGCGAAGCGCGCCTGCCCGGCCTGGCCGAATGGGCGCGGGTGCGCGACTGGCGCCTCGGCCAGATCCGCAAGCTGCAGAACGTCGCGATCTACCAGGATTCGCCGCTGACCGCGCAGGACGTGCTGGACTTCGGCGCCGAACACGTCGTCGTCGCCACCGGCTGCCACTGGCGCCGCGACGGTTACGGCCGCAGCAACGGCGCCGCGATTCCCGGCTTCGAAGGCAATGCCGCGGTGTTCACGCCGGACGACATCATGGACGGCGCCGCGGCCGATGGCCGCCTGCCAGACGGCCCGGTGGTGATCTTCGACGACGATTACTTCTATTACGGCAGCGTGGTCGCCGAAACCCTGCGCAAGCACGGCCGCGACGTGATCTATCTCACGCCCGACGACACCATCGCCTCGTGGAGCGCGAACACCCTCGATTACCGGCACATCCAGTGGAAGATGGCGGAACTCGGCGTCGAACAGATCGTCTCCCACAATATCGTGGGCTTCGAGAACACCGCGCCCGGCAGCGGCACGCTCGAACTCGAACACGTCTGGAGCGGCAAACGCCGCACGCTGGACTGCGCCGCGGTGGTTGCGATCACCGCACGCGTGCCCGATGACGCCCTGTATCACGCGCTGCGCGAACGCGAGACCGAATGGGCCGACGCCGGCATCCGCACCGTCGCCTGCATCGGCGACGCGCTGGCGCCGGGCCTGATCGCGCACGCGGTCTACGCCGGCCACCGTTACTCCCGCGAACTCGACGAGCCCAGCCAGGGCGAAGTGCCGTTCAAACGCCACTTCCACACCGTGCGCGAGACCGACCTGTTGCGCGTCGGAGACTGATCGGGGCTGTCGCTCCCCTCTCCCACCGGGAGAGGGGCCGGGGGAGCGGGTACGGCGCAGCGAAGAATATCGTCGGCGCACGAACCCTCATCCGGCGCTTCGCGCCACCTTCTCCCGACGGGAGAAGGAAAGAGCAACGGTCTCCGGACCGAATGAGTGCTCTTTTCGCCAGCTAGGATTCCCTTCCCGTCGAACCCCAATGACCGAAAGTCTCATTTGCGGCAGTGCAGCATGAGTCGCATAATCCGCGCAGCCACGGCCCGCCCCACCGGCGCCGACCCGCTCAACGCCTGCGCAGCGGCTGCGCAACCGCCATGGAGTTCCACATGTCCGACATCGTCATCGTCGGTGCCAAGCGCACCGCCATCGGTTCCTTCCTCGGCCAGTTCACCGGCGTCCCCACCACCACGCTGGGCGCAGCGGCCATCGCCGGCGCGCTGGACCACGCCGGTCTGGCGCCCGACCAGGTGGACGAGGTGATCATGGGCTGCGTGCTGCCGGCCGGCCTGGGCCAGGCGCCCGCCCGCCAGGCCGCGCTCGCCGCCAAGATCCCCACCGCCGCCGGCTGCACCACTATTAATAAGGTCTGCGGCTCGGGCATGAAGGCGATCATGTTCGCGCACGACCTGATCAAGGCGGGCTCGGCCAGCGTCGTTGTCGCTGGCGGCATGGAGTCGATGACCAACGCCCCGCACCTGCTCAACGGCTCGCGTACCGGCATCCGTTACGGCAGCGGCGAACTCCTCGATCACATGGCGTGGGACGGCCTGACCAACCCCTACGACAAGCAGGCCATGGGCGTGTTCGGCGATGCCGCCTGCGCCAAGTACGGTTTCGACCGCGCCGCCACCGATGCGTTTTCGGCCGAAAGCGTCGCCCGGGCGCAGAAGGCCATCTCGGAAGGCGCGTTCAAGAACGAAATCACTCCGGTTACAGTCGTTACACGCAAGGGCGAGACCGTCGTCGACACCGACGAAGAGCCCGGCAAGATCGATGCCTCGAAGATTCCGACCCTGCGCCCGGCATTCGGCAAGGAGGGCGTGCTGACCGCCGCATCGTCGTCGAAGATTTCCGACGGCGCCGCCGCCACCGTGCTGATGTCGGCCGACGAAGCCGCGCGTCGCGGGCTGCAGCCGCTGGCGAGGATCGTCGCTCATGCGACGCACGCGCAGGCACCGGAATGGTTCACCACCGCGCCGGTGACCGCGATCGAAAATGTGCTGAAAAAAGCGGGCTGGAGCGTTGCAGACGTCGATCTGTTCGAAGTCAACGAAGCGTTCGCGTGCGTCGCGATGGCGCCGATGAAAGACCTCGGCATCGCGCACGAAAAATTGAACATCCGCGGTGGCGCATGCGCGCTTGGCCACCCCATCGGCGCCAGCGGCGCACGCTTGGTGGTGACCCTGCTCGCCGCGCTACGCGCCACCGGCGGCAAGCGCGGTGTGGCGTCGCTGTGCATCGGCGGCGGAGAAGCGACCGCCGTCGCAGTCGAACTGGCATAAGGGCCAGTAACGGACAAACCGGAAAAAACCGGCCACGCCCGCTTGACAGCCGGCAACGGCTTGTCATCATTGCATCCGAGCGCTGGTGGGCACCCTGCCCACCGCACCATCACCAACATTGAGGATCTCTACCATGACCCTGAACAAAGCTCTGCTCGCCCTGGCCCTCGGCTTCGCCCTGACCGCTTGCAGCAACAAGGACCAGGCTGAAGATTCCGCCGCCGACGCGACCGAAGCCGCGACCGAAGCCGCCGGCGCCGCCGGTGAAGCCGCTGCCGCTGGCGACAGCGCCGCTGCCGACGCCGCCCAGGCCGCTGCCGAATCCGCCGCCGCCGCTGCCGATGCCGCCACCACCGGCGCTGCCGATGCCGCCGCTGCCGGCACCATGGAAGCTGCCGACGCCGCTGCCGATAAAGCCGAAAATGCTGCCGACGCTGCCGAATCCGCTGCCGACGCTGCTGGCGACGCCGCCGACGCGACCAAGAAGAACTGATTTTAGACACTGACCGATTCAGCCAGGCTTCACTTCGCTGAATTGGTTGATAGAATGAACGAGCCGTAGGTTTGCGCTTGCGGCTTTTTCATGGTGCTGGCAAGCACCAAGTAAGTCAGTGAACGAACTCAAGCCGGCGTGTTTGCCGGACTGCCCCGCGCACTGGCGTTGCCTGACCCCTTATGTTCTTTCAGACAACTCCTTTGGAGAAAAGCATGAATAAGAAGCTTTACGTCCTCCTCGCCGCTGGCGTCCTCGCTCTGTCGGCTTGCAACAAGGCCGAAGAAACCGCTGCTGACGCCACCGCCGAAGCCGCTACCGAAGCCGCCGATGCCACCGCCGACGCCGCTGCCGCTGCTGGCGACGCCGCTGCCGACGCCGCCACCGCTGCCGGCGACGCCGCCGCTGCCGCTGGCGACGCTGCCGCTGCTGCGACCGATGCTGCCGCCGCCGCCGCTCCGGCTGCCGACGCGATGGCTCCGGCCGCCGACGCCGCTGCCGCTCCGGCTGCCGACGCCGCTGCTGCTCCGGCCGAAGAAGCCAAGAAGTAATTCTTCGCTTCCGAAGCAGGCAACTGCAAAGTCGTACCGAGAAGACCCGCTCCGGCGGGTCTTCTTTTTTGTGCGCGCTTCTTGTGTGAGCGTTTCTGCGCGCGTCACCTCCCTGTCCCGCACGCCCCTCCCTCCAGCGCAGTGGATTTCGCACGATCGGCGTCCGGCCGGTTGGATTCCGCCCGAACGTCGCCTGGGCGCTTGATTCGGCAACACAACCTGCGTAGCGTGCCCGCTGCCGCCGCCTTGTGCCGGCGGCCCGAACGCGGGTGTCATCGCGCCGCCGCTGCGGCGCAAGGGGCGTTGGACCATGCACCAGCCACCGCTTCCACCCATCGCACTCCAACCCTTACAGGGAGAACACCCATGAACAAGTCCATCTACGTCCTGCTTGCCGCCGCTGTCCTGTCGATGTCGGCCTGCAAGAACGAAACCGAAACCGCGCAGAACGAAGCCGCCGAAGCCTCCGCTGCGATGGATGAGGCCGGCAACGCCGCCGCCGATGCCGCCAGCGCTGCCGGCGACGCCGCCGCGCAGAGCGTCGACGCTGCCGCTGCCGCCACCGGCGAAGCCGTGGGCGAAGCCTCGGCCGCTGTCGAAAACGCCGCCGATCAGGCCAATGCGGCCGCCAAGGAAGCCACCGCCGACGCCGCCACTGCAACCGCGAACGCTGCGAACGACGTGGCCGACAAGGCCGATGCGATGGCCGACAAGGCCGAAGCCGCCGCCGACGAAGCCAAGAAGTAATCGTTCGCTTTCGAAGCTCGCTGCGAGCAAAGCTGTTACTGGAAGACCCGCTTCGGCGGGTCTTTTTTTTGGGCGTCGCCGCTTCCTGTCGAGCGCCAGCCCAGCGACAGCGGCGCACCGGTTATTCTTGTCGTTCTCAACGATGAGCCCGTCGCGCCATGCCTGTTCTGAGCACCCGCCTCGACCCGCATTCCCAGGAATTCCGCGACACCGTCGCCTATCACCGCGAACTGGTCGCCGAACTCGATGCGCGGCTGGCGCGCGCCGCGGACGGCGGCGGCGAGAAAGCGCGCAACAAGCACACCGAGCGCGGCAAACTGCTGGCGCGCGACCGCATCACCGCACTGCTCGATCCGGGCTCGCCTTTTCTCGAAATCGCGCCGCTGGCCGCCGAAGGCATGTACGACGGCGCCGCGCCTGCCGCGGGCATGGTCTGCGGCATCGGCCGGGTCATGAGCAACGAAGTGGTGATCGTCGCCAACGACGCCACGGTCAAGGGCGGCACCTATTTTCCGATGACCGTGAAAAAGCATCTGCGCGCGCAGGAAATCGCCCGCGAGAACAGACTGCCGTGCATCTATCTGGTCGACTCCGGCGGCGCGTTCCTGCCGCTGCAGGACGAGGTGTTTCCGGACCGCGAACACTTCGGCCGGATCTTCTACAACCAGGCGCGGATGAGCGCCGACAACATCCCGCAGATCGCAGTGGTGATGGGCAGCTGCACCGCCGGCGGCGCCTACGTGCCGGCGATGAGCGACGAAAGCATCATCGTCAAGGAACAGGGCACGATCTTCCTCGGCGGCCCGCCGCTGGTGAAGGCCGCAACCGGCGAAGTGGTGGATGCCGAAGCGCTGGGCGGCGCCGATGTGCACACCAGCGTCTCCGGCGTGGCCGATCATTTCGCGGAAGACGACCGCCACGCGCTGCAGATCGCGCGCAATCTCGTCGGCAATCTCAACCGCCGAAAAACGCTGCCGGTCGCGGTGCGCGCGTCCAGCGAACCGCGTTATTCCGCAGATGAGCTGTACGGCATCGTGCCGAAGGACACGCGCCGGCCGTTCGACATCCGCGAAGTCATCGCGCGCATCGCCGACGGTTCTGATTTCGACGAGTTCAAGGCGCGCTACGCGAAGACACTCGTCACCGGCTTCGCGCATCTGCACGGTTATCCGGTGGGCATCGTCGCCAACAACGGCATCCTGTTCGCCGAAAGCGCGCTGAAGGGCGCGCATTTCATCGAACTGTGCAACCAGCGCGGCATCCCGCTGGTGTTCCTGCAGAACATCACCGGCTTCATGGTCGGCAGGAAATACGAAAACGCCGGCATCGCCAAGGACGGCGCGAAGATGGTCACCGCGGTCGCCTGCTCCAGCGTGCCGAAATTCACGGTGGTGATCGGCGGCAGCTTCGGCGCCGGCAACTACGCGATGTGCGGCCGCGCCTACGGTGCGCGCTTCCTGTGGATGTGGCCGAACGCGCGCATCAGCGTGATGGGCGGCGAACAGGCGGCGAGCGTGCTGTCGACGGTGCGCCGCGACGGGCTGGAAGCCGCCGGCAAGGTCTGGACGCCGGAAGAAGAGGAAGCCTTCAAGGCGCCGATCCGCGACCAGTACGAAACCCAAGGCAATCCCTACTACGCCAGCGCGCGGCTGTGGGACGACGGCGTGATCGACCCCGCCGACACCCGCCGCGTGCTGGGCCTGGGCATTTCGGCGTCGCTCAACGCACCGATCGAGCCGGCGCGCTTCGGCGTGTTCCGGATGTAATCCCCAGAACGCAGATCAACGCATGATCGTCGGCATCGACCTCGGCACCACCCATTCCCTCATCGGCGTGTACTCGGACACGGGCAGCACCCTGTTCCGCAATGCGCTCGGCGATCACCTCACCCCGTCGGTCGTCAGCGTGGACGGCGACACCGTGCTGGTGGGACAGGCAGCGCGCGAGCGGCTGATCAGTCATCCGCATCACACCGTCGCGTCGTTCAAGCGCTGGATGGGCACCGCGCGCGAAACCCGGCTCGGCGACCGCAGCTTCCGTCCCGAAGAACTCTCCGCGCTGGTATTGCGCTCATTGCTGGCCGATGCCGAAGCCGCGCTGGGCGAGAAGATCGAAGAGGCGGTGATCAGCGTGCCGGCGTATTTCTCCGACGCCCAGCGCAAGGCCACTCGCACTGCGGGCGAACTGGCCGGCGTCCGCGTGGAGCGGTTGATCAACGAACCCACCGCCGCCGCGCTGGCCTACGGCCTGCAGACGCGCGAGGAGGAAAGCCGTTTTCTGGTGTTCGATCTCGGCGGCGGCACCTTCGACGTCTCGATCCTCGAATGCTTCGACAACGTGTTCGAGGTCCACGCCAGCGCCGGCGACAATTTCCTCGGCGGCGAGGATTTCCTCGACGTGCTGGTGGAAGCCTTCTGTCAGGATCGCTCCGTGCGCAGGCAGGCGCTGAGCCCGCAGGCATTCGGCCAACTGCGGCGCCGACTGGAAACGCTGAAACGCGAACTCGGCGGCGTCGCGACCGCGCCCATGCAGATCGCGATCGACGGACGCGAACATACGTGGGAGATCGACGAAGAGCGCTTCGCGCGACTGTGCGAGCCGCTGGTGCAGCGCATGCGCACGCCGATCGAGCGCGCGATGCGCGACGCGAAACTGCAGCCGGCGCAGTTGAACGAAATCGTGCTGGTCGGCGGCGCCAGCCGCATGCCGCTGGTGGCGCGACTGGTGTCGCGCATGTTCGGCCGCCTGCCGCTCCGCCACGTCAATCCCGATCAGGCGATCGCGCTGGGCGCCTGCGTCGCCGCAGGGCTGAAGTCGCGCGACGCCAAGCTGGAGGAGATCATCCTCACCGACGTCTGCCCGTACACGCTGGGCACGCAGATCGCGCGGCGCGACCACAACGGCCAGGTCCACACCGGCTATTTCCATCCGATCATCCTGCGCAACAGCACGGTGCCGGTGAGCCGAGAAGACCAGTTCTACCCGATGAACGAGCAACAGCAGACATTGGTGATCGATATCTACCAGGGCGAGAACCCGCTGGTCGCCAACAACATCAAGCTCGGCGAGATCAGCATGGATCTCGACAAGCGCCGCGGCAGCGACGGAAACGGCGTGACCGTGCGCTTCACCTACGACATCAACGGCCTGCTGCAGGTGGAAGTGACCGAGCACGCCACGCAGCGCCGGCACGAACTGCTGCTGGAACAGAACCCGGGGCTGATGACGCCCGAAGAGATCCGCGCGCGACTGGCCGCACTGGCGGAACTGAAAGTGCATCCGCGCGACCAGCAGGAAAACATCGCGGTGCTGGCCCGCGCCGAGCGCCTGTACGAAGAACACCTGCACGAGCGCGGGCGGCTGCAGGAATGGATCATGCAGTTCCGCGCCGTCGTCGATACCCAGGACGCGGCGCTGATCGTGCGCAACCGCGAGCAGTTCGCGGAGGCGCTGGACGCGCTGGAATCGCTGACGTCGAATCCGCAGGCATGAGCTGGGCGCTGCGCGAACTGGGACTGGATGCCGATGCCGACGAGCGCGCGGTCAAGCGCGCCTATGCGGCGAAGCTGAAAATCATTCGGCCGGAGACCGATCCGGAAGGATTCCAGGCGCTCAACGAGACCTATCAGGCCGCGCTGGAATGGCTGCGGCACCGCCCAGCCCCACCGGAGACGCCCACCGAACCATTCGCCGCATCGAACGCCGCGCCGAGCGGATATGCGTCCGTGAAGCTGCACTTCGAAGGCGTGCCGATCTCGATACCGCCGTTCCGCAGCGCCAGCCACGACGTGGAAGCGCGCGCGGATTTTGACGAGCAGGATTTCGACGAGCAGGATTTCTTCTTCACGGTGCTGGAGCAGTCCGAGCAACTGGATCCGCAGACATTCAAGCAGTGGCTGCAACGCAACGAGGCGCTGTATTCGATGCCGCTGAAAGCCGCGCTGGCCGAACCGCTGGTGTGGTTCCTGCACGACCAGCCGCCGCTGACCCGCGAACACCTTGCGATCACGCTTGCGTTTTTCGGCCTGGACACGGTCAACGACACCACGATGCGGCTGCAGGAGCCGCTGCATCGGCTGCACCAGACCGCGCGGCGCAGCGGGACCGACTGGGAAGATGTCATGTCGGATCCGCGGCGCACCGGCCGGTCCAACGCGCATCGGGAATCTATCAGCCCGAGAATGGCGCTCTGGCTCACCATGTGCGTGATGCTCGGATTGGCGCGCTGCTTCGGCGGTGGATCGACATGAGCGCATCGACATGAGCCAGTTGGTATGAAGCTGCACTGGTCGCTCGCGCATCTGGGCCTTCCCGGCGATGCCGATGCGCGTGCGGTCAAGCGCGCGTACGCGACGAAGCTGAAAACCACGCGCCCCGAGGACGATCCGGAAGGCTTCCAGCGTCTGCACGAGGCGTATCAGGCTGCGCTGGACTGGATGCAGTCGCGCGAGACCGACATCGACATCGACATCGACGCCGACATCGATACATTCGCGGAAGACGCGCAGTCCGGAGCAGTGACGCTGACGCTTTCGCAGGACATGCTGTTCGAACGTCTGGGCGCGCAGTCCGACGCGCCTTTCGGCATGCCGGCTCTCGCTGTAGAGGATGCCTTCGACGAAGCCGAAGACAGATACGGCGACAGGTCCGCCATCGCATCCTCCGACGCCATACCCTCGGAAGCTTCGGCGCGGTTCGATCCCGGCGCGCTGATCGACGACTGCATCGCGTCGGCGATGCACGCCCACGACAGCGAGCTGCTGAACTGGCTGAACGCGCAGCCGGCGCTGTGGTCGCTCGCGCACAAGACGCGGATCGCGCCGTGGCTGCTGCAGCGCCTGCACGAACGACGGCCGCCGATCGAAGCGCGCCGTTTCGACACGCTGGCCGAGTTCTTCGGGCTGCTCGATCTGCATTCCGGCTACGACGCCTACACCATCCACCGCCTGCGTCACCGTCTGCAGCTCGCGTGGGAAATCGAAACCCGACAGACGCGCGCGCTGGCTGAGCGCACCGCACAGGACGGCGGCAGCATGGCGGCGAATCTGCGCCAGGCCGGGCGCATCCTGGGACAGCTCTCGCGTCCGCTGCATTGGCCGCAAGCATTGTGGGCCGGACTGATGCCGGGTTACCCCAGCGCCGTGCGCAGCTTCCTGCGGCGGCTCGATTACGGCAATCTGGACGATCTGCCGGCGGCGATCCGCGAGGAACAGATCGCGTTCTGGAATGCGGCCGGCGACCGTTCGCGGTTTTCGATACCGCGCTGGGCGGTATCGGTGGCGCGGTTATTCGCGTACACGCTGGCGATCGCGCTGGTGTTCGCGCTGTTCACGACGACCACGTCATCGGGAAGCCCCTTGCGCGCGACTCCCATCGTCGATGTCATCGGCGGTTCGTTCGCCACGATGCTGGCCGGGTGGCTCTCATACCTCGCCTACGACGCCTTCATGCGCTGGCAGGCGCTGCCGGAGTCCGCAACATCGCGTTCGCCATGGCTCAGGGCCGCATCCATTCCGATTCTGGGCGTGGGCGCGCTGGCAGCCGCGAAGTGGCTCGACCTCGACGAGGGCGGCAGCATCCTGTGTTCACTCGCGGTCTTCCTGCTCGCACTACAACGCTATCGGCGACGCAACGACCTGCCGCTCAACACAGCGCTGAAATTCAGAATCTGGTACGTCATTCCCTTTTTCTTCGGTGTAGTCGTGCTGGTCTGGATATCGGAAAGCAACTCTTTTCTTTTGTCGCTGGGAATCACTGGCGTCGCGCTGGCGCTGTGGGCATTGGATATGCGCAAACAGCGCGCCGCGCTCCGGAACTGAACGCAGCCGACCGCAACGTCGTCGGCGATTCTGCTGCCGGAGTCACACCGATGTCGCACGGACGGGATTATTGTTGGGAATCCTGCCGTCGCCATCGGCGTATCCGGAGTCCCCCAAGCATGGCCATCTTCAACCAGTCCAATCCCGGCAAGAAAGACGCCCCCCCCGCCGCGTCCGACACCCCCAGCTTCGCGGCCCGCGAAGCCGCGGCGCCCCCGCCGGCCAATACCGATTTCGCGCCGGCCACGTTCCCGCGCAACACCGCCGCGCCCGAGGCGGCGCCCGTACCGGCGGCGAAGGAATCGCTGATCGCCGCCGACCTGACCATCGAAGGCAAGATCGAAGGCTCCGGCCACGTCCGCATCGCCGGCAAGTTCAAGGGCGATGTGAATGTGCAGGGCGACCTGTCGCTGGAGCGCGGCGCCAAGCTCACGGGCGGCGTGCGCGCCAAGAAGGTGACCCTGGCCGGCGAACTCGAAGGCAACATCGAATCCGCCGCGCGGATCGAACTGCTGGACACGGCGGTGGTGATCGGCGACCTCAAGGCCACCACGCTCACGGTCGCCGCGGGCTCGAAGATCCGCGGCCACGTCGACTGCGGTTGGGAAAACAGCGGCAGCCAGAAGTCCAGCGCCAAGCCGGCCACGGAACCGAAACCCGCCGAATGAGTACGCGTCCGGGCACCGCGGGCGCCACCCGCGAGTGCCCGCACTGCAAGGCGAAAATCCTGGAAAGCGCGGTGATCTGTCCCGCGTGCAAACACTATCTGCGCTACGACTCCACGGCGCATCCGGCCAAACCGGCGCAGGTGCCGCTGCAGGTCGAGGGCACCATCCGTCACCCCGCGAACGGCGATCCGTGGGAATACTCGATCGTGCTGGTGATCCGCGACGAGCGCGGCAACGAGATCGCGCGCCAGGTCGTGGGCGTGGGCGCGATGCACGCCGGCGACGAACGCAGCTTCAGCCTCGCGGTGGAAGTCTTCGAGGCGAAGGGCGCGAAGCCGCGCAAGCACTGAATGCGATACGGCCGTGCCCGCGGTGGCCGCATGCGCGGCGCGCATGGCCCGGAATCGCACGCTCGCGCCCACCGCCTCGGCAAGCATGGCCGAGGCGCCCGGGAGCGCTCCCGCCCGACCGCGTTTGACTTTCCTGCCGCCCCGCAGGAAAGTCCGTGAACGGTCGTACACGCCCGCACTCCGCGGCGGCGGCCAGGACCGACAAAGAACCAGGGAGCCATCATGGCCAAGTCACTGATCGAGGAAATCGGACGCGAGCGCGCCGAGAAGCTGATGGGCGACGCCGTCGCCGATGCCATCGCCGAGGCCGATGCGCTCGGCCTGCCGCAGGTCGTCAACGTCGATGGCGTGTGGTGCAGACAATATCCGGACGGCAGGGTCGAAGCGATCAACAAGGAGGCATGAGGCATGGAAGATCACGACAGACCGCGGATGGTCGTGCTTGCCGGGCCCAACGGCTCGGGCAAAAGCACCGTCACCGACGGATTGAAGAAAAGCGAGCATTTCCCAAGCAATTACCTCAACGCTGACGTCATCGCGAAAGAGCTGGAGAAGCCGGTCGCCCCGGAAAAGCTCGATGCCTACGCCAATGCGATCGCCAGCGCCTACAACGGCAAGGTTCCCCGGGAGACCATCGCCGGCCAACTGAGCGAAGGCCTGGCGGGCAACGACCAGATGCGCAATCTCTATGCGGCCACGCTCGCCGAGGACGGCCGCCAGCAGGCGGTGAAGGGAAAGGAGGGCTTCGCCTTCGAAACCGTGATGTCCACGCCGGCGAAGATGGGCCTGTTCGACGAAGCCAAGCGCAACGGCTTCCAGGTGGACATGGTGTTCGTCACCACCGAGAGCTCGGACATCAACGTCGCCCGTGTCGGCAACCGCGTCCAGCAGGGCGGACATGCGGTGCCGGAGGCGGCGATCCGCCAGCGCTATGATCGCGCGATGGAACTGCTGCCGGCGGCGCTGGAACGGGCGGACACCGCCGCGGTGTTCGACAACACCGGCAGGACGCCGGTGATGGTCGCGCAGAAGGTGGATGGACAGATCGTGTTTCCGGAGCTCAAGAAGCCGGCGGACATGGCGCAGAAGGATTTCGAGAACATGCAGCAGTGGGTGGAGGACAGGATCAAGGGACCGCTGCAGGCGTACGACGAGTCCCGCAAACATCTCACGGGGCTGGCGGGGAAAATGGAAGGCGCGACCGTGGCGCCCGCCGACGTCACCAATGGCACCACCTATACCGGACGGATCGTCGGCGTCACCGACAAGCATGTGCTGCAGCACATCGACGGCGGCCACCAGTTCGTACTGCACGATCGCGCCAGCCCGCTGACGCCGCCTTCGCTGCATGGGGTGAGCGGTCCGAGCGAGCATTCCGTCACCACCGCCTACAACTTCGGCGTGGACGGCAAGTTCCAGCAGCCGCAGCAACCGGCGCAAGGGTTGTCGCAGGGACAGGACGTCAGCACGGACATCAAGGCGAAGCTGTAGACGCGGGCCTGCACCTTCGAGATCTCGAGGTGCGGCGCGATCATGGACAGGCGCGGCTCCGGTCGCGCCTGTCGCGTTGCGGAACCATTCGACGCGATGCCTCTGAAAACGATCCATCCATGCGATGACGAACGATGACGATGACGAGCATCGCTGCGTTACGAGCGTCGCAGACTTCGCGGCTGCCGCCGCTCCCACAGACTCATCATGAGCGCGCTACGACGACGGTCCGGTCTCGCAGCGGTTGCAACCGCCACAACCCTCCGCCGATGCCTTCGGTGCCGGCGCGATGCGCTTGCCGAACGCGCGCAGCCACGCTGGCCGGCGTTCGCGCAGCAGCGGCAGCGCGAGCGCGACGCGCAGCCTGCGCGCCGCATTCGGCGCCTGTTTGCGGAACACCACCCACGCGCTGACCGTCACCGCCAGCGCGATGAGGATGTACTGCAGCGTCAGCGAGAGCTGCGACGACATGGCGTTCAACCCGCACCCAGCGCCACGGCGAGCTGATAAGTCACCAGCGAGGCGACATACGCCAGTGCGAACAGATAGAACGCCGCGAAGCCCATCTGCTTCCACGAATTGGTTTCGCGCTTGATCGTGGCCAGCGTGGAAATGCACATCGGCGCGTAGATGAACCAGACCAGCAGCGACAGCGCGGTGGCGAGCGACCAGCCGTCGCTGATCACCGGCGTCAGCGCCTGGATGGCCGCGGCGTCGTCGGCGGCCGACAGCGCATAGATCGTCGCCAGCGAGGACACCGCCACTTCACGCGCGGCCAAGCCGGGGATCAGCGCGATGCAGATCTGCCAGTTGAAGCCCAGCGGCGCGAACACCGCGGTCATGGCGTGGCCGATGCGGCCGGCGAAGCTGTAGTCGATGGCCGGGCCGACGGCATCGGGAGGCGGCCCCGGAAACGACAGCAGGAACCACAGCAGGATGGTCAGCGCGAGGATGATGCCGCCGACGCGCTTGAGGAAGATCATCGCGCGTTCCCACAGGCCGATCAGCACGTCGCGCGGATGCGGGATGCGATACGACGGCAGTTCCAGCATCAGGGCGTGCTCGCTCTTGTCGCGACGCCACTTCTTCATGACCCAGGCCACCAGCAGCGCGCTGACGATGGCGGCGGCGTACAGGCCGAACAGCACCAGCCCCTGCTGGTTGAAGATGCCGATCTTCCGGTCCGGCACGAACGCGCCGATCAGCAGCGTGTAGACCGGCAGCCGCGCCGAACAGGTCATCAGCGGCGCGACCATGATCGTGGCCAGGCGGTCGCGCGGGTCTTGGATGCTGCGGGTCGCCATGATCCCGGGAATGGCGCAGGCGAAGCTGGACAGCAGCGGGATGAACGAGCGGCCCGACAGGCCCGCGGCGGCCATCATGCGATCCAGCAGGAACGCCGCGCGCGGCAGGTAACCGCTTTCCTCCAGCACCAGGATGAAGGCGAACAGGATCAGAATCTGCGGCAGGAAAATGACCACCCCGCCCAGGCCGGCGATGATGCCGTCCACCATCAGGCTTTTCAGCGGGCCCTCGGGCATGCGCGCGCCCAGCGCATCGCCCAGCCACCCGGTGCCGGCTTCGATCCCGTCCATCAGCGGCCCGGCCCACGCGTACACCGCCTGGAAGATCAGGAACATCACCGCCGCCAGCGTCACCAGCCCGACCACCGGATGCAGCAGCCAGCGGTCCAGCGCATCGTCCACGCGCGCGGTGCGGGTGGGCATGGTCACGGCCAGCGCCAGCAGGCGCCGGGTTTCGGCGTGCAATTCGATAGGTCTGTCCGAATGCGGGTCGTCGGCGTCGCGGGGCGCGGGTGGATGCAGATGGTCGGCCATCGCGTCGAGTTGGGCGAGGAGCGCTTCGCCGCCTCCGCGGCGCACGGCCACGGTTTCGACCACCGGCACGCCGAGCTCGCGCTGCAGCGCCTGCAGATCGATGCCGATGCCGCGGCGTCTGGCGGCATCCATCATGTTGAGTGCGACCACCATCGGCTTGCCCAGCGCGCGCACCTCGAGTGCGAAGCGAAGATGCAGGCGCAGGTTGGTGGCATCGACCACGCAGACCAGCAGATCCGGCGCCGGTTCGCCCGGATAGAAGCCGCGGCAGACGTCGCGGGTCACCGCTTCGTCCAGACTGGCCGCCTGCAGGCTGTAGGCGCCGGGCAGATCCAGCAGCGCGAACTGGCGGCCGCCGGGCGTTTGCAGCCGGCCTTCCTTGCGCTCGACGGTCACGCCGGCGTAATTCGCCACTTTCTGGCGGCTGCCGGTCAAGAGGTTGAACAGCGCGGTCTTGCCGCAGTTGGGATTGCCCACCAGCGCGAGCCGCAGGGTCTGCGATGCGGTACTCACGGCGCCGGCGCCTCGCGCAACTGCACCCGCGCGGCCTCGCTGCGGCGCAGGGCGAAGCGGGTGAAGCCGATCTGCACCAGCAGCGGTTCGGCGCCGAACGGGCCGGTGGCGACCACCTCGATCCGCTCGCCAGCGACGAATCCCAGCTCGCGCAGCCGCCGGGCGATGGCATCGTTCGGGGCCAGATCGAGTACGGCTTCGACCTGGGCTTCGACCCGACGGGAGAGTTCGGTCAGCTTCACGGACCATCTCAAATGGGAATTGTTCTCATTCTATACCACGCGCCGCGAGCGGCGCCCCGATCCTGATCAAATTCGCCGGATCAAATTCGCCAGATCGAATTGGCCAGATCGAATGCGGCGAGATCCAATTCCGCAAGATCCAATTCCGCAAGATGCAATTCCGCGAGATCCGATTCGCACCCGATCGAATTCGACCGAGGCAGACCAAGGGGGGACCGGCAACGGCGCGGATCGTCCGGCCGACCGGATATCATGCCGGCCATCGCATTGCGGACCCGGCAGTGCGCATCCGACGGGATCAGAGGCATGACCGACTCGCTGCAGCACCATCGCAATGGCGCCATCGTCCGGCTGCGGCTGCATCGCCCGGATCTGCACAATGCCTTCGACGCCGATCTGATCGGCACCCTGACCGCCGCGCTGGTCGCCGCCGGCGAAGACCGTACGGTGCGCGTGGTGGTGCTGGAAGGCGCCGGGGCCAGCTTCTCAGCCGGCGCCGACTTGAACTGGATGCGCGGCATGACCACCGCCACCGAGGACGAAAACCGCGCCGACGCGCTGGCCCTCGCCCGGCTGATGCGTACGCTGGACGAACTGCCCCACCCCACCATCGCGCGCGTCCAGGGCGCGGCGTTCGGCGGCGGCGTCGGCCTCATCGCCTGCTGCGACATCGCCATCGGCGTGCCGGAAGCGAAGTTCGGCCTGACCGAAAGCAAGCTGGGACTGCTGCCGGCGGTGATCTCGCCGTACGTCATCGCCGCGATCGGCCCGCGCCAGGCCCGACGCTGGTTCGCCACCGCGGAACTGTTCGACGCCGCCGAAGCCCATCGCATCGGTCTGCTGCACGCGGTGGCGCCGGCCGACGAACTCGATGCAGCGGTGAACCGGCAGATCGACCTGCTGCTCAAAGCCGGGCCGTCGGCCGCCAGCCTCGCCAAACAGCTGGTGCGCCGTGTCGCCGACGAGACCGACCGCAACCGCCTGGACCGCGACAACGCCGATCTGATCGCCCGCCTGCGCGTGTCGGCCGAAGGCCAGGAAGGCCTGGCCGCCTTCCTCGACAAGCGCAAACCCGGCTGGGCGCCCTGAGTCATCCCGCACAAAACCGCCGCACGGCGCCACCACGATAAGGACAGCGCACATGCTCGACCATCTGGGATTCACCGTCGGCGACTACGCCGCCAGCCGCGACTTCTACCGTCGGGCACTGGCGCCGCTGGGTTTCGCCATCGTCATGGAAGTCAGCCGGGACATGAGCGGCGGCTACGAGGGCTGCGGCTTCGGCCCGCCCGGGCGGCCGCAATTCTGGGTCGGCAACGGCGGCGGCGGCGAAGCCCAGGCAGGCGGTATGCACATCGCCTTCGTCGCGAAGTCGCGCGCCGAGGTCGATGCTTTCCACGCCGCCGCGATCGCAGCCGGCGGCAAAGACAACGGCGCGCCCGGCCTGCGCCCGCATTACCACCCGGATTATTACGGCGCTTTCGTGATGGATATCAACGGCCACAACATCGAAGCGGTCTGCCACGCGCCCGAGGCCTCGTCGTGACTTCGACCGACACGGCATCCCCGATCCTCAATCTTGCCGATGTCGAAATGATCGACCTCGCCGAACGCTCGCGCCAGCGCGGCAGCGAGATGCCGACCGCGCGCTTCGGCGGACGCATCGGCGCGATCGGCCCGAAGGTCGGCGCGCGGAAGCTCGGTTACAACCTCACCGTGATCGATCCGGGCAAGGCGGCTTTCCCGAAACATTCGCATCGCGTCAACGAGGAAATGTTCTTCGTCCTGGAAGGCCGCGGCGAACTGCGCCTGGGCGACGCCGTGCATGCGGTGCGCGCCGGCGACGTGATCGCCTGCCCGGCCGGCGGCGCGGACACCGCGCATCAGCTGTTCAACACCGGCGGGGTCGAACTGAAGATCCTCGCGGTGAGCACGATGGAATATCCCGAAGTCTGCGAATATCCGGACTCCGGCAAATACATGGTCCGCACCGGCTTCGCGCCGGACGATTTCCACGCGATCGGCCGCAGCGCCGACAGCCTCGATTACTGGGATGGCGAAGTTTGAGCACGATCCACAGCGGAACGATCCACGGCGGGACCATCCACAGCAGGATGTTCGAGAAGATCCTCATCGCCAATCGCGGCGAAATCGCATGCCGGGTGATCCGCACTTGCCGGCGGCTGGGTATCCGCACCGTCGCGGTGTATTCCGACGCCGACGCCGACGCGCAGCACGTGCGCCTCGCCGACGAAGCGCGGCACATCGGCGCGGCGCGCCCGCAGGAAAGCTATCTGCGCGGCGACGCGATTCTGGAAGCGGCCAAGGCCACCGGCGCGCAGGCCATCCATCCGGGTTACGGCTTCCTCAGCGAGAACGCGGACTTCGCCGACGCGGTGGAAGCGGCCGGCATCGTCTTCATCGGCCCGAAAGCGGCGTCGATGCGCAAGATGGGCAGCAAGGCCGGCGCCAAGGAATTGATGCAGGCCGCGGGCGTGCCGGTGGTGCCGGGCTACACCGGCGAGGATCAGTCGCCGGACCTGCTGCATCGCGAAGCCGACGCCATCGGTTATCCGCTGATGATCAAGGCCGCGCACGGCGGCGGCGGCAAGGGCATGCGCATCGTCCGCGACACCGACGAGTTCCTGGCGAATCTGGAAAGCTGCCAGCGCGAGGCGCGCAACGCCTTCGGCCGCGACCGCGTGCTGCTGGAACGCTACGTCGAGAAGCCGCGGCACATCGAGATCCAGATCTTCGGCGATGCGCACGGCGACGTGATCCATCTCAACGAACGCGAATGCTCGGCGCAGCGCCGCTACCAGAAAGTGCTGGAAGAATCGCCCTCGACCTTCCTCACGCCTGAATTGCGAAATGCGATGGGCGCGGCGGCAGTGCAGGCGGGGCATGCGATCGACTACCAGAACGCCGGCACCGTGGAGTTCATCGTCGGCCAGGACGGTCGTTTCTATTTCATGGAGATCAACACCCGCCTGCAGGTGGAGCATCCGGTCACCGAATATGTCACCGGCCTCGATCTGGTCGAATGGCAGCTGCGCGTCGCCGCCGGCGAACGTTTGCCGAAACAGCAGCACGAGATCGCGCAGCGCGGTCATGCCATCGAAGTGCGGCTGTACGCGGAAGATCCGGAAGCCGGCTTTTTGCCGGGCTCGGGCAAACTCACGCGCCTGCGCCTGCCCGCGGCCGACGCGCACACGCGCATCGATGCCGGCGTGGTCGAAGGCGACACCGTCACCATCTTCTACGACCCGATGATCGCCAAACTCATCGTCTGGGACGAAGACCGCCCGCGCGCCCTCGCCCGCCTGCGCGACGCGCTGGCGCAGTGCGTGATCGACGGCCCGAAATCGAACATCGCATTCCTGGAACGCCTGATCCGCCATCCGACCGTGGTCGACGCGACCATCGACACCGGCACCCTGGATCGCGATCTCGACGGCTTCATGCCCAAACCCGCCGACGCGGCCCGCGTGCGCGATGCGCGCATGGCCGCAGCCGTGGCGACGCTGCTGCTGGAAGAAGCGCAGACCCGCACCGCCGCCACCGCCAGCACCGATCCCACCTCGCCATGGGCCGTCGCCGACGGCTGGCGTCTCGGTCACGGCGGGCAGCGCCGCCTGGCGCTGGACGACGGCAATGACTGCCACGTGCTCACCGCACATGGCTACGGCGGCGATTACCGTCTGCAGGACGACGCAGGCAGCGTCGTCGTGCAGGGCGCACGGCTGCAGGCCGACACGCTGTTCGCGCGCTTCGACGGCGAAGGCCGGCGCCTGCGTCTGGACGCGGACGACGGTTCCGGCGCATCCTCGCGCGTGGACCTGCACGACGGCGAGCGCCGTTGGCGCTTCGTGCGGGTGCCGGCCTACCAGCCGGCGAGCGAGCAGGCCGGCAGCGTCGGCGACCGCGCGCTGGCGCCGATGCCCGGACGGATCGTGCTGATCAAGACTGCAGTGGGGGACCATGTCGAACAGGGTCAGGAGTTGCTGGTGATGGAAGCGATGAAAATGGAGCTGACGCTGAAGGCGCCCTGCGCCGGCACCGTCGCCGAAGTCCGCGTCGCCGCGGGCGATTTCGTCGAGGCCGACGCCGCGCTGGTGGTGTTGACGCCCCTTCCGACAGCCGTGCAGGCCGCATGAGCATGCCTCTCGTGAGCATGCCTCTTGTGAGCATGCCTCTCGTCAGCATGCGCATCGCGGCGCTGTTGCTGCTGACGCTGGCGATGTCGGCCTGCGTCACCTTCGAACGCGCGCCGGTGGCGAAGCTCAGCTGCGACCCCGCACTTGCCGGCGAATGGCGGCCCGTCAAGGACGGCCCCGACCGCAGCATCCTGGTGTCCGCCGACTGCAGCCTGCAGTGGCCGGAAGACGACGGCGGCACCTACACGACGACGCTGGAAGGCTTCGCGCTGGGCGGATCGCGTTATCTGGTCTTCACCCCGGCCGTCGCCGACCGCTTGATGTCGTCCGACGGCGACATGCTGCGCAGAGCGCCGAAAGACAGCGTGTACCTCGCCCGCTACCGCGTCGACGGCGACAGCGCGGTCGTGTGGCTGGCCGATCCGGACGAAGCCATGCGCCCACCAGCGAAGGGCCAGGCCACCGGCGTTCGCATCGACGAGACCGATGTCCACGTCAAGGGCAAACGCGCCGGCATCGCCGAACTGCTGCGCGCACGCGGCGACAACATCTTCGCCGGCCAGCAGGACGGCAAAGGCGTCATGCGTCTGCAGCGCGTCGTACCGGCGGCCGCACCATGACCGACACCGTGCGTATCGTCGAAGTCGGCCCCCGCGATGGTCTGCAGAACGAAAAGACCCTGATCCCGGCCGCGGCGAAGATCGAACTGATCGACCGCCTCTCTGCCACCGGCCTGCGCAGCATCGAAGCCACCAGCTTCGTCAGCCCGAAGTGGGTGCCGCAGCTGGCCGACGCCGCCGAGGTCTACGTCGGCATCGCCAAGCGCCCGGGCGTGCGCTATCCGGTGCTGGTGCCGAACGAACAGGGCTATGAGCGCGCCCGCGCCGTGGGCGTGGACGAGATCGCGGTGTTTACTGCGGCGTCCGAAGCCTTCAACCGCAAGAACATCAACGCCGGCATCGAGGAATCGCTGCAACGCTTCGAGCCGGTGATGGCGCGCGCGAAAGCCGACGGCGTCGCCGTGCGCGGCTACGTCTCGACCGTGCTTGGCTGCCCCTACCAGGGCGATGTGCCGGTGGCCGACGTGGTGCGCGTGGCCAGGGCGCTGCACGCGATGGGCTGCTACGAAGTCTCGCTGGGCGACACCATCGGCGTGGGCACGCCGTCGAAGGCCGCGGCGATGCTGCGCGCGGTGGCCGGCGAAGTGCCGGTGGCCGCGCTGGCGGTGCACTTCCACGACACCTACGGCCAGGCCCTGGCGAATATCCTGGGCTGTCTGGACGTCGGCGTGCGCGTGGTCGATGCCGCCGTCTCCGGCACCGGCGGCTGCCCGTACGCGAAAGGCGCCAGCGGCAATGTCGCGAGCGAGGATGTGGTGTATATGCTGCACGGCATGGGCATCGACACCGGCATCGACCTCGACGCACTCGGCGCCACCGGGCGCTGGCTGGCGCGATTGCTCGGCCGCGAGACCGGCAGCAGGTTCACCCGCGCGCGATTCGGCGAAGACCACTCCGGCCCGACAGCGGGCGACGCCGGATGACGGACGCCTGGCCGGATCCCACGCTGCTGCCGTCGGTCGAAATGACGCAGACGCTGGCCGCATTGGACCAGGCGCGCCAGGACACCGCCCTCGATCCCGCGACCCGCGCGCTGCTCGACCGCGCACATGCGGCCTTGAGCGCCGCCATCGACGACACCGAATCCGAACGCCTGCGTTACACCGCGCTGTTCGACGCGGTGCCCGACCCGGTCAGCATTCTCGCCTGGGACGGCACCGTGCTCGACCTCAACAAGGCTGGCATGGCCGCCTACCAGCGGCCGAGGGACCAGATCGTCGGCCAGCCCATTGAAGTGTTGAATCCCGATCTTCCGCCGGACCACATGGTGCCGGTCTGGGAAGCCCTGGGCCGTGGCGAAACCTACGCCGTGGAAGTGGCCAACATGCGCGGCGACGGCAGCCGCTTCCCGGTCGAAGTGCATTCCGCTGGCTTCGACTACAAAGGCGACAAGTGCATCGTCGCGGTTGCGCGCGACCTCAGCAGCCGCTGGCAGGCAGAAACGCGCTACCGGCTACTGCTGGAATCGATCGACGTCGGCGTGATCCTGTTCGACCGCGATATGCAGGTGATTTCGGCCAACCCCGCCGCGCACCGCGCGATCGGCGCCGAACCCGGCCAGAGCGTGCACACCCTGCTGCAAACCGCCAACTGGAAGATCGTCGACGCCCGCGGACGGGCGCTGAGCTTCCGCGAGTGGCCGACCACCCAGGCGCTGGACCAGGCCCAGGTGATCAGCAATACCGTCATCGGTCTGTACTACATCCCCAGCCAGCGCATGTCGTGGATCTCGGTCACCAGCGTGCCGGTGTTCGAAGCCGACGCCACAATCCCGCAGTACGTCTTCGCGATGTTCAGCGACGTCACCACGCTCAAGCGCGACAACGTGCTGTTCGATCGCGCACAGGGCCTGGCCCACATCGGCGGCTGGGAATGGGATCGCGGCCGCCAGCGGCTGTATCTCACCCGCGAAGCGCAGCGCATCCTCGGCCGCACGCCCGCGCCGGACAGCATCGACGACATGATCGCCGGCGTGCGCATGCCCGAACGGTCGCGGATGCGCACCGCGATCGACCGCCTGATCGAAACCGGCGGCAGCTTCGATCTGGAAATGCAATACCAGCGCAGCGACCATCATCCGTGCTGGGTGCGCATGATCGGAGAAGCCGATACCGGCGACCCGGGTACGTCGCGCATCGTCGGCACGCTGCAGGACATCACCGAGCGCAAGCACGCGGAGGAAACCCTGCGCGTGCAGGCGCGCACCGACCCGCTGACCGGCCTGCTCAACCGCGACGCGATCCTGGTCGAAATCGACGACCGCATGCAGGATCCGATGCACGGCGCGGTGTCGGTGCTGTATATCGACCTCGACCGCTTCAAGGTGATCAACGACGTGCTGGGCCACGCCGCCGGCGACGAACTGCTGGCCTCGGCCGCACAGCGGATCGCCAACGCGGTCGGCACCGAAGGGCTGGTCGCGCGTTTCGGCGGCGACGAATTCCTGGTGGTGTGCAACCTCGACGACGACGAACAGCGCCCCGAGCGCATCGCCGCCGCAGTGCTGCAGGCGCTCGCGGACAGCTTCCGCTTCGACAACGAGGAATTCACGATCACCGCGAGCATCGGCATCGCCCGCTCGCCGACCGACGGCGAGCGCCCGCAGGCGCTGATCCAGAACGCCGACGCCGCGATGTACGACAGCAAGCGCCGCTCGCGGAACGCCTGGCAGGCGTTCACGCCCGCGCTGGCGCAGACCCAGGCCGACCGGCTGTGGATGGAAACGCATCTGCGCCGCGCTGCCGACAACGGCGAATTCCATCTGGTCTACCAGCCGCAGGTCGATCTGCTGAGCGGCCGCATCGTCGCCGCCGAGGCGCTGATCCGCTGGCAGAACCATCTGCTGGGCGAGCTGCGCCCGGACCGCTTCATCAGCCATGCCGAAACCACCGGCGACATCGTGCGCATCGGCAGTTGGGTGCTGCGCGAAGCCTGCCGCCAGGTCGCGGCCTGGCGCGACGCCGGGCTGGGCATCGTCCGCGTCGCGGTCAATGTGTCGTACCGCCAGTTCGTCGGCGAAGATCTCGCCGAAACCGTGCAACGCATCCTCGCCGAATTCGATCTGCCCGGGGCGGCGCTGGAACTCGAATTCACCGAACGCGTGCTGATCGAGGACGCGCCCGATACCCTGCGCACCTTCGCCGACCTGCGCGAGATGGGCATCGTATTGACCATCGACGATTTCGGCGAAGGCTACAGCGCGCTGAACTATCTGCGCCGGCTGCCGATCCACGGCCTGAAACTCAGCCAGCTGTTCGTCGAAGGCGTGCCCAACAACAACTCCGACGTGGCCGTGTGCCAGGCGGTGGTCGGCATCGCGCGCAGCCTCGGCCTGGGACTGGTGGCCGAAGGCGTGGAATCGGAAGCGCAGCGCCAGTTCCTGCTGCGCCTGGGCGTGCCCATCGCCCAGGGCTTCCTGTTCGCCCCCGGGCTGAAACCCGACGAATTCGCAAGGCGGCTCGAACAGGGCGGCCTGCATCCCTCCTCGCACTGAGCCGGCAATGACCCGAGAATCCCTACACCAACTCCGCGTCTGCATCGCCAGCCTGCTCCTGGGCGTATCGGCAACAGCACAGCTGCGGCTGTTCGAGCTGCCGTTCGTTCCTTCGGTGGTTTGTATGCTGGCTGCCATCCTGCTGTTTCCTCGCCCGCGCGCCCTGTCCGATGGGAAACCACACCAGTACCTCATTGCATTGGGGCTGTTCGTGGCCATCAATACGGCCGCGCCATGGTGGCTCGAAAGCACCGGCCAACCGATACAGGATTCGCCGTGGCTCATCGTGCCGCTGCATCTCTGGCTGCTGTACGCACTCACGCTCGAAGCCGCGAAAACGATACGTCTCTTGCCAGCCCCTCTTCCGGATGGCGCGACCGTACAATCGACCCACCCCTATGCCTCCTGACGCAATAGTCGCCAACGTCTCTTTCCGCATCCGCCCCATCGAAGCCCGCGACGATGCCGTCGTCGCCGCGATCATCCGCAGCGTAATGCCCGAATTCGGCGCCTGCGGCAGCGGATTCGCGATCGGCGACCCCGAAGTCGACTGGATGCAGCGCGCGTACTCCGAACCTCGCTGTGCGTATTTCGTGATCGAGCGCATCGATGCGGACGGCCACGGCACGGTGGAAGGCGGCGGCGGCATCGCGCCGCTGACCGGCGGCGACGCCGGCACCTGCGAACTGCGCAAGATGTATTTCCTGCCGGGCCTGCGCGGCATGGGCGCGGGCACTGCGCTGATGGCGCGCTGTCTCGACGCCGCACGCGGCTTCGGCTTCGCGCGTTGCTATCTGGAAACCCTCACCGGCATGGACGCAGCGATGCGCCTGTACGAACGCAGCGGCTTCCGCCGCATCGACGCCGCGATGGGCGCCACCGGCCACGGCGGCTGCAACACGTTCTATCTGCGCGAACTGGCGAACGACTGAGAGACGGTTCAAAATCCGTTCGATCACGACTGAAATCCATCGGAATCATCCCGAACATCCACGCATCAGCCCTTGTAGAGCGGCCTTCAGGCCGCTGAAGCGCGACGCGGTGCTTGGAGCAGCCGCCTTGTTTTCAACAGCCGGATGGCTGGTCAGGCCGCTCTACGAACAGGATCGGCAGATTTCGAACAGACTCTGGGACAGGAAAGAGGAGATGCACGGATGCGCACGCAGGGATCGTTGATCAAATGGAACGCCGACCGCGGCTTCGGCTTCATCAGGACGCGCGACAGCGGCATCGAAGTCTTCGTCCACGTCTCGGAGTTTCCGCGCGGCGGCCGTACGCCGCAGATCGGCGACGTCCTGCACTTCGAGATCGCGACCGACCCCGAGGGCCGCAAGCGGGCCAAGGCCGTCGCTTTCGATACGCCCGCCAGCAGCCCGGAGCTCACGCTCGCGCGGATCGAACGCACGCCCGCGGCACGGATGCCGGCAGCCAGCGATCCACACGGACACAGGCAAGATCCGCGACGAGACGCGCACGCCCAGCGACCGCGCCGCGAAAAGCCGCGACGCGAGTCGTCGGGACTGGCATCCAAAGTCGTCGTCGGCACGCTGCTGCTCGGCGGCGCCGTGTTCGCTTACCAGAAGTTCGCGTCGCTGCAGACGCCTCCCGTCGACATGCCGCAGATACAAAACGCGCAAACCACGGCCGCGCCGGTCGCCGCGAACGACTATGTCTGCGACGGTCGCCAGCACTGCTCGCAAATGCGTTCCTGCGAGGAGGCGACATGGTTCATCCGGAATTGCCCGAATACGAAGATGGACGGCGAAGGCGACGGGGTTCCGTGCGAACAGCAACACTGCAATTGACGCAACGTTTTTCGCCGACATCGAAACGCCGGCCAACAAAAAACCCCACCGGAGCGGGGTTTTCTGAGTGACGCGCGTAACTGCGATCAGAAGCTGTAACGGCCCGAAATGCCGAACAGATTCACGTCGCTGCTGAACTCGCCGAACAGGGTGTGGCCCGTGGACGTATCGATGATGCCGACCTTCGGCGAATCCGGTTCGATGCGCGTGTACGACGCGTTGATCTCGACCTGCTCGCTCATGTTCCAGGTCAGGCCGAACGAATACCAGCGACGGTCTTCGTCGGGCAGGCGCGGGGTGCGCGTGGCGAACGTGGTCGGGGTTTCGTCGTAGGCGTAACCGCCGCGGATCGTGAACGCCTCGGACAGCTTGTACTCGGCGCCGATCGACCAGAAGCGGGTGTCGTCCCAGCTGAAGTCCTCGACCGAATCCGGATCCGGATTGACGAAGTCGATGCGGATTTCTTCCAGCGAATGCCAGTCGGTCTTGGCGAAATCGCCCATCAGCGCCAGATTGTCGTTGACCTGATAGGACACGCTGAAGCTGGTGACGCTCGGCGTGGTCAGCTTGGCGCTGGCCTTGCCGTCGTTGAACAGCGCGCTGCGGCCGATCGCGTTGAAGACGGTGCGGGCATTGCCCGGCACGGTCCAGTCGGCTTTGCCCTGCAGCTCGTGATCGATCTCGGAACGGTGCGACAGGCCGATGGCCAGCTTGTCGGTCGGACGGAAGTTCAGACCGAAGATGTAGCCGATGCCGGTGTCGTCGCCGGTGATGACCGCTTCGCCGTCGGCCGACTGCGGCGCGAAGCCGGGAACGCCGCCGAACGCCAGCGCCGAGCCGAAATCGACGGCCTTCGACAGTTCCGCTTCCGCACGCTCGTAGATGAGACCGGCGCCGACCGAGAAACGGTCCGGCACGATTTCATAGGCGGCGGAAAGGGTGAGATCGACGGTCTTCAGGTCCGAGGTGAGCGCGTGATAGCGACCGACCCAGCCGCGGTCGTATTCGGTCTTCAGACCGAACGGCGCACTGACCATCGCACCGACGGTCAGGCCGTTTTCGAACTTGTGGATGATGGACATGGCCGGGATCGGCGTGGCGCCGCCGGCATTACCGCCGTCGCCGCCGGTGAGCGGGGCGATCAGCGGGGTGCCGTTGGCGGCATAACCGCCGCCATCGAAAGTGGCGTTGAGGTCGACCACGGTCACGTCGGACTGGATCGTGGTGCCTTCGAACGTGGTCATGGTGGCCGGATTGTTCACGACGACCGATGCGTCGCCCGTGGCGACGCCGGAACCGGCGAACGCGCGACCCATGGCCTTGACGCTGTTTTCCTTGAGCTGGAAGCCCGAGGCCTGTGCCTGGCCGAAGGCCAGCGCGCCGGCGATGCCGAGCGCGAGCGCGGACATCTGGATGAAACGATTGTGGGTGTGCATTGTTGTTGCGTCTCCGTAGACAGGAATTTGGGCTGCGCCGTGCGGCCGGGCAATTCCCCTTGCCCGTTCCGCTCCTGCCGGAAGCCCCCTCCCGACGTACGACGCCGTATGTACTATAACCCGGCCGTTAACTGAAAGCTAACAAGCGCTATCCTGATATCTCCCATGCTTTCATGCAGTTCCGGCATTTATCTGACATGTTCGTTCAGCTTCCGACCCGCCACAAATCCGGCCTGCGCTGGGCGACGCCCTTGGTGTTCGCCGCGCTGTGGCTGGCTTATCTGTGGGCGAGCACGCGTCCCGAAGCCACCCAGCAGGCGCTGCTCCAGGAATGGGGCGCGCTGACCGGCGGCCCGGCGCTGGCCGATACCTGGTGGTCGCTGTGGGCGAACGAGCGCTGGCTGCGGCTGTTCACGGCCATGTTTCTGCATGCCGACTGGGCGCACCTGCTCGGCAACCTGGTGTTCCTGCTGATCTTCGGCCTGCCCGCCGAACGCGCGATGGGCCCCTGGCGGTTCCTGGTGCTGTTCCTGCTGGGCGGCACCATCGCCAACCTGGCCGCGGTGTTCATGATCGGCTCGCCCGAACGGCTGGTGATCGGGGCCAGCGGCGCGGTCTCGGCGGTGATCGGCGCCTATCTCGCGCTGTTCCCGCGCGCCAAGCTCGGTGTGGTGGTGCCGCTGGGGCTGTTCCTGGAATTCATCCGCGCGCCGGCCTCGCTGCTGATCGGGATCTGGGCGGTGCTGCAGGTGGTGTTCGCGTACATCGGTCCGGCCTTCGGCGCGGTCGCCTGGAGCGCGCACATCGCCGGCTTCCTGTTCGGCGTGGTGTTCGCGCTGGCCGCGCGCGCGGGCATCGCGCGCCGGCTGCGCCACAGCCGCGGCTATTGAATCGCGGTTCCGTACTGCTTCTATACTCCACCCATGGCCAAGACCCTCTACAAAGTCACCTTCCACAACCACGGCAAGCTCTACGCGCTGTACGCGCGACGCGTGAACAGCGGCAGCCTGTGGGGTTTCACCGAAGTCGCCGATCTGGTCTTCGACGTCCACGAAGGCCTGGTGGTGGATCCGACCGAGGAACGGCTGCGCGACGAGTTCGGCGACACCCGCGTGCTGCACCTGCCGATGCAGAGCATCGTGCGGATCGAGGAAGTCGAGAAGAAAGGCCCATCGACCATCCACGACGCCGCCAGCGGCGAGAAAGTGGTCACGCCGTTCCCGATGCCGGTCAAGCCGCGCTGAAGCAACGATCGGGCGCAGCCCGATCGATCAAGCCCAGCATGAACATCGGCTGCGGCCCTGCGCATCCCGCGCGCCGTCGCAGCCATCCCTGGCCTACAGACTCACGCGCTTGCGATTGTCCGCCGACACCCGGTCGATCAATTTGTTGTAGGGGTCGAAACCCGCTTCGTACGGCGCCGCATCGACCACGACCGTGATCTTCGGCTGGCCGCTGGCGATGCGGTGACGCTTGAGATACAGCACTTTTTCGTCGTCTTCCTCGCCCGATGGGCCGCGCGCGAACACGCCCACTTCCACCCAGTCGTCGATCTTCGCCGGCGCTTCCTTGCCCTTGCCGTCGACGTACAGCTTGGCCGCATGCAGATCGAGCACCACCTCGTATTTGCCGTCGGCGCGCTTCTTCGCCTTGGCTTCCACCACGCGGTTGTCGTAGAAGGCGATCTTCTCGAACAGGTCCGCGATCAGGCGTTCGTGCTGCGGGCCGGCCTCGGCGCGGATGTAGTCCAACAGTTCGACCGAGGTGGTGTAAGGCGGCTGCTGATAGCCCTTGTCCTCAAGGAATTTCTTCAGCGCGCGGTTCAGCACTGTCTCGCCGATCTCTTCGCGCAGTCGGTAGAACGCCAGCGAACCTTTCTCGTAGTGGATGTACTGCTGGTTCTCCACGCGGTACAGCGGCAGTTCCTCGACCGCTTCGCCGCCGCGACCGGAGAGATAGCCGTCCAGTTCGGTCTTCAGGAAGCGCCGCATGCTGGCCCGGCCGTATTCCTTTTCCATGACCATCAGCGCCGAATACTGCGCCAGCGACTCGGACATCACCGTCGCGCCCTGCATGTTGGCGCCGACGACCTGATGCGCCCACCACTGATGCGCGATCTCGTGCGCGGTGACGTAGAACACGTAATCGATCGCGTCCTTGTCGCGAAGATCCGCGATGAAACCGATCGATTCCGAATAGGGAATGGTGTTGGCGAACGCCTGGGCGAAGCCGGCGTAGCGGGGAAATTCGATGATCCGCACCTGACGGTGCTGGTACGGGGTGAAATTACCCTCGTAATACGCCAGCGACTTCTGCACCGCTTCGATCATGCGGTCGACGTTGTACGGATGCTTCTCGTCGTAATAGACCTCGATCGGGATGTCCTTGTACATACCCTTCTTCACCTGCCAGCGCGCCGACAGGTAGGCGTAGAAGTTCAGCATCGGCCGGTCCATCGCATAACTGAAGCAGCGGCGGCCGTCGCGGACGAATTCCTTCTGCAGATACCCGGGCGACAGCGCGATCTGGTCCGGCGCGGTGCAGATCGTGGTCTTGAAATCGATCCAGTCGGCGTCGTCGGTGACGTAGTTGGCGGCGCGCGCCGCCTGATCCTCCAGCTTCGGCATGCGTCTGGGCTCGCCGAGGTCGCGCTTGCGGCGCTCGTTGCGGTCGACGATTTCGGCGCCCTCGTTGTAACCGAACGACGGGAAGGCACGGCTGTCGAAGAATGAGCCATTCTCGACGATCCGGGTCTGCGCAGTGTCGTTGGTGATGCCGTTCGGGGCCGATTCGACCTTGAACGCGATCTCGCGCTCTTCGCCGGGCTGCATCGGCGCTTTCAAACGGTAGATGCGATAACCCAGATCCTCGTCGTGCTTGATCAACTCGGCGCCGCCCATGTCGATGCTGAGCAGCGATTTATCGTCCTCCATCCCGACGTGCAGATCGGCGATCGGTGTCGCGTACGGATTGCGCACCCGATAGACGCCACTGGCACGCATGGTCTGGATCTCCGGACGCAGATCGACGTCGATCTGCGTCGCGACGATCTTCGGCTGCGGCAAACGTTTGTATTGTTTGTATTCGCGTTCGTACCGCGCCTGCAGGTCCAGGATGTCGTCCGGCGACAGGAACGGATTGCGGACATTGGTATTCCAGAACAGGTAGGCGCCCGTGCCGGCGAACGCCAGCGCCGCGAACAACGTCGCCATGCCCAGCGGCCCGCGCATCCGGGCGCGCGCAAGGCTCAGGCGCTCGCGCGCGCCGCCGCCGACGCCGCGCACCCACAGCGCAGCGGACAACAGCAGCAACACCAGCAGGAACAGTCCCCAATAGCCCTGGAACCACAATTTTGCGCCGAGGAAATGGCCGAATCCGTTCATGTCGGAATACGGCGCGTCGGGGGAAGACGCGTATCGGTAAAGGCTCTGGGTGAAATCGAGCGAGCCCAGCACGCCCTGCGCCACAATCACCAGCATCATCAGGCCATAACCGGCGAACTTGTTGTTGGCGAAGACCTGCAGGCACAGCGCCAGACCGCCCATCAGCACGAACCGGATGCAGTCCAGCGTCAGGGTCTTGGCGTACACCAGCAACTCGAGCTGGGTATGGCCTTTGGCGAGCTGGATCAGGATCGCGGTGATGCCGCCCAGCAGCTGGAAGCAGGCAATCACCGCGATCAGCGCGCCGAACTTGGCCGCCAACGGCACCCAGTTCGGCACGGGCATGGCGTCGGTGACTTCGTGGATCTTGACCCCGCGCTCCTTGCCGACCAGTTCGCCGGCATAGAACAGCACGATGATGATCAACACGAAATTGTACGAGCCCTGCAACGCCTGCAGCATCTGCGACGTCACCGGGTGGATCGGCGTTTCGTAGAGGGTCTGGGCCAGGATCGCGCTGGGAATGAAATTCGCTATCGCGAACAACAGCATCACGATGAACGGAATGCCGCGGAGCACGCCCGAGGTATCGAAGCGCAACTGCTGCAGGAACTGCGCGATGCCCGTCGCCGGGCCGTGCGCCACCGCGATCCGCGGCAACCGCAAAGGCGCTGCAGCGCGCGCATCCACGGACGTATCGACCGCGGCTTTGGCCTTGCGCAAACCGCGGCCGGTGCCGCTGCGCTGCGGCTTGAACAGCGCGAAACAGGCGGCGAAAAGCGCCAGTCCGATGCCGGCCCACAGCGCCCGGTTGCCGAGGATGTAACCGCTGATCGCCGGCACCTCGGTATTGCGCTGTTCCGCGGCCCAGTAGCGGATCGTGCGGCCGAATGCGCGGATGCCCAGAGGTTCGCTCAACGCGGCGACCCACACATTGTCGAGATCGCTCAGCAGCACGCCGCTCATGATGTACAGCACGATGAAGCCGAGCACGCCGACATACACCCACAGCACGCTGCGGGTGACGATGGCCAACAGCGACAGCAATGCGGCCATGAACAGCAGATTGGGCAGCACGATCACGCCCAGCGCCCACAGGTAAGGCACGGGCGTGACCGGCCCCAACCGCTCGGGTTCGATCCACGGCATGAACTGCGCGACGAACAGGCCCAGGGCGATCACCGCATACAGCACCAGACAGCAGATCACCGCCGCACCGATCCGGCCGGCGACGTAATCGCGACGTTTGATCGGACTGGCGAAGATCAGGTCGGCGGTGCCCTGTTCGAAATCGCGCAGCAGCGCGCCGTTGATCGACATCGCCACGAACAGCATGCCCAACAGCGTGAACACGCTCATGAACTGGACGATGACCACCGGCGCATTGCGATGGACGTTGCCGATGCCGCCGCCGATCTGCACGGCATCGCTCGCCACCGCGGCGAACCCCATCAGCGCGAACAACAGCGCCATCAGCCACAGCAGCGGCGAGCGAAGCTGCTGACGCAGCTCGAAGCGGAGGAACTCGAACATGGCGTGATCCTCAGGCGGCTTTGGCGTGCTGGCGCAGACGCTGGAAGTACACGTCTTCCAGATCAGGCGCCACGCGCTCGAAACCGTCGCCCGGCGGGACATCGCTGTGGATATGGATCACCGGTTCGCCGCCGACCAGACGGGTCGACAACAACGTGAAGTTCTGCTCGTAGTGCGGCAGCGTCTGTTTCGCGACCACCTTGCGCCAGACGCGATCCGCCAGCGCGCCGATGGCATCCATCGGGCGGCCGGTCAGCAGCACCTTCCCCTTGTTCATGATCGCCATGGTCGGGCACAGATCGGTCACGTCCTCGACGATATGCGTGGACAGGATCACAGCCACATTTTCGCCGATCTCCGCGAGAAGATTGAGGAAACGGTTGCGCTCCTCGGGATCGAGGCCCGCGGTGGGTTCATCGACGATCACCAGCCGCGGGTCGCCGAGCAGCGCCTGGGCGATACCGAAGCGCTGGCGCATGCCGCCGGAAAAGCCGCCGAGCTTGCGCTTGCGCACATCCCACAGATTCACCTGCTGCAGCAGGCCGTCGACCACTTCGCGCCGCTGCTTGCGGTCGGCCAGGCCTTTGAGCACCGCGAAATGTTCGAGCAGATCCAGCGCGCTGACTTTCGGATAGACGCCGAAATCCTGCGGCAGATAACCCAGCTGACGGCGCACCGCGTCCTTGTCGCGCAGGATGTCGATACTGCCGCCCTTGCCGTCGTCGAGCGTGGCGGTGCCGCTGTCGGCTTCCTGCAGCGTGGCCAGCGTGCGCATCAGCGAGGATTTGCCGGCGCCATTCGGGCCGAGCAGGCCGAACATGCCGCGCGGAATGTCGAGCGTGACGTGATCGAGCGCGCGCACGCCGTTGGCGTAGGTTTTGCTCAGGTCGCGGATGGCAAGCATGTGGCGTCGTCCTTGGATGCGGGGCCCGGAATGGCGGGCCGACAGCGCATTCTAGAGACAAGGCCGACGATGCGAACCGGCCGATGGTCATTCATGACTTCTGGCTTGTCGACTTCTGGCTCATGGACCTCTGGCTCGTCGACTTCTGGCCAGCGGATCTCAGCGCCGTTCGGCGACCGCAGGCTTCGCTGTCGCGGCAGCGGCCTGCTTTTTCAGCAACGCCAGCGCCGCGGCGATCGGCGCTTCGCCTTCGAGAACGTCGCCGGCGTTCGCGCCGGCCGTTTCCTGATCGCCGCGCAGATGCCCCGGCAGCACGGCTTCGGACATGAAGCCCGGCTTGGCCTTGCTCGCACCCTCCGGCCTGAGCACCACATCGGGCTCGATGCCGCGGGCCTGGATCGATTTGCCGCTGGGCGTGTAGTAACGCGCGGTGGTGAGTTTCACCGCGTCGCCGTTGTCCAACGGCAGCAACGTCTGCACCGATCCCTTGCCGAAGGTGCGGCTGCCCACGACCTGCGCGCGCTGGTTGTCGCGCAGCGCGGCGGCCAGGACTTCCGACGCGCTGGCCGAACCTGCATCCACCAGCACCACCACCGGCGCGCCGCGCATGCGATCGCCGGGGGTCGCATTGAACGAGGTGTCCGCCACCGGGTTGCGGCCGCGGGTGCTGACGATGCCGCCCTTCTCCAGCAGATCGTCGGCGATTTGCACCGCCGAGGTCAGCAATCCACCGGGGTTGCTGCGCAGGTCCAGCACCAAACCCTGCAGGCCTTTGCCGCCCGCGGCGCTGCCGCCGGCCTGCGTCTGCAGTTTGTCGAGCTGCTGTTCGAAATCGTTGGCGGTGTCGGCCTGGAACGCGCTGATGCGCAGATAGCCGTAGCCGGGTTCCAGCATTTTCCCGCGCACGCTGCCGATGCGGATGGTTTCGCGCTGCACGGTGAGTTCCAGCGGCTTGGCCGCGCCTTCGCGCTGCACGGTCAGGACGGTCTTGCTGCCGGGCGCGCCGCGCAGGGGATTGCCTTCGGCCAGTTCAGGCGTGAGCGGCTTGCCGTCGACCGCGATGATGATATCGCCGGGCTTGACCCCCGCGCGCGCAGCGGGCGTATCGTCGATCGGCGCGATCACCAGGATGGTGCCGTCGGGCTGCGGCTGCACTTCCACGCCGATGCCGTCGTAGGCGCCGTTGGTATCGGCATCGAAGGCCTCGGCATCGCTGCGGACCAGATAGGTGCTGTGCGGATCGAGATCCAGCAGCAGGCCGCGGATCGAGGACTGCATCAGCTTGCGGTCTTCCACCGGCTCGACGTAGGCCTGCTTGACCACGTTGAACACGCTGACATAGCGGCGGATTTCTTCCAGCGGCACCTTGCTGGTCTCGGCCTCGGCGGTCTTCGCGCTTTTGACCGCATCACCGTCGACGGGCTTCGATTCCTGCGCCAATGCCGGCTGCGCGCACAGCGCGATGGCCAGCAGCGCCGGCAATGGCCCGATGCGCGGGAGAGACGAGGAGCGCAGACGCGAAAAGCGCAGGCGGAACGACATGGGCAACTCCAGAGTAAAAACCGATCGGTGAGACCATCAGTACCACGCGGGGTTCACCGAGCATGAACAGCCCCACCCTAGCCGTTTACTGTCGCCTGAGCCAGCTGTCGGGGTTGACCGGCTGGCCGTTGCGCCGCAGCTCGAAATACAGCGCCGGCTGCGCCAGGCCGCCGGAGTTGCCGACGCGGGCCACGGTGTCGCCGCGCTTGACCGGATCGCCGGCATCCTTGAGCAGCGATTCGTTGTGGCCATAGAGACTCAGATAACCGTTGCCGTGATCGACGATCAGGATCAGGCCGTAGCCGGTCATCCATTCGGCGAAGACCACGGTGCCGTCGGCGACCGCGCGCACCGGCGTGCCGAGGCCGGCCGCGATCAACAGGCCGCTGCTCGCGCGTCCGTCTGGCATGCGTCCGCCATAACCGGAAACGAGATGGCCCGACAGCGGCCAACCGGCGCCGCCCACCCGCACGGGCGCGGCGCTGGCGATCTGGCGCGGTGGTTTGGCCTGCGCTCTGGTCGGCCGGGTGCCGGGTTTCGCGGCAGGCTTTGCAGCGGATTGGGCCGCAGCGGCCCGCGCTGCGGCGCGCTCGGCCGCGGCGCGTTCGGCGGCAGCTTTGGCGGCGGCGGCGCGCAGCCGGCCGATCACCTGCTGCAGGGCCTTGGCATCGCTGCCCAGCGCCTGTTCGCGTTCGCTGCGGTCGCGATATCGCTGCTCCAGTTCGCCAAGCGTCACCGTGCGTGCGCGGCGGTCGCGGGCCAGCGACGCGAGCTGCGTGCGTTGGCGTTCGCGCGCAGCGTCCAGCTCCGCGCGTTTCTCGGCGATCCGGGTTTCCATCTGCGCCAGTTCGGCCAGTTCGGCGCTCAGCGCGGCCGTGCGTTGCAGACGCTGGCGCTGCAGATAGCGGTAATAGACCAGCTGGCGCTGGGTGTCGGCGACGCGATCCTGCGCCAGCATCACCTTCAGCGGCGCATGGTCGCCCTGCGCATGGGCGGCGCGCAGCAGCGCGGCCAGTTCGCGTCGCGTCGCGGCCTCCTGCACGCGCAGGGCGTCGCGACGCGCATTGAGCTGGGCCAGCGCGGCCTGTTCGCGCGCGAGTTCGGTGTCGGCCGCGTGCAGCGCGCGGCTGGAATCGGCGACGCGCTCGTCCACCGCGCGCAGTTCGCGGCTGGCCGCGCCGCGCTGGCCTTCCAGCCTGCGGCGTTCGGTCGCCACGTCCTTGAGCTCGCGCTGGACCTTCTCCAGCCGACGCTGCGCCTCGCGCCCGGTCGTCTGCTGCGCGGGCGCCGGGCACGCCAGCGACCACAGCAGCGCGACCGCGAGGAGCAGGCGCGGGACTTTCATCATCCGGCGTCCAACGACCCGGCATCGAACAAAGAACGACCGCTCATCTCCGCCGGCTGCGGCAGGCCCAGCAGATCCAGCATCGTCGGCGCCACGTCGCGCAGCGCGCCCCCGCTGCGCAGGCGCGCATCCGTCCGCGCACCCACGTACACAAAGGGCACCGGCCCGACGGTATGCGCGGTGTGCGGCTGTCCGGTGTCGGGGTCGCGCATCATTTCCAGATTGCCGTGATCGGCGGTGACCAGCAGCGCGCCGCCGGCCGCGCGCACCGCGACTTCGACCGCGCCGATGGCGACATCCACCGCCTGCGCCGCCAGGATCGCGGCCTGCAGGTCGCCGGTGTGACCGACCATGTCCGGATTGGCGATGTTGCACACCACCACGTCGAAACGCCCGGAACCGATGGCATCGACCAGCTTCGCAGTGAGTTCCGGGCAGCTCATTTCCGGCTGCAGATCGTAGGTCGCGACTTTCGGGCTGGGCACAAGGATGCGTTCTTCGCCAGCGTACATATCTTCGCGGCCGCCGCTGTAGAAGAAAGTGACGTGCGCGTATTTCTCGGTTTCGGCGATCCGCAACTGGGTCAGGCCATGCGCGGCCAGCACCTCGCCGACGGTGTTGCGCAGATCGTCCGGCGCGAACGCGCTCGGCGCCGGCAAGCGGGCGTCGTATTCGGTGAGACAGACGAAACGCGACAGCGACGGGCGGCGAACGCTGGCGTCGAACCCCTCGAACGCGGGATCGACGAACGCGGCGGTGAGCTGGCGCGCGCGATCGGCGCGGAAATTCATGAACACGATGGCGTCGCCGTCGCGCATCGGCTGCGCGCCATCCAAGACAGTAGGCGTAACGAACTCGTCGTTCTCGCCCCGCACATAGGCGGCGGCCAACGCGCTCAGCGCATCCGGCGCGCGCTGTTCGCCCTGCGCTTCGACGATGACGTCCCAGCCGCGGCGCAGGCGGTCCCAGCGCTTGTCGCGATCCATCGCGAAATAGCGGCCGCCGACGCTGGCGATGCGCGCGTTGCCCAGCGCATCGCACGTCGCCTGCAGCGCGCGCAGGCTGGGTTCGGCCGAACGCGGCGGCATGTCGCGGCCGTCGAGGAACGCATGCACCGCGACGCGCGGCACGCCTTCGCGCGCGGCGAGTTCCAGCATCGCGAAGATGTGCTGTTCGTGGCTGTGCACGCCGCCGGGCGACAGCAGGCCCATGACGTGGAGCGTTCCGCCCGAAGTCTTCGCGGCATCGCAGGCGGCGCGCAGTTCGGCGTTGGCGAAGAAACTGCCGTCCTCGATCGCCGCGTCGACGCGGGTGAGGTCCTGATAGACGATGCGGCCGGCGCCCAGATTCATGTGCCCGACTTCGGAATTGCCCATCTGTCCGTCCGGCAGGCCGACGTGGCGGCCCTCGGTGTGGATCAGCGTGTGCGGCTGTTGCGCCCAGAGCCGGTTCCAGTTCGGCAGATCGGCCAGGGCCAGCGCGTTGTCGGCCGGATCCTCGCGATATCCCCAACCATCCAGGATCAGCAGGACGACGGGCTTGGGACGGTGGGCGGCAGCGGGCATGTGACCTTCGGGGCAGTGACTTAGGACAGATGCGATTGTAGCGAAGCGCCTCCATGATGCCCGTCACAGGGTCTCCGATGCCCTATCCGTTCACGCGTTCGCGAATCCCCGCTTCCGAACCCGGGCCCACAAGCCCACGCTCACAGAGGTCCACCGCAATGCGCAATTCCCGACTCTTCCTCGCCGCCGCCATCGCACTCGCCCTGTTCTCGCCAGCGGCCTTCGCCGGCAAAAGCATCGACAAGGTCATGGGCAGCATCACCGCCCACGCCGGCGAAGACTACGGCTCGCTGGAAACCGTGAACGGCAGCATCCGCGTCGAGTCCGGCGCCAAGGCCGGCAACGTCGCCACCGTCAACGGCAGCGTGCACCTGGAAAGCGGCGCCGCCATCGGCGATGCCGAAACCGTCAACGGCAGCATCAAGGCCGACGGCAAGCTCACGGCGAAGTCGCTGGAAACGGTGAACGGCAGCATCCGCCTGGGCGACCAGAGCAGCGTCGGCGAGATCCAAACCGTCAACGGCAGCGTGTTCGCCGGCCGCGGCAGCCAGGTCGCCCGCAACGTCGAAACCGTCAACGGCTCGATCGGTCTGGTCGATACCGACGTCAACGGCGGCATCGCCACCGTCAACGGCGACATCACCGTCGGCGTCGGTTCCCACGTCCGCGGCGGCATCACCGTCGAGAAGCCCAACAGCGGCTGGATGCCGGTCAGCATGAAGCAGCGCAAACTGCGGATCGTGATCGGCCCGGACGCCGTCGTCGAAGGCCCGCTGGTGTTCAAGCGCGACGTCACCCTGTACGTGCACAAGACCGCGCGCATCGGCAAGGTCACCGGCGCCACCGCGGTGAGCTACGACGGCGCGCGCCCGCCGCAGGACTGACGGTGATTGCCGCGTAGGGCGCAGCTCATGATCGGCAACGCGTAGGGCGGGCCCTCTGGCCCGCCATGACGAAGCCACGCCCCGCACGCACCATCGCCGCACCCGACGCCCGCGTGTATCGCGCCAACGTCGGATCTCAAGACTTGACCCTCCGAGCGGAAAGCCCCGACGCCGGCGCTCAAGGCTTCAACGCCTGAGATCAGAGCCTCAAAGCCCAAGCTCAATCAACGCGTAGGGCGGGCCCTGGCCCGCCATGACCGAAGCCACGCCCCGCACGCACCATCGCCGCACCCGACGCCCACGTGTATCGCGCCAACGCCGGAGCTGAAGCCTTGAACCTCCAAGCACAAAGCCCCGATGCCGGAGCTCAAGACTTGAACGCCAAGGATCAGAGCCTCAGCGCCCAAGCTCAAAGCCTCGACGCTGGAGCTCAATGCCTCAGCTCCAGAGCTCAAAGCCTCAGCGCCGCAGCTCAAATCCTAGGCGACGGAGCTCAAAGCCTCGACGCCGGAGCAAAAAGCACCTGACGTTCGGAGATCAAAGCTCCAACGTCGGAGATAAAAGCATCAACGCCCGAGTGCACAGCCTCGACAGTAGAGCTGAGAGCCTCAACGCCGGAGCTCAACGCTTCATCGCCGGAGCCCAAAACCTCGACGCCGGTGTTGAGAGCCTCAACACCGAGGCCCGGGACACCCATGCCGGAGCAAGTAGGGCGGGCTCTGGCCCGCCATGAACGAAGCCACGCCCCGCACTCACCGTCGCCGCACCAAACACCCGCATCTTTCGAGCCATCGACCACGCCCCTGTCGCGCATGCGGCGCATGGCCGCACGCGCCACTGAAACCATCGCGAATGAAACATCGCATTGCTTCAACCCGCACAAACATTGATTCAATTCATCTTGTGCGCATATCCATGCAGACAAGTAGCCCGGGTATCCACGAAGTGGATACCCGGGACAGAGTGGCGTTTGTCTCACAGAAAGCCCCGGCTCTCGCTGGCCGCGAGAGCCGGGCTACGTCACTGCTAAGTCCTAGAGGCTTACCCCTTAGCACCGGCATGCAGCCCGCTATTACATCTCAGTGCAAACCGGAACCCCAAGGACTCGGAGGCGTCTTTGCGGTGCCAACAAGTGCGGCAGGCGGCACGTGCGTAGTCAGGAGAGTAGAGCCACGAACCGCCCCGCACGACGTAGTGATTTTCGTCCGGCCGCACCTCCCGTACGCCACCACTCCCCTGCCAGACATCAGCGCATAACTCAAACACGTTGCCATGCACGTCGTGCAAACCCCAAGGATTGGGAGGGTAGCGATGTACCGGAGTGGTTCCCTGCGGATCGTCCAACCTGCGGATGCCAGTGAGATTGAGGTTGGCCCGTGCGTCGTCCCAAGCATCACCCCACCAGTACGCGGTGTGCGTGCCAGCACGAGCCGCATATTCCCATTCCAACTCAGTTGGCAGGCATAGTCCGTCTCCTGTACCCCAAGCGGGCATGGCCGCGAAGCGGTCGATGAAGTCATTCATCACTGTGCCTACATCCACCATTTCTACGGGACGTTCCGGTGCATCGGGGGAACCACTAAAGTGGCTGGGATCGACACCGGCCACCGCACGCCAGAACGCCTGCGTACATGGGGTATCGGCCAACCAAAAACCGGCCACCACTAACACCCGACGGGGGTCGTGTTCGTGCTGATTGGCCCAGTCGCGAATTTCCTTGTGTTTGATTTCATCGCGCTCCGCTTGCGGCGACCCCATCAAGAATCCAGCCGGCCCGCTCGGCTCGATCCAACGCATCCGCTGCGTGGCCCCGTTAACGGTGAGGTCGGCCCACAGGCCGTACGGGTCATCGCCCCAAGCGCTGGCCCAGAGGGGGGGGGAATCGCCGATGGGGGCGCGCCATTCGTCTTCAGCGAGCCACATGCCGCTGGTACCGAGCGACGGCGGGGTAACGTGCTTGGAATGAGTCGCGACGGTTTTCTCTTGCTCGACTTCAATGACAAGAGGAGTAACGCCCGCGGTAGAAATGCCATGTGCTTGCAGAACAACAGAAAGCTCTCCGATATCGGCGGCATAGTCCACTTCAAGAGTGGCTCCATCGACTGTGGCAGATGCCTCTACTATCTGAGCGCTTACAGCCGAATCATCTGCTTCAGTGCGGTCTGGATAGTGCAGTCCATCAAGGATCAGACCATCGGACAGCCCGGTAGAAGATAAGACCGCTCCATCGGCACGATCAGCGTCTATATCAATAAGCGAGCGCTGTCTTTCCAATAACCAGGACAACAGCCTATGACGGTCTGCGGTCCATTCGTAGCTCAAACAGCCAACAAGTTCCGCAGGGACACACTCAAGACCGTAGTCTTTCGGACGAAGAGTGATGATGCGTTCGTAGCCGTTCTGCCCATGCCTGTTTGGATTACTGATATCCAAGATCGCCGCAAGGGCCAAGCCATCCTTTGAATCCTCGAACCTGCGTTGCCACAACTTCTGGTAGCGCGGCGACACCAGGCAAAAAATGTGACTGGCGCCAATGACGGCGTCATCCATCCACGCACGCCAAGCACCCAATGACTGAAAACGCGCTTCAGCCGTCTGCTTCCACAAGTCTAGCCGCACGGCAAAACCCGCATTAAGGATCGCTGACGCCACCGTCTCAATCGCATCCTGCGACCAGTCGGGGTCATCCGCTGCATGGCTGATGAAAACGTGCCGATCCGCAACCTTATCCGTCATGGCAATACTCACCCACGATGGCTCAGCCTCTTAAAGTTGACCTCGGTATGCGCCGGCTCCGGCGCTCGCGCCCGCGCTGCGATGCAAAAGTAATGCAGGCTCATTCGGATGAACTCGCGTCGTCGGCATCGCGCCGGAGCGGCTCCGCCGCCGGGGCATCCGCCTCGACAGGAGACCTCAGGGCAAAGCGGAAGCCGAAGTGCTGGTAGGCGCTCCCGCGAGGCCTCCTGCGGCGGAAGGCGGCGCGGGCGTAGCTGGCGTGGTCGATCCACGAACCACCGCGCACCACGCGGGCTTCGCCTGCGCCGGGACCCTCCGGGTCCCGCGCCGGCTCGGCAGCGTAGCCGCGCTGGCCGTCCGCGCACCATTCCCAGACGTTGCCATGCATGTCGTAAAGCCCCCAGGGGTTGGGCGGGTAGCGGTCCACAGGTGTGGTGCATTTGTGTTGTTCGTACCAATTGGCCCGGACGTTATCGGGTTCGTCGCCCCACCAATATTCCGTCTGGGTGCCGGCGCGACAGGCGTACTCCCACTGGCTTTCGGTGGGCAGCACCGCCTCGCAGCCGGGCGGCAGCAGGCGCTGTAGAGCATTGAGGAAGGTCTGCACCTCGTCCCAGGACACCTGTTCCGCCGGGCGGCGCGGGGAGTCCTCGCTTTGTTTGAAATGGCTAGGGTTGTTGCCCATCACCGCCTGCCAAAGTGCCTGGGTGCAGGGGGTTTCGGCCAGCCACAGGCCCCGGCTGAGGGTCACGAGGTGTTGGGGGTGTTCGTCGTTGTAGCCGATGAATTGGGGGGAGCCTTGGAGGTAACTCGCTGGTTCCAGATAGCGGAAGCGAAGAAACATGCTCTCTGGCAAGCCACGGTGTAGCAACACCTGTGGCTGCATCAGCAGATAGATACCGTATTCATCACAGCCCACGGCTAGTGCAACAGGCTCGCTACTGCGGCTTCCCACCATAGCCACCGAGCGGGGCATTCCCTCACCTGGAACTCGCAGCCCGTTCAACCACGTCGAACCCAGCATTTCGATCAAGCCAGCATCGGTCTGCGCCCATCCCCACACACCACGGGTGCGTTGACGGCGCAGCAGTTGCGTCTCCTCGCCCCCCAAAACGATCCCCGCCCCGACCTTCATCATCGGCAGTGCCAACATGCCCTCCACCGGCAGGGCCAGATACTGTGGAGGCTTCAGTGGCTGTGTGATACGTACCAACTCACCGGGAGCAGCTTGTCCCAGATCGCCGCACAGCACCACGCCGGGGCCAGGCGGGCGGGTATCTGTAGCCGGCACGATGCACAGTTGTTGGCCACGCTGGAGCAGGCACCAGCGTTGGCGCGGGCCGATGGGGCGGCCGGTGGCTTGGGCAAGGGCGTCCAGCGCCGTGCCCAGCAGTGGCCGGGCTTCGGCGGGGACGCGGCTCAGGACATAGTCGGCGATGGCATCGAGTGTTGCCCGATTGCCCTCATCCACGTTCAGGCTGTGCGCCAAGCGATAAATCTCAGCGTGCATGCGTTCCAACGACGTGGAATCGAGCACTGGGCGGGTCGTCAGCTGCCGCATGCCCTCCACCAAGCGCATGCCCAACGGCCAATGTGTATGGTGAAAGTCGCAGGTTTTCTCCAACGTTGACCACCGGGCCCCGGTTTGCAGACGCGACGCCGCCTGATGGAATTCTATGCGGCTCTGTCGCAGACAGGCATAGGTTGTGCTGAGCACATCGGGATGCGCCCACAGCCTGCCTTCCAGCGATGCGTCCTGTGGTGCGCTGCTGTTCTGCCGAAGTGCGCGAAGCAGCGGTGGGTCCATGCGCAACGTAGCCGAGAGGCAGGCCAGGAGTTCGCGAAGTGCCGATTCGCTGCTGCTCTCTGCTGCTGCGACATCGGTATCTGGCCTGCCGCGCTCCGGCTGCAGCCGGCTGTCGGGCGACCATCGCAGCAGCGTCACAAAAGCGGCCAGCGTCGAACCCACATCGTCCGCCCCCACGGGCGCGAGCGCGACACACGCGCATTGCCGCACCTGCACACCTGCAAGCCAAGCCTTCCAAGCCTGGGCCACTTCCGACGCGGGCCGTAGCAGACCCAGATCGGAGACCAACAGATAGGTGCATCCGGATTCCGGGCGCACGCCATCGTCGGTATCGGCCAGGGCGGCCTGTCTGTGCAACGGCTGCCACGGACCGAGGGGGCCGTGCTCACCAGTCATCACTCTCAACTGCGCGCGCGGCACAAGCGCCTGCAGCAGCGCGACGACGCGGTACATGTCGTAGCGATAGGGAAACAGGTCGGTGCTGACATCCAGCATCACGACCAGCGTCGCCGGCCAAGTCTGCCTGGCAATGCGCGGCAAACGACGCGGCCACTGGCGGCGGGTACTCGCCTGCAGCAATGCGGCGACGTTCACCCCCGCAGCCTGCGGCCGACGCAATTGCGCAGCCAGCGGCTGCGCCAGCCGGGGCAAGGGCAGCAGGTCCCGATAGGCGGCCTGGGGTTCGTCGGGAGGCTGGAGCTCCACTTCCGTGAGCACAATCGAACGTTCTGGGGGGTCGGGCAATTCGCCGCTGCCCCCGTCAAGCCGCTCCGCGACCCAGGCTTCCGGCATGCGCAGGGCGCTGCGGGCACGGGCCGGGCTGGGTGTGGACGTGGCGGGCGGTTCGTGTGCGCGAAACGGCAACTCCAGCGTCTGGCCCACATCTTCGACCACGATGGCGTCCGCTTCGGGCGGCACATAGCCCCACCACACGGCGTCGGTATGGTCCAACGCCAAAGGACCTGCACGCCCCAGGCTCAAGGCACGCAGCAGTTCCGCACGGCCGACTTGCGCAGGCATGGGCCGCTCAGGCGTTGTCGGCGGCGGCGCCGTCGGCAGGCGCGGGTTTTACCGGGGGCCGGGACTGGCCTGGGTCCGTGCCGGCATGTTTCACCAGCGCGTAGACGCTGATCCGGCCCAGCCAGTGTTCCTGCATTCTCCTGCGCTGGGCTTCGGGGACATCGCGGGTAATCTCGGCTAACGCGGTCAACAAATCCAGCGCCTCGGCCAGCCCGACTTTCGGATAGCCCAGACGTATAGCCTCGCGGCGATCGGCCAGCACTTGGGTCAGCGCGAGTTTCACCACCTCGGGCGCCAGCGGTTGCATCGTCGCGAAGTGGGCTTGCACTCTCACCTGCAGCCACTCGAGCAAGTCGATCTCATTCGACGGCGGGTTGAGGTTGAGCACGACACAGCGACGGACGAACGCTGCGGGCAACTCACGCTCTTCGTTGGTGGTAATGACAACCAGCGGCATGGCACCGGGCGGCAAAGCAGGCGTCGGCATATCGGGGACTTCATCCACCCGGAAGCTGCGCTGCCCCAGCACTTCCAGCAGGCTGTTGGGCACATCGGCATCGCCCTTGTCGATCTCGTCCACCAGTACCACCGCAGGCCTCGAATGGGCGGCGTCCGCCCATGCCTGCCAGAGCACGCCGGGCTGGACGTAGTGCTTGTCTTCGACTTTGCTGCCCGGCGTATTGGCATCGGCAAGGCGACGGATGGTGTCGTAGCGATACAGCAGATCGCGCGGCTCGAAACGCGGGTGGATCACCTGCACCCGTGGCGCGGCGGCGTGCATCAGCACCGCTGCGGCCCGAGCCAACTGGCTCTTGCCGCTGCCCGGCTCGCCACGCACCAGCAGCGGCCGTCGCGCGGCATAGGCCAGCGCCAGCGCATCCAGCTCACGCCCGCTCCAATGGTGATGGGCGGCTTCGAAGCGGTCGCAGGCAGGCAACAATGTGGATGTGTTTGCCAGATCCTGGGTGAAGGGGTTGGGTTGCATCGCCATGTTCAATACTCAAGAAAATGAAAACAGGTTGCGGAAGCGTGGGCCAATGGTCTGTTTGCGCTGTTGTAGATCATGGGGGAGCCGAGTCTGCGGCATCGGCGGAGTGATAGGCACATACATCGGCCCAAAGGTGCCGCAACATGGTCACCAAGGTCGCCGCGTCCAAGCCGAAAAGCACTCTTGACACTTCTGCACTGGCATGAAATATCGGCACACCAATTTCGCGCGCCACATCGACTCCACTCACTGACGGCTCATCGTCATCGACAATGAAGCACATGGCCTTGGTGCGAACGCCATCCCCACGTCGATCGCGAAGTTCTTCCAGCAGTTCGTTGCGTTCATAGCCCGACAGTTCACCCGTCTTTTGACCGGCCGAGATGCTCCATGGACGTTTCACCAAATTTGCGTACAACTGACGCTCGAAATCAAACTGTGGATTGAGCCCGGTTCTCTGGACGCGATGCGTTTCGCTGCCCGTCGGCAGCGCGCCTGCGCTTGGACGTAGCTCAAGACGACCACCCGCCATCACCAGGGCGATCAAACTTGCCAACAAATGTGATGCATCCCGATCCCCCACACTGGGAAGCCCTACCACCCCATCACCCGCTTCAGCTTCAATCAACAGACATGTGCAGAACAGAAAACACGCAACCGTCGCGGCGGCTGCAACTTCCGCTTCTTTTGCGATAAGCAACTCATTTTCGGTAGGACGGTTTTTCTGTTCTTTGAACACATTGCGCAACTCACGCATCACGCGTGGAAGTTCACCAGGCGGAACCTGGTGCAGCGTTTCGACAAACACTGAAGGCGAAATGAGTCCTTGCGCTGTCAGCCAGTTTTGAAGATTGGTCGATGCCTGCAATGCTGCCCAATAGGCTGACGCACACTGCAGGCATTCGATCGCGTGAGAAGCCTGATGCATTAGCATTTCGCGATCGAGTGGAGTGATTTTTTCGCGCCGGGCATGCGCGTCGTTACCGGACCCACCTCGCGACATACCATTTCCAGCCCCTCCGCCGACGGCCGGGCCCGCTTGCCGAAGCAGCCAAGCCTTTGCAGCTTCGTCCGGCGTCGGCACATCGGGCCGACGCAGATAAACTGTACTGAAAGCCACCATCGCTGCGCGGTAAGCGGCTAGATATTGATCAAGATCGGCCTGCAATTCACCGCCCGCGTTCTTCGCGCCATCACCCAAATCGCTGATGCCCTTGATGACAAGCCAGCCGATGCGAAAGCGATCATGGCCATTGCAGGCCGTGGCGACGCCGAAGCTTTCCATATCGCCACCGATGGCAAGTGGGTAGTCTTTACGGAGAGATTCCCGAAAGTTGGCGTTATCGACCAGCTTTTCGCCGCACAGCACAAGGCCCACGCGGCGCTTGATGCCGTCCAGTTCAAAGTACTTGGCGCGCTCAAGCCATGCTGGCGTCGCCGCCAGTATCTCGGCACGGCGCGAGGTGCTGCCGTCCCCATTCAGCCTTGCTGATTCGTAAGTCGTCACCTGATTGGAGATCAACACATCGCCCAAACTCTGGTTGCCCTTGAGGCCGAATCCTACGCCGACAGCCAGCACCACCGCCGGCTTGAAATGTTCGATCGCCTTGGTCACGCGCTGCAGCGCAGCGCCGCTGCGTTCGCTACCCATCTGGCACGAAAAGGCAATCACCTCACACTCAGGGCGACCTCTCGTATCAATGACAGATGCGAATCGCTCGTAGGGGTAGTCGTCATACACGATGAGATCGGATATATGCCCAGCACCGAACACCGCGCGCAGAGCATCTGTTTCACGCTGATTAACCGTGAGCAGGAGGAAAGGGCGCGACAGGGACGATGTGCCTGATGTTTCAGGCTTTGGATCGGCTGACCGAGCATCTGGCAAGCGGGCGGCTGCGTCTTCTATCACAGGCTTGTCGAGGGGCGAGATTTTCTCATGTGCTTGCTGTGCGGATTCAAGCATTGCTGCTGATCGCCCATCCGCTTCAGATGCGACAACCGGGCGACTGGAAAAGGATGATGAATCGCGAGTACCTGCAGTCATGCCGCGCAACGTGTCATTTTCATCGGGCACCACGACACGGCACAGATGCGATTGTAAGAGTGCGTCCTCTGCAGAATCGCCCCATACGTAAGTCGGGCAAGCGTCGCTCAGCGACTCGGGCACGCAATTCGATTTACCGGCTGCGCAAACGAGTGCAAGCACGCGCCCATGATTGTTCTGCTTGTGGTCATACAGATAGCGTTCGATTCTTGCGGATTCGAACGCGACACCACATCCACCCGACAGCGATTCGTTTCGCCGCCATGCCTGCGCATATCGCTCTGAACACAGGCACACGATATGCGTGGCTGTCGCCATGCTCTGAGACATCCATTCCCGCCACCCTGCGGGCGGCACCTTTTGTCCAAACGATTGTTGATGCCTGACATCCAGAAGAACCTGCAACTGCAACCTATCCAGACAAGCCGCAAGCTCCGCAACTCGCTCCGCAGTCCAATCCGTGTCGCCTGCGGCATAACTGATAAACACCTGCCGTTCCATGCGCATCCCCTGTGATGCCCGCGTCCATGAGCCCGAGTCTAACGCGCCGGGGTCATGGTTTCATCGATATGCTTTCCCTCCCTTTCGCAATGTCCAGGCGAGAGCACCCCCTCCCAACCTCCCCCTGCGCTGCGCGCAAGGGGAGGAGAAAAGATTGCGCCGAGGTCTGCCCTCCGGCAGGCGCCCGGTCAGCCGGGGGCGTCGTACACTCGCGGCTTCCGTTTTTGTCTGGAAGCCTCCGATGCGCTGTTCTCCGCCAATCCTGTCCCCGAAAGTTCTGCTGCTGACCCTCGCCGCCACCGCCGCGCTCACCGGCTGCAAGCCGGACGCCGAAACGCCCGCCGCACCGCAGCCCGCCGCAGCCGAACCCGCCAAACCCGCCGCGTTCGCGTTCAAGGACGCCATCGACCCGGCCGATTTCGCCGAGCACGTGCGCGTGCTGGCCTCCGACGAATTCGAGGGCCGCGCGCCGGGCACGCCCGGCGAAGAGAAGACCGTCGAATATCTCAAGGCGCAGTTCGAGCGCATGGGCCTGAAGCCCGGCAACGGCGACAGCTATTTCCAGACCGTGCCGATGATGGAAACCACCGCCGACGAATCGACGACGATGACCATCGACGTCAAGGGCACACCGCGCACGCTGAAGTTCGGCACCGACATGGTGATCGGCACGCGCACCGGCCAGGCGGAAGTGAAGGTCGATGCCAGCGATCTGGTGTTCGTCGGTTACGGCGTGGATGCGCCGGAGCAGAAGTGGAACGACTACGCGGGCGTCGACGTGAAGGGCAAGACCGTGGTCATGTTCGTCAACGACCCGGGCTTCCACGCCAACGACGAGACGCTGTTCAACGGCAAGCGCATGACCTACTACGGGCGCTGGACCTACAAGTTCGAGGAAGCCGGGCGCAAGGGCGCGGCGGCGGCGCTGATCATCCACGACACCGACGGCGCGTCCTACGGCTGGGACGTGGTCAAGAATTCGTGGTCGGGCGCGCAGTACGACCTTCGCGCCGCGGACGATCCGGCGCCGCGCGTGCCGCTGCAGGGCTGGATCACCGGCGAGCAGGCTAAGGCGCTGTTCGCCGACGCCGGGCTGGATCTCGACGCGCTGCGTGCGGCCGCCAACAAGCGCGGTTTCAAGGCGGTGCCGCTGCCGGCGAAGGCCAGCGTCACGCTGAAGAGCACCAGCGCCGAGAAGGAATCCCGCAACGTGCTGGCGCTGCTGCCGGGCACCACGGCGCCGGACGACACCATCGTCTACATGGCGCACTGGGACCATCTGGGCAAACATGCGGACGAAGCCGGCGACAACATCTACAACGGCGCGGTCGACAACGCGACCGGCGTCGCCGGCATCCTGGAAATCGCGGAACAGTTCGCGAAGAATCCTCCGAAGCGCTCGGTGCTGTTCGCTGCGGTGACGCTGGAAGAATCCGGCCTGCTGGGTTCGAAATACTACGTCGCGCATCCCACCGTGCCGCTGGACCGCACCGTCGGCGTGATCAACCTCGATGCGATGAGCGTCGTCGGCCGCAGCCGCGACTTCACCGTCGTCGGCATGGGCAATTCCGAGCTGGAGGATGTGCTCAAGCCGATCGCCGACAAACAGGGGCGCACGCTGGTGGAGGAATCGAATCCGGCCGGCGGTTATTACTTCCGCTCCGATCACTTCAACTTCGCCAAGGCCGGCGTGCCGGCGCTGTACACCGATGGCGGCACCGATCTGGTCGAAGGCGGCGCCGTCGCCGGCGAAGCGGCGGGCAAGGACTACAACGAAAACCGTTACCACAAGCCCGGCGACGAGTACGACCCGAAGACGTGGAAATTCGACGGCACGATGGAAGACCTGACCGCCGTGTACGACGTCGGCGCCGCGCTCGTCAACGGCGACACCTGGCCGAACTGGTATGCCGGCAATCCGTTCCGCGCCGCGCGCGAAGCGATGATGGCGGCGAAGCAGCAGTCGGCGGCACCCGCGAAGTAGTCACGCCCCACAGCTATTCGACATTGCTTGTCTGGAAACCTTTGTCATCCCGAACCAAGGCGAAGCCTGAGGAGGGATCTGCCTGTCGTCGACGGTGCAACATCAGCAGATCCCTCCACCCGCTGCGCGGTCGTTCGGGATGATAAAGGGCTTGATACGACAACGGCGCCTTCCGGCGCCGTTGTCGTTTGGATTGCCATCGCGCTCAGACCGAGCGCGAGAACGTCATGCTGTTGGTCAGCCGGTCTTCGGCGGCCTGCAACAGCGGTTTCGGTTCCTTGCCGGCGTCGCTGACCTGGCGTTCGTGCAACTGCCGCTCCTGTTGCATGTTCTGCGCCGCGACCTTGTCCTGCATCTGGTCCGGCGTCTGGTTGCGCGACTGCTCGACATTCACGTAGCCGTTGAAGATCGGTTCCTTGCCGACTTTCTCGGCGATCATCACATGGCCGTTCTTGACGTCCATGTATTCGGGTTTCTCCGACAGGCCCGGCGTGGTGCGGGTGGTGATGATCACATCGGTCGCCACTTTCCTCGCGTCCTGCTCGCTCATGCCGGCCTTGTTCTGGACGAGCGTCATCGCGCGTGCGAATAGATCGCGTTCGGCGGGCGTCATGTCCATGTCTTTCTGTTGTTTGGCCGGCGTCTGCAGCATCGGTCCGCTGTCGTTTTCCAGCACCGGCGCGGCGGCGGCCAGGGCGACGACGGGCTGCGTTCGCTCCGGCAGCGTCTGCGTCGCGTCGCCCCGGATCTGCGGCTGACCTGGTTCTGCTACAGGCACCGCAGGCGCAGCTGTCGTAGGCGCGGCTGTCGCAGGTGCAGCTGTCGTAGGCGCAGTTGTCGCAGGCACGACCGTCGCGGGCGCTTCCGCGCGCAGCGCGTTCGCGGCGCGCGGATCGACATGCATCAACGGCGTCTCTCGGCCGTTCGCGTTCACCGAAAGATCTACGGTGCGGTCCGCATTCTGGGTGCGCACCAACTGATCGCGCTGGACATCGCGCCACTGCCCATCGATCTGCGCGTGGCCGGCGCCGTTGCGGTCCCAGACCACGAAATTGTTGCCGGCGGCGTACAGGCCGTCGTCGTTGAACGCGCCCTGGCGATCGGTGCGGCCGTGCATCGACGTGGCGCCGCGGTCCAGCGCCTGGATGAACGCGGGCGCTTCGCCTTTCTGCAGGAACAGATCCTTCACCGTCGCGTATTCGTGCGGCAGATTCGGCCGCGCCGCGTCCTGATCGAGCCGGGTCGGATCGACCAGCGGATTGCCGGCCAACACATTGTTCCAAGTCGCATTCAACGGATTCTGCGCGTGCGTATTGCGCAATGCGTTCACCACTTCGGCGCCCTGCACCGCGGCATCGCGGCCGGTCTGCATGTAATCCTGATCGCCGCGGATCAGGCCGCCAACGCCGTTGCTGACATCGGCGACGCTGCGGTACTGGCCGGATTCGATACGATCGAGGATCCGTCCGCCCCAGACTTCGCTCTGGTTGTAGGCCTTGCCGACAACGGCCGCCATGCGCACTTGATCGTCGGGCGTGGCGTTGCGATACAGGTCGGTCTCGCGCAGCGGCGTGTAGACGTCGCGCATCAGCTTGTTGGCCTGGGTGGCGTCGTTGTCGTGGATGTAGCGGATGCCTTCGTCGGAGCGCAGGAACTGGTCGAGGTGCGACTTCACCGTGGCGTCCATCTCGCGTCCGCCCTGCGCGCGGATGGTGTCGCCGGTGCGGCTGAGATCGCCGACGGTCCGGGTCTGCTGGTTCGCGTCGAGCACCCACTCGGGATGGTTGGTGCGCGCCCAGTCCTGATACGCGCCGACCAGCGTGCGCGCCACTTCCGGATGCTGACCCAGATCGGTCTGCAGCGTCCCGATCGAAAAACCGCTGTTGCCCACCGGCGACATCACGCCGTTCGTGGTGTTGCCGGCGAAGGACAGCCGGTTCGACACGTCGCGGCCGCCGATGCTGCCCTCCGAACCCACACCGATGGCGAAATAGGACACCGCATTCAACTCGGCATCGGTCAAGGCCGGCGGGCGCCGCGTCTGCGCGGCCAGTTGGATATTCGTTTGTTGTGCGTCGAAGGGTTCGGTCATGGCGCTGGCTCCTCGTCGATCCTGCTCGTCAATCTTCTTCGGGACAATGGTTATCTTTCGGAATGTCCTGTCCGGCGATCACCGGATGCATTTCGAGATACCGCCTGTAGGAATCCGCGCCAGACGCTCGGTACCAGATCAAATTTCCGGCCTCGCGCACGACGTACGCATCTTCGACACGGTAGTTAGGGCAGGCTTCCGGATCGTTTTCCGCCACGTCGTCGCGGCAGAAACGCAAAAAAATCTTGCCGTCCCGATACTCGCCGGAAAGTTCGCCAGCTTCGCCGCGAACGCGGGTGCCATCGCTCCAAGTGCCGCGGATGCCCTCGGCTGTGGTCTTTAATTCGAGATGCGCCGAATGCTGCCAGCCGCAGGATTGGGCATAGGCCCAGCGCCCGGCGAACGCGGCGACGGCGGCAGTGGTTTCCGCGGGGGACGTGGACGGCGCGGCGACCGGCCCGGGAGACTGCGCGCAGGCGCTCACCATGCACACCGCCATGGCCACGAAGGCCATGCGCAGGCATGCAGGAAATCGAAGGGATGCTGCCTGGACGTTCGGGTCAATCACGGGGTTCTGCGCTCGACGGTGTATGTGTCGCGGCGAGCGTACCCCCGGGGCCGTGATGCGACAAGCGCGCCCCGCCGGACGACAGCAGGGCGCGACGCTGAAGCGGCGGCGATCAGCCCGCAGCGCGCTCCGGCCAGACCGTCTTCGCCAGCAGTTCATCGTTCCAGTCGAACTGCAGCGAGCCGTCCTTGTTCAACAGCAGCGACACGAAGTTGAAGACGTTGCGCGCGAACATGTCGCTGGCGTGCATCGCGCCGCTGCTGGCGAGGTTCAACGGGCCGGACACGGTCACACCGCCGTGGACGACGTTGTCGCCCGGCTGGGTGAGTTCGCAGTTGCCGCCGGTTTCGGCGGCCAGATCGACGATGACGCTGCCGGGCTTCATGCCGGCGACCATCGCGGCGCTGACGATCTTCGGTGCGGGGCGTCCCGGCACGGCGGCGGTGGCGACGATCACGTCGATGTTCTTCAGATGATCGGCGAGCCGCTGCTGCTGCAGGGCGCGCTCCTCGTCGGTGAGCTGGCGGGCGTAGCCGCCCTCGCCCGCGGCGCTGACGCCGAGGTCGAGGAACTTGCCGCCCAGCGATTCGATCTGTTCGCGGGTTTCCGGACGTACGTCGAAGCCTTCGACCTGCGCGCCGAGTCGCTTGGCGGTGGCGATCGCCTGCAGCCCGGCGACGCCGGCGCCGATCACCAGCACCTTCGACGGCCGAATGGTGCCGGCGGCAGTGGTGAGCATCGGGAAGAAACGCGGCGCCAACTGCGCCGCGATCAGCATCGCCTTATAGCCGGCCATGCCGGCCTGCGAGCTGAGGATATCCATGGCCTGCGCGCGGGTGGTGCGCGGCAGGCGCTCCAGCGGAAACGCGATGATGCCGCGGGCCTGCAGCGCTTCGGTGCGGGCGGCGTCGCCCTGCGGTTGCAGCATGCCGACCAGCACGGCGCCCGGCTTCATGCCGGCGATGGCCTGGGCCGACGGCGGCTGCACGCAGACCACGATATCGGCGGACGCCAGCACCGCATCGGCACCGTCGACGATCTCGGCGCCGACATCGGCATAGGCGGCGTCCAGCGCATGCGCGCCATCGCCGAGCCCACGTTCGATGCGCACCACGGCGCCGGCCGCCGCGAGTTTCTTGCAGGTTTCCGGCGTGAGCGCCACGCGCCGCTCGCCGGGCGCGGTTTCGCGCACCGCACCAATGATCACTTTCGCTGTCGCACGCCCAGACGTGTCAGCCGCAGTCTCCGTCATCTTTGCCGGTCTCCATCGATCCGCTTCGGTTGCCGGCATCCTAGCAGGTTGTCGTGGCGCTACCGGGCGCGCAGGGCAATGCCGCATCGTGATCAGGACATGCCGACGACAGCGCGGAAAGATCGAAACAGAAAGGCCGCCACGGATACCCCGCGGCGGCCGAAAGCAAACACAACGGGGCGGCGTCAGGACGTGGCGGCGGCGCGCGTCTGGCTGAGCTGCTGCCACATGTCGCGCATGGCTTCGTCGAACGGGGCTTCGGAGGAGCGCAACACGATCCGGCCCTTGGCGACCAGCGCCGCGAGTTCCTCAGGGGTCACCACCAGCTTGCGCTGGCCGCGACGATTGACGATCAGGAAGCGCGAGGTCAACGGGCTGACCCAGGCGATGCGCGACGGCGTCTCGCGGCCATCCTCTTCGATCAGGCGAAGACTCTGCCCCACACGCAGGCGACGCATGCGCGCGGCCATCGCCGGATCGTGTTCGACGCTCTCGGTCCCGCCGACCACCCGCAGACCGCCCCAGTTCGCGGCATCGTTGGGTTCGACAGCAGCCTCTTCCGCCGCCACCGGATGCAGCCCACGAGGCTGATCGGGGAACGCCAATGCGCTGACGATCTTCGCCAGCGAGTCGCGCGCGGCGGTGGCGTCCAGCCCACAGCTGACATAGCAGCGACCCAGCGGCGCCTGCAGTTCGAGAATCTTGTCGGCGACCCGACCGCCTTCGGCGCGGGCGGCGTCGGCGTCGGCCTGCATCAGACCCTCGCCGATCGACAGCGCCGACAGGTACTGGGCGGAACTCGGGCCTTCGCGCAGCCAGGTCTGGACCAGGTGATGGCGCCAGTGGCCGCTCAGGAATTCGGCGATGCCCGCGGTGAGCGGTCGCTGGCTGAGACGTACATCCAGCAGTTCGTCCACCGCGCGGCGCGCGTGCTGCAGCCGCTCGCGGCCGCTGACGGTATCGGCGGCGCGCTGTTCGGCGACATCGCGCATCTTCTTCTGTTGATCGAGGTGATCGCGCAGCTCGCTGGCGGCGAACTCGAAGATCGCCTTGTCGTCGCGATATTCCTCGACCACCCGGCCCACCGCCAGTTCGGCATGGGTCAGGGTTTGCTGGTCCTGCGGGGAATCGCCGGTATTGCCTTCGCAGGCTTCGCTCAGCGCTTCCAGCAGCTTGCGGCCGGGATGGCCGCGCTGATCGAACAGGCTGTCGTCGCTCAACGCCAGCTTGAGATACGGCGGCACCAGCCGGCCGTAGAGCGCGCGTGAACGGCTGAGCGTGGCGTGGCTGGTCGCCAGGGTCTGCAGCAGGATGCCGACCAGATCGATCGCATCCTCGTCCATTTCATTGAAACGGGTCTGGGTGGGGTCGTAGCCGAGCTGGCGCGAGCCGCTGACGATCTGGTCGCGGATCACCGCCGACAGCGGACGGCTGTCGTCGCCGGCAAGGGCGCGGACGTACGGCGCGGGGTCGTCGCCCTGCAGCATCGTGGCGATGCCCAGCAGCTCCTGCGGCGCGAGCACGCGCACGCCGTTCAAGCCCGATGTCGACGGCGGCGGCGGTGCGGCGCCCGGTTCGTCGGAGGACGAAGCCGAAGCCGAGCCCCGGCGCAGTACGCTCTGGCGCCAGGCGCGCAATTGCTGATGCACGGTTTCGCGATAGCGCAGCGGCCGGTTGCCGTCGGACAGCATGCCGCCCGCCGCAGGCTGACCGCCGGCTGGGGACTGGCCGCCCCTGTAATCCCAAGGCGTGTTGGGCGCTTGGCCGCCCTGCGGGGCGTGGCCCTGCGGCTGCGGGTTGCGCGGCTCGACCAGCCCGCCGTCGGGCGACCAGTCGGCGGTCGGCGGCGGCATGCCCGGTGCCTGCGGCTGTTCTTCGCGCGGCAGGAAGCCGTGGTCCAGGGCGACATTGGTCTTGGTGTAGAGATCGTCGAGCGACTTGGACAGCCGCTTTTCCAACTGCAGGAAGATCAGCCGGCGCAGCTCGGGGGTGAGGTCGTCCCCGGTGAACAGCTTCACGAAGGCATCGACCGGAACGTCCGGGCGTAGCGGATTGGTTTCCGGCGCCTGCCGCGGCAGACCCAGCGCGGTGGCCAGCGCATCCAGGCGGTCGTGCAGCAACTGCAGCGGATGCATCAGCTGGTGTTCCAGCAGCTCCACGATCTGCTGGCCGGACAGATGGATTTCGAGCTGGGCCTCGGACATCAGGCTCATGCTCTTGTTGTCGACCGCGCGCGGGCGCGGGTTGCGCCAGCGGTCGAACGCGTTCTCGAGGGCGTCGCGGTAGCGGTTGGCCAGTTCCAGCGCGCGCTGGTTGAGCATGCGGATCGCGATGCGGTCGTCGTAGATGGCGCTGTTGTCGTGGCTGGCGATGGCGGCCAGGCGCACCTGTTCTTCGATATCGCCCCAGAAACCCGCGAGCACGCCCGACAGCGCGGTCACCGAATCGCGACGAACGGATTCGAAGACTTTTTCGGCGCTCTGGCGCGTCAATGGCGAGCGGCCAGGAAAAAACCGGCTGTTATCGTCCATACGGATCGTCTCGGGGGGAGAGGTTTGGGGGCATTTCGGGGGAGAATGGACCGTCTGGAATCATCCATAGGGTCCCGGACGCTACGATCATTCAAACCGTACGGGACAGTCTGTGACCTCACTCGCAAATCATCCAAGCGAAGCATTACAAACGCTCGACAGCCGACGCTCGGTCCCGAGCCGACAACTCGGCATGCCGGGACCGGACCAGCCTACGCTGTTGCGCATGCTGGAATCGGCCGTACGGGTGCCGGATCACGGAAAGCGGACGCCGTTCCGTTTTTTGAAGATAGAAGGTGACTCTCGTCACGCAATGGGGCAGCGGCTTGCCGAACGCAGCTGCGCCCGCGATCCGGGCGCTTCCGACAGCGTGATCGAAAAGAACCGGCTGCGCTTTTCGTTCGCCCCGGTCATCGTCACGGTCATCGCCAAGCTTGGCCCGGACGAGAAGATTCCCGAACAGGAGCGCCTGCTGACCGCCGGCTGCGTCTGCTTCGCGCTGCTTCAGGCCGCGCAGGCGATGGGCTTCGGCGCGCAGTGGCTGACCGGCTGGGCCGCCTACGACCCGGAAATCCGCGACGCGCTGGGCATCGGCCCGGACGAGACCGTCGCCGGCTTCATCCATATCGGCACCGCGCAGATGGACGCGCCGGAACGCGAGCGCCCCGATCCCGCCGCCATGCTCACCGACTGGACGCCGGGATGAGCGTCCGCGGCGACGGCGACGGGGACGGGGACGGGGACGGCATCGACGATATCCTCGACCGCGACCTTGCGGCCGAAGCGCGCCCGGAGCCTGCACCGCTGTATCTGATCGACGCCAGCATCTACGTGTTCCGCGCCTGGCACACCATGCCCGACGAATTCCGCGATACCGACGGCTGGCCGACCAACGCGGTGCAGGGCTTCGCGCGTTTCCTGCTGGACATCCTCGAACGCGAGCGTCCGCAACACATCGTGGTCGCGTTCGACGAAGCCCTGGATTCCTGCTTCCGCAACCGGCTGTATCCGGCCTACAAGGCCAATCGCGAACCCGCGCCGGAAGAACTGAAACGCCAGTTCGCGCACTGCCGCGCGCTCTGCGTCGCGCTGGGGCTGAGCGTGCTGGGCCATTCGGAATACGAAGCCGACGATCTGATCGGCAGCGCGCTGCTGCATGCGCGCGCTGCAGGTCACCGCGGCATCATCCTGTCCGCCGACAAGGATCTGTCGCAGTTGCTTCACATCGGCGACGAACAGTGGGATTACGCCCGCAACCAGCGCTGGGGCGCTCACGGCGTCCGCGCGCGCCACGGCGTGGAAGCGCACCAGATCGCCGACTATCTCGCGCTCAGCGGCGACGCCGTCGACAACATCCCCGGCGTCCCCGGCATCGGCGCCAAGACCGCGGCGATATTGCTCGCGCATTTCGGCGACCTCGACAGCCTGCTGCGGCGGGTCGAGGAAGTGCCGTATCTGCGCTTCCGCGGCGCCGCGCAGGCGGCCGCGAAGTTGCGCGATCATCGCGACAACGCGCTGCTGTTCCGCACCCTCACCACCATCGCCTGCGACGCGCCGGTCGGCGACGCCGCGCCGCGCTTCGAACGCAACCCTGGCGAAGCGTCTTCGCTCGGCGCGGTCTGCGAGGCGCTGCGCTTCGGGCCGATGACGCGCAGACGCATCTACGCCGCCGGCGGCCTGGATTTCGCCGCGCACGCGCCGCAGACAGACGAAACAAACGAAGCCTTGTAGAGCGGCCTTCAGGCCGCTGCTCTGCATGATGTCGACCAGACGATTTCAACCAGACCGTTTCGACCAGAACCATCAAAAAACCAGCGACCTAGTTTTCAACAGCCGAATGGCTGATCAGGTCGCTCTACGGAAAATCAGGAACCGAGGACCGCATGACCGAACCCCGCGAAGTGCTCTACGAAGGCAAGTGGCTGCGACTGGTGAAGATCGGCCAATGGGAATCCTGCGAACGCAGCCATCATGCCGGCGGCATGGCGGTGATCGTGATCGCGGTGACGCCGCAGGACGAGGTGCTGTTCGTCGAGCAGTACCGGGTGCCGCTGGGCGCGCGCACCATCGAGATGCCGGCCGGCCTGGTCGGCGACGATCACGACCACGATTCGCTGGAAGACGCCGCGCGCCGCGAGCTTGTCGAAGAAACCGGCTGGCATCCGAACAAGGTCGAGGTGCTGCTGATCGGGCCCACGTCGTCGGGCATGAGCAACGAACGCATCGCCTTCGTCCGCGCCCGCGATCTGGTCAGGGTCGGCGACGGCGGCGGCGTCGACAACGAGGACATCCTTGTGCACGCGGTGCCGCGCGCGCAGGCGCCGGCGTGGCTGATGCAGAAGCAGAGCGAAGGCTACGAACTCGACCTCAAACTCTGGGCCGGGCTGTGGATGATCGAACACAATCCGGACGGGTCGCGGGTGGGGTGAAATGTCGATGACATTTGGACGCCTGATGTCCGCATGGCGTTGGGTCGCGATTCCCGATTGCCCGGGAAGGTTCGTATTGAAGGACCCGAATGCGCCGCGACATCCTGCGGACCTACTAGGGCCGTGCATCGACTACGTCGAACATCGATCAGAACAAGCCTCCGACACCATCGTCGTCGCGTGGATGGACGATGGCGGCCTGATTTCCTACAGGAAGAAAAATGGCGGATACGTTCATACGCTGAACACGCCGGAAGGGTTCGCCAGAAAATTGGCGCATCTCGGCATTGCCGCTTAATGTTGTTACGAAGCTGAAAGCGCGCGCGGTTTCACCACATGTGGGAGCGACGGAAGTCGCGATGGGTTGCGGGCTTCTAACAGCCGAAGGCTGGTCAAGATTTTCCGTAGTTCATCGCGACTTCCGTCGCTCCCACAAGGCTGACGGTTATGCGTCGATCAACGCTCCGCCATGAACGCTTCGATCTCGTCGGCGCTGCGCGCGAGCTTGTCGGTCAGCACTTTGTGGCCGTCCTTGGTGACGAGGATGTCGTCTTCGGTGCGGATGCCGATACCGCGCCATTTTTCGTGGACGGTTTTTTCGTCGCTGGCGATGTAGAGGCCCGGTTCGATGGTGAACACCATGCCCGGTTCGAGCAGGCGCGAGTCGCCGTCGAAGCGGTACTCGCCGACATCGTGGACGTCGAGGCCCAGCCAGTGCCCGGTCTTGTGCCGGTAGAAACGTTTGTAGTGACCGTCGGCGATGTTTTTTTCCAGTTTGCCCTTGAGCAGGCCCAGCGTCAGCAGGCCTTCGGTCAGGGTTTCCACGGCGGCGACATGTCCAGCCTCGTAGGGCACGCCGGGTCGCGCCTGCGCCAGCGCCGCGCGCTGCGCCGCGCCGACCAGATCGTGCAGCGCGCGCTGTTCCTTCGTGAAACGGCCGTTGACCGGAAACGTGCGGGTGATGTCGGCGGCGTAACCACGATATTCCGCGCCGGCATCGATCAACACCAGCGCGCCGTCCTTCGCCTGGGCGTTGTTGGCGCGGTAGTGCAGCACGCAGGCGTTGTCGCCGGCGCCGACGATGCTGCCGTAGGCCGGCTCGGCGTCGTGGCGGCGGAACACCCGCTCCACTTCCGCCTGCAGTTCGTATTCGTGGATGCCCGGCCTGGCGGCGCGCATCGCCGCGCGGTGCGCTTCGATGCTGATGTCGGCGGCGCGCTGCATCAATTTCAGTTCGTCGCGGTCCTTGAACAGCCGCATCTCGTCCAACAGATGCCCCAGTTCGAGGAATTCGTGCGGCGGCTGCGCGCCCATGCGCATCTGCGCGCGGACGCGGTTGAGCCAACCGATCAGCTTGAGGTCGAAATCGGTGTCGCGACCGAAGTGGTAATAGACGCGGCTGCGGCCTTCGAGCAGGCCGGGCAGGATCTCGTCCAGATCGTCGATCGGATAGGCATCGTCCATGCCGAAACCGTCGACCGCGCCTTCGGGACCGCTGCGCGGGCCGTCCCAGCCTTCGCGCTCGGGATCGCGTTCGCGGCAGAACAGCAGGGTCTCGCCGTGCCTGCGGCCCGGAATCAGCACCAGCACCGTTTCGGGCTCGGGAAAGCCGGTGAGGTACCAGAGGTCGGAGTCCTGGCGGTACGGGTAATGGGTATCGCGGCTGCGGATGCGCTCCGGGGCCGAGGGAATCACCACGATGGCGTCGTCGCCCGCCATCCGCATCAGCTGGCGGCGGCGGCGGGCGTAGATCTGCGCTGAAATACCCGTTGAAGTCATGCCTGTCGCGCTCATCGGTCAGTGCAGTTGACGCCGGTGGCGCGCGCCCATCGCGCAATCCCCGTGCAGCAGCAGCGCCGCCACGCGGACGAATTCCTCGATCTCGATCATCGCCGCTTCGTCGTCCTCATCGCCGTCGTCCTGCGGACTGGCCGCGGCCAGTCTGGCCAGATCGCCCAGAGCCTCGCCGCTTTCCTCGGACAGCGGCGGATTGGCGCCGGCCGCCAGACCGAATCCGCCGAGAAAGCCTCGGCACCAGTCGAACAGCCCGCTGCTGCGGTCCACCAGCGTCGCTTCCTGGTCCGGCACCAGCAGTTCGAAACCGAAATCGCGGTCTTCGATCTGGGCGACGCTGATCGCGCGCAAACGGTCCAGCACGCTGCCGGACGCCGGTGCGGCCAGTTCCTCGTCCACCAGCACCTGCGACAGCCAGCGCGGCGAATCGCTGCCGCCGCCGGCCAGCCAGCCGCACAGCGCGCCGTGCAGTTCGGAGGCGCCGACGCCCAACCCCTGCGCACGGACCGCGTCTTCGACTTCTTCCAGATCGGGCAACACCGGGCTTGGCTGTTCGGACATCATCGGGCGGTCATCGGCGTCCTTGGACAGGGCCGGCAGTGTACAACGCGGCCATAGCGACAACCGATTCGGCATTGGCTGCGCCAGCCCGTACACTGGCGCCATCGTCAGGGCTACCAGGGGGCTGCCCTCGTGTCCGATGTCGCAGAACTCAAGCTCATCGCCTCGCTGGCCCTGGTCGGCGCGCTGGCCGTCGTGCTGCTGGTCATCTGGACCCGCCGCGGGCGTATCGCCAGGCGCCACACCCTCGAACTGCGCGAGCGCGAGGAACGCCTGAAACTGGCGCTGTGGGCCTCGTCGGAGCAGTACTGGGACTTCGACCTGCAGACCGGCCACATGCGCCGGATCTGGGCGGACTCGCGCAGCAACCGTCCGGATATCCAGGTGCTGTCCACCACCGACACCCACCACACCATCCATCCCGACGATCTGCCGCAGGTGCAGGCGAAGCTCCGCGACCACCTGCGCGGCGAATCCGAACTCTTCATCTCCGAACACCGCATCCTCGACCCCCGCGGCGAATGGCTGTGGGTGCGCGCGCGCGGCCGCGCGGTGGAAAACGGCGCCGACGGCCGGGTCCGCCGCATCGCCGGCACCGCGCGCGACATCACGCTGGTGCGCCAGGCCGAGCGCGAGCGCCGCATCGCCATCGCCGTGCTGCGCAGCATGAACGAGTCGGTCGCGGTGCTGGATCGCGATTTCAACTTCATCTCGATTAATCCTGCCTTCACCCGCACCACCGGCTACAGCGAACGCGAAGTCATGGGCCAGAGCGCGAGCCTGCTCGACAGCTCGCAGCACGACGCCGCCTTCTACAACCGCCTTCGCCAGAAGTTGGCCACCGAAGGCCACTGGGCCGGCGAAATGTGGCAGCGGCGCAAGAGCGGCCAGGAATTTCTCTGTTCGATCGAATCCACCTCCACCGAAGGCATCTACGGCGAGCAGCGCGTCTACATCGCGGTGATCTCCGACATCACCCAGCAGAAGCGCGCCGAACAGGAACTGCGCTATCTCGCCAACTTCGACACCCTGACCAACCTGCCGAACCGGGCGATGCTGTCGGAACGGCTGTCGCGGGCGATCGTGCGCGCGCGCAGGCAGAACCACCGGATCGCGGTGCTGTTCCTCGATCTGGACCGCTTCAAGGACATCAACGATTCGCTGGGCCACACCGTCGGCGACCGCATCCTGCGCGCCGCGGCGATGCGGCTGCAGGACACCGTGGGCGAACAGCAGACCGTGGCGCGGCTGGGCGGCGACGAGTTCACGGTCGTGCTGGAGAATCTCGATCAACCGGGCGACGCCGACAAGATCGCGCGCGAGATCATCACCGCCTTCGAAGCGCCGCTGGTGCTGGACGACCGCCAGGAAGTGGTGATCTCGCCGTCCATCGGCATCAGCCTCTACCCGGACCATGGCCAGGTGCCGACCGAGCTGTTGAAGCAGGCCGACACCGCGATGTACCAGGCCAAGGCCGCCGGCCGCCGCACCTTCGTGCGCTACGACGACAGCATGGAGATCGCCAACCGCCGCCGCGCGCAGCTGTCCGGCGCGCTGCGCAAGGTGTTGGAGCGCGGCGAGCTGCGGCTGGTGTTCCAGCCGCGCCTGTCGCTCGCCACCCGCCGCATCACCGGCGTGGAGGCGCTGCTGCGCTGGACCAGCGCGGAATACGGGGAGATCCCGCCGGTCCAGTTCATCCCGCTGGCGGAGGAAAGCGGGCTGATCCTGGAGATCGGCGAATGGGTGCTGCACGAGGCCTGCCGCACCCTGCACCGCTGGCATCAGGCCGGGATGACCGACCTGACCATGGCGGTGAACGTCTCCGTGCTGCAGCTGCTGCGCGGCGATTTCTCCGAGATCGTGCGCCGGGTGCTGATCGACACCGGGGTGCCGCCGCACGCGCTGGAACTGGAACTGACCGAAAGCGTGCTGATGGCCAATGCCGAGCAGACAGCGGCCAAGCTGCAGGCGCTGCGCGAGATGGGCGTGTCGCTGGCGATCGACGACTTCGGCACCGGCTATTCGTCGCTGGCGTACCTCAAGCGCCTGCCGATCACCACGCTGAAGATCGACAAGACCTTCATCACCGACCTGAACCGCGACCCGGACGACACCGCCATCACCACCACGGTCATCACCATGGCCCATTCGCTGGGCCTGACCGTGGTCGCCGAGGGCGTCGAGACCGAAACCCAGCTGCGCTTCCTCGACCATTTCCGCTGCGACGAGATCCAGGGCCACTGGCTGTCGCGCCCGGTCGAGCCCGACGCCTGCCTGCAGTTCATCCGCGACTGGGTGCCGGCCAGGGCCAGCGGGATGGCGCCCGTCGTGCCCCTGCGCGCCCCCACCGATCGCGCTTGACCCCCGGCGACCGCCTGCCTATCGTGCCGACCATGGACACGTCCGAAGTGATCTCCCAATTGCGCGCCCTCGCCGACCGGGTCGAGACGCTGGCCCAGCGCGTGCAGCGGCTCAGCGAAGAGAACCGCAGCCTGCGCCAGCAGCAGGAGCAGTTGGCGAACGACCGCTCGCAGTTGCTCGCCAAGAACGAACAGGCGCGGTCGCGGGTCGAGGCGATGATCGCGCGCCTGAAGTCGCTGGAACAACACACGTGAGCGGTCGTCCATGAGCGAAGCGGTCAACATCCGGATCCTCGATCGCGAATACACCGTCGGCGTCGATCCCGACGAACGCGAAAGCCTGCTCTCGGCCGCGCGCCTGCTCGAAAGCAAGATGCGCGAAGTGCGCGGCAGCAACCGCATGGCCGCGATCGATCGCGTCACCGTGCTGGCCGCGCTGAACCTCGCGCATGAGCTCGAACAACTCCGTAACGAAAACGTGCTGCGCGACCGCGAGATCGCACGCACGCTGGTCGAGCTGAATCACCGGATCGATACGCTGTCCGCAGCCGACTGAACCGCGCCAAAACCCTTGAAACATGGGGTTTTGCGCGAAAAATTTTTGCGGCCCGTCTTCGTTTCCTATGCCGCGACGCTTGCGCTTCCCGGGCACGCGCCTATACTGCATCTGCGTCCTCTGCCCTGAACGACCGCGTGCCAAACATACACCTTGGCCCTTAAATACGACCACGGGGATGTGACGGAATCCGGGAGTGCATGTCCGCCTCGTAGCGGGAAGCCCGATGGAACCAGAGCATCCCCACTTGAACCCCGGGTTCAAGGTCGTTTAGCACGCATCGTCAATGGCGGAGGATGCCTTCTTCCGGATGCCGCATCGCGACATCCACGCCGTGAAGGCGAACGAAAGCCCGCCACGCGCGGGCTTTTCGTTGCCGGCTTTTCGTTGCCGGCTTTCAATTGCGGACTTTTTCGTGACCACTCCACACCGCGAGACGACATGACCGACGACCGCGCCGCCCTGCGCCGCACGCTGCGCGACCGCCGCCGGCAACTGCCGCCCGCGACCCGCATCGCCGCCGCCGAAGCCCTGTCCGCGCGCCTGCTGGCGCTGCCGTTCGCCCCGTCCGCCGGCCACGTCGCCGGCTATTGGGCGATGGACGGCGAGATCGCCCTGCACGTCTGGCAGATGCGGCTGCCGGCCGAGGTCCGCTACTGCCTGCCGGTGCTGGGCGACAACGACCGGCTGCGGTTCGCGCCCTGGCGTCCGGGCGAAGCGCTGGTCGCCAACCGCTTCGGCATCCCGGAGCCGGCCGACGCCGAAGCCCTGCCGGCAGAGGCGATGGCGATGATCGTGCTGCCGCTGGTGGGGTTCGATGCACGCGGCCAGCGGCTGGGCATGGGCGGCGGCTGGTACGATCGCAGCCTCGCCTTCCGCATCGACCATCCCGCGCCGCCGCCGTGGCTGGTCGGCGCCGGTTTTGAGGTCCAGCGCGTCGACGCCCTGCCCATCGAACCCTGGGACGTGCCGCTGGATGCGGTCTGCACCGAATCCGACACCTTCCCCCTGCCGCCCCCAGCACCATGACCGCACGCAAACATTATTGGCTGATGAAGTCCGAACCCGAGGACTTCTCCATCGACGACCTCGCCCGCGTCGGCGTCGAACCCTGGACCGGCGTGCGCAACTATCAGGCGCGCAACTTCATGCGCAGCATGAAACTCGGCGACGGCGTGCTGTTCTACCACTCCAACGCCGAGGTGCCCGGCGTCTATGGCCTGGCCGAAGTCGCCGCCACCGCGTATCCCGACCCGACCCAGTTCGATCCCAAGTCGAAGTATCACGACGAGAAATCCAGACGCGAAGAACCGCGCTGGGATCTGGTCGACGTGCGCTACGTGCGCACGCTCAAGCGCCCGATCACGCTCGACGACATGCGTGCGCAGGCCGAGAAGCTCGGCGAGGAGTTCGCGCTGATCCGGAAGGGAAACCGACTGTCCGTGCTGCCGGTCACCGCCGCGCAGTGGAAAATCATTCTCTCCCTCGAGTAACCCTCCCCCATGTCCGAAGCCAAAAAACTCGCCGCGCTCAAAGCCCTCGAATACGTCGAGGACGGCATGATCGTCGGCGTCGGCACCGGCTCCACCGTCGCCTACTTCATCGACGGCCTGGCCGCCATGCGGCATCGCATCAAGGGCGCCGTCTCCAGTTCCGAACAGAGCAGCGCGCAACTGCGCCAGCACGGCATCGACGTGCTGGAACTCAACAACACCGGCCCGCTGCCGCTGTACGTGGACGGCGCCGACGAATGCGACGGCAACAAGCGGCTCATCAAGGGCGGCGGCGCGGCCCTCACCCGCGAGAAGATCATCGCCGAAGCCAGCAAGACCTTCGTCTGCATCATCGACCCGAGCAAGCAGGTCGGCATCCTCGGCCGTTTCCCGCTGCCGGTGGAAGTCGTGCCGATGGCGCGCAGCCTGGTCGCGCGCGAAATCCTGCGCCTGACCGGCGGCCAGCCGGTGTGGCGCGACGATGTGGTCACCGACAACGGCAACTGGATCCTCGACATCCACGGCCTAGCCATCGTCGACCCGGTGGGCATGGAGCGCGACCTGAACCAGATCCCCGGCGTGATCGGCGTCGGTCTGTTCGCGCGCCGTCCGGCGGACGTGGTGATCGTCGGCGGCGAGCCGCCGAAGGTGCTGTAACCCGTCGTCGATGCGTCGCAGCCGGTTCGTCCAAGGCTGGCGGCGGGGAAGACCTGCGGAATGCGTCGCGACGATAGCAAAGCGGCGGTCGCCTCCTGATCGGAAGCAGTACGACGGCGGATTCAATTGGTCGATGCAACACACTGAAGGCTGCGTAGGCAGCAGGAGTG
>JAZKFJ010000012.1:0-35030 GCA_040386495.1 Pseudomonadota bacterium
TCGCGCCCTCGCGCACCTGCGCCTGGTTGCCCATGCACAGCGAGCAGCCGGGCATTTCCATGCGCGCGCCGGCAGTGCCGAAGGTGCCGTAATGGCCTTCCTTCGTAAGCTCAGAAGCGTCCATCTTGGTCGGCGGGGCCACCCACAGACGAGTGGGAATGTCGCGCTTGCCTTCCAGCAGCTTGGCGGCGGCGCGGAAGTGGCCGATGTTGGTCATGCACGAACCGATGAACACTTCGTCGATGACCGCGCCGGACACTTCCGACAGCGTCTTCACGTCGTCCGGGTCGTTTGGGCAGGCCAGGATCGGCTCATGCACGTCGGCCAGATCGATCTCGATCACCGCCGCGTATTCGGCGTCGGCATCGGGTTCGAGCAGCTGCGGGTCGGCGATCCACGCTTCCATCTTCTTGATCCGGCGGGCGATGGAACGCGCATCGGCGTAACCCTCGGCGATCATCCACTTCAGCATCGTGATGTTGCTGTTGAGGTACTCGATGATCGGTTCCTTATTCAGGCGCACGGTGCAGCCCGCGGCGGACCGTTCGGCCGAGGCGTCGGACAGCTCGAACGCCTGCTCCGCCTTGAGGTTCGGCAGGCCTTCGATCTCCAGGATGCGGCCGGAGAAGATGTTCTTCTTGCCCTGCTTGGCGACCGTCAGCAGACCGCTCTTGATGGCGTAGAGCGGGATGGCGTTGACCAGGTCGCGCAGCGTGACGCCCGGCTGCATCGTGCCCTTGAAGCGCACCAGCACCGATTCGGGCATGTCCAGCGGCATCACGCCGGTGGCGGCGCCGAAGGCCACCAGGCCGGAGCCGGCCGGGAAGCTGATGCCGATCGGGAAGCGGGTGTGGCTGTCGCCGCCGGTGCCCACGGTGTCGGGCAGCAGCATGCGGTTGAGCCAGCTGTGGATGATGCCGTCGCCCGGACGCAGCGAAATGCCGCCGCGATTGGCGATGAATTCCGGCAGCGTGTGGTGGGTCTTCACATCGACCGGCTTCGGGTACGCGGCGGTGTGGCAGAACGACTGCATGACCAGATCGGCGGAGAAGCCGAGGCAGGCCAGATCCTTCAGCTCATCGCGGGTCATCGGGCCGGTGGTGTCCTGCGAGCCCACCGAGGTCATCTTCGGCTCGCAGTACGCGCCCGGGCGGATGCCGGGCTGCACGCCGTCCACTTCCGGCAGGCCGCAGGCGCGGCCGACCATCTTCTGCGCCAGCGAATAGCCCTTGCCGGTATCGGCGGGCTGCTGCGGCAGGCGGAACAGGGTCGAGACCGGCAGCACCAGCGATTCGCGCGCCTTCGCGGTCAGGCCGCGACCGACGATCAGCGGGATGCGGCCGCCGGCGCGGACTTCGTCGAACAGCACGTCGGACTTGATCTGGAACTCGGCGATGACCTGCCCGTCCTTCAGCGCCTTGCCGGCGTAGGGTAGCAGTTCGACCACGTCGCCCTGGTGCATCTGCGACACGTCGAGTTCGATCGGCAGCGCCCCGGCGTCCTCCATCGTGTTGTAGAAGATCGGCGCGATCTTGTTGCCCAGGCAGACGCCGCCGAAACGTTTGTTCGGAATGTACGGAATGTCTTCGCCGGTCCACCACAGCACCGAATTGGTCGCGGACTTGCGGCTGGAACCAGTGCCCACCACGTCGCCGACATAGGCGACCAGATGGCCCTTGGCCTTCAGATCCTGGATCGCCTGGATCGGGCCGCGCTTGCCGTCCTCTTCCGGCACGAACGGCGCGTCGTCGCGCCGGTTCTTCAGCATCGCCAGCGCGTGCATCGGGATGTCGGGACGGGTGGTGGCGTCCGGCGCCGGCGACAGGTCGTCGGTGTTGGTTTCGCCCGGCACCTTGAACACGGTGATGGTCAGATTGTGCGGCACTTCCGGCTTGCTGGTGAACCATTCGGCGTCCGCCCAGCTCTGCAGCACGGCCTTGGCGTTGGCATTGCCGGTCCTGGCTTTCTCTTCGACGTCGTGGAAGGCGTCGAACATCAGCAGCGTGTGCTTCAGCGCCTCCGCTGCGATCGTTCCGACGATGGCGTCGTCGAGCAGCTGGATCAGAGGATGGATGTTGTAACCGCCCAGCATGGTGCCGAGCAGTTCGGTGGCGCGCTCGCGCGTGATCAGCGCGCAGACTTCGTTGCCGAACGCGACGGCGGCCAGATACGACGCTTTCACCTTCGCCGCGTCGTCGACGCCCGCCGGGACGCGGTGGGCGATCAGTTCGAGCAGCGTGGCTTCCTCGCCGGCCGGCGGCGCTTTCAGCAGCTCGATGACCTCGGCGGTCTGCTGCGCGGTGAGCGGCAGCGGCGGGATGCCGAGCGCAGCGCGTTCGGCGACATGGTGGCGATAGGCTGCGAGCATCTGATGACTCCTGGTGTCGGTCGTACTTGGAAATGTGGAATAGCTTAGAAGGTATCGCAGCGACTTCAGACTGTCGGAACGATCAGCTTGAGGCCTTTGAAATAGTCGCGGAAGAAACGGTCGTCGCGGGTGATCAGACCATTGCACTGCAGCATGGCATGGGCGCCGATCAGGAAATCCGGCGCGGCGCGGCGCGTGCTGTCTTGCGGATGGCCGTCGTTGCGTTGCCGATAGCGGCGTTGCATCTCGCCCGCGCGCAGCGCCGACTTGGCTTCCAGCGGGCTGAAGCGGATGCTCATGTCTTCCAGCACCGCCAGCGCCTCGGCGCCGTCGCGCAGCGCGCCGCAGATCTCGGCCAGCGCCACATCGCAGACCACCACCGGGCCGGCGCTCAGGCACTGGCGCAGACAGGCTTCGGCGGCATCGGCGTGCGGGCCGTCGGCCAGCAGATCGATCAGGACGGGGGAATCGATCGCGATCATGTCGAGGATGCGGAACCGTCGTCGTCGGCAGCGAATCCACGGCCCGCCTGTCCACGCACCGCCTGCATGGCCGCATCGGTGGAATCGAAACCGTCGAGCTTGAACCGGCCGCGGGCGCGGGAGATGGCGTCGTCGACGCTTTTGCGCAATACGATCCGGCTGCCTTCCAGCTCGACCTTCAGTACGCTGCCCTTGGTCAGCCCCAGCGCGTCGCGGACGGCTTTGGGCAGGGTGATCTGGCCACGCTCGGCGACTGTCGCTTCCATCGGGCGATCCTCTTGCGGTATGCGCAAATAATACATACTTATCCGCGCATACTCTACCGTCGATGCGATTCGCCTCCATGATGCGGGACCCGGTCGGAGACGCCAACAGCGTCGGTCGGTGGATAATCGCGACAAGCAGGCTGTTGAAGACAGCCTGCTTGCGCAGCCAAGGATGGCTGCGACAGCGGAGCAAGCGCGTAAGCGATTGATTCGCTGTGAGCCAGTCCGGACATGTGCCGGACCGGCGACTTGAAAAACGCACAGGATGTGCGTTTTTCAACATGCAGCCAGCCCCCTCCCCCAGGAGCACCCCCATGCACGATTCCTTCGCCACCCGCAGCCGCCTCGACGTCGACGGGCGTTCCTTTCTTTATTACAGTCTTCCGAAACTCGCCGAACGCTTCGCGTCCGACGCCGACTTCGACTCCCGGCTGGACTTGGCGAAGCTGCCCTATGCCATGAAAGTGCTGCTGGAGAATCTGCTGCGGCATGAGGACGGCGTCAGCGTACTGCCCGCGCATATCGAAGCGGTCGCCCGCGGGGACGCCGAGGAGGATCCCGACACCGAAATCGCGTTCATGCCGGCGCGGGTGGTGCTGCAGGACTTCACCGGCGTGCCCTGCGTGGTCGATCTGGCGGCGATGCGCGACGCGGTCGAAGCGCTGGGCGGCGATCCGGGCCAGATCAATCCGCTGATTCCGTCGGAACTGGTCATCGACCATTCGGTGCAGGTCGACGTGTTCGGCAAGCGCGAAGCGCTGGACCTCAACGGCCAGATCGAATTTTCGCGCAACAGGGAACGCTACAGTTTTCTGCGCTGGGGCCAGAAAGCCTTCGCCAACTTCGATGTGGTGCCGCCGAATACCGGCATCGTCCATCAGGTGAATCTGGAACACCTCGCACGCGTGGTCATGGAACGGGAGGTCGATGGCGAAATGTTCGCATTTCCCGATACCGTCTTCGGTACCGACAGTCACACCACGATGATCAACGGCATCGGCGTGCTCGGCTGGGGCGTGGGCGGCATCGAGGCCGAGGCGGCGATGCTGGGACAGCCGTCGTCGATGCTGATTCCGCAGGTGGTGGGCTTCAGGCTCACCGGAAAAATGCCGGAAGGCGCCACCGCCACCGACCTGGTGCTGACCGTCACCCAGATGCTGCGCAAACTCGGGGTGGTGGGCAAGTTCGTGGAATTCTTCGGCGACGGCCTGCAGCACCTGCCGCTGGCCGACCGCGCCACCATCGCCAACATGGCGCCCGAATACGGCGCGACCTGCGGGATTTTCCCGATCGACGCCGAATCGCTGACCTATCTGCGCCTGTCCGGCCGCAGCGAAGCCCAGATCGCGCTTGTCGAGGCGTATGCCAAGGCGCAAAGCATGTGGCACGACGCCGACACGCCGGCCGCGAGCTACTCGGCCACGCTCGAACTGGACCTCGCCACAGTCAAGCCTTCGCTGGCCGGGCCGAAGCGGCCGCAGGACCGTGTGCTGCTGGAGGCCGTGCAGGCTGATTTCCACGCGAACCTGGTCGGCCTGATCGCCTCGCGCAAACCGCCGCGCGAGGAAACCACGCGCATGGACGCCGAGGGCGCCGCGCAGCCGCAGGCCGAACACCTCGCGGCCAAGCCGAGAACGAAGATCCGTATCCGCGACACCGATTGCGAACTCACCGACGGTTCGGTGGTGATCGCCGCGATCACCTCCTGCACCAATACCTCCAACCCGGCGGTGATGCTGGGCGCCGGCCTGCTCGCGCGCAATGCGGTCGCGAAAGGCCTGAAATCCATGCCATGGGTGAAAACCTCGCTCGGCCCGGGCTCGCTGGTGGTCACCGATTATCTGAAGAAAGCCGGCGTGCTCGCGGACCTGGAGGCGCTGGGTTTCTTCGTGGTCGGTTATGGCTGCACCACCTGCATCGGCAATTCCGGCCCGCTGCCGGACGAAGTGTCGAAGGCCATCGCCGAGGGCGATCTGGCCGTCGCCTCGGTGTTGTCGGGCAACCGCAACTTCGAGGGCCGCATCCATTCCGAAGTGAAGATGAACTATCTGGCCTCGCCGCCGCTGGTGGTGGCTTACGCGCTGGCGGGCACGGTCGACATCGACATGACCAAAGAACCGCTGGGGTTCGGCACCGATGGCCAGCCGGTGTTCCTGCGCGACATCTGGCCCAGCAACAAGGAAATCGGCGACACGATCGCCGCCACTGTCGGCCCGGAGATGTTCGCCAGGAACTACGCCGAAGTGTTCAAGGGCGACAGCCGCTGGAACCTGATCGAGTCGCCCGACGGCGAATCCTATCGCTGGGACGAAACCTCCACCTACATCAAGCATCCGCCCTACTTCGAAGGCATGACGATGCACGTCGGCGCCATCGACGACGTTCACGGCGCGCGTATCCTGGGTCTGTTCGGCGATTCGATCACCACCGACCACATCTCCCCCGCCGGCAACATCAAAGCCGACTCGCCGGCCGGCGCATTCCTGCAGTCCCGCGGCGTGGCGCCCGCGGATTTCAACAGTTACGGCTCGCGCCGCGGTAACGACGACGTCATGGTGCGAGGCACTTTCGCTAACATCCGGATCAAGAACCTGATGCTGGGCGGCGAGGAAGGCGGCAACACCCTGCACTACCCATCCGACGGCAGCGGCACCCCCGAAAAACTGTCGATCTACGACGCCGCGATGCGCTACAAGGCCGATGGCGTGCCGCTGGTGGTGATGGCCGGCAAGGAATACGGCACCGGCTCCAGTCGCGACTGGGCCGCTAAAGGCACCAATCTGCTGGGCGTGAAGGCGGTGATCGCCGAAAGTTTCGAGCGCATCCATCGCTCCAATCTGGTGGGCATGGGCGTGCTGCCGCTGCAGTTCGAGGACGGCGAGAACGCGCGGACGCTCGGCTTCGACGGTTCCGAAATCATCGATATCGCCGGCCTGGAGGATGGCGCGGGCAAAATCGCGACCATCGTCGCCCGCCGCGCGGACGGCCACGAGCGCCGATTCCGCGCGCGGATCCTGCTGCTCACGCCCAAAGAGGTCGAATACTTCAGGCACGGCGGCATCCTGCACTACGTCCTGCGGCAATTGGCCTCGAAGAAAGCCGGTTGACCGCATGTCGATGGTCCAGGCGTTGGGAAACTTCCTGCCCGTTGCATACGGCGGCGTCTTGCGGCCCCATAGAGCCTATGCTCCAATCAAGGAAGACAACACAGAGCCGCAATCCAGCGGCCTAACAGGTGGAGGGGCCTAATGAATCTCGATCGTCCGTGGCTTGCGAGCTATCCCGCAGGTGTACCTCAACAGATCGACCCGGACGAGTTCGCCTCGATCGTGGCGGTGCTGCAATCGTCGCTCGAGAAATTTCGCGACCGCCCTGCGTTCTCCAACATGGGACGCACGATCACCTATGCGGAGGTCGACGAGTACAGCAAGCAGTTCGCCGCCTATCTGCTGGGCGAACTGAAGCTCAAGAAGGGCGATCGCGTCGCGATCATGATGCCGAACTGCCTGCAGTACCCGATCGCCACGTTCGGCATCCTGCGCGCCGGCCTCACGGTGGTGAACACCAATCCGATGTACACCCCGCGCGAGCTGAAGCACCAGCTTGTCGACTCCGGCGCCAGCGCCATCCTGGTGCTCGACAACTTCGGCAAGACCGTGCAGGACGTGGTCGCCGATACGCCGGTGAAGAAAGTCATCACCACCGGGCTCGGCGACATGTTGCCGTTCCCGAAAGGCGCGATCGTCAACTTCGTGCTGAAGTACGTGAAGAAGATGATTCCGGATTACGACATCCCCGGCGCGATCCGCTTCAAAAACACGCTGACGCTCGGCCAGATGCACAAGCTTCCGGCAGTGGATATCGCATCCGACGACATCGCCTTCCTGCAGTACACCGGCGGCACGACCGGCGTGTCGAAGGGCGCGATGCTGACGCATCGCAATCTGGTGTCGAACATGCAGCAGGCCTCATCCTGGATCGGCACCAACGTCCAGTTGGGCAAAGAAATCATCGTCACTGCGTTGCCGCTCTACCACATCTTCGCGCTGACCGCGAACGGCCTGGTCTTCATGAAGTTCGGCGGACTGAACCATCTGATCACCAACCCGCGCGACATGCCTGGATTCGTCAAGGAACTCAGCAATATTCCCTTCACCGCCATCACCGGCGTCAATACGCTGTTCAACGGCCTGCTCAATACGCCCGGTTTCGACAAGATCGATTTCTCGCGCCTGCATCTGACCCTGGGCGGCGGCATGGCGGTGCAGCGGGTGGTCGCGGAGCGGTGGAAACAGGTGACCGGTTGCACCCTGATCGAAGCCTACGGCCTGACCGAAACCTCGCCGGCGGCGTGCATGAATCCGCTGAATCTCGCCGCATACAACGGCGCCATCGGCCTGCCGATTTCCTCCACCGACGCCTGCGTGAAGGACGACGACGGCAACACCCTCAATCACGGCGAAATCGGCGAGCTCTGCATCAAGGGTCCGCAGGTCATGAAGGGATATTGGCAGCGCCCGGAAGAAACCGCCAAGACCATCGATGCCGAAGGGTGGCTGCATACCGGCGACGTCGCGCGGATGGACGAAAACGGATTCTTCTTCATCGTCGACCGCAAGAAGGACATGATTCTGGTGTCCGGTTTCAATGTCTATCCGAACGAAGTCGAGGACGTGATCGCGATGATGCCCGGCGTGCTGGAAGTGGCGGCGGTCGGCGTCCCCGACGAAAAATCGGGCGAAGCGGTCAAGGTCGTCATCGTGAAAAAGGATCCGAACCTCACCGCGGAACAGGTGAAAGCGCACGCCCGCGAAAATCTGACCGGCTACAAACAGCCCAGATACGTGGAGTTCCGGACCGAGTTGCCTAAGACCAACGTCGGCAAGATCCTGCGTCGTGAACTGCGGGATCCACCCCCCGTGTCATAAGGCGACGCTGGTCGCAATTCTGATCTGCGGACAGGTTAGCACCACTGCTAACCTGTCCCTTTTAGCGTGTTCGGCTGGCTTGAAGTTTCCAAATTTTCGGCGCATACAGGCGGATATCCGGGCTTTTCCGTATCTCCGCCGATCGCATCGGGCCGCCCGGCCGATGCATCGCCAACCATTTGGGGAACTTCCATGAGCAATATCGAAAAACTGCAGCGCACCACTCAGCTCGACACCATCCGCGTCGAATCTTCCCCCAACGGGTCGGCCCACTGGATGTACATGCACGCCGATATCGACTGGGGGGTGCGGCCATGTTTTCGCACGAATCTCATGGAAGACATGTGGTCGTTCCTGACATCGATCACGCTGCGCGACTCCCAGCGCCAAGCCGGCGAATTGCGGCATGTGGTCATCGCATCCAAGGCCCAGGCATTCAACCTCGGCGGCGACCTCCATCTGTTCGCGCAGCTGATCCGCGACAACAACCGCCAGAAACTCCTCGAGTACGCGCGTCGCTGCATCGACGGGGTGTATCACATCCACACAGGTCTGGGCGGCGATGTGCGCACGATCGCGCTGGTGCAGGGCGATGCGCTGGGCGGCGGCCTCGAACTCGCGCTGTCGTGTCACACGATCGTCGCCGAAGAAGGCGTCAACATGGGCCTGCCGGAAGTGCTGTTCGGCCTCTTTCCGGGCATGGGCGCCTACTCGTTCCTGCGCAAGCGCGTGTCGTCGCAGCTGGCGGAAAAGATCATTCTCGAAGGCGATCTCTACACCAGCGACGAAATGTACAAGCTGGGCATCGTCGACGTGCTGGTGCCGAAAGGCGAAGGCGAAGCGGCAGTGGAAGCGCTCATCCGCAAACAGCAGCGCAGCCCGCATGCGCATCTCGCGATGAACGCAGTGCGCGGTATCGCGGAGCCGGTCGGCTACAACGAATTGATGGGCATCACCGAAGTATGGGTCGACACGGCGCTTGCGCTGGGCGAGAAATCGCTGCGCACGATGGAACGCATCGTGAAGGCGCAGGAACGGCTGGCGCACAGCGTCGCGGCGTGATCGGGGACGATCTGATCACAAGAGCGAACCGGGCACGACCGCCATGACCATTTTCCAGGGATCACGGGGTTCCGTCGGCGCCGCTGTCGTCGCGCGCATGACGCATGGCCTCGCGCGCCTGCAATGCGGCGCGCCCCTGCGTCATGTGTTCGCGCAGGGCGGCGAGCCGCGTCTTCCATTCCTTCGACAACTGCCATTCGGGAATCTGCATGATTTCTCCGCAGCCGTCGCGCAGGCGCAGCAGACCCAGGTTGCTGGCCACGCCCTTGAGGGCGTGGGCATGCTCCCGGACCTGGTCCCAACGGCCGGCGACGCTGTCTTCCTCCAGACCGGTGAGACACTCCGCCGCATCCTGCAGGCATTGGCGGATGAACTTCGCCATGAAGGCCTCGCCCATGTCGAGTGAGGCCAATTCGTCGAGTACCGAGGCGTCCATCATCTCGGTGCTGCCCGCGATCGGCGCGCGACCTGTCTGTGTCTGCGCCACGGCCGTAGCGGGCTGGGGAGACGCGATTTCGGCGAGGCAGTCCAGCAACTTCGCCGCGGACACGGGTTTGGCGATGAAGGTGCGCGCGCCGGCCTCTTCGCAGCGCTGGATCGAATCCGGAGTGACATCGGCGCTGAGTACGATCACGGGCGTCTGCCGGCCGGTGCCGGCTTCCATCACCTTGAGTTGACGCAGCATGTCCAGCCCGGAAATGCCGGGCATGTGCAGATCGACGATGACCGCATCGAAGTCGCTGTTGCTCAACATGTCGAGCACTTCCTCGCCGTTCTCGACCGCGATCACGCGATGACCCGCTTTTCCGAGCAGGCTTTCCAGCACCATGCGGTTGGCGGCATGGTCGTCCGCGATCAGGATGCGCATCGTGCGCACGCGGGCGCGATGCCGCAGGAAGGGGTCGCTGAACGCGATCACGTTCGCGTTCGATGCGGCCGCCGGAGCATCCGTCCGTAGTCCGTCGCCATCGGGAGTCCCGACGAACTTGTCGGCTTCGGCGTGGGCGAACGGCAGTTCGACCCAGAAACGCGTCCCCACCCCTTCGGAGCTTTCGAAACCGATCGAGCCGCCCATCGCTTCGGTGAGTCCCTTCGCGATGGTCGTGCCCAGGCCCGTGCCGCCGTAGCGTCTGGACAGACTGCCGTCGAGCTGCTCGAACGCCTCGAAGATCTTGGCGCGCGCCGCGCTCGGAATGCCGACGCCGGAATCGGTGACGACGAAGCGCACGCGATGCACCAGCGGGTTCTCGGATCCGACCAGCCCGACTTCGAGGCGGACATAGCCGCGATCGGTGAACTTGACTGCGTTGCTGACGAGATTCAGCAGCACTTGGCGCAGATGCGCGGAGTCGCCGCACAGGACATCCGGCACATCCGGGGTGACATGGACCTGATACGAGAGCTGTTTGCCGCGTGCGGTCGGCGCAACGATCAGACCGATGTGCTCGATGACTTCAGAGAGGCGGAAATCGATCAGCGCAAGCTTGAGCTTGCCGGCCTCGATCGCGGAGATGTCCAGCACATCCTCGACCAGCGACAACAGCGAGCGCGTCGATGCCTGGATGGTATTGAGATATTTGCGCTGTTCGGCATCCAGTCGGGTCGTCGCGAGCAGTTCCGACATGCCCGCCAGACCGTTGAGCGGCGTCCTGAACTCATGGCTCATGTTCGCGAGGAAGCGGCTCTTGGCTTCGTTGGCCCGATTGGCTTCCTCGGTCGCGCGGGTCAGTGCCCGCAACAAACCGGAGAGATACATCGGAATGGCGGCGAGCCCGACCAGCAGGCCGATCGCGAGACTGGGATTCCCGGTCCAGTACGGGGTGTAATAAATCACCGCACCGAACGTGATCACCGCCATCGTGATCGCCGCGCCCAGATAGCGATTGCCGAAACGCAGGCCGTTGCCGACGGTGACCCACATCAGGATCACGTAGACCCAGGCCAGGGGCTCGCTCAGCTCGATCATCGCCGTGCCCATCAGCACATAGTCGGAGACCATGCCGATGAAACGACGGCGATGCGACACATGCGGGCGGACGACAATCGCGGCGACGATGGCCAAGCCGACGACGAAACCCGTCGCCACCAGCAGCAGGACGATATTGACGGCGGTGTCGCTGACGTCCATGCCGACCGCGCGGCGCGCGAGCATGTAGACCAGCACCACCGAAAGTACCGCGAGTCTGACGACCGCCTGCTCGTGCTCGGTATCCGGCCGGTTTTCCAGTCGGGCGCGGACCCACTCGACGGCGGCGGTTAGCGGGATCACTCCAGCCCTGGGCGCTGCGAACTGGTGGAATAGCGTTCGCAGATGTTCTCGAGCCTGGGCCGGTTCTGCACCAGCGCCTGGACGCACTGCGGGTCGAACAGTTTGCCGCTCTGTTCGATCAGGAAATCGAGAGCGTTGTCGAAACTCCACGGCGCCTTGTACGGGCGTGGCGAAATCAGCGCGTCGAAGACATCGGCCACCGCGACGATCCTCGCTTCGATCGGGATATCAGCGCCGACCAAGCCGTCGGGGTAGCCGCTGCCGTCGTAGCGCTCATGGTGGCGCAGCGCGATGGTCGCACCGGCCTGGATGAAACGGTTCTGGCTGCCGCTCAGCAGCTCATGGCCGATCTTGGGATGCCGACGCATGATCGCAAGCTGGTGCTCGTCGAGCGGGCCCGGTTTCAGCAGCACGTCGTCGGGGATGGCGATCTTGCCCATGTCGTGCAGCGGTGCGGCCAACTCGATCAGCCGCACCTCCTCCTCGGACATGCCCAGCCCTTCGGCGATGAGCCCGGCGATGTGGGCCATGCGTTCCAGGTAAGCGCTGGTGCCGATGTCGCGGTATTCGATGGCCCGCGCAAGCCGCGACAGGGTCTCGCGTTCGCGCTCCTCGACCTCATGCATGCTCGAGAGCAGCCGCTGTTCCAGCGACAGCGCGCGTTGTTTGATCGATTCGGACTGCTGGCGGAGCTGCAGCAGGTTGCGGCAGCGGGCGCGGAGTTCGCGTGGGCGCACCGGCTTGACCAGAAAGTCGATCACGCCGGCGTCGAGCGCCGCCTGGCGGATCGGTTCGTCGCCCACCACCGTGACCAGCACGATCGGGACATCGCGGTTGCTCAGCGAGCGACGGAAGCGGCGCGCGAACTCCAGGCCGTCGATGGCGGGCATGCGGTAATCGAGCAGCAGCAGATCCGGTCGATTGTTTTCCGACCAGCGCAGCGCTTCCTCGGAGTCGCCGAAGTCGAATACTTCCAGCTCGGGACTGATGTCCTCAAGGATGTGCCGCAGCATCGTGCGTGCGGAGGTCTGGTCATCGACGATGACGATTTTCACGGAGTTGCCCCACATGCGGATACCGTGCGTCCTTGCTTTTGTGGTGGATTGATCGGCGCTTGTACGACCCGGAATTTATAGCAATTTCCGTGCCTTGTCTCGTATGGCGACATCTCGATCCTAACGAGTCCAGCGCGGCTTCGACAATCCCAACCACTCGATGAATGCGGCATAGGCCGGAGATTCAAGGCAGGAGCGGCGTGTTTGGCGCCGCCAGCGCATGAAGAAGACAGGTTCCGGCTGAACCGTACCTGTCATATCTCACAGTACGGTCTCACCAGCCGATTCCTAGGCTTCAGGACGCATGTACGGGAAGAGCAGGACATCGCGGATCGATGTCGAGCCGGTCAACAGCATGACCAGGCGATCGATGCCGACGCCCAGCCCGCCGGTGGGCGGCAGACCGACTTCCAGCGCGCGGATGTAATCGGCGTCGTAGTGCATCGCCTCATCGTCGCCACCCTCCTTCGCTTCGACCTGGGCGCGAAACCGTGCGGCCTGATCCTCGGAGTCGTTCAGTTCCGAAAAACCGTTTGCGATTTCCTTGCCGCCGATGAATAGCTCGAAGCGGTCGGTGATGCCCGGCTCGGTATCGGATTCCCGGGCCAGCGGCGAGACTTCGACCGGATAATGGGTGATGAAGGTCGGCTGGATCAGATCGGCCTCGACCGTCTTCTCGAAGATTTCCAGCAGCAGCTTGCCCCAGCCGTAGCCCGGCTTGACGTGCACCTTCAGTCTCGTGCAGTGCTGCGCCAGCGCGTCGCGGTCGCGGCAATCGGCGACCGAGATCTCCGGGTTGCGCTCGCGCACCGCTTCTTCCAGCTTCCATCGACGGAACGGCGCGGCGAGACCGATGGTGTTGCCTTCCAACTCCACTTCATCGATGCCCAGCGTGTCGCGGGCGACGTCGCGGATCATGCCCTCGGTCAGGTCCATGACTTCGGTGTACGTGGCGTAGGCCTCGTACAGTTCGAGCATGGTGAATTCGGGGTTGTGGCGGGTGCTGACGCCTTCGTTGCGGAAGTTGCGGTTGATCTCGTAGACGCGCTCGATGCCGCCGACGACCAGCCGCTTGAGATACAACTCCGGGGCCACGCGCAGATACAGTTCGAGATCGAGCGCGTTGTGATGGGTGACGAAGGGTCGCGCGGCCGCGCCGCCGGCGATGTAATGCATCATCGGCGTTTCGACTTCGAGGAAGTTGCGGCCGTCCAGCCAGCGCCGGATCGCGGTGACGATCTGCGAGCGCTTGACGAACACCGCACGGGAATCGGGATTCACGATCAGGTCGACGTAGCGCTGCCGGTAACGTTGTTCGACATCGCTCAGGCCGTGCCACTTGTCCGGCAGCGGGCGCAGCGATTTGGTGAGCAGGCGCAGAGTGCCGGCCTTGACCGACAGTTCGCCGGTCTTGGTGCGCATCAACGTGCCTTCGGCGCCGACGATGTCGCCGACGTCCCAGCCCTTGAAGGCGTCGTAAGCGTCGCCCAGCGTGTTCGCCTGCAGGAACAACTGGATGCCGCCGGTCATGTCCTGGATCTGCGCGAACGCGGCCTTGCCCATCACCCGCTTGGCCATCAGCCGGCCGGCGACCGCGACGCGGCGGCCTTCGGCTTCCAGCGCTTCGCCGGTCCAGCGTTCGGCATCCTCGTAGGCGTCCTGCAGATCGCGGGCGACATGCTCGCGCTTGAAGTCGTTCGGGTATGCGATGCCCTGCCCGCGCAGCGCCGCGAGTTTGCCGCGCCGTTCGGCGATCAGGGCGTTCTCGTCGTGCTGCGGGGTCTGGTCTTCGGTCATGGCGGTGTCTTCGGTTGGTACATTGGTGTGTGCGCTGTGGGAGCGGCGGGAGCCGCGATGAATCCAGTTCGAAGCATCGCGGCTTCCGCCGCTCCCACAGGTTATGGAATCAGCAGGTAGGAAAATCAGACAGCGTCGGTGCGTTTCGAGCCCGCTTCCAGGCCCGATTTGAGACTGGCCTCGATGAATTCGTCGAGGTCGCCGTCCAGCACTTTCTGGGTATCGGTGCGTTCGACGCCGGTGCGCAGATCCTTGATCCGCGACTGGTCCAGCACGTAGTTGCGGATCTGGCTGCCCCAGCCGATGTCGGACTTGGTGGCTTCCAGCGCGTCGCGCTCGGCGTTGCGCTTCTGGACCTCAAGCTCGTACAGCTTCGCTTTCAGCATCTTCATCGCCATGTCGCGGTTCTGATGCTGGCTGCGGCCGTTCTGGCAGGCCGCCACGGTGTTGGTCGGAATGTGGGTGATGCGGACCGCGGATTCGGTCTTGTTGACGTGCTGGCCGCCGGCGCCGGACGAACGATAGACGTCGGTGCGCAGATCGGCCGGATTGATCTCGATGTCGATATCGTCCTCGACTTCCGGCGACACGAACACCGAGGTGAACGAGGTGTGGCGGCGGTTGTCGGAATCGAACGGCGACTTGCGCACCAGCCGGTGGACGCCGATCTCGGTCTTCAGCCAGCCGAACGCGTAATCGCCCTCGACCTTGAACGTGGCCGACTTGATCCCGGCCACATCGCCGGCGCTGACTTCCATCAGCTCGGTCTTCCAGCCGCGCGTTTCGCACCAGCGCAGGTACATGCGCAGCAGCATTTCCGCCCAGTCCTGGGCCTCGGTACCGCCGGCGCCGGCCTGGATGTCGACGAACGCACTGGCCGCGTCCAGCTTGCCGGAGAACATGCGCTGGAATTCGAGCTGGTCGACGCCGCGCGCATAGCGCTCCACGTCGGCCTGGATGGCCAGTGCGGTGTCGTCGTCCTCTTCCATTTCGACCAGTTCCAGCAACTCTTCGGCGCCGGCCAGGCCGTCCTTCAGGTCGCGGATGCCGTTGACGGTTTTGTCGAGCAGCGAGCGCTCGCGACCCAAGGCCTGCGCGCGTTCGGAATCGTTCCAGATGTCCGGGTTTTCGAGTTCGCGATTGACTTCTTCCAGACGCTCGACTTTGGCGTCGTAGTCAAAGATACCCCCTCAGCGAATCGAGCCGACCGCGAAGGTCGTCGATGCGCTGGCGGATCGGATTGAGTTCGATCATGGCGTGATGTGCGGTCGCAACAAATGACCGGCGATTCTAGCAGGGCGCAGTCCGTTTCCGAGCAGCCGCGTCGTCGACTTAGGCCGCTCCCGCCCGGGCCCGCAGCGCGTCCCGATAGCGCCGACTGCACGGCAGGGCTTCGCCGTCGTGCAGATGCAGGCGCGCATCGCCGGTGTCGAGCGGCTCGATCGACGCGATCCGGCCCAGATTCACGATATAGCTGCGGTGGATGCGGGCGAAACGTCCCGGATCGAGCCTCGCCTCGATGCCCGCGATGGTGCTGCGCAGCGGATAGTCATGGCCGCGGACCCGCAGATTGACGTAGTTGCCCGAAGCCTGCAGCCATTCGATGTCGTGGGCGGAGATCAGGAACTCGCGGCCGAGCTTGCGGACCAGGAAGCGCTCCGGCCGGTCCACGGGTTCGAGCGGTTCGCCTTCGTCCGGGCGGTCCAGCAGGCTGGCTTCGCCCTGGAGCCGTCGCCGGATGAAACGATAGACCTCGATCACCGAGACCATCATCGTGTAGCTGCGGATGTCCTTGAGGTATTCGTAGATCAGCTCGACCGGCCACGCGCCGAAATCATAATGATCGCCCTGGCTGGCGTAGACGAGCTTTCGCAGCGCGACCATGCCCAGGACGTGGATCAGCGAGAACGCCACGCTGGCGGCGACATGCCACGGCAGGTGCCGACGCCAGGTGTCCCAGTGCATCGGGAAACGGCGGGTGAACCAGACCAGGCCGGGCACCAGCGCCAGCATCATCAGCCCGCTGGACCATTCCCAGACCGCAGGCTCCCACACGGCAAAATCCAACCCCACCCGGCGGATGTCCATCAGCACGGTGATGCTGTTGGCGATGCCGTTGATGAGGGTGAGCATCACCCAGAATCCGATCTCCACGGGCCGCTGCCAGCGATGGAAGATCGCCGGCGCGGCATTGACGGTTGCCTGGGTGGGCGCTGGATCCGGGGCTGCGGTCATCCGCGCATTGTAGGCAAGGCGGCGCGCGTCACGTCCCGGATTCGTCCCTCATGCCTGTCGCTTCGTCCCCGAAGCCCCGCCGACAGGCACTTCGCGGTGGTCTACGGCGTCCGGGGCCGGACACTGCCGACTTTCCGAACGGGGACGCCAATGGAACGTCGATACGATCTGGACTGGGTGCGGGTGGCCGCGTTCTTCCTGCTGGTGCTGTACCACGTGGGCATGTACTACGTGAGCTGGGACTGGCATGTGAAAAGTCCGCATGCGTCCGAAACCCTCGAACCGCTGATGATGCTGACCTCGCCGTGGCGGCTGTCGCTGCTGTTCCTCGTGTCGGGCGTCGCCACCGCATTCCTGTTCGGCAAACGGCCGGACGGTTTCATCAGGCAACGCAGCTGGCGATTGCTCCTGCCGCTGATCTTCGGGATGCTGGCGATCGTCACGCCGCAGGCGTATTACGAGGTGGTCGAAAAGCTGCCGGGCGGTTATCGCGACGGCTATCTGGCGTTCTGGGCCCGGTATGTGCAGGGCGACCCCACTTTCTGCCGCGAGGGCGACTGCCTGGACGTGCCGACCTGGAACCATCTGTGGTTCGTCGCTTATCTGTGGGTCTACACCATGATCGCCTGGGCATTGCTGCGCTTCGCGCCAGGAACGATGGACGGTGTCGGCGGCTGGCTGGCGCGTCGGCTCTCGGGCATTGGTGTGCTGGTCTGGCCGGCGCTGCTGCTGGCGATCGCGCGGGTCGCGCTGGTCGGGCGTTTCGAGTCGACCCATGCCCTGGTCGACGACTGGTACAACCACGCGCAGTATCTGCCGCTGTTCCTGCTCGGCGTGCTGGTCGCGACCCGCAATGGCGTATGGGATGCGCTTCAGCGGATGCGCTGGCCGGCACTGATCGTTGCCGCAAGCTGTTATGCCTTCATCGTCTGGTACTTCTACGGCAGCGGCTACAGCGACGAAGCCACACCGCCGCCGGATGCGCTGCGCATGTTTCAGCGCGTGGTCTGGGCCACGTTCCAGTGGACAGCGATCGCCGCGATCTTCGGCTTCGTCCGCGGCATCGCCTTCACCGATTCGCCCGCCCTGCGCTATCTGCGCGAAGCCGTGTTCCCGGTCTATATCCTCCACCAGACGATCATCGTGATACTGGCCCACAACGCGCAGCCGCTGGGCCTGCGTCCGGTCGTCGAAGGTCCGCTGCTGGTGCTGGCGACGTTCGGGTTGAGCTTCGCGGGTTTCGAACTGGTGCGGCGGGTGCGCTGGCTGCGTCCGTTGTTTGGCTTGAAGCTGAAAATCCCACCGACGAACGCACTTAACGACGAGCGGCAGTGCATATCGCCCGGACTTCATCAATAATTAAGTCGATTTTCTCGGTAGTGCTTCCCACGATAAGAGACTTTCGCCTCGAACGTTCTTCGGGGGTTACTCGCACTCTGTCTAAAAATGGATTCAGCAAACGACCAAATGATTCCTCTTGAAGCGTACTCTGCAATGATTTATTTAGCTGCCGCTCAATCTCATTTATCTGATCAACCGATCGCTTTCGAACAATCTCGTCTGGGTCGAAAGCTTCAAAATGATCAAAAACGAATGTGAATTCACGCTCTTCATGATCGGTAATTTTTTTACGAATCTGACTATGTTTATCATTGTAAGAAAAATGATTCCCACAACGGGAAATCATTGGATTGCATCCAGCACGGTTATCACCGACTTTCCCAACATATAGCAGGGTTTCTGCCGCTTGCTTTTTAGCGATCGCCACATAGACTGCAAAACAGCGTTTGAGGCCATCCTTGTTTACTTGAAGAATGTAGGCCATTTACTACGTCTCCACTGAGTTATCACGAATGCCGTGGCTGCTCCGGCATTCGTGGTTCTCGATGCGTGATCACCTGACCTCGAACTCGCCCACGAACACCGTCTCGCTCTTGCCGCTGAGGCGCAGCGTCACCGTCTGGTCGTTCTGGCGTTTCGTGCCCCAGCCAGTGCTGAACATCATGCTCAGCGTGGTCGCGCCGGTAACGATCTGCTGGCGGTCGCCGAAGAAATTGACTTCGACCTTGTACTTGCCCGGCTTGGCGTCCTTCAGCACGAATTCTTCGGGGCCGTAGCCGCCGGTGAAATCGTCGGACAGCAGCCCGCCCTGATAGGTGTTCTTGTTGCCGTAAAAACAGCGCTCGCCGTTCGGATCGGTCACCCATAGATCCATGTCGCTGTTGTCGCTGTCCCAGGCCAGCACCACGCGCAGATCCAGCGGCATGTTGCGCAGCAGGCGGCGGTCGATGAAGGCGGTGTCCAGCCGCTGCGGGGCGGTGGCGACAATCGCGTTCAGTTCGTTGAGCGCGACCAGCTCCACTTCCGAGAAGCGGCTGTCCCACGGCCGCGCCGCGACTTCGTACAGACGCTCGATGCCTTCCTGGCGCTGACCGGATGCCGCCAGCGCCAGACCGAGATCACGATGGCTCTGCGGTTCCTCATCGGCGAGGCGCAGCACTTCGCGGAAGACTTCGACCGCGCGGGCGTAATCCTTCGCCTGCATCAGCCGATAGCCGAGCACGCGCAGCACGTGGCGGTTCTCCAGCTTGAGTTCGGCCAGATTCGACAGCACCCGCAGCGCTTCGGCGCGGCGGCCTTTCTGCAGCAGCAGATCGGCGACATCGAGATAGAACGCGGTGCTGTCGGCGTGGCTGTCGCGCTCGTCGAGATACAACGCGTAGAGATCCTCGGCATTGGCGCCGCGCAGGCGGCGGGCGTAGGGCGAATCCGGTGCCCAGGCCTGCAGTTGGATGGAGACGCCCTGCCCGGCGGCATTCGCATCGGCGATCGGAGCGCTCCTTGCCAACTCGGATTGCCGGGTCCGCGCACCGGTCACGGCGACCGAATCCAGCTCGCTTTCGGCATCGCGCTGTCGGGCATCATCATTGAAGCGATTCGTAGCCACGGCATCGGCAGACATCATCGGCGCGGGCGGCGCGGGTGGCGGCGCTTGCATCGCAACGCCCCCGGTCGGCGCTTCTTCGCGCCCCGGTCGTCCGCGGCTCGAACGCGCCTTGTCGGCTTTCGGCGCCGGCGGCGCGGTTTTCGGGAAGTCGCGTCCCCACCAGGTGAGGCGCTCGGCGAAACGGCTGGCGACATCTTCCAGCCGCTGGCTGCGCGACTGTTCTTTTTCCTGGGTCTGCGTACGCCGCAGCGCGGCGACCTGTTCGCTCAAGGCCGGCGGCGCGGGAATGTCGTAGCGCACATAATCTTCCGGCGCTTCCAGCACCAGCAGCGAGGTGCCGGGCGTGACGATGCCGAAACGCTGGCCGAGGCGCGCGATTTCGCCCCGATGACGCTCGGGTTCGGCCGCCCGGGCTGCCACCTGCCAGCTGGCCCACAGAGCGCCGACCCGGGTGCTCTGCGGCGTATCGGTGTCGATTCTTTGTTCGAAGCTGCGTGTCTTGCCCGCTTCGCTGACGGTGACGCGCACGGTGGCGGTCGGTTCGGTCAAACGGCCAGCCACGCGCAAGAGGCCACCCTCGACGTACCAGGCCTGGGGCTGCAGATCTTCGATGCCCTCGCCTTCCAGCGCCACGATGCGGGTACCCGCACCGAGCAGCGCATCGGCGGCGGCGTCGAGACCGGCGCGACCCTGCCACTGCACCAGACGGCCGCCGCGCGCTTCGGCCAGCGCCGACAAGCGCGCGCCATCGGCGTCCGCACCCGCGGAATTCAGTGCGTACAGCAACTGTCCTTCGTGAAGCTTCGGAAACGCACGGTCGCCATAGTTCTGCAGGCCATCGCTGACCAGCAGATATTCGCCCACGCCGGCCGCCGGGGTCCAGTCGGCGAGATCGCTGGCGCCGTCGTACACCACTGTTTCCAACACTTTGCGCAGCGCGCTCCAGTTGCCGCCGCGTATCTCGAAACGGCCGCCGTCTTCACCCACGTCGCGGAGCAGCCTCAGCGCGACGCTGCCGTCGCTCATTCTCTTGAAATATCGGTCGAGCAGCGCGAATTCGGTCTGTCGGTCGCGTTTGCGCGCCGAGCCCGACGCATCCCACAGCAGGCCGACCGATGCAGGCAATGCGCGGCGGGCCATCACGTTCGCGGTCGCCGGCACCGGAATCTCGACCAGCGCAAAACGATCGTTGCCTTGCGTCTGCACGTAGCTCTGCGGCGCGTTCTCCGCAGGGAAACGCAGCGACAGACCGCTCGCAGGCCGGAACGTCCTGCGCTCGACGGTCGCGGCATAGCCGCGGCCGCTGCGTTCGAAATTCAAGCCATCGAAAGCACCCACCACCTGCGGCGGCTTGCGCAGCCCCTGGGCGCGCAGCTTCAGCGAAAACGCGTCCGCGCCGCCGAGCAGATGTACCGGCACGTCGAGACGCCAGCCGTCCGCGTCGCGGCGCATGGCTTCATCGATCACCAGCCGCACCTGACGCGTGCCGCGGGCGGGGATCGGATACACGCGCAGGCGGAAATGATTGCCCGCGGTCTGTTCGAGCACGCCCGGATCGACGTTGCGGCGTTCGATGCTCTCGAACACCTGCTGCGCTTTCTGCTTGGGCACCGGCACCGCGTCGCGCAGCGCGCCGCCGACATCCAGCGCGAACGCACTGACCTGCTGGCCGGGCTGCAGCGGGAATTCCAGCGTGCCTTCCAGCAGCCGATCGTTGGGGTTGTACAGCGTGAGCAGCAGGGTCGTGCGCGCCAGACTGCCGTCGGTCTCGACCTGCATCGACGCTGCGCGCAGGCCCACGGGGATCTCGGCGCCAGACGCCTTGATCAACGGCGGTGCGGTCAGCGCAGGCGCGGCCATGTGGTCCGGTGTCCGCTGCGCCTGCGCCACTGGGCTCATCGAGTGGATGAGCAATAGCCCCGTGAACGATGCGATGACAGCGGAGATTGCGAAATTGCGTTGCATGAGCGTGCCCCTGCGAATGGTGACGACTGAACGGCCCGTCCAAGCGAACGGGGTTAGCGACATGCCGGATCGTAACCGGGAAAATGCAGGCCCCCAAACGATCCTGCATCCGAAGGCGCGACCGGCCGATTCACTCCATCGACCCGCATCAGCCGGTCGCAAAACTGACGCGCGCCATCGCGGCCGTCACCCGCTGTTGCGCATCTTCAAGCGTCGCACCGCGCGCGACGATGAAGCCTTGGCGCGAATCCGACGACGTCGGCGGCCCGACCGCATCGCCGATACCGACATCGCAGACGACATGTTCGACGCCGGGCATCGCCGCCGCATCGTCCAAGCCGGAAATGCCCGCGATCACCACATCGCTCAGCGTGAAGAAGCGAATCGCCATGGCAGCAGGCGCACGCGCCAGATCCACCGAAGCGAGCGGCGTCTTCCCGCCGATGCTGGCCAGCGTCTCCCGCACCAGGTCGACGCCGCATGCGCCCTCGACCAGGACAGGCAGAAAATCCCCGCCCGGACGGGTATGGGTTTCGATGATCCTATGGCCCTGCGCGGTGAGGCGAAGCTCGGTATGCGATGGTCCCAGGCGATGACCGATGGCATCCAGCAACGCGAACACGGTGGCCTCGATCCTCTCCCGATCGCCGTCGGCGAGCGAGGCCGGCATCTGATGCCCGCTCTCGATGAAATAAGGCGCATCGCTGGTGAGTTTTTCGGTCACCATGATCATCCGATGCATGCCATCGACGCTGAGCGCTTCAACGCTGTATTCCGGGCCGTCGAAAAATTCCTCCGCCAACACGCCCAGCGCGGCGTCGGGCCCGATCCTCGCCCAGGCTTCGTCGACGCGCTCCGGCGCCTCCACCAAGCATACACCCGCGCTGCCGCTGCCGGACACCGGTTTGAGGATCACGGGCGCGCCCAGCTCGCGGCAGAAATCGCGCGCTTCTTCCGCAGCCATGCATTTTCGGAAGCGAACCGCAGGCATGCCGCGCGCGCGCATCAGTTCCCGCATCGCATGCTTGTCGCGACTGAGCCGCACCGCCTCGGGCGGATTCCCCGCAATCCCCAATCGCGCACAGATCGCCGCCGCCACTTCGACGCCGCTTTCGGTAAAAGAGATCGCCACGTCGATCGGATGCTGCGCATGCAGCCAGCGGGCCAGGGATACGGACTCTTCCTGTTGCTCGTAATCGAACACATAGAGCCGCGACGACAGTGCAGGCGTCTCCGGACGCACCAGCGCTGCATGCTGGAACATGCTGATTTCGATGCCCAGCCCGGATACGTCGCGGATCGTCGGCCCCATTCCACCCACTATCAATACATGAGGCATACGAAACTCCTGATCGAAATCGCTGTTGTCGATGTTTATGTCGGTACCGAGCGTGGTGGCGCGCATCATCGGCGACTTCCGACCCGGATCCGCGCGGCGCGGCAAGCACCGTGCGGGACGGCTATTCCAACACAAGACGGCGCCGATCGGATACCTTAGCGGCGGCCGAAAATCCGATCTTCGTCGACCACCCGCAACGCCATCGCACCGCGAACGCGGGGCCGGGTACGCAAGACGAGATGCGATCGCGCCGATTGCGATGTCGCTCGGCATCCCCTAGACGAAGCCGCGCCGTCCCGTCGCGCGGCATCCAGTATGGAAACAACGTGTCCACACTTACACCGATCAAATTCGGGCTTGTCGATCCGATCCGCACGTCGGCGTCGTTTTACGAAGAGCTCAGCGCACGCGGTATCGCCTTCGCCAGCATCGAAAGCGGCAACGTCGGCGCACTCGACAAGGCACCGGGCGAAGTATTGCGTGCGACCGCCACGATCGGCGAGATGGCGGACCAGGTCCGACGCGCGGGCATCACCCATATCGTCGGCTGCGTCGACCCCTCGATCGTCTACGCCGACGCCCTGTGCGCGCAGGTGGGATTGCCCTTCAACGGTCTGCACAAATCCGAAGCCCGCCGCGACAAGGCCCGGATGGCGCGGATGGTGGCCGACGCCGGCCTGCGCGTGCCATTGCAACTCGAGTCCGACGATCTGGAAGCCATACAGGCCTGGGCCCGCGACACCGGCTTCCCGGTGGTGGTCAAGCCGGTCGAATCCGGCGGCAGCGACAATGTGTATCTCTGTGACGATGCGGATGCTGTGACGGCGGCATTCGCGGCGATCTGCGGCCAGCGCAATCTGATGGGAGCGATGAATCGGTCGGCACTGGTGCAGGAATATGTCGACGGCGATGAATACGTGGTCGACTTCGTTTCCTACGCCGGCAAGCACGTGCCCATCGATTGCTTCCGTTACCAGAAAGGTCCGCACAACGGGCGGGCTTTCATCTACGAGAAAGAGTTCTACCTGCCCGCGACCGATCCCATCGCGCGACGCGCATTCGATTTCGCTTCGCAGGCGCTGGATGCGCTCGACTTCCGGATCGGCGCTTCGCACACCGAGCTGAAGATCAACACGCGCGGCGAGATCGTTTTCATCGAGGTAGGGCCGCGTCTGAGCGGCGGCGACACCCACAAGCTGGTTCGCGATCTGCGCGCCGATGGTCGTAGCCAGGTCGAATGCACGGTCGATGCCTTCCTGTCGGCGGCGCCGCCGCCGGTCGATTTCGTGTCGCATGCGCACGCCATCCGCGTGTACCTGATCGCAGAACGCGAAGGCGTGTTGACCGCACTGCGCCATCTGGACGCGATCGAACGCCTGCCGTCTTTCCGCCGCATCAGTCTGCACGTCGAAGTCGGCCAGAACGTGAAGCTTACCCACGATCTTTCGGGCGACGCCGGCTGGATCGATCTGGTGAACAGCGACCCGGAAGCCCTGCGCCGCGACGAATTGGCGCTGGATCGGATCAAGGGCGAAGTGCTCGACTTCGACTGAACCCGATCCGCGATCTGGACAGCAATCCGGACAGCAATCTGGACCGGCGCTGCGGCCGGTTCAGAACGCCCAGCTGGCTTTGGCGAACACTTCCCAGCGGCGGTCGTCCGCCGCGGCGCGCCGTTCGGCCGCAGTGCAACCCACATACAGCGTGGAACCGAAGCGTCGCGTATGCGCGTACACCAGCGACAATTCTTCGCTGCCTCCACGCAGGTCGACCGGAATCGGATAGGCATCCGGATTGCGACGGATGGCATCGCGTTGCCAGATCGCACGCAGCGTGTCGCGCGCGCTGAAGTGCACGATCGACGTCCATGAGAAGGTATCCTCGGCATAGATCCGATCGGCCGAACCATCGCGCGCATCGACCCAGAAACGGCTGTATTCCTGCTCCATCTCGAAGCGGTCGAACGGCCGCCAGCGGGCGAATACGCTGACCAGACCGCCGCGGCCGAGCCTGCCGTTCTCGTAATCCACCTGATCGCCCAGTTCCGCGTCCACCACCACGCGGTTCAGCCACGCGTTGGGCGCGATGTCGATCGCGACGCGGGCATAGCCCCGCCGCAGCAACGGCGCATCCGGCGCCAGCGCGATGCGCTCGTCCGGCCGCCACTCGACATTCAGGCCGATGCCGCGCGGACCGGCCACATAGACGCCTGGATTCACGCTCTGCGATACGGTGCGACCCTTGCGGTCCTGGACACGCCCCATGTTGAGATAAGGACTGATCTCGCGCCAGGCGCCCTCCCGGTAATAACGACGCGTCGCCTCGAGATCGAGCGTACGCACGCCGGACTGGGTGAAGAAGCCGTTGTCGGCGCGGAACCCGTCGCCGATATCGCGGTAACGTCCGTAATAGCGCCACTCGCCGACGTCGCGACTGATGTCGAAGTAGGCGGCTATCCCGTCGCGACGCGCGCCTTCGCGCAGTTCGCCGTCGGCATCGACGACAGCGGTGGTCGACGACATCAGCACTTGCGCGCGCATCCGCGTATCGGCGCCGATCTGCCACACGGCATCCGGGCCGATCACGCGGTTATACCCGCGGCTGCCGGACAGGCTGCGGTCGGTCAGCACACCGCCCCAGGTGAACCCTGCGCGCGTCGTTGTCGCGCGCAGCACCGTCGCCTGCGAACTGAAATCCTGTGCGACCACATCGTTCCCATAGGCGCCGGGCACGATCACGCTGCCGCCGCCCTGGTCGCGCGCGGTCAGCAACGCCAGATTCAAGCGGTCGCTTCGGTACGTGGTACGCGCGCCCCAGCCGGGATCGGTGATCGAACGCGTATGCATGACGTTGAATGGCGACACCAACAGGTCTGCGCCTTCGAGGAAGAATGGACGCTTCTCCGGCAGCAGCACCGAGAAACGGCTGTTGCCCGAAAGGACCGGCAGATCGCTCTCGACCTGCGAGAAATCGGGATTCAGCGTGAGATCGACCACGGTGCGCGGGTTGATCCGGATCTTCGCATCCAGCGAAGCCTGCAGTTCGGTGCGGTCGCGGGCTTCGTCCGAGCGCAGGATGGCAGTGAGCTGCGGCGTGAGCCGCCAGTCCAGGCCGACCGGCAGATCGCGCAGACCGCGCAGCGCTGGGCTATGGCAGAGCAGACAGTTGTTGTCGCGCGGCAGCCGGGCATTGGCGTAACGGATGCGATCGGTACGCGGCATATTGCGCACCACCAGCATGGTCCAGTCGCGGCCCGAGCCGTCGTAGCCGAGCGAAGCGAAAGGAATGCGCAGTTCCGCGCTCCAACCGTCGTCGCGGCGATGCGCGGCGGCGTCGAAGGGAAAGTCCGGCGAGAAATCCTCCCCTTCCGATTCGGTATAGATACCGTCGCCGATCGCGCCTCTCGGATTGACCCGGATGAACTGTGCCGACTTGCGTTCGCCGCTGGCGTCGATGAACAACTGGAACATGTCCTGCTCGGCGAACACCTTGTCGCGCCGCGCGAACGGCGCGCGGATATCGTCGGCGACAGGATCGCGCGCCGACAGCGCCACGTACAGATACGTCTCGTCGAAGGAAACCCTGACCGAAGTCGCCAGCGAGGCTTCGCGATCGTCGCGCGGACTGAACTCATAGAACTCGGTCTGCGCCGGAACACCCTGCCACGCCGCCTCGTCGAGCCGCCCGTCGAGCACGATGCGATCACCCGCAGCGAGCGGATGGGCGACGATATCGCCTGCCGCGGCCGGGCCGGCCAGCGAGCAGGCGATAAAGCAGACCATCGCGATCGGCGCGAACAGGCGCATGCGCGCGACGCTCAACGGACGCCGCCTTCGAGACCATGCGCCCTTGCGTACTCGCGAATGGTCGCCGAGTGGTAATAGTCGCCGCGCACATAGACCATACCGTCGAAGGTCGTGATCTTATCGGCATTTTCGGTGGCCTGACGGATGACGCGCTCGTAGTCGTCCAGCGGCATGATGCGGAAATCGATGCTCGATCGGGTCGTGTCCTCGATGTTCTCGGCGGTGCCGTGGATCTTGATCGGATGGAACATGACCAGTTCATTCGCTTCGGATTGCATGGGCGACACCCTTTCTTTCACGAAGCGATGCGCGTCTTCGTCGTCGCGCATCCATTCGAAGAAACGGGGGCGGGATTCGGCGAAATCGTGCGCCGTAAGCCCCAGCGAATCGACGAAGCGATCGACGATCCTGCAACTGTCGGCGAGGCTGGCCACCTGCAGCCCGCTGCTGGCGCGGCAACGGGTGATCGAGAGCCAGCAATTGAACTGCTCCGCATACTCGCCGAACATCATATCGTTGTGGTAGCAGGCCATCTCTCCGTTCGCGAGGCGGAAATGACTCGGCATCGGCTGCGGAAAATGCAGGCGCAGGAAGGGCTTGGACTCGAACACCAGATCGCTGCCGAGCACTTCGTAGGAAATATGCAGCAATACGCGGATGTAGTCGCTATAGAGGGCCGCGTCCTCCGCCTCCTGGATCAGGTGCGTGCAGGCGTTGATGTTGACGTCGTTGGGCGTCTGCATGTCGACGGGGATATGACGATGGAAATCTTCCACCGCCACACCGGTCAGATCCACGCCGGTCACCCGTTCGCAGTACTCGCGGGAATGGACGCTGAAATCCATGGCGAGCGACGTCAGATCGATACGTCGCAGATCGAATTCCTCGCGTGCGCGACCGAAGCGCCAGCGCATCGGGTCCATGCCGTCTGCAGCGCTCTGCGCACCCTGGGTGCCTCTGTCCGGATTCATCACGTGTTATCCCTCGTCATCGATATCGATTCCGTTCCCTTTCCCTTTCAGGCCGCTTCCACGCCGGATGACGGCATGGCCTCCTGTTGGCGCAGCAATGCCAGCTCGCGCATCCGCGCGAACATGCCCATGAACATCCGCCAACCGTCTTCGCAGGCGCTCCTGGCGTCGGCGGGATGGCTGAAGCAGTAGTTCTTGATGATCTTCGAGCCGACATCCGCATGCCCGCCGTCCAGTTCGCCGTGCACGCCGACATAATCGGCGATTTCGGTCTTGCCGGCGCTGGACTCCGCCATGACTTGCGAGAACACGTCTCCCGCCGTCTCCATGACCATATGCACGAGGATCAGCTTGGCCTCGTCGGATCGCGTGTACATCTGGTTGAGGAACCACCCGAAATACGCTTCCAGCTGCGCATCCCAGCGGTATTCGTACTGGGACAGCAGCGAATCGTGACCGAATTCGTCGTGCAGATGTTCCCGGAAGATTTCGGAAAGCGATTTGCAGTGGGTGTTGGCCTGGCGCAGGAACAGCAGATTCTGGAATACGCTCGACCAGCGACCGATGTAACCGTAGAGACTGGCGTTGTAGATATCGCCGTGGCTGCTGATGTCGGCGCTCAGGGATGCGCACAGCGCGGCGAACGATTGCTTCCAATTGCGGTTGCAGTCGAGTATCGAATCGTAATGGCTGACGTCGCCGAACTTGACCAGGCTGCGCTCGCTGTCCTCATACAGACCGCGCCCTTCGAACTGGATCGACAGGCACTCCAGCCGGCTGTCCGCCGCGGCCTGGAAACCATGCAGGGCGTTGCTGCGTACGTAGACGATGTCGCCGGCACCGAGTTCGGCATCGTATTCGCCGAAGTAGCGGCCAGCGCCCTCGCACACCAGGATCATGCTGTCGACGGGATGTTTGTGCGCCGCCAACGTCTGCCCGGGCTTGAGCGTGGTCCACGCGAACGACGTGGTCGAGGCATTGGACGTCATGCAGGCGCGCAGCGCATCGTGACGGCTGAAATCGCGGAGTTCGCCGATATCCACTCTGCGATCGTCCACGTCCACATGGGTCAGGGCGGGCAGCGAATCGCGCTTTACGATGATGATCTTGTCTTGCATCGGTCACTCCTTTGAGTACTGGATATCGATGGAAGCGGCAATGCCGTCCATCAACGTTGTCGGATCGATCGCGAGATCCTGTCTGACGATCAGATAGAGGGGGACTTCGCCCGCGTTGTGCGTGATGTCCGCGCCAAGCGTTTCGTCTGCGCCGATGGCGGTTTCGCTGACGATCCGCGCGCGTTCCGGGTAATCGAAACGCACGGTGCAGCGGCTGCCGGCGTGCGGATGACCGGGGACGATGTAGAAGCCGTAGCGCTCGTCGGTGGCCCGGGATGCGTACGCGGGCGGTGCCATCCCGGCCTGAGTGGCGATATCGGCGGCCACAAGATCGATGTCCCAGCGCAGGCGCATCACATCGTTGATGCCTCCGCCACCGACGCGCGGCGCGATCTCCAGGAAGCACAGACCGGCGTCTGTCTGGATCATTTCCAGGTGGAAGGCACCGTCCGCGATGCCGCAGGCGCGCACATAGCCGGCGGCGGTCTCCGCCAACGCCTGATCGTCGAACTGCAGCGAGCCGAGCGATTCACCGCGCGCGTAGCCCAGACATGTGCCGTGATAGCGACTCGGCTGGATGAGCACGATCTCGCCATCGCGGGCGAAGCCATCGAAATGCAGGATCGGGCCTTCGACGAACTCCTCGACCTGCATCGACTCCGCCGCGGGCTGGTCGGGAATCTCGCCCCGCTCCGCCGCAGCCAGCAGTGTCTGCGGACTCGGAAAGACCGAGACGTTGCGGCTGGCCGTTTCGCAGCGCGGCTTGAGCACCGTCTTCGCCGTCCACGGACAATCCTGCGCCTCGAGAAACTGCGGATAAGGCATGAACGCCGGTGCCCGCAGGCCCAAGGCGCGGATGCGGGCTTTCATGACCACCTTGTCGTCGACCGCGTCGAACGCATCGACGCGCATGCCGGGGCAATCGATGGCTTCGCGGATGCGCGCCGCATCGCGCAATGTGTATTGCGATGCGGACACCACGCGTTGAACGCCGCGGAACGCGTCGATGGACCGCTCGACATGGGTGGCATGGTCCTGCCCGGGCAGCAGCGGGATGCGGACAGCGCGCAAATCGGGCGGCAGGTCGCCGAGCCGGTCTTCCGCACCGAGATAGATCACTTCATGCGCCTCGTGATCGATCAATCGGTCGTAGTGCAGGACCGCGAACGGTACCCGATGCAGGATCAGTATCTTCATGGGTTTGACTCGTGGGGGTGCATCTCGTGGGTCCGCGTCGCGTCCATGGCGGTTCGAGCCGCGACGCCTGCGGGCATTGAAGCGCCAACCGCGGCATTGTCGAGCGTCACGCAGCGGTCGAAGTAATCGCGCAGGCGCACATTGTGGGTCACCATCAGTACGGTGCGGCCAGCCGTGAGTCGCAGCAGACTGCGGGCGAAATCGTGCGATTGCGGCTCGTCGAGCGCCGCAGTGGGCTCATCGAGCACCACCACAGGCGCCGGACTCGCCACGATCGAAGCCAGTTTGAGCCGGGCGACATCCACTGCGCGCAAAGCGGTGCCGGTGGGCTCATCCAGTGCTGCGACCGTCGCCGCATCGACATCGGCGAGCGCACAGGCGCTGCGGACAGCGGCGGCATCGAGATCAACGGGGAAGAATGAGTCGCGCATGCGGCCGGGCAGAGACACCGGTTCCTGCGGCAGGATCTGGAACACCCGGCCGAAATCGGCGGCACGCAGATCCGATGGCGCGATGCCGGCGACGCGGATGCTGCCCGCGCTGGGGGCGAGCACGCCCGACAACAGTTTCAGCAGCGTCGATTTGCCGGCGCCGGTACGACCGACCACCGCCACGCTTTCGCCTGGAGCGATCGATAAAGCGTCGATCTGCAATACGTTGCGGCCGGCATTTCCGTAGGCGAATCGCAGACCGTCGACGACGATGGGCGCACTGCGATCGATCTGCGCGCTGTTTTCTTCGGCGATATCGGCCATTTTCGTGGCGATCACGGCATCGTCGATGAGCCCCAGACTGCCGCGCAACCACACCAGGTCGTGGTCGAACGCGGCCAGCGTCTTGACGAGGCGTCCGCTGGCCGTGATCGCAGCTGCGATGCTGACCAGAATCAATCCGTCGACGATCGGCGATCCCGCACCGCCAAGCCCGAACCACAGCGCGACGCCCAGGAAGATCAAACTGCTGATCAGCTCGCTGGACAAGCTGAACCAGCGCTCTGCGCACTCGCTGGCTTTCGTCGCGGCGTCCAGCCTCGCCAACCCGGGAATCACGCGGCGGCGCAGCCAATCGTCGATCGCGCCTTCGCGCATGCGCAGGCTGTCGCGGCCGTCCATGAATTCGATCACCGATGCCATCGCGCTGCCGCTGATCGAGCCCTGCGCGGACGCGAGAACCGCGATGGTGGCGCGATAGCGCCGGCCCAGCCAGAACATCACCACGTATGCGATCAGGAACAACGGAATCGTCATCGGCACCAGCAGCGCCACGAACAGCGACGTGACCGCGAGCAGCGCCGCGGTGCCGAGCAACGCGATCAAGCGCGGCCCCAGAGAGCGGTCGAGCACGCTCTGGCCGTGGATACCTGCGGAGAGATAGCGGTCGAGCGCCTCCAAACGATCCAGCCTGCGATAGAGGGTAGATCGCATCAACATGGCGAACACGCGGTCGGTGGCCAGAATCACTGTATCGAGCACCTTGCGCACCAGCAGCGCCGTGATCAGTGCGGCCAATGCGATCAGGCTGGTGGCGAATACGATCTGACCGGCGATGGACGCGCCCGAGGCCATGGTCAATACGTACTGGGAGGCCAGCAGCAAGGCGTCGCGGAACAGCGCCACCATCGCGATGACGGCAGCGAACTGCAACAGGCGATGCCGCCCGAACATGCGCGACAGACCGACAACGGTATCGGGCACCGGCGCAACCGATTCGTCCTCCCCGACGAGGGGCGGCACGCTGTCCGTATCGACAGGCTCCGCTGCGGCAAGCGTCGCGACGTTACGGCGCCGGGATGCGATCTCATGCAGGACTGCGCCCTGCTCCGCATCGAAGACGAGCCGGCATTGTGCGTGATCCAGCACGGCCGGGTCGCGGTCGATCAGCAGCAGCGTGCGTCCCGACCAAGCCCGATCGATGCAGGCATCGAGCACATGCCGACGGGTATGCTCGTCGAGGGCCGAAAACGCGTGATGGGCGACGATGGTCGGGGTGTCGTCGCAGATCGCGCGCGCGATCGTCACGCGCTGGCGTTGGCCGCCCGAAAGATTGGCGCCGCCCGGCTGCAGGAGCGTGTCCAGACCGTTCGCCAATTGCGCCATATCGGCATCCAGGGCCGAATCGGCGAGCGCCTGTCGAAACAGGTCCGGCGCGACCAGACGACCGTGCAGGATGTTCTCGCGCACGGTGCCGGTGTAGACCCAGGGCCGGTCGGACAGATAGTGCGCATCGCCGCAAACCCGCAGCGCCTGCAGAAATCGACCGATCGCGACGGCATCATCGATATCGACATGCACGACGCGCCCTCGCGCCCGGCGCAGGCAGGACGCGAGGGACCGCGCCGATGGCGGCGCCTGCCCGATCGTGTCCACGTCCGCATCGAAGCCCACGTCCGCGACAGGAAGCGGCGCATCCCGCAGCGCGTGCAACCCCATGTTCAGGCCGTCGATCAGATCGGGCAGCGAGCCCATCGCCGAGCGCAGGGTGCCCAGCATCAGCAGCGACGGAAACACCACCGATACGTCGATACCCTGCGCATCGATCAGTCCCGGCAGGATGACCGCGAACGCGAGGCACACCGGCACCATCTGCAGGAACAGGTTCAGCCAGGTCAACGCGATCGTGCGCTTGCGCAGGATCGCGACTTCATCCTTGCGCAGCGCAGCGATCACGGTCGCGGCATTGCCGATCAGGCCCGCCTGGATGATGGTGCGCACGGTCTTGAAGAGGACCGCGGTGGTTTCCGCGCGCGTCTGCGTACTGCGGTTGAGCTGTTGCGAAAGCTCGGCGTTGCGCCGCGCCAATGCCTGGGCGATCAGCGTGGTCGCCAGCAGCGCGACGATCGCCACCCAGCCGAGCGAACCGTTGAAACGGATCAATAGCGCCGAAGAGACGATGGTGATGCCGAGATTGAGCGCCAGCAGCGGCATCACCGACACCGCGGATTCGATCTTCTCCAACTCCTGGCCGAAAAACGAGACCAGTCGCATCGATGGCGCATCGCTACTGCGCGCCATCGCCAGGGCCGCACTCGCGCCGAAATGACGGCGCGCTTCGATCCCCAACCAGAACGCCATCGCGAACACGCCATTCAACGCCACATACGAAGCCGCGAGCAATGCGAAGAGTCCAAGCGCGCCGTCGCGCGCATTGCGGCCGGCAGCCAGATCGGCGAGGAAATCCTGGAAAGCGATCGGGATCTGGAACGTCAGTGCGATCGACGCGGCAATCAGCAGCAGCGTCGCCGCCAGCATCGCCGCATGCCCGAACATGCGCGCGGACGTGCGCGCATCGACGACGCCTGTCTCCAGTGCGTGCGCGTAGCGCATGCGCGTACGCGTCGCGCACGTGCCGGCATCGAGGCGGGCGATATCCACCCTGCCCCCGCCATCCAGCGCGCCGTCGAGGCGCAACCCGCGCCAGTGCAGTCGCAGGCGCCGCCAAGCGTCTCCGGTCCTCATTCGCGGCGGCAGGCGGTCGAAGCTGGCGACGGGTCGCTCAAGCGGCGGAGGCCACGGGCGCGGCATCGGCAGCGCGGGAAAGCGCTGCACGCAGAGAACGCTCGTCTGCGGCACCGATCACGATCACCCCATAGCGATCGTCGGAATCGTTGACCGGGCGCGGCGTATTATCGTCATCGTCCAGCAGGCATCGCTCGATCGACACGCCTTCGAGCGCTGCGCGCACGTCGGCTTCGCGCTGCGGCACGAAGAAGAACAGCGAGGCGGCGGTGGCGTGACGGGCGATTCCCGCACGGGCCGACGGGTCGGGTTCACCCTCGAACGCATAGGCCAATGTTTCGCGGAACATGTCGACGCCACGCGTCAGCCAGACCATTTCCCAGATGAAATCGCCGCCGGCGCGATTGTTGATTTCGATCAGGCGCACTTCGCCGCCGTCCACCTTGAACTCGATATGACAGGGTCCGTGGCGATACCCGAGCGCATCCAATACGCCGGTCGCGAGCGCATCGATTCGCGCGACCAGAGCCGTATCGAGCCCGCTCGCCGGAAACACATGCTGCTCCTCGACCAGGGTATCGACGCGCAGACGCTTCTCGGTGATGCCCAACACTTCGTGTCGACCGCGGATGGTCAACGTCTCGACGCTGTATTCCTGGCCGCCGATGTATTCCTCTACCAGCACGCGGTCGATCTGAGCGGTCAATGCGGTCCACGACGCCTGCAGTTCGACGGCCGTATGCGCGATCGCGACATGGCGGCTGCCCGCGCCGCGCGGATCCTTCAGCACGACGCCGCGCGGATGCGCCGCGAAGAATGCCAGTGCTTCGTCGAGCGCAGTGCAGGTCGCCGAGTCGATACGGAACGGGGTGTGCTCGAAACGCGCACGCATGACCGGCTTGTCGATGCAGGCCAGACAGGCGTCGTAATCGATGCCCTCGATACCGAGTTCGCGAGCGACGGCCGCAGCCGGCAACAGACCATCCTCGGTGAACGAGAACACCAGATCGACCGGATCGACGGCATGGATGCTGTGAGCGCGCTCGACGACGACCGCGGTTTCGAGTGCGGGGACGACTTCGATCCGTTCGAGCAGGGCCCTCTGGGCGTCGCCGATGCTCGACTCCAACTGGATCGCGCTGAAGCGGTAAGGCAGACCGGCGAAGCGCGCGAAGGTTTCATCGTGGCCGCCGACGAGGAGCAGGTGTTTCATTGGGTATTCCCGGATGATTCGAGCGTGGAAAGCGCGCGATCGACGCGCGCAGGGTGTTGGTCGGCGAGGATCATCTGCTCGAGCAGATGCCGCGCCTTGACCGCATGGGAGTCGCTGCGCACGGAGACATCGACCGGTTCGACGCCTGCCGCGAGCAGGCGCTCGACCTGCTCGACCGCCGCGACGTCTTCGTCGATGATCTTGCGATAGTCGAACTTGAGCGTCGGCGCAGGACCGCTGCGGTGCAGGCCCGATGCGCGCACGAAGAAATAATGGGCGCTGTTGCGCGTCGCCGGTGTGATCGCATGATAGATGCGCCGCACGGCGAGTTCGCGCCCGGCATCCGCGGCCTCCAGACTGCGACTGCGCAGGAAACGGTCGTGCCCCCAGTGCAGGCAGGGCAGCAGGAAGGTGAGCGAGAGTTCGCGATCGACCACGCCGGCACGGGTGTCGCATCTTCGTTGGGGGCCTCCTCGGCGGCATTGTCCGTCGTATCCGCGGGCGCGCCACCTGGCCCGTCGGCGGCGAGCATCGACGGCTTCGCTGCGACAGCCGCC
>JAZKFJ010000012.1:35040-44534 GCA_040386495.1 Pseudomonadota bacterium
AGGTGAGCGAGAGTTCGCGATCGACCACGCCATCGACGCCCCAGGCCGCCGCAAGCGCAGGCGTCAGCGTGGCATCGGTGACATAACGCGTGCTGTTGAGCGATGTGTCGTCGTGCGTGTTGCGCTGTTCGGTGCGCGCGAGATCGGCGGTGCCGATGGTCGAACCGTGCAGGAAACCCACGTGACTGAGATCGAGCAGGTTGTCGTGGAGCAGTTGGTAACGCGCAGCGACGTGCGAGTAGACCTTGACATCGGGCTCCCAGTTGGCGGTATCGGTCAGTCCCAGCGCGATATGGTCGGGCACATCGCGCACATCGGCGAGCTGCGGGTCGCCCATCCAGATCCAGACCCAGTTCCATACTTCGTGCACGGGATACGACGCGACGCGCATCTTCGGCGGAATGTGCTCCTGGCTCGGAATGTGCACGCACGCGCCGCTCGCATCGAAGCGCATGCCGTGATAACCGCATTCGATGGTGTTTTCGCAGACCCGGCCCTTGGCGAGCGGAAATCCGCGATGAGGACAACGACCGTCCAGCGCGACCACGCGACCGGCGCTGTCCCGATAGAGGACCAGCGGACGATTCAGGATCCAGCGTTCGATCGGTTGGTCGGTGACATCCTCGTCCCAACATGCGACATACCAGCGGCTTTCCGTGGCGAACAGATCCTTACGGAACGGATACATGCGAATCCCTGCTTCATTGGTACGTCTGCGCACTGTGCGGCGAAAAAATCGCCAGCATTCAGTGTTCTTCGATATATTGTCGAGGTTCATCCAGCGCGCGAGATGCGTGCGTGCGCGACCACTGGATCACGCCGATCCCGGATGAATCGGGGGAGGAGAATAGCACGGCCGATAATCGTCACGCTAACCTTCCGCGACATTATCCACGACACTTCGCAATACCGAAAGGCATGCACGATGCGTGCCGCCAGCGCCAGTCGCCGCCCTGTTAATAGCGAAAGCATCGCGAAAGCTTTGACGCTGCGGCACTCGCCTGCAATAATCCTGGGACCTCAAAGCAGTGCGAACGGCATCGGTCCGACCCGACGATCCGTTCGACACGGTATGGACGCGGATCGCAACGCGATGCGAATGCATTCCCGCCCACGCCAGAATGGAATCTCAGGAGACGTTTTGAATCTGCCAGCATCGAGCGCAATACCGGACGTTTGCATATCGCCGGCAAGCGTTGCGCACATATCTACAGACGTATACGCACGGAAAACGCGAAATACCCGATGTTTTCCGGCCAAAACTCGCCCATCCTCCACTCGCGAATCGCACTGCTTCGGACGGCCACGCCTCGTGCCGCATCCGACGCACGCGCTCGATACTCCACACACGTCAACGGGAGACCTCACTTGACATCCAGCTACAGCCTGCTCGGCCGTTCGGGCTCCCGCGATTATCTGCGCTTCCTGTCGCATGCCGCGATCTTCGCGGATGTGATCAATGCGTCGCTCGAAACGGGCCTTCTCCAAAGCCTGGACGATACGCCACGCAGGGCCGAGGACATCGCTGCAATGCTCGATCTCGATGCGGACGCAGTCGAGCGCGTGCTCAATGTGCTCTCGGGACTCTCCTTGTCGACCGCCACCGAGCATGGACACGTCGCGACTGCCGAAGGCCGTCTGCTGGTGGACGAATCGCCTGCGGGCATGGGGCATCAGATGCGTCTGTTCAGCGGCCCGGAATTCCGTCGCGCCTGGCAACACCTGCCCGACAGTCTGCGCAGCGGGCGCACCGGCTTCGGCGTGGCGCACGGTCGCGAACTGTTCGATCATCTCGATAAAAACCCGGATGCGTCGCTGCGCTTCAATCGCGGCTGGCAGTCCGTGACCGCGCAAGTCGGTCACGAACTCGCCGCGCATTACGATTTTTCCGGTATCTCGCATCTTCTCGATGTCGGCGGCAACCGCGGCGTGATCCTCGCTCCCGTGCTGCGCGCGCATCCGCATCTTCGCGCAACCCTTTTCGACCTCCCCGCATCGATGGTCGGCGCAGACGCCGATCTGAGCGCTGCAGGCGTGCGCGACCGGATCGATATCGTCGAAGGCGATGCGACTCTGGCGGTCCCGGTGCGCGCCGACTGCGCGATGCTCAAGAGCGTCATCCACGTATGCAACGATGCGATGGCCACCGCGATCATGACCCAGGTCGCGACAACGTTGGAGCCGGGATCGAAAGCGATCCTGATCGAACGCGTATTGCTGGACACGCCCGAGTTCGACTGGAGCAAGGTGGTCGACCTGACCATGCTCGTCATCACCGGCGGGAAAGAGCGCACCATCGCCCACTACGCGCAACTGTTCGACGCGACCGGTTTCGAATACGAGGAGTGCCGGCCCCTACCCTCGGGCTTCAGTCTGATCGTCGGCAGGAAGCGCTGAGATGCATGCCCGAGTCGACGCCGGCTTCCGCGCGGGAGCGTGCTGATGGAGCGCGCGAGTTTCGAGACTCTGGAAGGCGTTATCTGGCACAACGGCGAGATGGTGGAATGGAGTCGGGCGCAGCTGCATGTGCTCAGTCACAGCCTGCATTACGGCGGCGCCGTGTTCGAGGGTATCCGTTCCTACAGCGGGCGGATCCTCAAGGGACGCGAACATTTCGAGCGCTTTCTGCGTTCGGCCGAGCTCATGCAATACCGTATCCCCTATGGCGTTCAAGCGCTGGAAGCGGCGACGCATGCCGCATTGGCCGCGAACGGCCTCAGCGGCGACGCGTACATCCGTCCCGTGGCTTGGCGCGGCGCCGATTTCATCGGTATCGGCTCGCCGAATCCACAAGTGAACGTGTCGATCGCCGCATTCGCGTGGAACAAACCGTATACGCCCGAAAAGCGCGAAAACGGCGTTCGCTTGTCCATCAGCGAATGGCGACGCGCGCCGGCCAGCGTATTCCCGCCCCAGGCGAAATCATCGCCGAACTATGCGATCGGCACGATGTCCTGGAACAGCGCGGTGGCGCGCGGCTTCGACGATGCCATGCTGCTCGACATGAACGGCGATATCGCCGAATCGACCGGCGCGAATATTTTTTTCGCGATCGATGGCGTACTGCACACCCCCGCACCCGACTGCTTTCTGGCCGGCATCACCCGCGCGACGGTGCTGGAGATCGCAGAATCGCTGGGCATACGCACCATCATCGGCACAATCACCGTGGCCGAAGCGTTGGGAGCGGACGAGGTTTTCCTGTGCGGCACCGCATACGAAATATTGCCGGTGGCCGCGATCGAAGAGCGCTGCTACGCCAGCGGCCCGATCACCGCACGGATCCGCGCCGCATATCGGTTACTAGTGGACGTCTGAACCATTCCGAAAGCGAATCGCTTTCGGTTTTTCAGTAGCGGCATCGGACGATTCCCGCGAGTTCATGCGGACGCGGGTTGCCGATGCACCACCACCAGTTGCACCGCATCGCCGCCGCGCCAGTCGTCCGGCTGCAGCCGGTAGGCGATGCGCGAACGCGCTGACGGCGCTTCGCCGGTCCAGCCGCCGAAGTGGATCGCATTCAGACGTTGGCCGGCGACGCCCGGCCGCGTCAGTTCCAGCTTCAGATGCTGCTCGCCCAGGATCTTCCATCCGACGACATCGAAGACATCGTCGAACAGCGGCTCGGCGAAGCCCTGCCCCCAAGGCCCGCCATCGCGCAGCGCCAGCGCGGTCTCGATATCGCAGGCCTCGGGCGACATGGGGCCGTCGCTGAGGATCACGTCCTGCAGCAGTTCCGGCGATAGCATCGCCGCGGCGCAACGTTCGAACGCCGCCTGGAAACGCGGTAGTTCGATCAGCCGCAGACTCAGGCCGGCGGCCATCGCATGGCCGCCGAATTTCTCGATCAGCCCGGGATGTTGCGCATCCACCGCGGCCAGCGCATCGCGGATGTGGAAACCGGCGATCGAACGCGCCGAACCGCGCAACAGATCGCTGCCGGCATCGCTGGGCGCGAACGCGATCGCCGGGCGATGCACGCGTTCCTTGACCTTCGACGCGACCAGCCCGACGACGCCCGGATGCCAGTCCTCGCGATACAGGCAGACGGTGGCGCGGCCGGAATCGATGTCGAACGACAGCCCCGCCAGTGCGGCCTCGGCATCGCCGACCATCTGCTGCTGCACGCCGCGGCGCTCGGCGTTGATGCCGTCGAGGATCTCGGCGAGTTCGCGCGCGCGGCCAGCATCGTCGCAGAGCAGGCATTCGATCCCGACGGCCATATCTTCGAGCCTGCCGGCGGCGTTGATCCTCGGCGCCATCGAGAAGCCGATATCGCTCGCGGTCAGCGTCGTCGCCTGCTTGCGCGACACCTCGATCAGCGCGCGCAGACCGGCGCAGCCGTGACCGGCGCGCAGCCGACGCAGGCCCGCCGCCACCAGGATGCGGTTGTTCGCATCCAGCGGCACCAGATCGGCGACGGTGCCCACCGCGACCAGATCCAGCAGCACCGACAGATCCGGCGGATCGCCATCGAACGCACCGGCTTCGCGCAGCGCACGGCGCAGCGCCAGCAGCACGTAGAACATCACGCCGACGCCGGCCAGCGCCTTGCTGGGAAAACCATCATCCGGAAGATTCGGATCGACGATGACATCGGCCTGCGGAAGCCGTTCGCCGGGAAGATGGTGGTCGGTCACCAGCACCTGCCAGCCGTGCGCTTTCGCCGCGGCGATGCCGGCATGGCAGGCGATGCCGTGATCGACGGTCACCAGCACATCGGGACGCATACCGATCAGGTCTTCGACCAGCGCGGGCGACAGGCCGTAACCGTGGATCATGCGATTGGGCACCGCATACGACACCTGTTTCGCGCCCAGCAGGCGCAGGCCGCGCACCGCGACCGCACAGGCAGTGGCGCCGTCGCAGTCGAAATCGCCGACGACCACGATATGACGATCGGCGTCGATTGCCGCGGCCAGCAGACGCGCCGCGGCATCGATCCCCAGCAGCGTATCCGGCGCCAGCAGCTGCGGCAGGCGCGGTTGCGCCAGCGCATACGTGTGCGCACCGCGTGCGGCGTAGACGCGGCGCAGCAGCGGCGGCAGCTGCGGTGGCCATTCGCCCTGGGGATCGAGCATGTCCGCGGCATCACGGCGCCGGATCGTGCGGGTCATTCCGGGTGCTGTTCCTGGCTTTCGCGCTGCGGTTGCGATGACGCCGGCAGCACCCACGCGCCTCGCCAGAAGCGCCAGCGCTGGCCGCGCACCAGTCGAAGCTGCGTGCCGTCCGCGGCGTCCAGAGCGAGCGTTTCGAGCCCGCCCGAGCGCACCGCCGACACCGCCGGCAGCAGCCAGTCGCGCTGCAGCGCCGCGAAATCGCGGAAGCGGCGCAGATCGTAGAGCGCGGCGGCGTTCCCGCTGGAGGTTGCGCTGCCGAAATCCTGCGGCAGCGGCTGCGAGGTACCGCCCGCGAGTTGCATCGACGCTTTCAGAAGATCGTCGTCGCTGCAGGCCTGTCGCGCGTCGGCGACGATCCGGTCCGGCAGCACGCCACCACCCCAGACCCACAGCGCGTTGATCGACACCAGCCCGCGTCCGGCGCGCTGCGCGTTCCACGGATGGTTGTGCAGCACGATCTGCACCTCGTTGAGCAATGCGCGCCAGCGGCGGCTTTCGGGGCCGTCGGGCTGATGCTCGAACAGATCGGCGCCCAGCGCGTCGTCCGGCGTGCTGAACTGCGGAAATTTCGCTTCGCGCAACAGACGCAGATACCAGCGCGTCGGCGTCGGCGCATCCAGCGTGAAGCCGCTGTCGCCGAACACAGGCTTCAGCGCGGGCAGCAGCGCGTCCACATCGGCCTGCGACAGCGACAGCCGCTCGCCGATGCCCAGCAGGCGTGCGCCGGTCATTTCCGGCCGCACGTGCGCGGGATCGGCGCGCAGCCAGGCCGCACCTGCGGCGTCGCTGGCATCGGCCTGACGCGTGATCGCGGCCGGCGCCCATCGTGCGGGCGTCGCGGCGAAATGGCGGATCAACTGCGCATCGATGCCGCTGTCGCCGGGCGCGGCGGCATCCGCACGGCCGAAGGCTTTCGCCAGCTCCGGCGAAAGCCCCTGACGACCGAAGCCCGACCACGCGGGCAGCAGGAAGATGGCATCGGCCATCGTTGCGCCCCGGTCAGCCTTCGTAGGCGACCTGGATCAGTTCGAACTCGCGGCGGCCGGCCGGCGCGTCGATCTCGACCACGTCGCCCTCGTGCTTGCCGATCAGCGCGCGCGCGATCGGCGAGGAAATCGCGATCAGCCCGAGCTTGATGTCGGCTTCGAGGTCGCCGACGATCTGGTAGCGCTTCTCCTCCTCGCTCTCCACGTCCGCCAGGGTCACGGTGGCGCCGAACACCACGCGGCTGCCGGCGTTGAGCGTGGAGATATCGATGACCTGCGCATGCGACAGCTCCGCTTCGAGCTGTTTGATGCGGCCTTCGATGAAGCCCTGCTGCTCGCGCGCGGCGTGGTACTCGGCGTTTTCCTTGAGGTCGCCGTGGGCGCGGGCCTCGGAGATGGCGTTGATCACCGCCGGGCGCTGCACGCTTTTCAGCTGTTCCAGCTCGCTGCGCAGACGCTGCGCGCCTTTCGATGTCAGGGGGGCTCGGCTCATGACGGATCCAGTTCCTTGTGCAGTTCCTGCAGCGCCCAGACCGGGCCGCTGTCGCGGAAATCGAGAGAATGCAGCAAGGCTTTCGCGCCCGCAATCGTGGTCGAGTACGTCACCCGGTGCTGCAGGGCCTCGCGACGGATCGAGAACGAGTCGGCGATGGCCTGTTTGCCTTCGGTGGTGTTGACGATATAGGTGATTTCGCCGTTCTTGATCAGGTCGACGACGTGCGGCCGGCCTTCGACGACCTTGTTGATCGTCTCGCAGGCCACGTTCTGCGAGCGCAGCCATGCGCCGGTGCCACGGGTCGCCACCAGCGAGAAGCCGCGGCGGATCAGTTCTTCGGCGACTGCGAGCACGCGCTGCTTGTCGGGGTCGCGCACCGAGATGAAGGCCTTGCCGACCGGCGGCGCCTTGATGCCGGCGGCTTCCTGCGCGCGCGCGAACGCGGCGCCGAAGTTGAGGCCCACGCCCATCACCTCGCCGGTGGAGCGCATTTCCGGGCCAAGGATCGGATCGACATTCTGGAATTTCGCGAACGGGAAGATCGCTTCCTTCACCGAGTAATAGTGCGGCACGATTTCCTTCAACGCGCCCTGCTCGGCCAGGGTCTTGCCGGCCATGCAGCGCGCGGCGATCTTCGCCAGCGGCATGCCGGTAGCCTTGGACACGAACGGCACGGTGCGAGAGGCGCGAGGGTTCACTTCCAGCAGGAAAATGGTGTCGGTGCCATCTGCTTCGGTCTGCACTGCGAACTGGGTATTCATCAGTCCGATCACGTTCAGCGCCTTGGCCAGCGCCACCACCTGGTCGCGGAGTTTCGCCTGCGTTTCCGCGGACAGCGAGTACGGCGGCAGCGAACACGACGAGTCGCCGGAATGCACGCCGGCCTCTTCGATGTGCTGCATCACGCCGCCGATCAGCACGTTGCCGTCCTTGTCGGCGATGACGTCGACATCGACTTCGACTGCGTGGTCGAGGAAGCGGTCCAGCAGGACCGGCGAATCGTTGGAGACCTTCACCGCGTCGCGGATGTAGCGCGACAGGTCGGCGTCGGAATAGACCACTTCCATCGCACGGCCGCCCAGCACATAACTTGGGCGCACCACCAGCGGGTAACCAATTTCACGCGCCAGCGCCAATGCTTCATCGGCATTGCGCGCGGTGCGGTTGGCCGGCTGCAGCAGGCCGAGCTTCTCGACCAGCTTCTGGAAACGTTCGCGGTCTTCGGCCAGATCGATCGAATCGGGCGAGGTGCCGATCACCGGCACGCCGTTGGCTTCCAGCGCCTGCGCGAGCTTCAGCGGCGTCTGGCCGCCGTACTGCACGATCACGCCCTTCGGCTGCTCCAGCTCGACGATCTCCAGCACGTCTTCCAGGGTCAGCGACTCGAAATACAGGCGATCCGACGTGTCGTAATCGGTGGACACGGTTTCCGGGTTGCAGTTGACCATGATGGTCTCGTACCCGTCCTCGCGCAGCGCCAGCGCCGCATGCACGCAGCAGTAATCGAACTCGATGCCCTGCCCGATCCGATTCGGGCCGCCGCCCAGCACGATGATCTTGTCGCGCGAACTCGGCGCGGCTTCGCATTCGTCCTCGTAGGTCGAATACAGATACGCCGTGTTGGTGGCGAACTCGGCCGCACAGGAGTCCACGCGCTTGTAGACCGGGCGCACGCCAAAGGCCTTGCGCAACGCGCGCACCGCGGTCTCGTTGGTGCCGGCGAGCTGGGCCAGGCGGGCGTCGGAGAAGCCGCGGCGCTTGAGCGCGCGCAGGCGCTTGGCGTCCAGACCTTCGAGACCGGCGGCGGCGACATCGCGCTCGCAGGCGATCAGTTCTTCGATCTGGTCGAGGAACCACGGGTCGACGAACGACAGCGCGTGCACGTCTTCTACCGACATGCCGGCGCGGAAGGCGTCGGCGAGATAGAACATGCGCTCCGGGCCGGCTTCCTTCACTTCGCGGCGCAGGCGGGCCATGCCTTCGTCGGTGCTCAGGTCGAGATCGGTCGGGTCCAGGCCGACCTTGCCGGTCTCCAGGCCGCGCAGCGCCTTCTGCAGCGATTCCTGGAACGTGCGGCCGATCGCCATCACCTCGCCCACGGACTTCATCTGCGTGGTCAGACGCGCGTCGGCGGCCGGGAATTTCTCGAACGCGAAGCGCGGAATCTTGGTGACGACATAATCGATGCTGGGCTCGAACGACGCCGGCGTGAGGCCGCCGGTGATCTCGTTCTTCAGTTCGTCCAGCGTGTAGCCGATCGCGAGCTTGGCCGCGACCTTGGCGATCGGGAAGCCGGTGGCCTTGGACGCCAGCGCCGACGAACGCGACACCCGCGGATTCATCTCGATGACCACGACACGGCCGTCCTGGGCATTGATGCCGAACTGCACGTTCGAGCCGCCGGTATCGACGCCGATCTTGCGCAGCACCGCGATGCTCGCGTTGCGCATGATCTGGTATTCCTTGTCGGTCAGCGTCTGCGCCGGCGCGACCGTGATGCTGTCGCCCGTGTGCACGCCCATCGGATCGAAGTTCTCGATCGAGCAGACGATGATGCAGTTGTCCTTGCGATCGCGGACGACCTCCATCTCGAACTCTTTCCAGCCAAGCAGGGATTCCTCGATCAGGACTTCCGTGGTCGGCGACAGGTCGAGCCCGCGCGTGACGATGTCCTCGAACTCTTCCTTGTTGTAGGCGATGCCGCCGCCGGTGCCGCCGAGCGTGAAGCTCGGGCGGATGATCGCCGGGAAGCCGATGCCGGCCTGGATTTCCTCGGCTTCCTTCATCGTGTGCGCCACGCCGGAACGCGCCGAGCCCAGGCCGATCTCGGTCATCGCATCGCGGAATTTCTGGCGGTCTTCGGCCAGGTCGATGGCGTGCGCGTTGGCGCCG
>JAZKFJ010000013.1:0-15951 GCA_040386495.1 Pseudomonadota bacterium
GTTCCAGTGTGGCTGATCATCCTCTCAGACCAGCTACGGATCGTCGCCTTGGTGGGCCGTTACCCCGCCAACTAGCTAATCCGACATCGGCTCATCTTATCGCGCGAAGCCTTGCGGTCCTCCGCTTTCACCCGTAGGTCGTATGCGGTATTAGCGTAAGTTTCCCTACGTTATCCCCCACGATAAGGCAGATTCCGATGTATTCCTCACCCGTCCGCCACTCGCCACCCAAGGAGCAAGCTCCTCTGTGCTGCCGTTCGACTTGCATGTGTTAGGCCTGCCGCCAGCGTTCACTCTGAGCCAGGATCAAACTCTTCACTTAAATTTTTCGGACCGAAGTCCAAAGCTTTGAGTGCAGCGATCGTCCAAGCTCCAAATTACTTTCTCTTGCATTTGCATGCTTTTGAATCTATTTGGTTCTTGTTCGAACGTCTGCAAAAATGGACAGTCATCCACTTGCCAGACGCCCGCACAAGTCACCTGCGCACACTGTCAAAGATCGTCGGAATCGGCCTCAGCGCCTCATCCCTTTTGTCTCTTTCGGTTGCCGCCGAAGCGTCTGACCGAGCCGCACATTATAGGGTAGTTTTCGTTGCCGTCAACACCCTGCTGCGATTTTTTTCTCTCGCCGGCGGACCCAAGTCGCTGCCGAGAAGGTCTCACATTCTGGCGGGTTTCGACTGACTCGTCAACACCTGCTTTTCTGTTTCGACCAGCACCACCTGAAGCTCGTCAAGACACTGTCATGTGGGCCGCGCATTATAGGGAAGTATCAGAATCCGTCAACTCCCCAGCGCTTTAATCTTTCCTTTGTTTCGGCTCGTTTCCGAACCTTCACTCGGGCCGCGCATTGTAGGGAAGTATCTGAATTCGTCAACCCCCGCATTCGCGTTTTTGCCTTTGTTTCACCTCGTTTCCGAAGCTTCACTCGGGCCGCGCATTGTAGGGGAATATCTCAATCCGTCAACTCCCCAGCGCGTTTTTCTTTCCTTCGTTCCGGCTCGTTTCCGATACCGTCAGTCGGGCCGCGCATTGTATGGAAGTATCGGAATCCGTCAACTCCCCTGTGCGCTTTCTGTCGCTTCCCGCTGCGGTTTCTTTTCGGTCACCGCTGCAAGGGCGCGCATTGTGCATGGCAGCAAACGTTTTGGGAAGAGGTTTCTTCATCTTGACGTAAGCCCCGCTCTCCGCGATGGTCGTCCCTGGTTTTTTCCAGGAGCTTCCAAATGCGTGTATCGAGCGTAGCAGTGCTGTTTTCCTGCCTTTTGGTCAGCGGCTGCGGCAATGCGAGCGAGCACTGGGTCGAATTGAACGGCCAACGCTTTCTGGTGGAGATCGCGGACGACGACGGCGAACGCGCGCGCGGACTGATGTTCCGGGACGACATGGATGCTGATCGCGGGATGCTTTTCATCCATGAACGCGAAATGCCGCTCGCTTATTGGATGAAGAACACCCGGCTGCCGCTGGACATCCTCTACTTCGACAACGAGCGCAGGCTGATATCGCAGCAGCGCGATGTCCCGCCCTGTTCGTCCGGCAACCGCTGCCCGCCCTATCCCAGCGACGCGCCGGCGCGCTATGTGCTCGAACTGAATGCCGGGCAGGCGGCGAAGATGGGCCTGAAGGACGGGACCGAGATCACTTTCGCCCCGGACATCCAGCCCACGCCCTGAACCCGGCGGCATCGGGGCTTGTACCAGACAAGGTCAGCCTGCAGTCTTGGGACATGACCACATTCTTCACGCTTCCCGACTGGTCGACCCTGGCCGACCTCGCCGACGATCAGGTGCCGTTGCTCGGCAGCGCGCTGCTGATCGCCCACGACGAGTATCCGGACCTGGATCCCGCGGCCTGCAACGCGCTGGTCGAGGCCCATGTGACCTCGCTGCGGCCGGAAGTCGATCGGATCGACAGCGCACCCATGAAGATGCAGGCGATCAACCGCCGTTTATTCGAGGAACTGGGCTACGCGGGCAACCACGACGAGTATTACGACCCGCGCAACAGCTATCTGAACGAAGTGCTGACCCGTCGGTTGGGAAATCCCATATCGCTGGCCGTGATCCAGATGGAAGTGGCGCAGCGGCTGGGCGTGGCGCTGGACGGGGTGTCGTTTCCCGGCCATTTCCTGGTTCGGCTGCCGGTGGACGACGGGGTGTTGGTGATGGACCCGTTCAACCGGGGACGTCCCCTCAATGCCGATGAGCTGCGCCAGCGGGCGCGGCCGCATTTCGGCGAGGACGTGCCCGACGAGGCCTTGCTGCAGATCCTGGATCCCGCGCCGCCACGGGCGATCCTGGTGAGGATGCTGCGGAATCTGCATGGTTTATATGTCGAAAGCGGCGACTGGGGCCGGGCGGTGCGCTGCAGCGACCGGATCCTGCGCCTGGCGCCGGACAATGCCGACGCGCTGCGCGATCGCGGCCTGGGGTATTCCGAGCTGGGATACCAGGCCGGCGCGATGCGTGATCTGGGTCGTTATCTACAGGCGATGCCGGATGCAGACGACGCCGAGGCGATCCGCCATCGGCTGGTGGATCAGGGCAGTCAGCGCCAAACGCAGTTGCATTGAGCGGCGTCGAAGCCGCTCGTTTCATACGAATATGCGGGACGGGCGGCCAGCCGGCCGGAATCCGGCCAGCTTCCAGGCGAGCGCCCTCAGGCCATTTCCATCTCGAAGTCGCTCTTGGTCACGCCGCAGTCCGGACAGGTCCAGGTGTCGGGGATGTCATCCCAGCGCGTGCCCGGGGCGATGCCCTCGTCCGGCAGTCCTTTAGCCTCGTCGTAGATGAAACCGCAGACGACGCACATCCAGGTGCGGTAGGCGACGGGGGCAGCAGTGTCGTTCATCGGATAATGTCCAGTCTTAGGAATTCAGCGTCATTCTCCCATCCCGCGCCCAGCGCCGAAAGCGCCCACCGATGATTTTTTCGCCCAATCCGCCCCACCCTGCCTCATGTGCAGCCCCGGTTTCGCGCCGCGAGTGGACGCGCGGGCTGTACCTCATCACCCCCGACGACCCCGACACCCGGCGTCTGCTGACGCGCGTGGATGCCGTGCTGGATCACGCGGCGCTGCTGCAATACCGCAACAAATCCGCTTCGGCCGGCCTGCGACGCGAGCAGGCCGAAGCACTGCTCGCCCTGTGCGCGGCGCGTGGCGTGCGGGTGATCGTGAACGACGATCTGGCCTTGGCGCGGGCCATCGGCGCGGACGGCGTGCATCTGGGCGAAGACGACGGCGACGCCCACACGGCTCGGGCCGTACTGGGGGCGGACGCCCTGATCGGAGTGTCCTGCTACGACGACCTGCGGCGCGCCCATGCGGCCGTCGCCGCGGGCGCCGACTATGTCGCGTTCGGGGCGTTTTTCCCGTCGGGCACCAAACCGAACGCCCGGCGCGCCACGTTCGACCTGCTGCGCGACAGCGCCGGCTTCGGTGTGCCGCGAGTGGCGATCGGCGGGATCACCCCCGACAATGCGCGTTCGGTGGTAGCGGCCGGCGCCGATCTCATCGCCGTCGTCAGTGGGGTGTTCGATGCCCCCGATCCGTCGGCCGCCGCGCGCGCCTATCGCGCGTGTTTCGATCATTCCTCCTTAAAAGATCGCGGCTGAAGCCGCTCCTACATCATTCGACACTGGATTTCGATGAAAACCGACCGTTCGCACGACCTGTTCGCCCGCGCCCAGACCCTAATGCCCGGCGGCGTCAATTCGCCGGTCCGCGCCTTCAAGTCGGTCGGCGGCGAGCCGTTCTTCGTCGAACGCTCCGACGGCGCGTATCTGTACGACGCCGACGGCAACCGTTACATCGATTACGTCGGCTCCTGGGGGCCGATGATCGCCGGCCACAACCATCCCGCGGTGCTGGAGGCGGTGATCGCCACCGCGCGCAACGGCCTGAGCTTCGGCACGCCGAACCCGTTGGAAGTCACGATGGCCGAGACCATCACCCGGCTGATCCCGAGCTGCGAGATGGTGCGGATGGTCAATTCCGGCACCGAGGCCACGCTGTCGGCCATCCGCCTGGCGCGCGGCGCCACCGGCCGCACGCGGATGGTGAAATTCGAGGGCTGCTACCACGGCCACGGCGATTCGTTCCTCGTGAAAGCCGGCTCCGGCATGCTCACCCTCGGCGTGCCGAACTCGCCGGGCGTGCCCAAGGCGCTGGCCGACCTCACCTCCACCCTGCCCTTCAACGATTTCGAGGCGGCCACGCAGCTGTTCGAGGCGATCGGCGGCGAAGTCGCGGCGGTCATCGTCGAGCCCGTGGTCGGCAATGCCAACTGCATTCCGCCGCGGCCCGGCTATCTGCAGCATCTGCGCGATCTGTGCACGCAGTACGGCGCAATCTTGATTTTCGATGAAGTGATGACCGGCTTCCGGGTCGCGCTGGGCGGCGCACAGGCGGTGTACGGCGTGACGCCCGACCTCAGCACCTTCGGCAAGATCATCGGCGGCGGCATGCCGGTAGGCGCTTACGGCGGCCGTCGCGAGCTGATGGCGCAGATCGCGCCCAGCGGCCCGATCTATCAGGCCGGCACGCTCAGCGGCAATCCGGTGGCGATGGCTGCCGGCCTGGCGATGCTGACGCTGATCCAGGCGCCCGGCTTTTACGAAACCCTGGATGCCCGCACCGCGCAACTGTGCGCCGGGCTGGAAGCCGCGGCCGCCGACGCCGGCGTTCCGTTCACCACCAACCGCGTCGGCAGCATGTTCGGGCTCTTTTTCACCGCGGAGAAAGTCGACACCTACGCCCAGGCCACCGCCTGCGACACCACCGCGTTCAACCGCTTTTTCCACGCGATGCTGGAACGCGGCGTGTATCTGGCGCCGTCGGCGTTCGAGGCCGGCTTCCTGTCGATGGCGCACGACGATGCGGTGATCGCGGCCACGATCGAAGCCGCGCGCGGCGCGTTCGCCGGTTTGCGCACGAACGGGGCGCAGGCATGAGCGCGAGACACCGTCACCCCGAAACCCTGTCCGTCCACATCGGCAACGAACCCGACCCCGCCACCGGCGCGGTCGCGCCGCCGATCCATCTGGCCACGACCTTCCGCCACGGCGCCGACGGCGAACGCATCGCCGGCTACGAGTATCAGCGCGAAGGCAACCCGACCAACGACCGCCTGCGCGAAGCCCTGGCGGCGCTGGAAGGCGGCGAGGACGCGATCACCTTCGCCTCCGGCATGGCCGCGATCAGCAACCTGCTGGAATGCCTGCCGAACGACGCGCGGCTGCTGATCCCGAACGACTGCTACACCGGCCTGCGCATGGTCTGCGCCGAATATCTGCCTGAACGCGGCATCGAGACGCTGATGATCGACATGGGCGACCCGGACGCGGTGCGCGCGGCCTGCGCGCAGCCGACGGCGCTGGTCTGGATCGAAACGCCCTCGAATCCGAAGATGAAGGTCAGCGACATCGCCGCGTTGGTGGACATCGCGCACGCCGCCGGCGCGCTGGCGGTGGTCGACAACACCTTCGCCACCCCGCTGCTGCAGCGCCCGCTGGCGCTGGGCGCGGACGTGGTAATGCATTCCACCACCAAGTATTTCGGCGGCCACAGCGACGTGCTGGGCGGCGCGCTGGTGTTCGCGAAGCGCGACGATTTCTTCGCGAAGGTCGCGCACCGGGTCCACGTCACCGGCGCCACCCTGGCACCGTTCAGTGCGTGGCTGATCCTGCGCGGCTGCCGCTCGCTGGGCGCACGCATGGCCATGCACTGCGCCAACGCGCGCGCGGTCGCGGATTTCCTGGCCGCGCAGCCGCAGATCGAGCGCGTGAACTATCCGGGCCTGTCATCGCATCCCGGACACGCCGTCGCCGCGAAACAGATGCGCGATTTCGGCGGGATGATGAGCATCGAACTGCGCGGCGGCCGCGACGCGGCGCTGACGATGGCCTCGAAACTGCGGATCTTCACCAACGCCACCTCGCTGGGCGGCTGCGAATCGCTGGTCGAACACCGCGCCTCGGTCGAAGGCCCGAACCCGCGCTCGCCGCAGAACCTGCTGCGGATGTCGGTGGGGCTGGAGCATGTGGACGATCTGATCGAGGATCTGCGGCAGGCGTTGGATTGAGTTTCGGGCTTCCTGTGGGAGCGGCGGAAGCCGCGAAAAACAACGGGAAGTCTTTCCGCATTCAATCGCGGCTTCCGCCGCTCCCACAGGGATAATCAGACGGCGGCGAACGTCCGCAGCGCGCGGCCAAGGCGCGCAACACCTTCGCCCAGCGCCTCATCGTCGATGTTCAACGCCGGCACGAAGCGCAGCACGTCGGGGCCGGCCTGCAGCATCAGCAGGCCTTCGGCCGCGGCGAGGTCGAGGATCTCGCCCGCGCGTCCGGCGTACCGGGGTGCGAGCACCGCGCCCAGCATCAGTCCGCGGCCGCGGACTTCGGCGAACAGGTTCAATTCCTGATCGATCGCGGCGAGGCCATCGCGCAGCGCGCGGCCTTGCCTGTCGACATTCGCGACGATCTCCGCCGACGACAGCTTGCGCAGGACCACGCGCGCGACCGCCGCCGCCAGCGGATTGCCGCCGAAGGTGGTGCCGTGCGCGCCGAACTGCATGGCCTCGGCGACCTTCGGACCGGCCAGCAGCGCGCCGATGGGGAAACCGCCGCCCAGCGCCTTCGCGAGGGTGACGATATCCGGCACCACGCCGTCGCCCCAGTGCGCGAACAGCGGCCCGGTACGGCCCATGCCGCACTGGATTTCGTCCAGCGCCAGCAGCGCATCGTAGCGGTCGCAGAGCGCGCGCACGCCGGCCAGATAACCGTCGCGGGCCGGCATCACCCCGCCCTCGCCCTGCACCGGCTCGATCAACACGGCGCAGACATCGCCGCTGGCCATCGCGGCTTCGAGCTGGTCGAGGTCATTGAAATCGACATGCCGGAACCCGCCGGGCAGCGGCTCATAGCCGGCCTGGTATTTCGGCTGCGCGGTGGCGGTGACCGCGGCCAAAGTGCGGCCGTGGAAACTGCCGTGGCAGGTGACGATCACCCGGCGCTCGGGCGGGCGGCCCTGCGCACTGGCCCACTTGCGGGCGAGCTTGATCGCCGCCTCGTTGGCCTCGGCACCGGAATTGCACAGGAACACGCGCTCGGCGAAGCGCGACGCCTGCGCCAGTTCTTCGGCCAAGCGCACCGGCGGTTCGCTGTAGAAGACATTGCTGGTATGCCAGAGCTTGCCGGCCTGTTCGGTCAAGGCGGCGACCAGATCGGGATCGCAGTGGCCGAGGCCGCAGACCGCAATGCCCGCACTGAGGTCGACGTAATCGCGGCCTTCGATATCCCATACGCGGCTGCCCTCGCCGCGCGCCAGGATCACGTGGCGCGGCTTGTAGACCGGCAGGTAGTAGCGCTGACCCTTCTCGACCAGCGCCGCGGTGTCGCCCTGGGTCATCACCAGACTCCGGTGTTCGCCATCGACGCCCACGGCTCCTGCGGCGGCAGATGGCCGTCCTGCAGCAATTCCACCGAAACCAGATCCGGCGAGCGCACGAAGGCCATGTGGCCGTCGCGCGGCGGGCGGTTGATGGTGTAGCCCATCGCATGCAGCCGCGCGCAGGTCTCGTAGATGTTCTCGACGCGGAACGCGAGGTGGCCGAAGTTGCGGGCGGTGCCGTAGTCCTCCTGCGGCGAGCCGTCTTGCGGCGGCCAGTTGTAGGTCAGCTCGATCTCGGCGCCCGGGGTTTCGTCGGCGGCCAGGAACACGAGGGTGAACTTGCCGGCCGCGTTCTCCATCCGGCGCATTTCCTTCAGGCCCAGGCCTTCGCAGTAGAAGCGCAGCGAGGCGTCGATGTCGCGGACGCGGACCATGGTGTGGAGATATTTCATCGAGTAATGCCCGTGCGTTAGGAGACAGTGGAAGGGAGATGGAGGCGCATATCGTTCAGAACGAGGGCGTCACCCAGGGCGGAAATTGTTTTCCGCGAACACGAAGCGAGGCGCAAGCAGATCCCTCTGCCCGCTGCGCGGGCGTTCGGGATGACAAGACTATTGGCCATGGCCGCCGTGATCAAAGGAATCGACTCAAAGAAACAGATCCGGCAACAGCGGCTGCGACGGATCCACCGCGTAGCCGGACAGATCGCTCACGCCGGCCTCGGCCAGCACCTCGTCGTCGATCAGGAAACGGCCGTGGAAGCCGGCGGCACTGCGCACCAGCACGGCGTGCGCGGCGTCGGCCATGATCTCAGGCCGGCGGCACTGCGCCAGTTCAACCCCGGGAATCATGTTGATGGCGTCGGTGGCGATGACCGTGCGCGGCCACAGCGCGTTGACGGCGACGCCCTGCGGGCCGAATTCCGCCGCCAGCCCCAGGGTGACGAAGCTCATGCCCATCTTCGCCAGGGTGTAGCCGGTGTGCGGCGCCCACCACTTCGGATCGAGATTCGGCGGCGGCGAGAGAGTCAGGATATGCGGGTTCGGCGACTGCAGCAGATGCGGCAGGCAGGCCTGCGCGCACAGGAAGCTGCCGCGGGCGTTGACCTGTTGCATCAGGTCGAAGCGCTTCATCGGCGTGTCCAGCGTGCCGCGCAGCCAGATCGCGCTGGCGTTGTTGATCAGGATGTCGATGCCGCCGAAGGTGTCGACCGTGGCCGCGACCGCGGCGCGGACCTCATCCTCTTCGCGGATGTCGCACTTCAGCGCGAGCGCCTGCCCGCCCGCGGCGCGCACCGCATCGGCCGCGTTGTGGATGGTGCCCGGCAGCTTGGGATTGGGCACCGACGACTTCGCGGCGATGGCGATGTTGGCGCCGTCGCGCGCGGCGCGCAGCGCGATGGCCAGGCCGATGCCGCGCGAAGCGCCGGTGATAAGGAGGGTCTTTCCTGCGAGGGTGGTCATGGAAGCTCCTGATTGGAATCGAAACTGAGTTGACGGCAATGACTGCCTCCCTTTCGTCATCGGCGAAGGGGGCGAAGCGGGGCCTTCCGAATCACTGATTCGTGCCTCGCTGAGCGCCCGAGCGGTGCGAGGCCCGGACGGGTTGGGGAGGGGTTCTCGTCGAGCACCGATGTTGCCGGGTTCCAAAAGCAACCCCCTCCCAGCCTCCCCCTGCGCTATGCGCAAGGGGAGGAGCAGATCGTCGCTTGATGTGGTTCGAAGCTAATCAGGTAGAAACGTACTCGCATGCGTACTCATGGTTTTGGTCCTTGTCCTTCGTTGTCTTCCCATTTCAACAGCCTGCGCGTGACGAAGCGGTAGACCGGCTTGCCGGTACGGAACCACAGGTCGCGCACCCATGACCGTCGCTTCAGCAGCCGGCGTTCGACAGGGGTGATCGCGTCCGGGCAATACGTGCGCTTGTGTTTGAGCAGGTGGCGCAGATCCTCGCGCGCCAGCAGGCGCATCCAGCGCCCGCGGGCGGGGCCGCAGACCGCGAGCTGGAAATCGATGATCGCCGGGGTGCCGTCGGCCAGCACCAGCCAGTTGGCTTCCTTGGCCAGATCGTTGTGCGCGAAGCCGCGCCGGTGCAGGGCCTGCAGGCGGCGGCGCGCGAGCCGGAAATAAGCCAGGTCGCCGCGCGGCGGGCGCTGGTACATCGCGGCGCCATCCAGATAACTGCGGTCGAGGCGGCGGCCGTCCCAGTTCAGGAGCTGCGGCACCGCATCCTCGCCCAGCACCCGCTGCAGGCCGCGGGCTTCGCGCCGCGCCAGCCACCACGCCGGCAGCCGCAGCCATAGCGGCACGTGGACGAGATCGCGGCGCACGAACAGCCCGCGGGCGTCGCGCATCAGCGCGATGCGGCCAAAGCTGTCGGCTTTCAGTGCCTGGAGTTCGATGGCTTCGGAAGACATCGCGGGATTGTAGCGGGGCGCGGCGAGGCAGACGTGATGCCGCTGATGCGTTGCGGATGACGTGGCCGGCAGGAAAAGCCGTCGTCCCGGCAAACGTCGGGAGGGCGGCGATCGGAGGACGGATTCCGACCATGCGCCACAAATACTCTCATCCCGAACGAGGGCGCAGCCCGAGGAGGGATCTGCTGTTGCGCCGATGGCCGCGCCAGCAGATCCCTCCGCCCGCTGCGCGGGCGTTCGGGATGACAGAGGGTTTTGTCGCTTGCGGAATCGCGCGTCCGATCTCGTGCTTCCCGTCGACTGCTTCCCGCCGCCGCCCCACCCCTTCACGCTCCCCAAACCCCACCTGCCATAATCGGCGGATGACGAGCGAGTGGCTGGACAGCATCACGACCTGGATCACAGCGCACCCGGTGGCCGCCGGCGGCGTGATCTTCCTGATCGCATTCTGCGATGCGCTGGCGGTGGTGGGGATCGTGGTGCCGGCGCTGCCGCTGCTGTTCGCGGTGGGCACGCTGATCGGTCTGGGTCATCTGGATGGCCCGTATGCCCTGGCCTGCGCCGCGCTGGGCGCCTTCGCCGGTGATGCGCTCAGTTACTGGCTGGGGCATCGCTGGGGGCCGTCGATGCGTGAGCACTGGCTGTTCCGCCGCTATCCGCAGTTGATCGACCGCGGCGAGCGCATGTTCCGCAAGCACGGCAGCAAGGGCATCGTGATCGCCCGGTTCGTGGGCGCGGTGAGGCCGTTCGTGCCGGCGGTGGCGGGCATGCTGCGGATGCCGCTGCGTCGCTACATGCCGGCGAGTCTGGTCGCGGCGGTGCTGTGGGCGGCGTGCTTCCTGGCCCCGGGCTGGGTATTCGGCGCGTCCTACGATGCGGTGGCGGCGGTGGCCGACCGCCTGGCGCTGGTGTTGCTGGCCCTGGTCGCGGTGCTGGCGCTGGTGTGGGCGGTGGTGCTGTACACCTATCGCTGGTTCGCCGGCCACGCCGACCGCCTGCTGGCGCGCGCGCTGAAGTGGACCCGCGCGCATCCGCGGCTGAGTCGCTACGCCGCGCCCCTAATCCAGCACAACCGGCCGGAATCCGCATCGCTGGCGATGTTGGCGATGTGCCTGCTGGGGATCGGCTGGGGCTGGTTCGCGCTGCTCGCCGTGGTGGTGGCCAAGCGCGGCCCGCTGGTGGTGGACGAACATGTCCAGACCGCAATGGCGGCCTTGCGCAACCCGCTGGCGGACCGGCTGATGGCCGCGCTCGCCTCGCTGGGCGACACCGCCGTGCTGCTGCCCACGCTGTTGCTGACGATGGCCTGGCTGCTGTGGCGCCGACGCTTCGCCGCGGCGTTGCACTGGCTGGCGGCGGTGGCGTTCGGCTTCGTGTTCACGGCGTTCCTCGGCCTGTCGGTGGACATGCCGCGCCCGCCGACCGCGGCCAGCGGTTTCGGCTTCCCGTCGATCCCGGTCACGATGGTGACGATCGTGTTCGGTTTCTTCGCGGTGCTGATCGCGCGCGAACTGCCGGGCCGCCAGCGCGTGTGGCCGTATCTGGTCTCCGGCGCGGCGGTAGCCCTGATCGGCTTCGCCCGGCTATATTTCGGCGCGCACTGGCTCAGCGATATCGTCGGCGGCGCGCTGTTCGGGATCATGTGGCTGCTGGTATTGGGCATCGCCTACCGCCGCCACATCGGCCGCTCGTTCTGGATGCGCCCGGTGGCGACCGTGTTCTTCGTCACCTTCGCGGTCGCGTCGCTGTGGCACGCGCCGCGGGCGATCGACGGGGTGCTGGCGCAGTTCGCGCCGCCGCCGCCCGGACGCACGCTCGCAGCCGACGACTGGTGGCGTTCGGACTGGGGCACTCTGCCGGCGCGACGCAACGAGCGCGACGCCAGCCGGCGCTGGCCGCTGGACGTGCAGATCGCCGGCCCGCTGGCGCCGGTGCGCGCGACGCTGGAAGCCCAGGGCTGGGAAGTCCAGCCGCAGGCGACCTGGGTGACGACGCTGGGTCTGCTCGATCCCAAGCGCCGGTCGGCGCGCCAGCCGGTACTGCCGGCGACGCTGGATGCCGAAGCCGAGGCACTGCTGTTGCGCCGGCCCGGCGCCAGACCCGGCATCATTCACGTCCTGCGGCTGTGGCGCGCGCCTGCGCTGCTGGATCAGGGCCAGCCGCTGTGGGTCGGCAGCACCCAGACCCTGCGGTTCACCCGGCCGATCCCCGCCTTCGGGCTGTGGATGCCGGAAGCCGACGACGGCGAAGCGCATGCGCTGGTCAGCGCGGCGTTGACCACGCAAGCGCCGGCCGGCATCGAGCACGCTGAAACGCCGCATCCCGACGGCGGCCTGAAAGTGCTCCGGCTGCGCACGAAGATTTGACGTAGAGCGGAGCTCCGCTACGCTTTTGTAGGAAGGCCTTCAGGCCCGAGCTTCAGGCCACAAACACGATCAAAAGCTGCTCGGGGCTAAAGCCCCTCCTACGCAAGCACAGCCCTCGAATTCGAACATCTTCGTAGCGGGCCACGAATACATGTCATCGCCGAAGAAGAGGCCTTCAGGCCGCTGAATCCTCTCCGGAGAGTTTGCAGCGGGCTGAAGCCCGCTCTACGCCCGCTCTACGCCCGATCTACACACCGATCTACCGATTCGATCGACAGATCTGGCGTTCAGGGCATCCACGTCAGCACACGATCCAGCCGCGCGTGCGGGTCGTCTTCTTCCAGCAGACCCAGCCGCTGCGGGTTGTCGAGCGGCAGCAGTTCGGCCAGGCGCCAGCTCACCCAGGCGGCATCGTCGAAACGCGACGGCGGCGCTTTCGCGTATTCGCCGCCGACCTGCTCCACCACCTGATGCAGCAGCGTGCCGAGGAGCGCGTGTTCGGGGCGCAGTTCGTCGTCGGGATCGGGTTCGCACCATTCGACCTCAGCCACCCGCAGGCCGTTGCCGCGGACATGGCTCTCGCGCACCCGGAACCGGCGTCCACCGCGCGCGCTGATCGTCAGCAGGCCTTCGGGCGTGGCGCCGAAATCCTCGATCCGCGCCTCGGTGCCGATCATCGCGGGCGTCGCCGGTTGACCGGCTTCGCCGCCATCCAGAATCAGACAGACGCCGAAACCGGTGCCGCTGCGCGCGCAGTCGCGCACCAGATCGAGATAACGCGCCTCGAAGATCCGCAGACCCAGCGATGCGCCGGGCACCAGCACGGTGTTGAGCGGGAACAGGGGAAGCTGATTCGGAAGCATGTCGCTCATGGCAGCGTCATCCCAGCGCCGCGAGAAACCGTCGCGGCGCGCCGTCGAAACCGCCGTTGGACATGAACACCACGTGGTCGCCGGCGTGCGCGATGTCGCGCAGCGTCGCGATCAGCGCATCGGCATCCGCCGCGGTGCGCGCGTCGCCGCGGATCGCGGACACGACCTTGCCGGCATCCCACGCCAGTTCCGGGCGATGCAGGAACACCACCGCATCGGCGATGTCGAGCGATGGCGCCAGCGCGTCGGCATGCGCGCCGAGGCGCATCGAATTGCTGCGCGGCTCCATCGCGACCACGATCCGCGCGCCGCCCACTTTCGCGCGCAGGCCTTCCAGCGTGGTGCGGATGGCGGTGGGGTGATGCGCGAAATCGTCGTACACCGTGATGCCCTGCGCTTCGCCGAGGCATTCCAGCCGGCGCTTGACGCTGCGGAATTCGGCCAGCGACGGAATCACGCTTGAAACATCTACGCCGACCGCACTGCACGCCGCCAGCGCGGCAAGGCCGTTGAGCACGTTGTGCAGACCGAGCATCGGCCACTGCACGTCGCCCACCGCTTTGCCGGATTTGAAGAGGGTGAACGCGCTGCCGTCGGCAGCGCCTGTCTTGCTATGGAGCAGGCGCGCGCCCCAGTCGAAAGCATCGTCGGCCATGCCGTCGCGCAGCAGGCCGAAACGTTCGACCGGCGTCCAGCAGCCCATCGTCAACACTTCGGCCAGATGCGCGTCTTCGCCGTTGACGATCAGCCGGCCGCGGCCGGGCACGGTGCGAACCAGATGATGGAACTGGCGCTGGATCGCGGCCACGTCCGGGAAGATATCGGCGTGGTCGTATTCCAGATTGTTGAGGATCGCGACCAGCGGCCGGTAGTGGACGAACTTGCTGCGCTTGTCGAAGAACGCGGTGTCGTACTCGTCGGCCTCGACCACGAACTCGCGGCCGGTGCCGACGCGCGCAGACACCCCGAAATCCTCGGCGACGCCGCCGATCAGGAAGCCCGGATCGCGGCCGGCGCGGTCCAGCAGGAAACTCAGGATCGTCGTCGTCGTGGTCTTGCCGTGGGTGCCGGCCACCGCGAGGGTATCGCGGCCGGGCAGCACGTGCTCCGCGAGCCACTGCGCGCCCGAGGTGTACTTCATGCCGCGATCCAGCACGTGTTCCACCGCCGCGTTGCCGCGCGACAGCGCGTTGCCGACCACGATCCCGTCGCAGTCGGCGGAAATATTGTCGGGTTTGTAGCCTTGGCTCAGCGCGATGCCGAGCTGTTCGAGCTGTGTGGACATCGGCGGATACACCGCCTGGTCGCTGCCTTCGACCGCGTGCCCGTGTTCGCGCGCGAGCGCGGCGACGCCCCCCATGAAGGTGCCGGCGATACCCAAGATATGAAGTTTCAAGATCGATGATTCCTGGACGTTCGCATCATTATCGACGAAGCGATCCCTGTTCGGCGCGTACGCCCCTCCCCGATTGCGGGAGATCAGACGGGGCGAAGGCATCCCAGCGGCTGTCCGGCCTGCGTTTCCTTCTCCCCGCGTGCGGAGAGAAGGAAACGGCGTGCGCTGAAGCGAGTCCGGCATTCCCGATGGCGGCAGGCGCGATGTTCACCTCATGTAACGGCGCAGCATCTCCGTGGCTTTCTCGTTGACGGCAGGTACGTCGCGTCGACCATCCTTGGCATCGTTCATGATTTTCTGGCATGCGGCGAGGCGCTGCGCGCGATCGGACATGCTGCGCAGTTGATCGGCGCCGCGCCGGGCGACGCCGGCCATGGCCTGCTCGAAATCGCGGTCGAAGATCGGGCCGTTGTTCGCCGCGTCGTTGCCGACCAGGCGCGCGCGCATTTCTGCGCGCACGGCCAGGCTGGCGGACAACCAGGGGCGGTTGCGCTTGACCCAGGCCTTCATCAGCCTGGGCGTGGCTTTGGCGATGGCCTTCGTTTCGCCGCCGCAGAACGCCAGTTCGTTGCGCAGCGAGCGCTCGGTCGTTTCGCCGACCGCGGCCGCCGAGCCGCCGGTCGCGAAGTCGAACCCGGGCTTGGCGCCGTCGGCGGCGAATGCGCCGCCGATCGCCAGCGCGAGCGACAGTCCTGCGAAGATCGGGCGCATGTCAGCCGACTTCCGTACCCACCGCGATCGTCTCCACGATCCGCGTGAACACGTCGTCCATCGAGCCCTCGCCGTGGACGACCTTCAACATGCCGTGCTGGCGGTAGAAGTCGATGACCGGGGCGGTGACGGCGTTGTAGACGTTGAGGCGGTTGCGCACCGATTCGGGATTGTCGTCGGCGCGGCCTTCGGCCTTGGCGCGGCCGGCGAGACGGTCGACCAGCAGGTCGGTGTCGACATCGAGTTGCACCGCGTGGTCCATCGGCTGGCCGATGCGGTCGAGCAGCTTGCCGAGGGCGTCGGCCTGGGCGAGGTTGCGCGGGTAGCCGTCGAGAATGAAACCGCCGGCGACATCGGCGCGCGACAGGCGGTCTTCCAGCATGCCCAGCAGGATCTCGTCGGAAACGAGATCGCCGCGAGCCATCACCGCTTTCGCCTGAACCCCCAGCGCGGTGCCGGCCGCCACTTCGGCGCGCAGCAGGTCGCCGGTGGAAATGTGCGGCACCTGCAGGTGATCCTTCAATCTTGCCGCTTGAGTACCTTTGCCCGATCCGGGGGCGCCGAGGAGAACCAATCGCATCGCATGCTCCATAAGAGAGAAACTTCGGCCGCGGCGCTACACTCCTCCGCCCGGCGCATCCCGGCCAGCTTAACCGCTCGCAGCGCTTGCCCCAACCCACGCGCCCCAACCCATCTACGACCAATCGCCGAGTCCCCCCTGCCATGGCATCCGGAACCCTCCTTTACGCCCAGTCCGGCGGCGTCACCGCCGTCATCAACGCCTCCGCCTCGGCGGTC
>JAZKFJ010000013.1:15961-68326 GCA_040386495.1 Pseudomonadota bacterium
TCATCGCCGAAGCCCGCGCCCGCAAGGTCAAGGTGCTGGCGGCCCGCAACGGCATCCTCGGCGCCCTGCGCGAGGACCTGATCGATACCTCGAAAGAATCGGCCGCGGCCATCCGCGCCCTCGCCCACACCCCGGGCGGCGCCTTCGGCTCCTGCCGGTTCAAGCTCAAATCGCTGGAACAGGACCGCGCCAAGTACGAACGGCTGCTGCAGGTGCTGAAGGCCCACGACGTGCGCTGGTTCCTCTACAACGGCGGCAACGACTCCGCCGACACCGCGCTGAAGGTCTCGAAGCTGGCGGCCGAGTTCGGCTACCCGCTCACCTGCATCGGCGTGCCCAAGACCATCGACAACGACCTGGCCGTGACCGACTGCTGCCCGGGCTTCGGCTCGGCCGCCAAATACACGGCGGTCTCGGTGCGCGAGGCCGCGTTCGACGTCGCCGCGATGGCCGAGACTTCGACCAAGGTCTTCGTCTACGAAGCCATGGGCCGCCACGCCGGCTGGCTGGCCGCGGCCGCGGGCCTGGCCGGCAGCGGTCCGGACGAGGCGCCGCATCTGATCCTGTTCCCCGAGCGCGCCTACGATGAGGCGGATTTCCTGGCCAACGTGAAGAAAGTGGTGGCGAAGGTCGGCTACTGCGTGGTGGTGGCCTCGGAAGGCATCCGCACCGCCGACGGCACCTTCGTCGCCGATGCCGGCGGCGGCAAGGACGCCTTCGGCCACACCCAGCTCGGCGGCGTCGCCTCGTACCTGGCCGGCAAGGTGAAGGACGAGCTGGGCTTCAAGGTCCACTGGACCCTGCCCGACTATCTGCAGCGGTCGGCGCGGCACATCGCTTCGAAGACCGACCTCGACCAGGCGATGGCCGCCGGCAAGGCCGCGGTGCAGTTCGCGCTGAGGGGTCTGAATTCGACGATGCCGGTGATCAAGCGCACGTCGAACGCGCCTTACAAGTGGAAGATCGAAGCCGCGCCGCTGGACAAGGTCGCCAATCACGAGAAGACCATGCCCGCGAACTTCCTGCGCAAGGACGGCTACGGCATCACCGCCGCCGCCCGCACCTACCTGGAACCGCTGATCCGCGGCGAAGCCCCGCCGCCTTACGGCCGCGACGGCCTCCCGAAGTACGTGACGCTGAAGAATGTGGCGGTGAAGAAGAAGCTGCCGGCCTGGGAAAGTTGATTTTCCAACCAGCCCCGCATGCATTCGGTGAACATAATGAATGCACGATAGGCATTTTATGGGGACACCATGATTTTTATCATAAAAATCAATTCCATAATCTCAGAAAATGAGACTGATGGAATTGAGGATTTGTGTCGCGCAATACCGCGCAATGCGGGCCAAATAACATGCCTTCCTATTATGTGAACAAGAACGTTCAAGCTAACGGCGATCACGAAGTACACACGGAAAGCTGTCCTTATCTTCCGTCAGTATCGAATCGCATACACCTCGGCACTTTCAGTAACTGCGCCGATGCCGTGCGCGAGGCAAAAAAGCACTATCGCCAATCGAACGGTTGCTACACCTGCTCAAGGCCTTGCCACACCAGCTAGTCATAAACACGGCCTCATGGATGAGGCCAATCGATTCTTTCTTCTGGAGTGCGGTTCTACCTGTTTGCAGTAGCTACCACCGCCCCTTGTCGCGGTTCCATCGATAGAGGATGCGCGCGAACTCGTTATAGCCCCATCGCATCAACGGTCGCACCCAGGGAAGCGCCGACAACCGGCCAAGCACGCGCTGCCCTGGCCGAGTACCCATCACGAACGCGACCGCATCTGCGCCGACCAGCACCCGACCTTCCGCATCGCGCACATGCAGACGCTCGCGCACGTCCTCGAGTCCGGCGCCCACGTCTGCGATGGCCTCGGGCATGGCGTGCACATCGATCCATTCGATTTCGCACGACGACGCCTGACCCTGCTGCCACTCGACGCCGGTGCGGCACACCGGGCAGGCGCTGTTGAAGTACACCGCAACCGGATGCCCGGTCGCAGCCACTGCCTTGGCCCGGCGATCGCGACGCGCGGCGCGTTCATCGGCCGCCGACAGACCGCGAAACGCGAGCATGAAAGCCAGCCCGCTGAGCGCGCCGAACAACCCCGGCTCCAACGATCTTTCCAGATATCCCGGGAGCATGCCCACGATGTCCCAGAAGCCATACGATATTCGGTATTCGAGGAGCTTCGGCAGTTCGCTGAACACGAACGTCGGCAGGAAACCGATCGCGAAACCACCCGACACTATCGATAGCCAACCCAGGCGTCCCATCTTCAGAAGCACCAGGACATATGGAATTCCGAACACTACGAAATGAAACGCGGAAAACAGGGTCGCGACCGCCATGACCAATGCCGCGAACATCCACCCGTCGCTGCCGCCCATGTCAGAAAACAATAACGGCGGCAGGAGCACCAGCAGCAACAGGATCGCCGGGGCGGCGACCGCGACCAGCGAGGACACGAACACGCGGATGGTCGTGACCTCCCATGTTGCGGAGAGCGGACGAACATCTCGATTCCCGTTCATCGCCTTGGCGGAGGTGATCATCGTGCGTCTCCCCATGCGAATGCAGCGGCCGCAGCGCGCCTCGGCGCCGGCGCGGCCAGCAGATGATTCACCGCCATCGACAGCATCGCCGGGGCGACGTAACGGCGATGGGTGCGGTCGATCAGGCGCATGTACACGGCGCCGAACAGATTGCGGTTGCGCACGCGGGTGCCCAAGGTGAAGCGGACCTTGCCGCACGGCAGGCGTTCGACCCCGGCGCAGGAACGGAAGCGCAGATGTTTGTCGTCGGCGCCCAGCACCACCTGGGCGCGGCGGTCGTCGGCATCGATCGATTGCTCCAGCACCGGGAACCGGCCGGCGAAGCGCTGCGGCGCGTCGTTCAACAGCGACGACACCGGACACCCCAGCGGCGAGGTGCGCAGGCCCAGCGGTTTGACCAGTACGTTGCGCAGGCCCATCAGCCGCGACACGCCGGTCGGGCGGTTTTCGAGGAAGCCATCGAGCAGACCGGCCAGCAGTTGCGATGCCGACGCCGTGGGCAATTCAGCGGCATCGATCTCCAGCGCGAAACTGTCCTGATGCGTGAACGTATCGCCGAACTGGCGCCACAGCAGCGACTGCGGCGGCGGCTCGGTCAATTCCACGACCGGCGGCGCGCCGCTGTCGGCGAGACAACCGACCGGCCGGCGCCAGCGGCCCAGCGCGCGGCGCAGGCGTCCGGACAGGCCGCGCGTACGTGCGCAGAAGCGGCCGCGCAGCGAGGTGGTCGCGGCGGTGAGCGACAGGGTGATCGTCGGCACGTCGCCCGCGTTCGCAGTCGCCAGCAATGCGGCCACGGACTCGGGCAGCAGTTCGGTGAGCGTGGGGATATCGGCTTCGTTGGACAGCACCCGGCGGCGCTGTTCGGCGTCGAGTTCGCCGCCGAGTTCGTTGGTGTGGCAGGACAGCGCGAACAACGCCGGATGCCCGGCGGCGGCATCGCGCGGCAGGAACTGGTGCCAGGTGCCGCCGCCGAAGCGCACGGTGAACAGGCAATCCGGCGGAATCTCGACGTGGCGCAGCGCGCGCAGGAACGCCTGCGGGTCGGCGTCGATCTGGTCCTGCGATGCGGTGGAGAAGCGCAGCATGGCGCCGCCGCTGCCGGAAATGGCGGTGAACACGCGATGGCCGGCGTGGCGGTGGAACGGGTGGCCTTCGGGGCCGACGACGAAGCTGTACAGGGATGTCGCATCGCCGCGCTGGAAATCGGCGCCGCCGATGCGCGCCGACGGTTCGTCCAGCGCATCGACGAAGGTGTCGTGGCCGCGCTGCAGCGCCGCGGTCGACGCGATCAGCGGGCTGCCGGCGCCGATGCCGATCTGCGCGATCAGCACCACTTCCACCGGCAAGCCGCCGGACTGCGACGGCAGACGCACCGACGGGAAAGTGTCCAGAGTGCGGGCGGTGGCGGTCATGGCAGCTCTCCGGCATCCGTGCCGGCGGGTTCGGCGGCAGGGGCTTTGGGCGCCCGTGCCCGCTGGCGGCTTTCGCGCTTGAGCGGCCCGGCCACCGGGCAGATTTCCGCGGCCCAGGCGAAGACCGTGTTGGCCAGCCGGTCCGGCACCAGTTGGAAATACACGAACTGGCCGCGTTTTTCGCGGGAGATCAGGCCGGCGTCTTCGAGGATCCGCAGATGGCCGGACAGCGCCGGCTTGCTGAAATCGAATCGGGAGCCGATCTCCCCGGCGGTCAATTCGCCTTCGTTGAGATAGGCCAGAATCTTGCGCCGGGCGGTGGAGGCGAGGGCTTCGAACACGCGGTCCATGGGAACTTCGATAGTTAAGTAATTTCCTAATTAACTTCCAGAATAACCCCGGCTGTCAAGCGGGAGGCGACCGACGGCGGATCGGCGGATGCGGCGCATCCGCCGGGGATTGGACAGACCTGCGGTGTTTGCAATAATCCGCGCCGCAGGGGGGAAATCATGTCTTTCGAATTCAAGGGCGCGCATGCGTCCGTGCTGCTGTCGCTGTGTCTGGGTTGCCACGTGGCGGGCGCCATCGCGCAGACGTCTCCCGTGGCCGGTTCAGCGTCGGCGCCGGCAGACGCGACAGCGCCCATCCCAGCTCCGTCTTCCGATGTCGGAATGCCGGCAGACGCCATCAGCGATACGACGGCTGAAGCGTGCTGCACGCTGGTCGACGGCAGCCCGGTGGAACTGCAAATCGCCGATGCCCTCAATACGATGACGCTCAAACGCGGCGATCGTTTTCGCATCCGTTTGCATGCTCCGGTGAAGGTCGCTGCCGGCGTCCTGCTGCCGGCAGGCGTGGAAGGCGTCGGTGAAGTCGTGCACGTCGAGCCAGGACGCGCCTCCGGCAAAGCGGCCGAGTTGATTCTTGCCGCGCGCCATCTCGACTACAACGGCAGGCAGATCAAATTGCGCGGAATGAAGCTGAGCGCCAGCGGCGCCAACCGCAGCGGCATGGTGGCCGGCGTCTCCATCGCGATCGGCGTATTCGCGGCCTTCATCCACGGCGGCAACATCGAGATCCCGGCAGACACCGTCGTCAACGCAAAGATAGGCGAGACCCTTCGACTGCCTTTGCTCAGCGCGCCCACCCCTTCGACCGACGACACCGAACACCCGCAAGCGACCGGAACGGACATGGAAAAGCCGAGTAACAACGAAGACGCACCCTCTCACTAACCCGCTGGAGCTCATCAATGCCTTTCTTGCCCAAGACCATCCTGTTCTGCGCCCTGTGCACGGTCGCGATCGCCGCATCCGCCCAAGACACCACTCCGGCCGCTGCGCCGGCCACTGCGCAGACCGCCGAACAGCCGCCGGCTGTGCAGGACGCTGCGGGCACAGCCGAACAGCCGGCTGCCCAGGCCGCGCCCGCTACGGCAGCCGTTGGCGATCTGCCTGAAGGCATCTCGGCACCGCCGGAAGGCAAAGGGCAGATCGTGTTTTTCCGCCCCAGCAAGTTCGTGGGTGGCGCTATCGGTTACAAGGTGCGTGAGAACGACACCGAGTTGGGCAAGCTGAGCAACGGCAGCTATTTCGTCCATGTGGCCGACCCTGGCGCCCACGCCTACGTGGTGCATTCGGAAGCCAAGGATGTATTGAATATCGAGGTCGAGGCGGGCGAAACATACTTCGTGATCGGCGGCGTGACCATGGGCGTACTCGCGGGTCGCCCGAATCTCTCGCCGTCGGATCAGGCCGCCTTCACTGCCATCGCAGCCAAATTGAAGCCGGCCAAGCCGCTCAAGTCGAAAAACTGATCCCACTGGCGGGCTTGCAAGGCCGCGACGAGGGTTTCACCGAAAGGCCGCGCATGCGGCCTTTCTTTCGTCCGGGGCCAACCAGGCGCTATTTTTGTGACTGGCCTCAAACTTTGCCCGATACCGTTACAATTCAAGCGAATCATCGGGGGGACCGAATGTCTACGATCCGAAGCGTCCAGGCACTGTGTCTGTCGCTCATCCTTGCTTTCACGCTTGCCGGCTGCGCCACCCAGGGCCCCGCGGCGGGCGCTCCGCCCATGGATGGGGGACACACACCGGCCGTGGACGCGTACCGGATCGGCGTGGACGATCAGGTCCAGGTCGCGGTGTGGCGCAACCCCGAGCTGGGCATCACCGTGCCCGTGCGCCCGGACGGCATGATCTCGGTGCCGCTGATCGGCGACGTGCTGGCCGGCGGCCTCACCCCGCCGGAAGTGGCCAAGGACATCCAGGAAAAACTCGCCGCCTATGTCCGCGACCCCCAGGTCGCGGTGATCCTCACCGAGCTGCGCAGCCACGAATACCTGTCGCGCGTGCGCGTGACCGGCGCGGTGCGCCAGCCGGTGTCGGTGCCGTTCCGTCCCGGCATGACCGTACTCGATGCCGTACTCGCGGCCGGCGGCCTGACCGAATTCGCAGCGCCCGACCGCTCGGAACTGCACCGCAAATCCGGCGAAGGCGCGCGCACCTATGCCGTGAAGCTCGACCGCATCCTCAACCGCGGCGACCTCGCGACCAATTACCCGGTCGCACCGGGCGATGTGATCACGGTTCCCGAGCGCACGTTCTGATGGGCACGCTTCGATGAGCACGCTCCGATGAGCACGACCTCGTTGCCCGTCCGGCGCACGCCGGGCGCGCGCGCCGGCGCGCATGGCGCACAGTCCGGATTGGCGCCGAGCGAACTGATCCCCGCGCTGCTGCACGAAGCCCGCCGCTATCAGCTGGTATTGGTCTCCATCTTCGCCGCGATCGCGCTGATCGCCCTGCTGGCCGGGCTGTTCCTGCTGCCGCGCAAATACGTCGCGTCCACGTCGGTGCTGGCGCAGGAAAGCGACATCCTGCAGCCGCTGCTGGAGAACCGCGCGGTCTCCACCCAGGCCGTGGATCGCGCCGGGCTGGCGCGGCAGGTGGTGTTCGGCCGCAAGGTCATGGGCGAAATCCTGACCGTCGGCGGCTGGATGGACGAGAAGCCGTCTGCGGTGATGCAGGATCGGTTGATCGAACAGGTCCGCGACCGCACCCGCATCAGCAATGCGCGCGAGAACCTGGTGCAGATCACCTACACCGACAACGAGCCGGAGCGCGCGTTCAAGGTCGCCGATGCGATGGCGAATCTGCTGATCGAGGAAAGCCTGGCCAGCAAGGAGCGCGAAAGCCGCGAGGCCTACGAATTCATCGACAAGCAGGTCAACGACTATCACGCCAAGCTCACCGAAGCCGAAGCGAACCTGCAGGCCTACCGTTCGGCGAACGCCGACGCCCAGCCCGGCAGCGCCACCGACACGAGCAGCAGGATCGGCGTGCTGCGCACCCAGGTCGAGCAGACCCGGATGAGTCTGATGGAATTGCGCTCCCGCGAGCAGGCGCTCACCGCGCAGCTGTCGGGCGAATCGGCGGTGACCGCGGTGCAGACCCGCGAGACGCTGTACCGCACGCAGTTGCTGGATCTGCAGAACCAGCTCGACACCCTGCTGCTGAGCTATACCGACAAGCATCCCGATGTGGTCCGTATCCGCCACCAGATGACCGATATCCAGGCCGCGATGCGCCAGGAAGAACAGCGCCGCAGCCAGCCGCGCAGCGACGATGCCGGCGTCGATGCGCGGCTCAATCCGATGTACCAGGAACTCCGCAGCCGGCTGGCCGAGACCCGCCGCGAGATCGCCGCGATCCAGTCGCGGATGGGCGCGTCCGAAGGGCTGCTGGGCGAAGAGCTCGGCCGCGGCCGCCGCATCGCTTCGGCCGAGAGCGCGCTGGCCGAACTCACCCGCGATTACGAAGTGAACCGCGATATCTACCAGGACATGCTGCGCCGGCGCGAGAACGCGCGGGTGTCGATGGAGCTGGACCGCGAACGCCGCGGCCTGACCATGCGCATCCAGGATCCGGCGCAGATGCCGGTGCGTCCCAGCGGCCTGCGTTTCATGCATTTCGCGATGGGCGGGCTGGCGGTCGCGGCGCTGGTGCCGCTGGGTTTGCTGTTCCTGCTGGTGCGATTCGATCCGCGCGTACGTTCGCCCGGACAGATCGAGCGGCAGGGCAACTTCCCGGTGCTCACCGTGGTGCCGGCCTATCGCACCAAGCGCGACCGGCGCCGCGAATTCGGACGCATGGCGCTCAGCGCGTCGATCCTCGGCGCGGTGGTCCTCGCCTACGGCCTGACCTATCTCTTCAAGCAAATGCAGCACGCATGAGCAACGACTTCGACGCCAGCGCCGACCGCAACGCCACCCGCGCGCTGAGCGCGGCGCGAACGAACGACGGGCCCGGTCAGCCGCTGACCACGCGCCAGCTGGAGGAACGGCGGCTGATCCATCGCCAGGAATCGGTGCGCGAACATGCCGACGCTTTTCGAGAACTGCGCACGCGCCTGCTCGCGCTGGGCAGCGGCCTGTCGCATATCGACGGCAGCTTCGTCACGCTGGTGGCGCCGGTGCGTCACGGCAGCGGCGGCAGTTACGTCGCGCGCAATCTCGCCGCCGCGTTCGCCTTCGACGAATCCAGACAGGCGCTGCTGATCGATTGCGACGCCACACATCCTGCGCAGGGCGGCGCGCTGCAGGTCGACGCCGCACGCGGCGGCCTGATCGACTATCTCGAAAACGACGACGTGCCGCTGGGCGACATCGTCTATCCCACCGGCGTGCCGCGCCTGCAGCTGATTCCGTTCGGCCGCAGCCGCGAAACCCCGGGCGAGAGTTTCAGTTCGTTCCGCATGCGCGCGATGATCGATTCGCTGCGCGCCCATCACGGCAACCGCCATCTGATCCTGGACGGCTCGCCGGTGCAGGGCTCGCCGGACGCGCGCATCCTGTCGGATCTCGCCGATCTGGTGGTGCTGGTGGTCGGTTACGGCCAGGTCGGCACCGAAGCCATCGACAAGGCCGTCGCCAGTTTCCCGCCGGAGAAGTTCGCCGGCGTGGTCTTCAACCGCCGGCCCTGAAGGTCGCCCCGGAGGCCGCATGTCGCGCACCCGCCTCTACCATGCCTTGCTGCTCGCAACGCTCGCGACGGCCCCGAACGCGGCGCATGCGCTGCGCGTCGATTACGCGCTCGATCTCATTGTCGAACACAACGACAATCTGCTGCTGACCGCGGACGATCCGATCGCGCTCACCATCCTACGTCCGGGCCTCGGCTTCGACATCATCCACGACAGCTCCACCCTGCAGACCCGCGTCAGCGGCCGCGCCGAATACCGTCGCTACGGCGACGATCGCTTCGGCGATGTCGTCGACGGCACCCTCGACGCGCGCGTCAACTGGGTCGTCGTTCCCGAGCGCCTGAGTTTCACCGTGGTCGACAGCCTGACGCTGCAGCCGGTGGACACCCTCGCCGCCGACACGCCCGGCAACCGCCAGCAGGTGAACGTACTGTCGGCGGGCCCGAGCCTGAGTTTCGAGTGGGGCGACGGCTGGCGCGGGTCGACCGAATTGCGCTACGTCCGCACCGAGGCGGAGATCAGCGACGAATTCAATTCGCAGCGGATCGATCTGGCACTGCGCGCGACCAGGCGGCTCGCGCCGACCAGCCGGCTGGCGTTCAACGTGCAGACCCAGCAGGTGGATTTCGAACAGGACGTCATCGCCCGCGACTACACCCGCTCGGAATTCTTCGCGCGCTATTCGCGCACGCTCAATCGTCTGGACTTCGCGATCGACGCCGGCTACTCGCGGCTCGACTACAGGCGCGACCTGCCCGGCCTGGCCGGCGCGCGCGCCGACCCGATGCTGCGCACCGAACTGACCTGGCGGCCGAACGACAGTCACCGCTTCGAGGCGCGGCTCAGCAGCGCGTTTTCCGATGTGGCCTCCGACAGTCTGGCCAACGTAGGTGAGGACGCCGGGCTGCCCACCGAAGTCGTGACCGGCGAAACCGTCGTCAATGCCTCGCCGTTCCTCGAGCGCCGGCTGGAAACCGAATACGCTTACACCTCGACGCGCTGGACCGCCAGCATCACGCCCTACATGGACCGGCTGCGCTACGACGACACCGACGAGTTCGACCAGAACGGATTCGGCGCCGGGCTGGAAATCAGCTGGCGCGCGCGCCGCAATCTGATGCTCGGCTTCTCCAGCGCGCTGGACCGCAACGATTACGTGAATCTCGACCGCCAGGACGAAACCCGGCGCTACGCCGGCTACGCGCGCATCGAATGGACCCGGCACTGGAGCGCGATGCTGTCGCTGGCGCACTACGCGCGCGAAAGCACTTCGGCCGGACAGGATGCCGACCAGAACGCGATCGGCCTGTCCATCCGCTACAACAACCGCTGATGCCATGAACACTTCACGTCGCTGCCTTTCATCGTCCCATCCGCCCGCGCGCCGTCCGCTGTTCGCGTCGATGCTCGGATTGCTGTCGCTGTTCGCCGCCGCCTGCGGCCAGCAGACCACCGCGAATGCGGCCGTGAGCGAGATCGGCAGCGGCGGTGGCGCCGCGGGCGTCGCTGCGCCGCGCATGCCGCTCGCCCCGATCGAAGCCGGGATTCCCCTGAACCTGGACTACATCGACCGCAAATCGCCGCAGTTCGCGCGCTTCCAGCGCTGGGTCGACAGCGCGGTCGCCGGCCAGCCGGGGTATGCATTCTCCGCTTACGACGCCGCGCTGCTGTACCGCATCGATCCGAAGAAAAAATACTGCGACCTCGCGGTGACGATGGTCGAAAAGGAAGTCGCCGATGCCGAAGCCGCCATCGCCGATGGCCGCGCGCCGGAGATCGCCGGCGACTCGTATCTGGAAGTCGGTCCGCGCGTCGCGGCGCTGTCGATGACCCTCGACAGCTGCAAGGCGCAGATCGACGACGCGCAAAAAAAGCGATGGTCCGCGTTCGCCGAACAGGCGGTGTGGAACGTGTGGCATCACGTCCGCGCCAACTGGGGCGGACGCCCGCGGCCGTGGACAGGCTGGTCGGTCGACAACCCGGGCAACAACTATTACTACAGCTTCGTCGAGGCGACGCTGTACTGGGCGCTGGCCAGCGGCAGCAACGACTGGATGCGTGTCCTGCACGAAGAGAAAATGCCGCCGCTGCGGGCCTATTTCGCGAAGCTGCCCGGCGGCGGCAGTCTGGAAGGCACCGGCTACGGCGCCGCGCACATGCGCCTGTTCGCGCTGTACCGCCTGTGGCGCGACGCCACCGGCGACGACATCGCCAACGCCAGTCCGCACGTGGACGACACCATCGCCTACTGGGTGCACGCCACCGTGCCGACCCTCGATCGGTTCACGCCGATCGGCGACCAGTCGCGTAATTCGGTGCCGGAAATTTTCGACTACCACCGTCGACTTGTGCTGGAAGCGCGCGCGCTCGGCAAGGATCCGCAGCGGCAGGCGCTGGCGTCGTGGTGGCTGCACCGGATCTCGATGGCGCAGATGAGCAGCGGCTTCAACACGCTGCACGATCTGCTGCCGGCGGGCGATGCGAAGGCGCCCGCGCCCGAAACGTTGTTCCATCACGCCGAGGGCACCGGCCACCTGTTCGCGCGCAGCGGCTGGGACAAGGACGCGATGTGGCTGGCGTTCGTCGCCGGGCCGTACAACGAAAGCCACGCGCACCAGGAGCAGGGCGGCTTCACCCTGTTCGCGCGCGACTGGCTGACCGTGACCGAGAACATCTGGAGCCACAGCGGCATCCAGCAGGGCACCGAGACCCACAACGTGCTGCGCTTCGAGCGCGACACGCCGATCGCCCGCCAGTGCCACGCGCCGCCCGACGACCTCGTGGTCCACCAGTGCCAGCCCACCCGCTCACGGATGAGGGTGACGCCCGGCGCCGACGGCGCGCTCGGCGTGGAGGCCGATCTCACCGCCGCCTACGGCCGGGATTCGTCGGTCCGGCGCTGGACCCGCAGGCTCGATTTCGCCGGCCGCAGGCTGCGGGTGGAGGACCTGTTTGAGGTGACGGCGGACACCCGTGCGGTGTTCCAGCTCAATCTGCCCGTCGAACCGCGGATCGACGGCAACACCGCCGTCGCCGGACAGCTGAAGGTGCGGGTGATCGCGCCGGCCAATGCCAGGCTGAGCGCGCTGGACTGGCGCAGCATCGACAGCGCCGAATTCCGCTCCGGTTGGCGTCTGGATATTGCAGGCGGAACAGACACTTACGTCATAGAGCTTGAAGAAGCGGCTTCAAACTGAACGCTTCATGACTTTGGTCTGAGACAGCGTTCACGCTTGCCGAAAGACCGTTGGGCATCCGTCCGACCGGTCACACTTCGCCCCGAAATCTCGGCACATACTGCGGCCCAGTCGCTCCCGTTCAGTTTCGGGGGTTTTCCAAGTTGAACGCGCTGCACCCAGGTCCGGACGAGGTGCATTCAGGGGCGCGACCGACCGCCGCATCGCCACGGACGCGAACGCCGAGCCTACGACATGTCATTGCCGCACCGCGCTATCCCCCACGCGTCGCACCACACCCCACGCCGCAACCGTCTCGCCAGAAGCCTGATCGCCTTGGGCGTGGTCGCGGCCACCGGCGTCGCCCTCGCCGGTCCGGCCAACCTCATGCGCGAGCTGCGGGCAAGGTTCGAAAGCCCTCGCGGCGCGCGCATCGAACGCACCCGGCCGGTGGTTCATAGCCAGGCCGCGCTGCTGGCCCAGGCCGCGGCCGAGCGCCGACGCCTCACCGGCAACGTGTCGTCGCCGCAGCTCTCCGAGATTCCGGTGAATCTCACCTACGTCGACATCACCCGCACGCCCTACACCCGCTTCCGCACCTGGGTGGACAACGCCGTGAACGGCAGCCCGGGCTACGCCTACGAGGCCCGCGATTCGGCACTGATGTTCCGCATCACCCGCGACGTGAAGTACTGCAATCACGCGGTGACCCTGGTCGAACAGCAGGTCGCGCAGGCCGAAACCGCGATCGCCGCCGGCCAGCGTCCCGCCGTCGCCGGCGACTCGTATCTGGAAGTTGGCCCGATGATCGCCGATCTGGCGATGACCTACGACACCTGCGCCACGCGCGTCACCGCCAGCCAGCGCCAGCGCTGGTCGGCCTATGCCGAACAGGCGATCTGGAACGTCTGGAACTACCAGAGCGCGCGCTGGGGCACGACTTTGCACCCGTGGAGCGGCTGGTCGGTGACCAACCCCGGCAACAACTATCACTACAGCTTCATCGAAGCCACCATGTCGTGGGCGCTGGCCTCGCGCAACGCCACCTGGATGAGCCTGCTGCAGACCGACAAACTGCCGAAGCTGGAAGCCTATTACCGGGCGATGCCCACCGGCGGCAGCCTCGAAGGCACCGGCTACGGCACCGCGCAGATGCGCCTGTTCGAGCTGTACCGGATGTGGAAGGACGCCACCGGCATCGATCTGGCCAACGCGAATACCCACGCCACCAACACCATCCAGTGGTGGACGCACGCCACGGTGCCGACCCGCGACCGTTTCGCGCCGATCGGCGACCAGTCGCGCAATTCGGTGCCGGAGCTGTACGACTACCACCGCCGGCTGATGCTGGAAGCCCGCCATCTCACCAACGACGCCACCAGCCAGCGCATCGCCAGCTGGTGGCTCAACGGCATCTCGATCCAGCAGATGGGCCAGGGCGCGAACTTCCGCTACGACATGCTGCCCGCCGGCAGCAACGGCGTCGCCCCCGCCGAACTGCACTACAACGGCACCGGCACCGGGCATCTGTTCGCGCGCAGCGGCTGGGACACCGGCGCGATGTGGATGTCCTACGTCGCCGGCAAATACAACGAAAGCCACGCCCACCAGGACCAGGGCGCGTTCACGCTGTTCGCCAGCGACTGGTTGGCCGTGACCGAGAACATCTGGAGCCGCAGCGGCATCCAGCAGGGCACCGAAGTCCACAACATGATGCGCTTCGAACGCACCAACACCAGCGCCCAGCAGTGCACGTCGCCCGCCAACGACCGCGTCGTCCACCAGTGCGAATCAAGCACCTCGACGATGACCGTCACCCCGGGCGCCAACGGCGCGCTGACCGTCGTCTCCGACCTCACCCCGGCCTACAAGGGCAACCCGGCGCTCAGCGCGTGGACGCGGCGCCTCGACTTCGCCGCGCGCAAACTCACCGTACGCGACAACTTCACGATGGCCGCGGGCACCACCGCGTTCTTCCAGGTGCAGGTCCCGGTGCAGCCCACGGTCAGCGGCACCACCGTCACCGCCGGCCGCCTGCGCGTGCGCGTGCTGGAACCGGCCAACGCCACCATCACCCTGCGCAACTGGAACACGGTGAACAGCAGCGAGTTCACCAAGGGCTGGCGCATCGATATCGGCGGCGGCACCACGACTTATCTGGTCGAACTGAGCGAAGTGCCCTGACGCGGACTGCACACGATGCATCGCGACGAAGCCCGGCAACGCCGGGCTTCGTTTTTTCCGAATAGCGCTTCGTTCTTCCGGATGAGCGCCGAATCTCGGCCTGCGAAGATCCACTCCTCCCCTTGCGCATAGCGCAGGGGGAGGCTGGGAGGGGGTTGCTTTTGCAACTCGACAACACCGGCGCCCGGCGAACCCCTACCCAACCCGTCCGGCCCTCGCATTTGCGAGGACGCTCAGCGAGGCACGAATCGGTGGTTCGTAGCGCCACGCTTCGCCCCCTTCACCGATGGCGAAAGGGAGGGAGTGATCATCGTCAATCGGGCTCCGATAACAGTCAGCTCGCTTTTTCGATTACCGACACGCGCCGGCATCGTGCGGCACGCTAGCATCGCGGCATCACTGCAGGATGCCCCCATGACCGTCATCGCCCGTCGCGCCACGCTCGAAGATCTCGGCGAGCTCGTGCCGCTGTTCGCCCAGTACCGCACCTTCTACGGACAGCCGCAGGATCCGGAAACCGCGCGCCGTTTTCTCTACGACCGGCTGAGCCGCAACGACTCCACGATCTTCATTGCGCAGATCAAGGGCCTACGCGACGGCGCGCCGGTCGGGTTCACCCAGCTCTATCCGCTGTTCTCCTCGGTGCGCGCGGCGCGGGTGTTCCTGCTCAACGATCTATTCGTAGCCGAACACGCACGCCGCAGCGGCGTGGCCCTGGCGCTGCTATCGGCCGCCGCCGATTACGGCCAGCGCGAGGGCGCCATCCGCCTCGATCTGGAGACCATGCCCGACAACCACGCCGCGCAGGCGCTGTACCGCACGCAGGGCTGGCGCGAATACGACGGCACGCTGCGCTTCCAACTGCCGCTGGCGCCGGCCTGGTCGGACGACGAATGAGCCACTGCCGATGCCCCGCAGCGGCTCCGGGCGGGCAACCCTGACGGCTCGCCGGCCGCGGGCGAACGCGTTACCCTGCGGCGCATGACAGCCCAGACCGATTTCATTTCCCTCGCCTTGTGCGTGCTGACCGTGTCCGACACCCGCAGCCTCGCCGAGGACAGCTCCGGCGATTACCTCGCCGCCGCATTGGCCGACGCCGGCCATCGCCTCCACGATCGCGCCCTGCTGCCGGACGACCGCTACCGCCTTCGCGCGCAGGTCTCGCAGTGGATCGCCGATCCCGCCGTCGACGGCATCCTTGTGACCGGCGGCACCGGCTTCACCGGCCGCGATTCCACGCCCGAAGCCCTGTTGCCGCTGCTCGACAAGGAAATGCCCGGCTTCGGCGAACTGTTCCGCGCGATCAGTTTCGAGGAGATCGGCACCTCCACCCTGCAATCGCGCACATTCGCCGGCCTCGCCAACGGTACCTTCCTGTTCGCGCTGCCCGGCTCCACCTCGGCCTGCCGCACCGGCTGGGAGAAGATCGTCCGCGCCCAGCTCGACGCGCGCACCCGCCCCTGCAATCTCGCCACGCTGCGCCCGCGGCTCAAGGAGTGACGACATGTCCATCGGTACCACATTGCGACTGCTCACCAAGGCCACCGGCCTGACCGTCGCCGACCTCGCCACCGCGATTCCGCGCGCGGGCGTCAACACCGTCAGCGCCTGGCTGAAAGACGAAAAAATGCCGGGCCGCGACCAGATCGACGCCCTCGCCCGCACCTTCGGCGTGCCCGCCGGCGCACTGTTGTCGGAACTGGCCAGCACCTTCGACCCCGCGCGCACCAAGGGCGAGCACGAACTGTTGGCGTCCTATCGCGCGCTCAACAGCAAACAACAGGGCGCACTGCTGGAAGTTGCGCGCAGCATGGCCGCCGGCGCGCGTCCGGACGATGCGCCGGCACCTGCTCGCAAGCTTGCAACGGTCAAACGCGCGAAACGCTGACTCACTGTCATCCCGAGCGCAGCGAGGGACCTGCTTTTCTGACGTTTAGGTGCGCGAATAAAAAATCAGGTCCCTCGCTGCGCTCGGGATGACAGACACACTCCACAGGCCGAACACCGGACATCCATCATGAGCAAAGTCGAAAAACTCAAGCGCAAGGAATACGAGGAACTGCTGGAGCCGATGCAGCGCGAACTCGCGATGATGGCGCGCTGGGCCGCGCACACCGGCCAGCGCATCCTGGTGTTGATCGAAGGCCGCGACACCGCCGGCAAGGGCGGCGCGATCGAAGCGATTTCCGCGCACATCAATCCGCGCCAGTGCCGCACCGTCGCCCTGCCCAAACCCAGCGACCGCGAACGCAGCCAGTGGTATTTCCAGCGCTACGTCCCGCACCTGCCCGCCGCCGGCGAACTCGTGCTGTTCGACCGCAGCTGGTACAACCGCGCCGGCGTCGAGAAAGTCATGGGCTACGCCGACGAATCGCAGATCAAAGCTTTTCTGAAGCAGACGCCTGTGTTCGAGCAGATGCTGATCGACGACGGCATCCTGCTGTTCAAGTACTGGCTGTGCTGCGATCAGGAAGAACAGGAAAAACGCTTCGCCGAACGCCGCGAAGACCCGTTGAAGGGCTGGAAGCTGTCGCCCATCGATCTCGAAGCGCGGGCGAAGTACAACGATTACACCAAGGCCCGCGAGGCGATGCTCAAGGCCACGCACACCAAACAGGCACCGTGGACGCTGGTCGATTTCAACGACCAGAAACGCGGCCGGCTCACGCTGATCCGCGACCTGCTAGATCGCCTGCCGGATACCGAGATCAAACCCGAACCCATCGATTTCCCGCCGCTGGACGGCAAGCCGCTGAAGGAAAAGTTTACGGTGGTGAAACCGCTGGTAGCGTTCGAGGAATAGACGCGCGACCCGCGCCGCCGATTGCGGCGACGCGGGCCAACGAGGCGGTCCTAAGCCAGCGTGCGGATCTTCGGCTCTCTCGCCCACTGCCGCGTCCGCGCCAGCGCGAGGAACGCATTCACGTCTTCCGGCGGCACCACGCCGTGATCGGGCTTGATGCCGGCGGCCTTCAGGATCGCGTGCGTGCCCTTGCAGGCGGCGATGGCCTTGAGATGCCCGAAGGCGTCGCGGAACCAATCGGTCGCCGCGCTTTCCTTCGCCAGCTTCATTGCTTCGTCCGGATCCAGCACGCTGGCCACCGCATCGAACAGGGCCGACGGCGTGCCCGCCAACTGTCCATCCGCATCCAGGCGCTTGCCGTTCGACAGCACCACCGACAGTTTGGGCGCGACGATCTTGACCTGCGCGCCGGCCTTGATCGCCGCCGATCGAATGGCATCGATCATCTTCGCATCGGAGCCGGTGGCGACCAGGATGCCGATGCAACGGCCCTGCAGCGTGTCGCGCATACGATCGATGATCCGCAGCGCAGGCGACAGCGCAAAGTCCTGGACCGGCGCCGCAGGTGCCGGCGCATCGGGCAACGCCGCCATGCCCAGACCATCGGCGACGCGCGCGGCCAGCGCTTCATCGATGTTGCGCAGATGGCCGACGATGCTCTCGCGCACGTGCGGCGTGGCTACTTTCGACAGCTCGAACACCAGCGCCGAAGCCATATGCGCTTGTTCCAAAGCGCTCTGGCTGCGGAAGAACATCCGCGCCTGGCTGTAATGGTCGGCGAAGCTTTCCGGACGCACGCGGCCCTTCGCACCGTCGTCCGAATGCTGCGCGAAATGGCGGAAGCCGAGTTCGCGGCTCGCGCGCGGCGACTGCGGATCGAGGCTCGACGGTTCGTAGGCCACGCGGCCCTTCGGCACCGCCATTTGCATGTGCCCATCGCGCTGGTGATTCGCGAACGGACACTTCGGCGCATTGATCGGGATCTGGTGGAAATTCGGGCCGCCCAGTCGCGACAGCTGCGTATCGAGATACGAATGCAGGCGCCCCTGCAGCAGCGGATCGTCGCTGAAGTCGATGCCCGGCACGACGTTCGCAGGGCAGAATGCGACCTGTTCGGTTTCCGCGAAGATATTGTCGGGATTGCGGTCCAGCACCATCCGCCCGATCACCTGCAGCGGCACCAGTTCTTCGGGAATCAACTTCGTCGGGTCGAGATGGTCGAAAGGAAACGCGGCCGCGTCTTCCTCGGTGAACAACTGCACCGCGAGTTCCCACTCGGGAAAGTGCCCACCGTCGATCGCTTCCCACAGATCGCGGCGATGGAAATCGTTGTCCGCCGCCTGCAGTTTCACCGCCTCGTCCCAGACCGTCGACTGGATGCCGAGTTTCGGCCGCCAGTGGAATTTCACGAAGGTACTGCGGCCCGCCGCATCGAGCAGCCGGAAACTGTGGATGCCGAAACCCTCGATCGTCCGCAGGCTGCGCGGGATGGTGCGGTCGCTCATCGCCCACATGATCATGTGCATGCTTTCGGGCATCAGCGATACGAAATCCCAGAACGTATCGTGCGCGCTGCCGGCCTGCGGATAACCGCGATCCGGCTCCATCTTCACCGCGTGGATCAGGTCGGGGAATTTCATCGCGTCCTGGATGAAGAACACCGGGATGTTGTTGCCGACCAGGTCCCAGTTGCCTTCCTGCGTGTAGAACTTCACCGCGAAGCCGCGGACATCGCGCGGCGTATCGACCGAGCCCGCGCCGCCGGCGACCGTGGAGAACCGGCAAAACACCGGCGTCCTCGCGCCCTTTTCGGTGAGGATCGCAGCCGTGGTGTAACGCGAAAGCGAACGCGTCAGTTCGAAGTAGCCGTGCGCAGCGCTACCGCGCGCGTGCACGATGCGTTCCGGAATGCGTTCGTGATCGAAATGGGTGATCTTCTCGCGGAGGATGAAATCTTCCAGCAGCGTCGGCCCGCGCGGCGTCGGCGTGAGCGAATTCTGGTTGTCGCCGATGGCGATGCCCTGCGCGGTCGTCATCACCGGATGCACGCCGCCGGCCTGCTGCTGGGTTTCGCCGCCATTGCCGACTGTGCGCATGTCTGCGGCATCATCCGCAGGTTGCTGTGTCTGCGCCTTGCCATCGTGGTTTGCGCGCTTCGGTGCTTTCGTGTTCTTGGCCGTGGCCATGCCGGTCTCCTTGAAATAACGGTCGTGCGGCAGCACGCCGCATCTCGTCACCGTAATCTCCAGGTCGTCGCGGACAGCAGGATGGCGGCGACCCGCAGGCCGCCGGAAAGGCGAAATTCAGCTTGCGCGCACAGGCCACGCATCGGGCAGCATGGATCGCGCAAGATGCAAGCTCCACGAATCCGATTCGTGCAATCGGCCCAGCGTTACGGGCGCCTGCATCGGGCGCATGCGTAGAACGATCCAACCGCCATCGCGTCAGATTTTGCTGAATACCAGCGCCGCATTCGTACCGCCGAAACCGAAGCTGTTCGACATCACCGTACGCAGCGCCGCGTCGCGGGTTTCGCGGACGATGGGAAAGCCTTCCGCGCGCGGGTCGAGGGTTTCGATGTTCGCCGATGCCGCAATGAAGCCGTCGCGGAGCATCAGCAGGCTGTAGATCGCCTCGTGCACGCTCGCAGCGCCGAGCGAGTGCCCGGTCAGGGCCTTGGTCGACGACATCGGCGGCATCGCATCGCCGAACACTTCGCGCACTGCCTGCACTTCGACGATATCCCCCAAGGGTGTCGATGTGCCGTGGGTATTGAGGTAGTCGATGGTATCGACCGGCTTTCCGTCGGCGGCGAATCCGGCCAGCGCCATGCGCATGCAGCGCACCGCGCCCTCGCCGTTCGGCGCCACCATGTCAGCGCCGTCGGAGGTGACCCCATAGCCGACCAGCTCGGCGTGGATCTGTGCGCCGCGCGCTTTCGCGTGTTCGTAGTCTTCCAGCACCAGCATGCCGCCGCCCGCGGCGATGACGAAGCCGTCGCGGTGCGCGTCGTAGGGCCGCGATGCGCGCTGCGGCGTGTCGTTGTAGCCGCTGGACAGCGCGCCCATGCCGTCGAACTGCACCGACATGCCCCAGTGCAGCTCTTCGCCGCCGCCGGCGACCACGATGTCCTGCGCGCCATGACGGATCAGATCCGCAGCGGCGCCGATGCAGTGCGCGGACGTCGCACAGGCGGCGGAAATCGAATAACTCACGCCGCGGATGCCGAAGGCCGTCGCCAGCGACGCCGACACCGTCGAGCACATCGTGCGCGGCACCAGGAACGCGCCGACCTTGCGCGAGCCCTTGCTGCGCTGCAGATCGCCGGTTTCGATCTGCCAGCGCGCGGACGCGCCGCCCGAGCCCGCGATCACGCCCGTGCGCGGGTGGCGCACCTGCGCGTCGTCGAGCCCGGCATCGGCGATCGCATCGCGCATCGCCACATAGGCGTAGGCCGCGGCATCGCCCATGAAACGCTTGAATTTACGGTCTATGACGGCTTCCATATCGATCTGCGGCACGCCCGCGACATGGCTGCGGAAATCCTTCTCGATATATTCGGGGACACTCGACAGGCCGCTGGTACCGTTGCGCAACGCCGCCGAAACGCTTTGCGGGTCGTTGCCGATGGGCGACACGATACCCAAGCCCGTCACCACGACGCGGCGCATCAGAAGCCCTCCGTCGAATGGAACAAACCCACGCGCAGCTCTTCGGCCTCGTCGATCAACCGATCATCGATGTTGGCGATGCAATCGAACATGGGCGTCGGCGGTGCGGGTAGCCGCGCGTTGCCGGACAGCGCATTATCGGCGCAGACGAGCAAGTGTGGGCGATCGAACGAAGCGGGCAGCGGCATACGGGATTTTCATGGCGGCAGAACCGGCATTATCGCCAGAAAGTCGCTACGTGTTGTGATCCGCACTCAACGAATCGTGCATGCGTATGCGTACGGATATCGCTCGTTTCATCGATGATCGACCATTCGCGCCGGTACGCTCCGCGCACGCATCGGGACATGCACCGACGTGCGGAAATCGATCCGATACTGCCGACCGCATCGATGATTCAATCCGCCGATGCTTCAAGCCTTGTCCAACGCGCGCCGATATTGCTGGAACAACTGCAGCAGCCACGGTTTCTGCGCCAGCACCAGACTCATGCCGATGCGCTCCTTCGCAGGCAGGGTCGCGTCGCGGACCAAGAGCGCGTCGAATTCGCGCACCACGTCCTCCAGACGCTGACGCATCTGGCGCACGCCCTCGACGCTGAGGCTGCCGCTGAGCAGGAACAGGCCGTCCTGCTCGCCATCGAAGGCATCGGCGAAATAATCGGCGAGCAGATGCTCGCGGAAATAACGTTCCATCGGCCCGCCGCGGCGCCAGCGGAAATTGCGCGCGGTGAGCGTGCGCGCGCGATTGCCGGGCATCAGTTCGATGATGCCGAGACGATCGAGTTTGATCAGCAGCGATATCCACTGCGGCTCGGTGAACGAGAATTGCGCAAGCACATCCTGCTGGCGCCAGCGGTTGAGACTGAGGAACAGCGCCAACAGCAGCGCCGGTTCCGACACCAGCGCTTTCTCCTGCGCTTCGCTCAACTCGGCCATGCTCTCGCGGCCGCGCACGGACTCGGCCGCGAGTTCGGACAGACCGACATCGAGGACGTCGCAGATCTGCTCCAGGCGCTGCAGGCTCATCGCACGCAGCGAGAACATGCGCTTCACCGCGGCTTCGCTCATCTTCAAGCGCGCGGCGAGCTCGCGATAGGTCAAGCCCTGTCCACGCAGCAGGCGCTTGAGGGCATCGATCAATTCCACGGAAACGGCCATAAGTCTAGCTTTTCGATACTGGACAGACCCGTTATCTACACTCGGTAGATGACGATTGCAACGTCCGTGGCCGGCGGTGTCTCTTCGACGCATCGCCGAACCGAGCACGCGCCATGCCAGAGCACGCCATGCAGCAGACCACGCCGAGCCGTCCGATGTTCCGACTCGCCGCCTGCGTGGTGGCGCTGGGCTGCCTGCTGACGCCGCCCGCCGATGCGCAATCCGATGCGTCGCTGCGGCAATCCGAAGCGAGTCTGATGGCTTCCGTGGAAGTCCCGGTCGTCATCGTGGCCGCGTTGGCGCAGGGCGGAAAATTCGTGGTGAGCGGCGTCGCGGCCAGCGGCGCTGTTGTGGCAGTCACTGTCTCCGTGGTGGGGCTCGGCGCCTCGTTCGTGGTCTATCTCAGCGTGGAAGCGGTGAAGTCGTTGGCGCTCGCCAGCGGCCAGGCGCTGGAAGCGGTGGCGGTCAGCGGAGGCTGGCTGTTGATGACTGCGGGCGAGGCGCTGTGTTTCATCGCCGACGACACGGCGCGCACGCACGTGCATTCGCGGCGCCTGTCGCCATGAAGCGCAGCGCGCGGATCGCGGGTGGGCTGATCGCACTGATGCTGGTCGCGCTGTGTGCGCTGCTGCTGGGCATGCCGCGCCCTGCGCAGGCGGGGACCGACTGCACACAGCAGACGATGCCGCCGAAACGCATCGCCGATGCAGCGGCCACCGCACTGACGGTCGCTGCGGCGCTGGATGAAACGGATGCGCCGGTCGCGATGGTGTCGCGCGTCGGCACCGATCTGTCCAAACACGGCCTGCGCTACAGCCACGCCGGTTTCGCCATGCGCGACCATCGCGACGGACGCTGGACGGTGGTGCATCTGCTCAACGACTGCAGCAGCGACGGCTCGGGCCTGTATGCACAGGGACTGGTGAATTTCTTCGCCGACGATCTGGTGAACCAGGACGCGCGCATCACCTGGCTGGAACCCGACATCGCCGAACGCCTCGCCGCGCGCCTCCTCGCGCTGCCGGGCGACACGCTGTACACGCCCCGCTACAACCTGATCGCGCGTCCCGACAGCAGGCAGTATCAGAACTCGACCTCATGGGTGCTCGAACACATCGCCGCGGCGCTTCCCACCGATGTGAATATCCACACGCGTGCATCCGCTTATCGTCAGGCGCTGGCGCACGATTTCGAACCCGGCAGCATCCGTATTCCGTACACGAAACGCATCGTCGGCGGCCTGTTCGCCGGGAATCTGGTGTTCACCGATCACCCGGTCGCCACCCGCTTGGGCGGCGATTATCCGGTGGTGACCGTGCGCTCGATCCTGGAATGGCTGCAGCGCAGCGGAATCGGCGTGCAGGAACGCGAATGGCGACACGGCCGGGCGATGACGACACCCGGCCCCGGCTGATCGAGATGCATCAGATCGCCATGCACCAGATCGCGATGCATCAGGCCGCGCGCGGATAGAACTTCGCGCGCGCGGGACGCAGGATCACCCGTTCGCCGACGGCCGGCGGCGCGGCGTCCGTCGAATCGATCATGTCCCACTCGAAGGGTTTCGCGAGATCGCCGACCGCCAGTTCCACCGTGATCCGATCGGCACGGAGATGCGACGCCAGGACGCGCGCGGGAATGCCCTCGCCGCCATCGTTGCGCCCGGAATCGACCCGCCCGAGGTCGATACGCTCGAAGTCATGCGGGCGCAGCTGGGCGACGACCGGGCCGTCGGCGATGCCGGGCGCCGCGAACCGCGCCGCGCCGTCGTTGCTCACGAATTCTCCATCGCGCACCGCCCCGTCGAGCGCGTTGCCGCGACCGATGAAATCGAACACGTACGGCGACGCCGGCGCCTGATAGATCTGATCAGGCGTGCCGACCTGCTCGATCCTGCCGTTGCGCAGCACGACCACGCGATCGGCCAGCTCCAGCGCTTCTTCCTGATCGTGGGTGACGAACAACGTCGTCTGGCCGGTCTGTTCGTGCAGTTTGCGCAGCCAGCGGCGAAGCTCGACGCGCACTTTCGCATCGAGCGCGCCGAACGGCTCGTCCAGCAGCAATACGCTGGGATCGATCGCCAGCGCGCGCGCCAGCGCGATCCGCTGTTTCTGTCCGCCCGACAGTTGTTCGGGATAACGTCCGCCGAGTTCCGGCAACTGGATCAGCTGCAGCAGTTCGTCCACGCGCCGCGCGATCTTGGCCTTGTCGGGTCTGCGCGCGCGCGGACGGCTCCGCAATCCGAACGCGATGTTCTCGGCCACGGTCATGTGCCGAAACAGCGCGTAATGCTGGAACACGAAACCGACATTCCTTTCGCGCAGGCTGAGGCGGGTGGCATCGCGCTCGCCGAACAGCACGCGGCCGCTGTCGGGCGACAGCAGTCCTGCGATTACCCGCAGCAGCGTGGTTTTACCGGAACCGGAGGGCCCGAGCAACGCGATCAGTTCGCCCGAAGCGATATCCAGATCGACCGCATCCAGCGCAGCGACGGCGCCGTAATTCTTTCCGAGTTGACGAAGCGTAAGATTCATGAGGTTCTTCGATGAGAGGCGGCGAGCACGTCGCCGTGGCGCGATTCGATCCAGAATTTGACGACCAGCGTGATCAACGCCAATCCCGACAGCAGCGATGCCGCGGCGAAAGCGCCGGTGGTGTCGAATTCGTTGTAGAGGATTTCGATGTGCAGCGGCAGGGTGTTGGTGAGGCCGCGGATATGGCCGGAGACCACCGACACCGCGCCGAATTCGCCCATCGCGCGCGCGCTGCACAACAGCACGCCGTACAACAGCCCCCACTTGATATTGGGCAGCGTCACCCGCGAAAACATGGTCCATGCGCTGGCGCCCAGCGAACGCGCGGCCAGCTCCTCGTCGGCGCCCTGCTGCTCCATCAGCGGGATCAGCTCGCGCACGACGAACGGGAAGGTGATGAACAGCGTCGCCAGCACGATGCCCGGCCGCGCGAACAGGATCTTGATGTCGTTGGCCGCCAGCCATTCCGCGAACCAGCCTTGCGAACCGAACAACAGTACGAGGCACAGGCCCGCGACCACCGGCGACACCGCGAACGGCAGATCGATCAGCGACAGCAGCACGCGCTTGCCGCGGAACTCGAACCGCGCGAGCGCCCACGCCATCATCGTGCCGAAGATCGCATTGATCGGCAGCACGATGGCGACCGTGAACAGCGTCAGCGACAGCGCCGATCGCGCATCCGGTTCGTTCAGCGCCCCCCACCATGCGCGGAAGCCGTCGCCGAAGGCCGCGAACAACACCATCAGCAGCGGCAGCAGCACCAGCAGCGCCATCGCGCCAACCGCGAGCGCGATCAGCGTCCAGCGCACCCAGACGGGTTCGCGCAGCGGGTCGTCGTACATTGCGGCTTCGCTCATTGCGGCGCTCTTCATTGAGATTTCCCTTTCCTGCGCTCATGCGCGAACAGCAGCGGGATCGCATTGATCGCCAGCAGCGACAGGAACGACGCCACCAGCAGCAGTGCGGCCAGCGCGATCGCGGCGTTGTAGTCGTATTCCTCGAGACGGATCGTGATCAGCAGCGGCGCGATCTCGGTCTTGTACGGCAGATTCCCGGCGATGAAGATCACCGATCCGTATTCGCCCAGCCCGCGCGCGAACGCCAGCGAGAACCCGGTCAGCAATCCGGGCAGGATCTCCGGGAAGATCACCCGGCGCAGCGCGGTGAAACGCGATGCGCCGAGCGACGCCGCGGCTTCCTCCTGCTCGCGCCCGAGGGTTTCCAGCAGCGGCTGCACGGTGCGCACCGCGAACGGCAGGCCGATGAAGATCAGCGCCAGCACGATGCCGGTCGAGGTGTAGGCGACCTTCAGTCCATGCGGTTCCAGCCACTGTCCGATCCAGCCGTTGGCCGAATAGATCGCGGTCAGCGCGATGCCCGCGACCGCGGTGGGCAACGCGAATGGCAGATCGACCAGCGCGTCGAGCAGGCGACGCCCCGGGAAGCGATAACGCACCAGCACCCAGGCCACCAGCGCGCCGATGATCGACGCACAGATCGCCGCGACGAATGCCGTACCGAAGCTCAGCTTCAGCGACGCCTGCACCCGCGGATCGCTCAACGCCCGCCACCAGCCGTCCACGCCCAGCCCGACCGCGCGCACGCTCAGCGCCAGCAGCGGCAGCATCACGACCAGACTCAGCCACGACAGGCCCAGCCCCAGACTCAGGCCGAAGCCCGGCAGCGGATTGCGGCTGCGCGGGCTGCCCGTCGCGATTGGCGCAGCGACGGCGACGCCGGCGCTCATCGTCCCGGTGGTCACTGGCCGGGCTTATAGATGCGGTCGAAGAAACCGCCGTCGGAGAAATGATCGGCCTGCGCCTTCTTCCAGCCGCCGAACGCGCTGTCGATGGTCACCAGCGGCACAGCGGGGAAACGCGCGCGATCGGCGGCGAATACCTTGTCGGGCTCGGCGGGCCGGTAGAAATGCTTCGCGGCCAGACGCTGGCCCTGTTCGCTGTAGAGGAAACGCAGATAGGCTTCCGCCTGCTTGCGCGTGCCGTGCTTGGCGACGTTCTTGTCGACCCACGCCACCGGCGGCTCGGCCTTGATGCTCAGGCTGGGAATCACGATCTCGAACTTGTTGCGCGTATCGCCCTGGCTCAGCGTGAGCAAGGCTTCATTCTCCCAGGCGATCAGCACATCGCCGATGCCGCGCTCGACGAACGTGGTGGTCGAGCCGCGCGCGCCGGTATCCAGCACGGGAACGTTCTTGAAGACTTTGGTGAGGAACTCGACGACCTTGCTTCCCTCGCGGTATTCCTTCGAAGCCCAGGCCCACGCGGCCAGATAATTCCAGCGCGCGCCGCCCGATGTTTTGGGATTCGGCGTGATGACCGCGACGCCGGGTTTGGCGAGATCGCCCCAGTCGCGGATCTTCTTCGGGTTGCCCTTGCGCACCAGGAACACGATCGTCGAGGTATAAGGCGAGCTGTTGTGCGGCAGGCGCGACTGCCAGTTGGCCGGCAACAGTTTCGCGTTCTGCGCGATGGCATCGATATCGACGGCCACCGCCAGCGTCACCACATCGGCTTCGAGGCCGTCGATCACCGAACGCGCCTGTTTGCCGGAACCGCCGTGCGACGCGCGGATCTTCAGGGTTTCGCCGGTCTGCTGCTTCCACTCGGCGGCGAAGCGTTCGTTGACCTCGGCGTAGAACTCGCGGGTCGGGTCGTAGGACACGTTGAGGAATTCGGTGTCGGCGGCCTTGGCGGTCGTCGGCAGCAGCGCTGCGCTGGACAGCGCCACGCCGAGCAGCAGGGTCTTGATGGAGATATTCATGAGTTTTCCTCGCTTGCCGTCAGAAAGAGAATTGCGCGCGGGTGAAGATCGATTTTTCGTCTTCGCGATCGGCGCCGGCGGCGGCGCCCCCCTCGAAACTGGCCTGGGTGTAGTTGGTCACCAGTTTCATATTGCTGTTGAGATACCAGTTGAGACCGACGGTCCAGGCTTTCGCGGACGCGGCGGACGTCGCCGCGTTGGCGAACAGCGGGAACGTGTCGTCGTCGAGATCGAGTGCGCCATAGCGGCCGACCAGTTCGAACGCGCCCCAGCCTTCGCCATCGAGCGCGAACGGATGGTTGGGCTTGGCGACGCCGCGATAGCTCGCGTCTTCGCCGGTCAGCACGACGCTGGCGGTCAGCTGATACGCATCGTGGACGAGATGATTGCGGCGGCCGGCATTGACGCCGCTGGTCACGCGCACTTCCTGTTCGGAGGTGATGTATTCGCCGAGCACGCCGATCGGCCCTCGGTAGAAATAACCCTGCGGCGACAGACGACGATGCAGGCCATCCGCGGACACATTGGCGTTGTAGGCGAAGAACTGCGCCTGCCCCGGGGTGCGATAGCGAGGCAGGATGTTGTTGCCGGCGCCGAAGGTGTCGCCGACGCTGGCGGCGATGCCGACGCCCAGTCCGGACCAGCCGTTCGCCGCATTCTTGAAGGGTTCCCAGAACACGCGGCCGGCGTATTCGAATTCGTTGTCCGGGTTGGTGGTGACCGCATCGCGGCCGTCCGGTGCGCCGTTGTAGACGCCGACGACGTAGTTCAGACGATTGCCGAACACCTCGCCCTGCAGCTGCACGCCGAGGTCGCGATTCGGCGCCAGTTCGGTCGGGAACCCGCGTTCGACCAACGCGATCGCGCCGCCGGACTGCAACCGCTCCAGACCCACCGGACCCTTCACTTTGCCGATGCGCACGGTGGCGCGCGGATCGAATTTCAGATCGACATAGGCATCGACGATGGTCGCGCTGTCGCCGGCGAATTCCGGCGTCAGGCGGAAGCCGATCAACGGCCCCCAGGTGCCTTCGAGCGTCGGCCGGATGCGGCGGAACAGGAAGGTGTCGTTCTGCGGCGTGTTGTGGTCGCCGACGAAGAAACGCGCATCGGCCTGCACCAGGCCGCGCACTTTCAACTCAAGGCCATCGGGCGATTTCACCGACAACCCCCGGGTGGGCGCCAGCGACACCACCGGATCCTTCGCGGCTTTCGCGGCGGCCTCTTCGGCCTGCAGTTCGAGTTTGCGTTCGATCACGCGCAGGCGCTGATCGAGATCGGCAGCGCCGCCGACAGCGGCATCGTCCGATATCACGCCGAGATGGCGTTCGAGCGCCTGTAGGCGTTGGGTCAACGCTTCGATCGATTGCGGAGAATCGTCGGCGTGCGCATTCGGCACGGCCAGGGCCAAAACGATGGCCATGGGCAGAAGGTGAGCGGGTAGCAGACGCAGGGATGGCATGCGCGCTGTAGGGCGCGGCGGACGTGCGGACATCGTCGACTCCGTAAGGATAGTCGCGCGTCCGGCGGTCCGGTCTGCGCTGGAAAATAGCGGTTGTGCGTATCGGGATTGCGATGGATCCGAATGGTTGCGGCGTGAATGGAAGCCGCTGGATTACCGTTCGTTGAATCTGAATTTCTGGCTGCGGGTGATCTGCACGATGCGGGTGTTGTGCACCACCACCTCGATCTCGCCGTAGGCGATGTCGCGGAGGGCGGCGATCACCGCGCGTTCGTGTTCGCTCAGGGGTAGATTCACCGGCGGTATGCCGGCGACGTTCTGGATCGGCGGCGATCTGTTCTGCGGCGTTGTGTCGCGCTCCTTCATGGGAACCTCGGTCAGTGCGGCGTGGCGGGAGAGGCGTCGGCGTTGGCGAAGTCGCGCAGACTGCGGCCGTCCAGCACCTGGGACAGGGCGTCGCGGGATTCCCGCATCAATGCCCGCAGCGCGCAGGCATCGGGGTCGGGGCAGTCGCGGCACGGTTCGTATGCAGTGACGCTGGCGCAGCGCACGGGCGCCAGCGGCCCGTCGATGGCGCGGATCAGGTCGCCGATCGAGATCTCTTCCGACGGCCGGGCCAGCATGTGACCGCCGCGCTGTCCGCGCCGGCTCTCCACGAAGCCGGCGCCGCGCAGTTCGACCAGGATGGTTTCCAGGAACTTGCCCGGCGCGCGGCAGCGCGCAGCCAGCTCGTGCGCCTGGAGCAGCGTCCGCTCGGAGCGCGCGAGTTCGCTCATGGCGCGCAGGGCGTACTTGGCTTTCATGGTCAACATGCGTGGGTCAGCGTCCCGGTCGGCAATGCCTATTCATCGTGTAGGGATTGTTGCCACGCGGACGTACCGGGGTCTAATGCCCCGGCGTCATGACGACATAAGCCCAAGCCCAGGCGGGGCGCGACAGCGCCGAATCAGCCGACCGCGAATCCCTCAACACCAGCACCCAGGTCGACATGCGACCCGACGGCTTCGCGATGCAACGCATCGACCCGCGCAGATGGCGGCCCGTGCCGCAGCCATGCGGCGAGGCGTTCGACGGCTTCGGCATCGCCGACGGCCAGCACCTCGACGCGGCCATCGGCAAGATTGCGCGCATGGCCGCGCAGATCGAGCGTGAGCGCTTGCGCACGGGTATGCGCACGGAATGCGACGCCCTGGACACGGCCGCTGACGAAGAACAGCACCGCCGCAACATCGGCCGACATGCTTATCGGCCCGGCGCGGCCTGGGCGTCGATGACCGCAGCGAGATCCGCCCCGGTCACCGGACCCATGAATTCCTTGGCGATCTTGCCGTCGGGCGCGATGATGTAGGTCATCGGCAGGCCGCGCGGCGTGGGGAAATCCGCAGGCGGGTCGTAGGTGTCGACGATCGCGATCGGATAGCGCACCGGACGCTTCTTCAGGAACGCGCGCATTTCGTCGACGGCGATCTCCTCGTAGGCGAGACCCAGCACTTCGACGTCCTTGCGCTCGGCATCGAACGCATCGAGTTCCGGCATTTCCTTGATGCACGGCGCGCACCAGGTGGCCCAGAAATTCACCACCACCCAGCCGCCGCGCTTCGCGGCGAGGTCGTACTGCGTGCCGTCGAGCGTCGCGATCTTCAGCGATGGCGTCTGCGACGCGGACGTCGCGGCGGCGCCGGCATCCGCTGCCGGCGCATCCGCTTCGGTCGCCGCTTGCGCTTCGGCAGGCGCGGCCGCTTTCGATTCCGCGGCGGCGTCGGGTTTGCATGCGACCAGCGCAAGCGAGAGGCACAGCAGGAGGCAACGGCTGGAATTCATGGAGGATCCTTGCGGTAGATCGAAGCGACCGGCTTGCGCAGCAGGTCGCGAAGGGGAATGCGCAGTTCGTCGAGGGCGGACACCGCGGTTTCGCCCAGCGCGTCCTCGCGCCCGGGCAGCCAGGCTTCGGCGACCGGGATGCGCAGCTGGCAGGCTTCGTAGAGTTCGGCGAGCGGAAGGTCGTCGAGATCGCGCGCCAGCAGCCATTCACCGGATTCGGCGCGGCTGAGCAGACCGATGCCGCTCAGCTGCTGCAGCATCTGCTGCACCAGCGCATCGGTGAGCATGGGTTCGAGCTGGCTGATGTCGTCCAGATGCAGGCCCTTGCCGCGGCCGCGCGCTTCGTGGAAGCGTCCGAGCAGGCGCAGCAGGCCGTAGAGTTCGTATCCCAAAGGCAGCCGCTGCGAGGCGGGCTGGTAGCGGAACGCCGACATGGACGAGGCCAGCGAGGCGCCGAGCAGGATCGCCACCCAGCCGAAATAGATCCAGATCAGGAAGATCGGCACGAACGCCAGCGGGCCGTAGATCTTCTGGTAGGCGCCGAAGCTGCCGAGATAGGAGCCGATGCCGGCCTTCAGCAGTTCGATCAGCACCACCGCTAGCAGCGCGCCGAGTGCGGCGAACTTCCACTGGATGGTGCGGTGCGGCACCACCCGGTACACCACCATCAGCGCGATCAGCTCGATCCCGACCGGCGTCGACGCCAGCAGCCAGTATTCGAGCCACTGCCCCGGCTGGGTCTCGAAGATCGCCAGCGCGAAGAAACGCGCCGAGACCGCCAGGCTGGCGGCGGCCAGCAACGCGCCGAAGGTCATCACCGTCCAGTACACCATCAGCCGGCCGAGCTTCGGCCGCGACGTGGGCACGCGCCAGATCCGGTTGAACGTGGCCTCGATGTTGTTGAGGGTGATCAGCAGCGACACCACCAGCGCGATCACGCCGACCGCGGTGAGCTTGCCGGCGTTGCTGGAGAAATCCAGAAGATAGGCCTCGACCGCGCGCGCCGAGGACGGCACGAAATTCGAGAAGATGTAGGCGCTGAGCTGCCGACTCCATTCCTCGTACACCGGGAAGGCCGAGAGCACGCCGAACACCACCATGCTCAGCGGCACGATGGCGAACGCGGTGGTGAACGACAGCGCGCCGGCCGCCTGGAACAGGCTGTCGTCGAGAAAGCGTTTCAACAGGAAACGGAAGAACGTACCGGCGCGGGCACGATCCCATGCCCGGGCCTGTGCGCGTGCGCGGTCTCGCCAGTGCGCGAAAAAAGTCTGTGACGCCATGCGCCAAGGGTAACAGGCCGGCCCAGGCAGCGCCCGACGCGCCACGATGACGAAGCCGCGCACGCGGCTGATGCGAATGAATCGTCAATTCTTCAACGCTATCGAATCGAAATCAGCAGCCCGAAGTCCGCTCAAAGGCCGCATGCCGTAGGGAGGTATGCAGATTGGCGACGCACCGCAGCGATTGCCGTACCCTTGGCGGACTGCATACCGCGGAGCCCTCATGACCGAAGTTCTGGTCCTCTATTACAGCCGCGGCGGATCCGTGGCCCGTCTCGCGCGCCAGATCGCGCGCGGCATCGGCGAAGTCGAAGGCGTCTCCGCGCGCCTGCGCACGGTGCCGCCGGTGGCGCCGGTGACCGTGGCGGCCGCCCCGCCGGAGCCGGAGGACGGCGCGCCTTATGTCGAGAAGCACGATCTGGCCGAATGCGCCGGACTGCTGATCGGCAGCCCCACCCGCTTCGGCAACATGGCCGCGCCGATGAAGCATTTCATCGACACCCTGGGCGCCGAATGGGCCAGCGGGACGCTCGCGGGCAAGCCCGCGGCGGTGTTCACCTCCACCGCCAGCATGCATGGCGGTCAGGAATCGACCCTGCTGTCGATGCTGGTCCCGCTGCTGCATCACGGCTGCGTGATCGCCGGCATTCCCTACACCGAGCCGCTGCTCAGCAGCACGCGCAGCGGCGGCACACCGTACGGCGCCAGCCATGTCGCCGGCGCCAAGGACGAGCCGCAGCTCACCGACGAGGAATCGGTGCTGGCGCGCGCGCTGGGGCGACGCATCGCCGATCTTGCGGTGCGGCTGGCATGAGCGCGGACCCGCGCACCATCGGTACCAGGACCGCTTTCGACCGCGCCGCGGCCCGCGACCGCATCCTCCTGTCGCTCGCCCTGCTCGCGCTGGCCGCCGTATTCGCGCTGTGGTTCCACGACGACCGCAGCGCCGTCGCCGCACTGCTGTTCTTCGCGCTGCCGCCGCTGCTGCTGGCCCTGGGCGTGTGGACGCAGCGCGGCAGCGCGCGGTTCTGGTCGGGCGTGATCGCGCTGGGCTGGTTCTCGCACGGGGTGATGATCGCGTGGGCCGATGCGGCACAGCGCGGCTATGCGCTGGCGGAAATCGCGCTGGCGCTGCTCATCGTATTCGTCTCCAGCGCTTCGGGCCTGCGCGCGAAATTCGGCAAGCGCTGATCGCGTCGCGCTGACCGGGTCGCTGCGGACACGCGATCGCCGGGCCATGACCGTCTGCGCGGCGAAGCCTATAATTCCCGCACCCAGACTCGACGGCCGGCCCATGGAACAGCTTCTCATCGTCACCACCGGCGGCACCATCGACAAGATCTATTTCGACGACAAGTCGGATTATCAGGTCGGCGAGCCGCAGATCGGCCGCATCCTCGAAGAGCTGGGCGTGGCCTTCCGCTTCAGCGTGATCCCGATCATCCGCAAGGACTCGCTGCACATCACCCAAGAAGATCGCGAACTGATCCGCGCCGCGATCTCGGCGCAGCCGGCCAGACATGTGTTGCTGACCCACGGCACCGATTCGATGGTGGAAACCGCGAAAGTGCTGAGCAGCATCGAAGGCAAGACCATCGTGCTCACGGGTGCGCTGAATCCAGCGCGGTTCCGCGGCTCCGACGCCGAGTTCAACATCGGCACCGCGGTCGGTGCGGTGCAGTCGCTGCCGCCGGGCGTGTACATCGCCATGAACGGCCGCATCTGGGATCCGCTGAAAGTGCGCAAGAACGTCGACGCCAATCGGTTCGAACCCACGGCCTGACGCATCGCTGCGGCGCGGCCTCGCGCGATCATCGGAACGCGATCCTCCAAAACCCGGCTCCGGCCCAATGCCAGTCAGTTAACGCTGACTGGCATTTTGTATTCGCGGGATTCTGTTTTTGCAGAGGGGCCTTCAGGCCGCTGATCGTTCGCGGCAAAAGCCCCAGCGGCCTGGTGTTCAACAGCCGAATGGCTGGTCAGGCCGCTCTACGGACGGCAGATAGGGCTTAACTGACCGTCATCAGGCTTCGGCTGGTTTTTTGTTGCGCCGACGACACCGCGAGCTTCGACGCCAAACGCGAAGACCTTGAACAGGCTCTCACGCCGACGAAAAGCCCATACGCCATGCACTTGACGCACTGCGCAAGGCTTATTCCAGACAAACAAACGATATGCCGCATCGTCATGTCTCTGTCACGCGCGTGCAACGATTCCTAGATGGTCCTCCCAGTCCGGCGCGGAACGTATACGCAAGATGCTCCGGCCCGCCGCCGTCGCAGACGGCCTCCACCGGGCGCATATCGATCGATGTCAAGGAAGCAACCCCACACCCGCAATTCACACCCATCATTGCAATCTGGAGTGATTCAATGTCCGTCACGAAATACGTTGTTCGCAAGACACTCATCGCCGCCGCCCTCGCGGTCGCCGTCGTCGGCACCGCCTCGGCGGCATCCGCGGGCGAAGTCCGCATCGATCCCGGCATGGCCGCCGCCATGGAGCGCGATCTCGGCATCACCGCCGAACAACTGCCCCGTTATTTCCGCGCCGAACGCGAGGCGCTGACCAAGGAAGCGCAGGCGCAACGCCAGTTCGGCCGCAATTTCGCCGGCGCCTGGCTGGAGCGCGGCGCCAACGGCGAGTTCAAGCATGTGGTCGCCACCACGTCCAACGCGAAAGCCGCGCGCATCCCGGGCAGCGAAATCCGCCAGGTCCGCCATTCGCTGCGCCAGCTCGAAGACACCATGGCCGGCCTCAACGATCTGCGCTCGCGCGCTGCCGACGGCCGCCAACTGCAGGGTCTGCAGTCGTGGTATCTCGACGTGCGCACCAATACCGTCGTGGTGTCGGTCGCGCCGGGCGCGATGCTGAAGGCGGTCGATTTCGTCGCCGTCAGTCCGGCGAACGTCGACACCATCCGCTTCGAAGCCGCGGAAGGCACCGCGATGACGGCGGCCAGCGTGATCGGCGGCAATCGTTACGGTTCGGGCGGCGGTTCCTGCTCGATCGGGTTCTCGGTGACGCGCGGCGCCACCAAGGGCTTCGCCACCGCGGGCCATTGCGGCTCGGCCGGCACCAGCGTGAGCATCGGCGGCGTCAGTGTCGGCTTTGTGCAGAGCAGCAGCTTCCCGACCAACGATCGCGCTTGGGCCAGCGTGCGCAGCGTCGACACGCTGGTCGGCGCCGTCAACCGCTACAACGGCACGAATGTGGCCGTGCGCGGCAGCATCGAAGCCGGCCTCGGCGCCGCGGTCTGCCGCTCCGGCTACGCGTCGGGCTGGCGCTGCGGCACCATCACCTCGACCAACGTGACCGTGAACTACTCGGTGGGTCCGGTGTACGGTCTGCGCCAGTCCACGGCCTGCCTCACCCAAGGCGACTCCGGCGGTTCGTGGCTCGCCGGCAATCAGGCCCAGGGCGTGAGCTCCGGCGGCCAGCTCAACGGCGGTTCGCCGGGCTCCAACTGCTCGTTCGCCACCCCGAAGAGCTACTACCAGCGTATCAACCCGCTGCTCAGCGCTTACGGTCTGAGCCTCGTGCTGGGCTGATCGGCAACACCGCAATCCAGATCAGAACGCCCCGGGGAAACCCGGGGCGTTTTTGATTGCGTTGGATCATTGCGAGGATCGAACGGAGCACGTCAGAACGTGATGCTCCAACTGTTGACGTAGCCGGTGTCGGCATTGACGTTGTCGTTCACGCGGAGATTCCACGTGCCGTTCAGGGCTTCCGAAGACAGGTTCACGTTGTAGGTCTGGATGATGTTGTCGGCGCTGCCGCCGCTACGGTTGTGCAGCACGTACACGCTGCCGTCCGGCGCGACCAGATCCACCTTCAGATCGCCCTTGTAGGTGTGGACGATGTTCACCGCCACCGGCGTCGACGTCGCGCCGTTGCCGCTGCGGCCGGACACGACGATCGGGCTGCTGACGGTGCTGTTGTCGTTGATCGCGTAGTCGGCGCTGTTGGTGTAGGTCCGCGGGCCGGTGCCCGGCGTGCCGGTGAAGTTCTGGCCAGCGACATTCCCGCCGCTGACGGCGACGCTGCGGCTCACCGGCGAGAACGTGTAACCGCCCAGCGACGGCGTGAGCGTGTAGGTGCCGTTGGTCAGGCCGGTCAGGGTGTAGGCGCCCGATGCACTGGTGGTGGCGCTGGCCGAACCGGCGCTGACGGTGACGCCATTGATGCCGCCGCCGGCGCTGGTCGTGATGGTGCCCGACACCGTGTACGTCACCGGCGGCGGACCGCTGCCGATGCCGTCGAGCGTGGTCGCACCGGTGCCGCCGGCATCGAGCCAATTGCTCAGACGCGTGCTGTTGCTGCCGCCACCGGCCCAGGACACCGACACGCGGCCGTAGTAATCCTTCAGGCTGGCCGCAGGCGCGCCGCAATAGGACGGACCGCCGTGGAGTTGGCCGATCACGCGCTTTTCGGGGCTGTACAGCGGCGAACCCGACGAACCCGGCTCGGTCACGCCGTTGGTCGTCGACCAGCCGGCTTCGACGTGCGTCGTGCCGGCGCCGCCGCCATAAGCCACCGTGCGCGTGGCGACCGTCGAATGGCTGATGCGCTTCTCTCCGCCGTTCGGATGATGAATGCCGGTAGAGCCGGGAAATTCGACGCTGCGACGGTCCCAGCCTGCCCAGTACAGGTTATATGCGGCCGGCGCCGGGTCGTCGAGTTCGACCAGCGCGAAGTCGCTGGTGGCATTGCTGGCGCGGAAGAAGGCGCCCGTCAGCGACTGGGTAAGCACGCCATCGCCGTCCTGGCCGTTCGCGGCGCTGCCGACGACGCGGCAGACCGAGTTCTGGTAGTTCCAGTAGGTGACCAGCGAGGCCGCGTTGGAAGCGCTCAAGCCGCAGTGGTTCGCGGTAAGGAAATACATCTTGCGATCGTTGGCGCTGTTGTTCACCAGCGAGCCGGTGCAGAAGATGCTGCCGCCGGTCGAATACGCCGCGACCGCGCGGATCTGGTCGCGCCAGGCATCGCCCTGCGAGCAGGCCACGTCCACGTTGCAACTGCCCGAGGTGCCGCGGGTATCGAACGCATTGCGCCGGCCGGACGCCAGGCGCCGGAAGCCGGCGTAGTCGTGACCGACCTGGGTCAGGCGAAGCTTCAGCGCGTTTTTGCTGGCGCGCGGCACGACGACTTCGATGATCGCCTCATCGCCGCTGACGATCGGCGTCCACAGTTGCCCATGCGATTCGTTGTCGGCCGAAGTGAACGCGCGGATTTCGCCGCGGTCCGAGTTGCGCGTCTGCGCCGCCGGATAGACCAGCAGGCGGCCGCCGGCCGGCATGCTGTATTCGGTGAAACCGAAATTCAACGACATCGCGCCGGGCGAGGACACGCGCATGCGCCAGACGAGATGTCCGCTGTCCAGCGTCTCCCATTGACCGGCATTGGCGGGCGTGTAGTTCACCTTGATCGGCGCGGCGAAACGGATCGGCAGGCCGCGGGTTTCGCGCTGCAGATCTTCGGCATTCAGCCGCTGCAGGTCGACCGCCGGCATTCTGCGCGTGTCGACGCGATCCAACGAGCGGATCGAATGATCGAACGCGGACGGTTGGTACGAAGGTGGCGCCGCAGTCGCGGCAGTCGATATCCCCAGCAGCAAAGCGGCACAGGCCATTACTTTCATGATGCGAACTCCTTGTAGGTCGAATCGTCCATCCTCGGCACATCACGCTCCATGGATCGTCGGAGTGCATGCCCCCTCTGCGGCAAACGGAGATTCCTGACGGGATACCCGGCATTGGGCCGGACCCGCGCATGCCGGCGAACAGTGCATGCCACGCGGATCCTCGCTGCCGCCGGACTTGGGCAGCGCAAGCACACTAACAGGTCGCCCATCGCGGACTCGCGACGAAAATCACACTTCACCAGCCGCCGGCCGGACCTGCGCGATGTCGCATCGATCGCCGTGTCGCATCGCGATCTCCGTCGGTTGCGTCGTTGCGCGGCATGCAATCGCTTCCAGCAGCGCATCCGGCAGCGACATCGAAAAAAATGCCCCGGCTTGCGCCGGGGCTTCAGGAATCCGGGAGGGGAATCCGAAAATCGGAACGCGACGCTTCAAACGGTCGGGAAGGTCATGCCAACGTCGTGCCCGTAAATTCATGCCGGGAAATTGGCACTTGGAACATGCTCAGAAGGTGACGCTGCAGCTGTTGATCCAGACGGTGTCGTTGGTGTCGTTGTCGTTCACGCGCAGATTCCACGTGCCGTTCAAAGCTTCACACGACAGATCGACTTTGCGGGTCTGATCGATGTCGTCGGCACTGCCGCCAGCGCGATCAGATCCACCTTCAGATCGTCGATAACGGATGGTGGAAGAATCGGGTCGGACGCAACATCGATGCGACTCCTGGAGATTGAGCGACGGTGCCGTAAGCAGTGGACGCGACACGACGACGAGGGTGACCCGATGTCGCCAGCGGACTGTCGATGGCGTCGACAGAGGGAAGCCCAATGGCCGATGGATCGTATACGCTTGCTTTTCATTGCGGTGCTGCGACGCAACAGGGACAACGCGTTGCGGGCGCGGGCGAAAGGTTTCAGATATTGGCTTCAAGCCATTGAATTAAAAAATATTTTATGGGCAGAACGACAGCGGATCCGATACTCCGGAAGCGGCAACCGCTCATCGGTTCGGATATAATTTTTTCTTATATCGTATACGTTTGGCCTGCCGGCCATCGCCGATTCCACGGCCGACGACATGTCGCGGCACCCGACATCCTTTCGCGTGCGGATCGACCCGCAGCGCACTCAGCCGTCGGCTTTGAGCAGCCCCATCAGATCGTCGCGGGTCGATTCGATATGCGTGCGCGCGATGCGCTCCACGTCCTTCGCCGAGCCGGTCTGCCACACGCGGAATATCTCGGTGTGTTCGTCGATCGCCAACGAAGCGCGGCCGGGCGCGACGAAATGCGCATGCACGTACCGCTGCGAAATGGTCAACAGGCGACTGACGATGTCGGTCGCGATGGGCTGCAACCTGGGCACCGTCAACGAGAGATGGAAATTGCGGTTCGACTCGCCCGCCGCCTCCATCCTGCGCGCGGACAACTGCCGCACCAGCGCGTCGAGCGCGGCTTCGGCGTCCATCCGATCCTCATGCCGCGCGCGTCGCGCGCCTTCCGCGCAGATCGCGGGCTCGATCATCAGCCGGATGCCGAACACTTCCTCGGCCTCGCCGATCGACATCGAACGCACCTGGAAGCCGCGATTGGCATGAATGTCGACCAGGCCTTCGGCGCTCAGCTGCACCAGGGCTTCGCGCACCGGAATCTTGCTCACACCGAATTCGGCTGCGACCGAATCCTGCAACAGTTGCGCCCCGCCGACGTAAGTACCGTTCAGGATCCGCTGGCGGACCAGGGTCGCGATCTCCACGCTGATGCTGCGTTTCAAGGGACGTTGCGGGAGACGCTTCGGATCGGTATTCATGCGGCATAGGCCCTGGGGGGAGGGGCGATCGGTGGATGCGACCCACCATACGCATGGCGATGGTCCGGGCCGCTTCGAAGCAGCGTACCCCAAGCGACGACAAAAACAGACACCCAGATCTCGACAGTCGGTTGACCCTGCCGAGTATGTTTGGCGACGCTGTGATGTGGCCTCCTCCCCCGCGTGCGAGGGAGGATTGAGGTGGAGGCGCGCGATATCAGAGCGAAGAGCGCCCCCATCCCAACCCCGTATCAAGTACGGGGCAGGCTCTTCCCCCGCACGCGGGGGAAGGAGAAAAACAGGCGCATGCGACGGACGATTCGCGTTGATTGACGCATCAGGCTTCGAGCCTGGGTTTGCGGCAATGCCTGGCCGCAGCACGGAACCGCAGGCTTGCGATGGCCTGCTTGAAGCCGCCCGCTTACGGCCCGCTCTTCGTCTTCGCCGCCTCGCCCAGGAACGCCAGCCCCAGCAGCGCGAACTTGCCGCTGTTCTGCGCGGAGTTGCCCATGTTCGCCAACGTATCGTTGGTGGTGTGGATATGCGGGAAACTGCCTCCGTTGGCGCTGCCCGCCTCGAAGAAATACCCCGACGGATAACCGGCGCTGGTCCATGACGCGTGATCGGAACACGCGTATCCGCAGGTGTCGGTGCCGCGGACCATGCCGCGCGGCGCGAGATAGGTATCGAACAACTCGGTCAGGAAGACCTTCAGCGCCGGATTGGAGAAGTCCATCACCAGGCGCATGTCGACGTTGGTCGACGCGCGGTAATTGGTCATGTCCATCTGCAGCACCGCGACCACGTTCGCGCCGGCGGCCTTGTGCGCCTTGGCGATCGCATTCGAGCCGCGCAGGCCCACTTCTTCCGCGGCGTAGCCCATGAACTTCACCGTGCGCCGCGGTTTCCAGCCGCTGGCCATCGCGATCCGCAGCACTTCGGTCAGGGTCGCGATGCCGGACGCATCGTCGTCCGCGCCCGGCGCGCGCTGCCCCAGATTGCCGCCGGCGCTGCCGTTGATCGAATCCAGATGCGCGCCCAGCACCACGATCTCGTTCGGCTGATCGGTGCCGCGGATGGTGAGGATCACCGACGGCTGGGTCGAGCAGTTGCTGCAGCCGAACAGTTCCGAGGTCACATCGGTGCGCGTGCCGGCCAACCCTTGCCAGGTGTTGCGGATCCATTCCGCGGCGGCCTTGCCTTCCGGGCTGGCGTAATAGCGGTTCTGATAGCCGGCCAGATGCGCGATGGTGGCGTGGATGTTGGCGTGTTGCACCTGGGTCAGCCACGGATCGACCGTCGCCTGGTTGTCGATACGGTAGTCGACCAGGGTCGCAGGGCTTTTCATCGCCTGCAACGAACGATCGGAACGTACGAACGCTTCGGCTTCCGCGCGGGTGGAGAATGCGAAATAGCCGCCGCAGCGCCCTTCGCCCATATGAATGCGCTGGGAAATGCGGCTGAGATCCAGGGCCTTGATCTGCGCGATCACCAGCGGCGTTCCGGCGCTGTCGGCCTTGGCGACGACGTTCTTCACCAGATCGCGCATGCCGCCGTAGCTCTTCCGCGACATCACCACATAGACCGGCGCGAACGGGTTGCGCTCCAGCAGCAGCGACGCATGCGCGGCATCGGTGTGCGCATCGTCGCCGTGGCTGCGGAGAGGCCCACGATCGGCGTCCGGCGCCTGCGGCAGGCGCTGCGAGCGCGCCACGGCCGGGCCGCTCAGAAAGGCGGTGCAGGCCGAAACCGCCAGACACATTGTCAGGAAACGCATCGTGACCTCCAGGCCGTGACACTGCGGACGCTTTCCGCAGACACGGATCATAACGCTCCGGCGATCACGTCTGCCGCCGACGCTGCACGCCCTGCCGATGCCCTGCGCCCAAACGACAACGCCTCCCGCATGCGGGAGGCGTTGCGTGGCCGCGGCCGGCGAGACGGGCCGCGGCCCTCATGCATAACGCCGTTGGACATGCACCGGATCGATCAGAAGGTGATGCTCCAGCTGTTGATGTAGCCGACATCGCCGCCCGCATTGTCGTTCACGCGCAGATTCCAGGTGCCGTTCAGCGCTTCCGTCGACAGATTGACCGTGAAGGTCTGCACGATGTTGTCGGCGCTGCCGCCCGCGCGGTTGTGCAGCACATACACGCTGCCGTCCGGTGCGACCAGATCCACCTTCAGATCGCCCTTGTAGGTATGCACGATATTCACTGCGACCGGCGTGGTGGCGGATGCCGTTCCGGTACGGCCGGAGACCGTGATCGGGCTGTTGACCGTGAGGTTGTCGCCGATCGCGTAGTCGGTGGCGTTGGTGTAGGTCTGCGTACCGCCGCTGCTGCCGACCGCGATCGATCTGCTGATCGTGTTGCTGGCGCCGCCATTGTCGGCGACCGTCAGCGCGACCGTGTAGGTGCCCGCCGCGGCGTAGGTCCTGCTGGGGTTGGTCGCGGTGGAGGTGGCGCCGTCGCCGAAATTCCAGCTGCGGCTGGCGATGGTGCCGTTGCTGTCGGTGGAGGTGTCGGTGAAGCTCGCGGTCAGGCCGCTGACGCTCGACGTGAAGTTCGCCACCGGCGGTGCATTGCCGCTGCTGCCGGTGGTCTTGGCCGCCTCACCGAGGAACGCCAGACCCAACTGCGCGAACTTCGCGCTGTTCACCGCGGAATTGCCCATGTTGGCCAGCGTATCGTTCGCGGTGTGGATGTTCGGGTTGTAGCCGCCGCTCGCGGTGCCCGCTTCGAAGAACATCGCCGACGGATAACCGGCGCTGGTCCACGATGCATGGTCGGAACAGCCGTAGCCGCAGGTGTAGCTGCCGCGACTCATGCCCAGCGGCACCAGGTAGGTGTCGAACAGATTCGTCAGGAACGTCTTCATGTCGGCGTTCGAGTAATCCGAGACCAGACGCATGTCGACCGCGGAACCCGACCGATAGTTGGTCATGTCCATCTGCAGCACGGCGACCACGTTCGCGGCCGCGGCCTTGTGCGCCTGCGCGATGGCGTTGGAACCGCGCAGACCCACTTCCTCGGCGGCGTAGCCCATGAACTTCACGGTGCGCTTCGGCTTCCAGCCGTTGGCCATCGCGATCCGCAGCACTTCGGTCAGTGTCGCGATGCCGGACGCATCGTCGTCGGCGCCGGGCGCGCGCTGGGTGGTGCTGCCGCCGCCGCTGCCGTTGATCGAATCCAGATGCGCACCCAGCACCACGATCTCGTTCGGCAGTTCGACGCCGCGGATGGTCAGGATCACCGATGGCTGGGTCGAACAGGTGCTGCAGGTCGACAGCTCCGACGTGACGTCGATGCGGCTGCCGGCCAGACCCTGCCAGGTGTTGCGGATCCATTCGGCGGAGGTTCTTCCGGTGGTGCTGGTGTAATAACGGTTCTGGTACGTCGACAGCGTGTTGATGGTGTTGTAGATGTTGGTGTGCTGGACCTGCGACAGCCACGGCGAGACCGTGGCCTGGTTGTCGATGGTGTAGGCGGCGAGCAGCGCATTGCTTCTCATCGCCTGCGCCGAACGGTCGGACGCGATGAACGCATCCGCCTCCTCGCGGGTCGCGAACGCGAAGAATCCGCCGCAGCGCTGCTCGCGCTGGTGTATGCGTTCGGCGATCCGGCTGAGCATGTGCGCTTCGATCCGCGCGACGATCAACGGGGTGCCCAGCCCGTCGGCCGCCGCCGCGCCCCTGCCGACCAGATCGCGCATGCCGTCGTAACTTTTTCTCGCCATCACCACGTGGACCGGGGCGTACGGATCGTGTTCCAGACGCATCGATGCCAGCGCGGCGTCGGCATGCGCCTGCGCGTGCTGCGGTTGCGCATGCCGGTCCTGCGCATGGGTGTGCTCGCCGGACTGCGCGAATGCGGAGGCCGCGAACATGCCGGCCCCGATGAAGACTGCGAACAGACTGCTTCCCGGTTTCATTCTTCCTGGTTTCATTGCTTCTCTCCTTTTGTTTCCGCCTCGATCGTCTCGGCGGATTCGCGTTCGCCGCGCTCGCGGATGGCCGCGATGACGGCTCCTTGGGTCCCCCCCGTCAACATGATGCCCTGCTCTGTCTTCCCGCCCATCGATCCAATATCGTCGGGGAATGATTGCTCTCGTCCTTGGCTTCCGCAGCGCGATTTTCGCAGCGCGGTCATCTCCTGGGTTGCGTGCAGCGGCTTCCGTCAAGCCTTGCCGCTGCCGGCAAATACAAAGCCCCGGCATGTGCCGGGGCTTTGCGGTGGATCGTACGCATGCGATCGAATCGCATGTCCGTACGCCGGATGCCTGCCGCCTCGCGGCGGCAGGCATGTCGGCATTACGGGGTGCGGGTGGCCTTCAGCGTCACGCCCGAGTATGCGGAGTACGCGCGGACGTTGACGTAATACACGCTGCCGGCCGTCGGGTTGTTGAAGGTGCAGGTTTCGGCATTGCCGCCGAGGTACGGACGGCAGTTGTAGGTGGTGGTGGTGGGCGCGGCGCCCAGCCTGACGTACATGTCCGCATCGCCGGTACCGCCCGCGATGTTGAACACCAGGCTGGTCGTGCCGGCCGGCACGGTCACCGAATAGGTCGTCGACGTGGTGTTGACCGCCTGCGACGGCAGCGCGACGTTCAACACGACGGTGCCCGTCGGCGGCGGGGTGCCGCCGAACAGCGAGTACAGCAGACGGTTCGGCGAACCGGTGCCGGGGCTGGTGACCTTGTTCGGGGTCGAATTGTTGATGATCGCCGTGGTCACTTGGGCCGGGGTGGCGCTCGGGTTGTTCGCCAGATACAGCGCGGCGACGCCAGCGACGTGCGGCGACGCCATCGAGGTGCCGCTGATGGTGTTGGTCGCTGTGGTGCTGGTGTACCAGGCCGAAGTGATCGACGAGCCCGGGGCGAAGATGTCGAGACAGGTGCCGAAGCTGGAGAACGACGAACGCGCATCGGTGTTGGTGGTGGAACCGACGGTGATCGCCGATGCGGCGCGGGCCGGCGAGTAGTTGCAGGCGTTGTCGTTGCTGTTGCCGGCCGCGACCACCACGGTGACGCCAGCGGCGGTCATGCGCGCGACCGCATCGTCGGTGGCCTGCGAAGCGCCGCCGCCGAGGCTCATGTTGGCGACCGCGGGCTTGACGTGGTTGTTGGCGACCCAGTCCATGCCGGCGATCACGCCCGAGTTGGTGCCCGAGCCGGTGCAGCCGAGCACGCGGACCGGATGGATGGTCACGCCCTTGGCGACACCGTGGGTGGTGCCGCCGACGGTGCCGGCGACGTGCGTGCCGTGGCCGTTGCAATCGGTGGTGCCGCGGCCGTCGCTGATCGCGGTGTAGCCGTTACCCATGCGGCCGCTGAACTGGCTGTGGGTGCCGAGCACGCCGGTGTCGACGATGTAGGCATGCACACCGGCAGCGGTGGTGTCGTAGGTGTAGGTGCCGCTCAGCGGCAGGTTGCGCTGATCGACGCGGTCGATGCCCCAGGTGGCGCCGCTCTGGGTGGCGTTGATCGAGACATAGCCGTCTTCTTCGACGTAGGCGACCTTCGGGTCGGCCAGCAGTCGGGTGAGGGCGGCATCGTCGGCCTTCACCACGAAACCGCGCAGCGCGCGATCGAAGGTGCGGACGACTTTGGCGCGATGCTTGCCGGCCATGTCGCGGGCGACGTTGGACACGCGGGAGACGCTGCCGAGTTCGCCGGCGAGGCTGGCCGCGCCGTCTTTCAGCACGACGATGTACTGGCCGTCGACCGGACGTTCCACGGTGCGGAAGTCGGCGGAAAAAGCGGGCATGGCGGCGAGGACGAGGGATGCACCAATAGCTGCGGACAGCAAAGAGACTCTACGATTCACGGTGGTTCCTTTAATGAATGATGGTCATGGCGGATGGTTTTGGCGGACGCGCCGACGGTGTCGGGCGCCGCTGTTCGCGGACTGGAACCGCGCAAACTCTCGTAGCGCTGATGCGCTTTACTTATTCGAGCTTGATGATCGGGCAGTGCAGCCTTCCTTCCCTGGCTGATCCCGACGCGGCGAATTCCCCTAAATCCGCCGATGGAACTTATGCGAGTTCGGCATGCCGATCAAGTTGCGATGCAACATGTGGCGCGCGTGCGATGCGATGCGGATTCCGCACGCGCGCATGCGCATACGTATCCACGTTTTCGCATCGCAGCGCTTCGCCGCGGCAAGATCGACGATGTCGAACCATCGCCTGTTATAGCTGTAAAACAGCGCTTTTGCGAACCCCACGAATTCTGCGAGACGATAAATTCAACCTGCGTCACAGAGCATTCCGGACAGGCAGGCAACATAACCGACGCCCATCGATTCGATATATTCAACATGCGTCGTGCAATGGGAACGATGCGGACCCATGGAAGCGTTTTCCCGCCGCCGAAAAAAAGGCCCCGACCTGCGTCGGGGCCTTTCGATATCACGAAAGATAATAACGATGCATCAGAACATACCGATCAGAACGTGATGCTCCAGCTGTTGATGTAGCCGGTGTCGCCGTTCGCGTTGTCGTTCACGCGCAGGTTCCACGTGCCGTTCAAGGCTTCCGACGACAGATTCACGCTGTAGGTCTGCACGATGTTGTCGGCGCTGCCGCCGGTGCGATTGTGGAGCACGTAGACCGTACCGTCCGGCGCCACCAGATCGACCTTCAGGTCGCCCTTGTAGGTATGCACGATATTCACCGCGACCGGGGTCGTGGACGAACCGTTGCCGGTGCGGCCGGACACCACGATCGGGCTGTTGACCGTGGCGTTGTCGGCGATCGCGTAGTCGGTGGTGTTGGTGTAGGTCTGCGCGCCGCCGCCGCCAGTGGAATAGCTGCCCACCAGGCTCACGCCGGAGAAGGTCGCGTAGGCCTTCAAGCGCACGTAGTACGTGCCGGCGATCGGCGTCGGGAACGTGCAGGTTTCGGCATTGCCGCCGGTGTACGGACGGCAATCGTAGACCGTGTCGGTCGGCGCGCTGCCGGCTTTCACGTACATGTCGACGTCGCCGGTGCCGCCGGAGGTCGTGAACACCAGGTTGCTGGCGCCCGCGGGCACCACCATCGTGTAGTTCAGCGAATTGCCGGTGGTCGCGGTGAGGCCGGTGACCGGCACGCCGTTGCTCAGCACCGTGCCGCCGCCGCCCGCCGTCACCGTGACCGAACTGGTCCGGGTGTTGGTGGCGCCGCCGTTGTCGGTCACGGTCAGGGTGACCGTGTAGGTACCGGCCGCAGCGTAGGTCTTGCTGGGGTTGGTCGCGGTGGAGGTGGTGCTGTCGCCGAAATTCCAGCTGCGCGATTCGATGGTGCCGTCGCTGTCGGTGGAGGTATCGGTGAAGTTCGCGGTCAGCGCGCTGGTGGTGAACGTGAAGTTCGCGACCGGCGGGATGTTGGCGGGCGGCGTACCGGTGAAGTTCTGGCCGGTGACGTTGGCGCTGCTGACGGTGACGCTGCGGTTGACCGGCGAGAACGTGTAACCGCTCAGCGACGGCGTGAGCGTGTAGGTGCCGTTGGCCACGCCGGACAGCGTGTACGCGCCGCTGGCGTTGGTGGTGGCGCTGGTGCTGCCGTTGCCGACGCTGACGCCGCTGATGCCCGTGCCGCCACTGGTGGTGATGGTGCCGGAGATCGAGTACGTGGTCACGCCGCTGCAGGCCGGGAACTTGAAGTCGGTGATGCGCGTCTGCCAGCTGCCGGCCGGACGGTACATGCCGACGAACCAGAACGTGCAGTCGTCGACCGGGTCGACGGTCATCTGGTAGTAATCGCCCCAGCGGCCGGAGGTTTCGACGGCGGCGCCGACGGCGACTTCATTCTCGCCCAGCGACATCACGCCGGCCGGATCGGCCGCGGTGCGGCCGGTGTAGCCCAGGGTGGCGAACTTGGTCGGCGCGGTCGTCTTGGTGACGTTGTAGCCCATGCCGATGTTGCCGAACTTGTCCATCGCCGCGGTGCCCATCAGGTGATGGGTGCTGCTGTCGCCCGGGCTGAACGTACCTTCCTGATGCAGCGTCCAGGCGCCGGCGCCGACGCGGCGCAGTTCGAACCAGCGCACGCCGGAGTCGATCACGGTGCCGGTGCGGGCGGGATCCTGGTTGGTGGCGAGCGTACCGACGATCGCTTCGTGCGTACCCAGATTGCGGTATACGAGCTGGTTCAGCAGCACTTCGCGGATCGGGTCGAGGCGCGAGGTGGAACCCGGCTGCGGCACCGTGGCGAAGGTCGAGTAATCGCGGAACCAGGTGTTGAACTCGGTGACCGCGATGCGCGGCAGCGTGGTGATGCCGCTGTTGGCAGGCGTGTTCCAGTCGATGTTCAGCTCGTACAGTTCGATGAAGTCCTGGGTGCCGTTGGCGCCGGCGCCCGCATGGGCTTCGTCGTCGTTGTGACGCGCGAGGATCTGCTTGCGGCCCGCCGGTGCGGCGGTGCTGCCGTAGAAGGTGCTCGGGGTCATGATCTGGAACCCGTAACCCGCCAGGTTCGCCACGCTGCTGAAACGCTGCGCCGCGCGCGCGGTGGCGCCGGTCAGCATGTTCGCGCGGTCGAACGCGTAGATTTCGGTACCGGCCTGGCTGCCTTCATTGGTGCCGCAGACGTAGGCGTCGTTCCACACGCCGCAATGCGGATAGTCGGGCAGTACAGGCGTGGCGTAGCGGTAGAACCACCAGCCGCCGGTCACCGGGTCGGAGGTCTTCGACACGAAGGTGCACAGGCCGGTGTCGTCCATGCTGAGCATGAACCAGCGGCCGGCCTGACGGTCGTAATGCACCAGCGGATCGCCGCGATCGCTGGTGCAGGAGTTGCCGGCGGGCGCCAGCGAACCGAATGTGGTCGGACCGGCGACCAGGGTGCCGGTCTTGTTGTAGACGTTGAAATACGTGCCCGAACCGCCGCTGTTGACGGCGTAGATCACGTGATTGGCGCCGACCTCGACGACCGGATCGCCGGGGCTGACGCCGGTGTTCGGGTTGTTGATGCTGACGCGGTTGCTGGCGCCGGTGGAGGCCTTCGCGCGACGTGCGTTCGGGCTCTTGTCCCACAGGTTCTGCAACTCGGGCAGGCGATCGGACGCGGTCGGCTTGTCGGCGGGCGCGTGCGGCGCCTTGCTGCCGATCGGCGTGTACTGGCGACGATGCGCTTCGCGGATGCCCATGCCCGGCGTCCACGGCTTGGCCTTCGGCAGATTGCGCAGGTCGACGTTGATGCTGTGGGCGGTCACCGGCTGTCCGATCTGCGGACGTCCGGGGTTCTTGGCCTTGCTGGCCTGCGGCGGCGCCGCCATCACGGCGCAGGGCAGCAGCAGCATGACTGCTGCGGCCTTCCACGCGCCTTTGAATGTCATTCGTTTCATTGCTGAGTCCTCATCACATGACTGTGGATACAACGGATTCGCCCGGTTTTTCGCGATCGGAGCGAACATTGTTTTGGAGCAAACACGACAACATGCGGCATCGCGTCGCGCGGGCGGCGTTTCTCCGCCTTGCGTATTCGAATGACGCTTATTCGGCATCGATCATTCGGGATCGATGAACACACCCTTGCGCAGCAGGCGCACTTCGCTGCCCAGACTCTCCAGCACGATCCGCGCCTTGTCCTTGCCGGATTTCGGCGTGCCGACCACGGCGGTCGCGACCTTGTTGGGCTCCTCGCCATCGCGGTGTAACACGGTGATCGAATAGTCGGTCGCGAACTGCTGGGAGGTGGACATGCGCACTTCGGCATCGAGCTTGTCGCTGACGTTCACCGCCACCGTGCCGGTGCGGCTGGTCATGGTCTGGATCGAACCGGGCGGCGCGTTGTCTTCGAGCGAGATCTCGATGCGGCCGTCGCCGGTGCGCGCCTGCACGGTGCCGACGGTGCCGCGCACCGCGATTTCGCCGGAATCCGTGCCCAGGTCGAGGTCGCTCTTCACGCCGCGGCTTTCGATGACGCCCGACGCCGTGCGAACCGTCACCGCATGCCCCTTCGGCACATACAGCACCAGGTCGATGCGCTGGCCCTGGGCCAGTTCGACGCCCTGCGGAAGCCGTGGCGCCACTTCGAAGCGGCCATCGCGCGCCGCGGGCTGGAAGACGATCGACGCGGCGCCGTCGGGTTGCTGCACGGTCGAACGGATATCGAGCTGATGCACGTAGCCGCCGAAACGCATGTAGACGCTGCCGTAAGGGTTCTCGACCTGGATCGGCTGGCCTTCCGGCAGTTTGAAACTGTCGTCGCGCCGCTGCGGCTCGCGCATGGTCTCCGCGGAATCCTGCCCGGCTTCGGCCGCCGACAGCGATGGCGACGCGAAAACAGCCGCTGCAGAACCGCAAGCGACGAAAGAAACGAGGGCGAACGATCGAAGAGACATCTGTAGCGAGTGCTTGGGCATGTGATCGGGACTCAAAAGCTGTAATCGGCGGTCAGGATGAAATTACGGCCCGGCTCATCCAGCCCGGAACCGTGTTCGCGATAGTGTTTGTCGCCGAGGTTTTCGGCGCGCAGCGAAAGATTGAAATGCTCGCTCGCCCGCCACGACACTCGGGCGTTAAGCGTGGCCCAGCCGGCAGTGCCCTGCGGATTCACGCGCGGATCGACGAGATCGCGCGCGCTCAGACGATCCTGGCGGGTCGCGTACAGGCCGTAGGCTTCGACGCCGAGGGCTTCGCGGATCTGCCAGCGCGCGCCGAGCTTGCCGTACATCGGCGGAATACGATCGGCCGGCATCGTTCCGGTGTCGGTGTCTTCTTCGCCGCGGGTGTAGGTGGCGGTGGCGTACAGCTCCATCTCCGGAGACGGAATGCGGTAGCGCGCACCGGCTTCGATGCCCCACAGGTCCAACTGCGCAACGTTCTGGTTCTGCACTTCCAGCGCGCCAGCGATGACATTGCCGGTGAGCACGCTGGTGATCTTGTCGCGATAGTTGGAGCGGAACGCGATCAGCTCGCCGCTGAAACGTTCGCCGCCGAATTTCACGCCGCCGTCGACACTCACGACGGATTCGGGCTTCAGGTTCGGATTCGGCGTGCTGAAACGGTTGCCCGGACGCACGCCGAACACGCCGAGATCGAAGATGTTCGGCGCGCGGAAGCCGCGACCGAGATTGGCGACCAGGCGTACGTCGTCGTTCAATACGAAGGCGAAGCCGACGTTGCCGGTCAGGTCGTCCGGCTTGAGCGACACGCCGGGCGCGGTGCCGTCGCTGGGGATTTCGATGTCGAAACGGCTGTAGCGCAGGCCGTAATTGACGTCGAAACGGCCGCGGCGCCAATCGTCGGCGGCGTAGACGGCCATGCCGTCCATGCGCGAACCGTTCGGGAAGCGCGGCGCGCGCACGCTGAACGCGCCGGTGTCGATGTTGGTGCGGGTCTTCGACGAATCGACATCGTCGCGATAGAACTCGAAGCCGTAGCTCAGGTGATGGTATTCGCCGATCGCCTTGCCGAACTGGCCGGTTACGCCGGTGGTGGTGTCGCGGTTGCCTTCGCGTTCCAGGTTCGGCGTGCCGGTGGCGAGCGTGCGGCGATCGTCGACCACGATCTGGCGGCCGATGCGCAACTCGCCGTTGTCGAACAGCGCGTTCGGATTGTCGATGCGCCAGCGCAGCTGCGCGAAACGACGCGCCTGCGGCTCGAAGAAGAAGATCGCGTTCTCGGGCGCGGTCTGGCCGAAGCCCGGCACCAGCGCGTCGTGGCGCGGCGTGCGCGGCTGTTGGGAAGACTGCAGGCTGAACATGAGTGCGTGGCCGGGTGCGATATCGGCCTGCCATTTGAAGTCGAGGCTGCGCTGGGTGAAGCCGGTGAACGGGCGGGTCTCGCCGTCGCCGCTGCGCACATCGTTGACTTCCTGCGACGTCAGGCCCAGCGAGAACCCCATGCCTTCGCGGCCGCCGCGCACTTCGGCGCGGCCGATCAGCGAGTCGTCGGCGCTGGCCGCGATCGCGCGCAGGCGGCCGTCCCAGGTCCAGGCATCGCCGCTGAAATCCAGCTCCGGGGTGAGCATCTGCACCACGCCGCCCATGGCGTCGCCGCCGTACAGCGTGCTGGACGGGCCGCGCACCACTTCGATGCGGTCGAGACTCTGGCCGTCGACCAGGGCGATGTACTGATTGGGTGCGTTGCGGAAGATCGCATTGTTGAGGCGGAAACCATCCACCAGATGCAGCACTTCCGAGCCCTTGAGCCCGCGCACGATCACCACGCCCTGCCCCGGCGTGGTCTGCTGCACGAACGTGCCGACTTCGCCATGCAGCGCATCCATCGGGGTCTGCGGCGCGGTTTCGCGCAGGCGCGCGCCGCCGACGATGGTGGTGGCGGCCGGAATGTGCAGGGTGGATTCGGGGCGTTTGGTCGCGGTGACCTGCACCGTGTCGAGACACGCGGCATCGCCATCCCGGCAACCCGTCGTCGCTCCGCCGCCGTCGGCAGCAAGGGCATGACCCACGGCAAACGCCAGTACGGCGATCGTCGCCGCGTTCCTCACCTTACGCATCGTCCAATCTGTCCCCGGAATCCAAGAAAACCAAATGAAGCTGAGAAATGTGCTGCGAATAGGCTGGTGCGAACGTGTCGCGCCGGGCGCGACGCCTGCCGTCGCGGCATGCCGCCGCATCCGCCGGCAGAACGTATGCCTGACTTGTCGCACCTCGTCGGGTGGCGATCGGAAGTCTGGAAGCCGCGCTTGGGTCATTCAGCCTGCGTTATATGAAGAATGACCTCCTCGACCCTAAACGGAACTGACGTGGTGCGTCAACTGTTGACGCTCCGCTGCCGTTCGTCGGATCACCGGATTCGAAACTTCGCCAGGAAAACGTCCATCTCGTTCCGTAAACGTGAAGACGATCACGAAGCTGTGCGCGTCACCGCCATCGCGGGATCGCGCTTCTGCTGCGTTGCAGCATCGCCCGGCGCTGAAACAGATCGGCTCCGCCAACGACGAAGCCCCGGCACAGGCCGGGGCTTCGTCGTGGAACAGTCCGCAACCGACCGGGCGTCTGCCGCCTTTCGGCGACAGACGCGTCGGGATCACGGAGTGCGGGTCGCCTTCAGGGTCACGCCCGAGTACGCGGAGTACGCGCGGACGTTGACGTAATACACGCTGCCGGCCGTCGGGTTGTTGA
>JAZKFJ010000014.1:0-3534 GCA_040386495.1 Pseudomonadota bacterium
CCCCCCCGCTCCTACAGAAGATCGCGGCTTCCGCCGCTCCCACGCTGGGGCTTGGCGGGTGAAGCAGCAGTTGCTGGGCCGCGAATCCGCGGGTCTCTGACAAGCAGCGACCGTTTTCTGTGGGAGCGACGCGAGTCGCGACGAACGGCCGACGACCTGGGACGGAGGCAGCGGTCGAACGCAGCGGACGAACGAAGCTTTTGCCGCAATCCGGCGGCTCGCCCCCTTCCTGATGTCCGTCGCGACTCGCGTCGCTCCCACGAAACGCTGGGTGGCCTGTAGGAGCGGCGGAAGCCGCGATGGGCTGCCGGAAGTCTTTCCGTTGTTCATCGCGGCTCCCGCCGCTCCTACAGAAGGTCGCGGCTCCCGCCGCTCCTACAAAACCAAGCGGCGCCACAGTGTTCCGCGGTGCGGCCCAATCGACAGGAACGCCGCCGGTCGCGCGGGCGTAGAATGCCCCGGTCGCCGCGCCGCTCTCCGATTCCGCACACCGCACGCGCCGCACGCACGTCCCCGATTCCTCTCTTCCGAGCACTGCGATGGCCTCTCCATCCGCGGCCGCCCTGCGGCCTGCCTCCGCTCTCGCCATCGCGCTCGCGCTGGCGTCGGTGTATCTGGTCTGGGGCTCGACCTATCTGGGCATCCGTTTCGCGCTGGAAGGCGGCTGGCCGCCGTTGTTGGCGGTGGCCGGCGGGCGCATGCTGCTGGCCGGTGGCCTGATGTACGCGGTGCTGCGCTGGCGCGGCATGGCGGCGCCGACGCGCGGGCAGTGGCCGGCGCTGGCGTTCATGGGCCTGCTGATGATGCTGCTCGGCAACGGCATGGTGGTGCTGGCCGAGGAGCAGGTGTCGTCCGGGCTGGCCGCCATTGCCATCGCCTCGATGCCGCTGTGGATGGGCCTGTTCGGCGCGATGGCCGGCCGCCATCCCAGCCGCGGCGAATGGCTGGGCATCGGCATCGGTTTCCTCGGCGTGCTGTGGCTCAATGCCGGCAGCAGCCTGTCGTCCGCGCCCAGCGGTCTGGTGATGTTGCTGATCGCGCCCATCGCCTGGGCTTTCGGTTCGGTGTGGTCGCGCGGACGCGATCTGCCGTCGCCGTTCATGGCCGCCGCGGCGCAGATGCTCTGCGGCGGGGCGATGCTGGTGGTGCTTGGTCTGGCGATGGGCGAACGACTGCCCGTCGCGCCGACCGCGCACGGCACGGCCGCGCTGATCTATCTCGCGCTGTTCGGTTCGATCATCGGTTTCGGCGCTTATGTCTGGCTGCTGAATCACGTGCGGCCGGCGCTGGCGTCCAGCTACGCCTATGTCAATCCGCCGATCGCGGTGCTGCTGGGCGCTTGGCTCGGCGGCGAACATTTCAGCCTGCACGATCTCGGCGCGCTGGCGGCGATCCTGGTCGGTGTGGTGGTGATCAGCCGGGCGAAATCGCGCGTGGAAGTCGTGCCGCCGCAGGCCACCGCGTCGAAGCCGTCGGACGCCTGATGCCCGGCCTCGATCGCAAGGGTCTGCTGATCGCCGCCAGCGCGTTCGTGCTGTGGGGATTGATGCCGCTGTACTGGCATCTGCTCAAGGCGGTGCCGTCGCTGCAGATCGTCGCCCACCGCGTGCTGTGGTGCGCGGTGCTGGTGGCGCTGTGGCTGCTGTGGTCGCAGGGCCGCGGCTGGTTCAAGGCGATCCTGGCGCAGCCGCGGCTGGCCGCGATGCTGACCCTCAGCGGACTGTGCATCGGCGTGAACTGGGGCCTGTACATCTGGGCGGTGAACGCCGGGCACGTGGTCGAAAGCAGCCTCGGCTATTTCATCAATCCGCTGCTCAACGTGGTGATCGGCACGCTGTTCCTGCGCGAGCGCCTCAACCCGACGCAGTGGGTGTCGGTCGCCATCACCGCCGCAGGCGTGCTGTGGCTGACCTTCAACTACGGCAGCTTCCCGTGGATCGCGCTGGCGCTGGCGACCTCGTTCGGCATCTACGGTGTGATCCGCAAACTCGCCGCGGTGGATTCGGTGACCGGGCTGGGCTTCGAGAACTCGGTGCTGCTGCTGCCGGCGCTGGGTTATCTGCTGTGGATCGAAAGCAGCGGCCAGGGTGGGTTCTTCAGTGGTTGGGGTTTGGGCGTCGACGCGCTGCTGGTCTTCGCCGGCGTGCTGACCGCGCTGCCGCTGATCGCGTTCTCGTTCGCGGTGCGGCGCGTGCCGTTGTCCACCATCGGCCTGATGCAATACATCGCCCCGACGATGCAGTTCCTGATCGGCGTGCTGGTGTTCCGCGAAAGTTTCGACCGCGACCGCGCGATCGGCTTCATCGTCATCTGGATCGCGCTGGCGATCTTCGCCGTCGACAGTCTGCGCCGGGCGCGGGCAGCTGTGATGGCGGAGCGGCCTTGATGTCGCTGATCCGCGGGTTCGTAGAGCGGAGCGAAGCTCCGCTGTCATGTGTCCGGAGGTGGGCAAAAGAGCAGCGGAGCTTCGCTCCGCTCTACGGGCGGTAGATGCGGTTCGCCTGGCCGACATGCCGGCCAGGCGTTCCATGCGCGTTACGAAGCGCTATCAGGCGCTGCGCAGCGCCGTGGTCACCGACTGACGCGCCGCCATCCACGCCGGGATCAGGCCGCCGATGAAGCCGACCGCGACCGAGATCAGCAGGCCGATGCCCACCAGGGCCGGGGTGACCTTGAACGCGAACGCCACCTGGGTGAAGTTGGCGCCGATGGTCGAGACCGACATGTTGTTGAACAGCAGATAGGCGATCAGCGCACCGATCACTCCGCCCACCAGCGCCAGGAACAGCGCTTCGATCATCACCGAGACCAGCACCGGGAATCCGCCAAAACCAATCGCGCGTAGCGTGGCGATCTCCTTGGCGCGGGTGGCGACCGCCGCGAACATGCTGTTGAGCGCGGCGAAGATCGCGCCAAGGGCCATGATCGAGGTGACGACGGCCGCCAGGATGCCGATGGTCTGGCGGAACTGTTCGGTCTGGGCGCTGAAATATTCCTGCTGCGAGATCACGTCCAGATTGAGCCGCGGGTCGGCCTTGAGCGCCGCGGCCAGGCCCTTGAGCGATTTCTCGCTTTCCATGCCGGCCAGCACCGAGCTGTAGCCGGTGCGGCCGAAGCTGGACTGCGCGACTTCCACGTCGGTCCACAGCTCGCTTTCGTGCGCGTCGCCGGACTCGAACACGCCGACCACCGTCCAGTCCGAACCGCGCATGCGCAGGGTCTTGCCGACCTGCGCGTCGTCGTACTGCTTGCTCACGCTGCGGCCGACCACCAGTTCGCGCAGGCCCGGCTTGAACATCCGGCCCTCGACGATCTGGCCCACCGGCATCATCAACAACACGGCGCTGCGCGGTATCACCTTCAACGCGGACGGCACACCGCGTGCGTTTCAGTACGGCAGCCAGGTGAATGCGCACGGGCAGGTTATCAAGCCGCGCGAGGCGCTGGCCCTGGAAACCCAGCATTTTCCCGACAGCCCCAACAAAGCCGCTTTTCCCGCTACGATCCTGCGGCCGGGCGAGACATTCCGCTCGA
>JAZKFJ010000014.1:3544-8252 GCA_040386495.1 Pseudomonadota bacterium
CTTGAACATCCGGCCCTCGACGATCTTCAGCTCGGGACGCAGCGCGAACGCCGCCGGCTCCACGCCGCGGACGGTGAGGTTGGAGCCGTTGACCTTCTCGCCGATCTTGAACAGCTCGGCGATCACGATCATTTCGGCCGAGGCCAGCGGCTTGCCGTCCGCGCCCTTGCGGATGCCGGGGCCGAGCTTGATCAGGTTGGTCTCCTCGCGGCCCAGGCCCGAGTTCAGCTCGGTGGCCGAGCCGCCGCGCATGACCAGGGCGTTGTCTTTGCTGCCGGTGGCGGCGAGGGTGGCGCTGAAGCCTTCGCTCATCGCCAGCAGCGCGGTGAACACCGCGACCACGCCGGCCAGGCCGATGATGATGACCAGCGACGGACCCCATCGCTCCGGGATGCTTTTGAGGTTGACGCCGGTAATGGCGAAGATCTGCGACAGCATGGGAATTCTCCTGGAAAGGGTGCGGTCAGCGGCCCGCGAGGGCGTCGACGATCTTCAGCCGCTTGGCGCGCAGCGCGGGCAGCAGCCCGACCGCGAGGCTCAGCAACAGGATGGCGATGATGCCGGCGGTCCAGACGCGCCACTCCACGCGCAGCGGAATCGGAATGCCCTTCTGCGCCATGTACCAGCCGGCGGCCGTGGCCAAAGCCAGCCCGATCAGGCCGCCGATGGCGCACAGCGCCACCGTTTCGGCCATCACGAAGCCCAGCACGGTGCCGTCGGAGAAGCCCAGCGTCTTCAGCACTGCCATCTCCGGCACGCGCTCGCGCATGCTCTGGGCCATGGTGTTGCCCACCACCAGCAGCAGGGTGAAGAACACCGCGAACAGGATCCAGCGCACGATCAGGCCGATGTCGCCGAACTGCTTGACGAAGCCGAGGTTCCAGTCCTTCTCGTTCTGGGTCTTGGTCTCGTCGGGCGAGTTCTCGAACTTCGCGTCGATGATCCGCGCCACCTTCGCGGCATCGTCGGGATTCTTGAGCTTGATAAGGTAGATGCCGCCGGCGCCGCTGCCGAACTGGTTCTCCTCGTCGAAGTAGCCGTGGTTGATCCAGACCTGGCTGGCCTGGCGCTTCCACTCCTCGTCCTTGCCGTCGACGATGCCCACCAGATCGAACACCCAGTCCTTGCTGCCGTTCTTCTGCGGGAAGATGTTCGAGCTGATCGGCACTTTCTGGCCGACCTTCCAGCCGTATTTCTCGGCCGTGAGGCGGCCCGCGACCATCGCGGTGCGGGTCTCGGCGAACTGCTTCCACTGCGCTTCGGGCAGCTCCCACTCGGGATAGACCGCATGGAAACGCAACGGGTCGACCGCCAGCGCGACCAGCTGGTCCTTGCCCTGCCACACGCCGCCGAACCACTGCGACTGGGTCACCGCTTCCACGCCCGGCACCTGTTCGATCTCGGCGCGCATGCGCATCGGCAGCGATTGGGTGAAGGACACGCGGGCCTGGGTGATGAGGCGGGCGGTGCCGAGGAAGTCGGCGCCGGCGCTGAAGAGGACGTTCACCGACTGCAGCAGCCCGAAGAGCAGGAACGCGGTGACGATGGACAGCATCGTCAGCGAGGTTCTGGCCTTCTTGCGGAACAGATTGGCGATGACGAATCCGGTCTTGGTCATGTCGATCTCCCTGCGTCGGCTCAGGCCGTCGCGTGCGCGGCGGACTGCTCTGCGGACTGCTCGATCAGCCGACCCTTGTCGAGGTGCAGCGTGCGGCTGGCGTATTCGGCGGCCAGCGGATCGTGGGTGACCATCACGATCGTCTTGCCGTGTTCGCGGTTGAGCGTCTGCAGCAGTGTCAGGATTTCGTCGGCCGTCTTGCGGTCGAGGTCGCCGGTGGGTTCGTCGCAGACCAGCAGGCTGGGGTCGGACACGATGGCGCGGGCGATGGCGACGCGCTGTTCCTGGCCGCCGGACAGTTCGCGCGGCTTGTGCTTGCCGCGGTCGGCCAGGCCCACCACCTGCAGCGCCACTTCGGCGTTGCGCTTGCGCTGCGCGGCGTTGAGTCTGGTCAGCAGCAGCGGCAGTTCGACGTTGCCCTGCGCGGTGAGCACCGGCATCAGGTTGTAGAACTGGAACACGAAGCCGACGTTGGCCGCGCGCCACTGCGCCAGCTGGCCGGCGCCGAGGCTGTCGATGCGCTTGCCGTCGATGCTGATTTCGCCGCCGGTGGGCTGGTCCAGGCCGCCGATCAGGTTCAGCAGCGTGGTCTTGCCGGAGCCGGAGGGGCCCATGAGCGCGACGAAGTCGCCCTTCGGGATGTCCAGGTTGATGCCGTGCAGGACTTCGACCTGCTGCTTGCCGCGGGTGTAGCGCTTGGTGACGTCGCGGATGCTGATCAGTGCGGACATGGGCGATCTCTCACAGGGTCGGACGATGGATTGGAGTGCGCCGGGGGCGCATGGGTTGCCGGGGGACGGCTGGTTGTTCGGTAGGGCGTTCGGTGCGGGCGATTATTCGGCCGTCTTCTCGACGACTTCGGCGCCGTCCTGCAGCGTCGAAGGCGGGCCGGACACCACGGTGTCGCCGGGGGCGAGGCCGGACAGCACCACGCGCTGTTCGCCGCGCACTTCGCCGGTCTGCACCGGGGTGGCTACGGCTTTGCGCTCTTCGACCACGAACACGACATCGGTGTCCTTGCCGTCGATCTGGCGCTGGGCGATGGCATTGGTCGGCACCAGGACGCCGACCGGCCGGGGCGCGCTGGCGGCCGCGTCCGGCTTGATCTGGTCGAGGAAGCTCACCCGCACGCCCATGTCCGGCACGATCCGGCCGTCGCGCTGCTTGAAAGCGATGCGCACCTTCACCGTGGCCTTGCTGCGGTCGGCGGTGGGAATGATGGCGATGACCTCGGCCGGGATCTTCCAGTCCGGGTAGGCGTTGAGCGTGGCTTCCACCGGCATTTTCGGCTGGACCTTGCCGATGTAGGCCTCGTTGACGTCGACCTCGATCTCCAGCGAATCCATGTCGACGATGGTGCCGATGCCGGTGCGGGTGAAGCCGCCGCCCGCGGCCGACGGCGAGATGATTTCGCCCGGCTGCGCGGACTTGGCGATGATGATGCCCGCGAACGGCGCGCGGACCACGGTGTTGTCCACGCCGTTGTCGGCGATGCGCAGCGAATCGGACGACACTTGGGTATTGCGCTGCGCGGTGGCGAGCTGCGCGCGCAGCGAGTCGCGCACGGCGATGGCCTGGTCGTACTGCTGGCGCGAGACCAGTTTCTGGCCGACCAGTTGTCCAAGGCGGTTCGCGTTGAGTTCGGCTTCCTTGAGCTGCGCCTGCACGCTGCCGGCCTGGCTGCGCGCGGCTTCCAGCTGCGACACCGCGAGCGTGCGCGCCGAATCGGCGTCGATCGGATCCAGCGTGGCCATGATCTGGCCGGCCTCGACCCGCATGCCTTCCTCGATCAGGACTTCGCGGACCTTGCCGGTGACTTTCGCCGAAACCGTGGCGATGCGGCGCGGCACGACATAGCCGGTGGCGTCCAGCACCGACGCGGCGCCGCTGCTGGTGGCGGCGATGGGCGCTGCGATGGCGGTCTGCACTTCGATGCCGTCTTCGCCGCCGAACAGCGCCCAGCCGCCGGCTCCAAGCCCGATCGCGACGGCGACCGCAAGCAGGCCCAGCCACAAACCGCGCCGCGAGGGCGGGGGTTCGGCGGAAGCGCTGCGGTCGATGCGGAGTTCCTTGAGCAGATCGGCGTTCGTATTCATTGTCTTCCTGAGCGGACTCTATCCCCGAAGTGTGACCGAAAACCGCAAAACAGCCCAAGGGCTACGGTTCGGTGCTGCCTCCAGTCCAGGTCGCACGCGCTGCATCGGCAGGGGCGATGGGGCAAGGGTAATGCCTCGGGTGCAGCCCGTCAGCTGACGAATGTCATGGTGGATGGTTGACGCTTCCGACTGCCGGCGCGTGGCCGGGGCCCCTAGTCTGGCCGCATCGCCACCAGAGTGCCCCACCATGAACGCGTCCGTCCAGAACCTCGCGCAGTTGCGCGGCATCCATCGACGCTACGGCAACACCATCGCCCTGGACGGCATCGACCTGTCCCTGCATCGCGGCGAAGTGCTGGCCCTGCTCGGCGCCAACGGCGCCGGCAAGAGCACCGCGATCGGCCTGCTGCTGGGGCTGCTGGCCCCGGATCGGGGCGAAGCCACGCTGTTCGGCCAGGCGCCCGGCGCGCTGGGCGCGCGCCGACGCAGCGGGGTGATGCTGCAGTCGGCCGGCATTCCGGACAACCTGCGCGTGGCCGAGCTGCTGGATCTCACCCGCAGCTATTACCCGGCGCCGCGCAGCGTGGCCGACTGCATCGCCCTGGCCGGTCTGGACGGCCTGCTGGATCGCAATTACCGACGGCTGTCCGGCGGCCAGCAGCGGCGGGTGCAGTTCGCGCTGGCGATCTGCGGCAATCCCGAGGTGTTGTTCCTCGATGAGCCGACCACCGGCCTGGACATCGACGCGCGTCAGCGGATGTGGGCGACGATCCGCGAGCTGGTGGCCGCCGGCACCGGCGTGCTGCTGACCACACATTATCTCGAGGAAGCCGAGGCGCTGGCCGACCGGGTGGTGGTGCTCAACCGCGGCCGGGTCGCCGCCGCCGGCACGATGCAGGACGTGCGCGCGCTGGTGTCGCAGCGGCGCATCCGCTGCCTGTCGGCGCTGGACGCCGAGCGGATCGCGAGTTGGCCCGGCGTGCGCAGCGCGACC
>JAZKFJ010000014.1:8262-17823 GCA_040386495.1 Pseudomonadota bacterium
GCGGCTACGACGGCGGCGGTCACGACGGTAGCTTGGCGCGCATCGAGGTGCTGACCGACGCCGCCGAAGCGGTGGCGCGGCGGCTGCTGGCCGAGGACGCGGCACTGGGCGAACTCGAAATCCAGCGTGCCGGTCTGGCCGAAGCTTTTCTCGAACTCACCCGCGACCCTGCCGACGCCGACGCGGCGACACACCAGAAGGAAGCCGCATGAACGCCGCGCCTGTCTTCGTCAATCACGCCCACGCCGCCGATGTCGCGGCCGCCGCCGCCGCCGCGCACTCGTCGCTGCGCAGCTATCTGCTGGAAGCCAAATACGAATGCCTGCGCCTGCTGCGCACGCCCTCGTTCGCGCTGCCGTCGCTGCTGTTCCCGCCGCTGTTCTATCTGCTGTTCGGCGTGCTGCTGAACACATCCAACGGCGACGCCGCGCGCTACATGCTCGCCACCTACGGCGTATTCGGCGTGATGGGAGCCGGGTTGTTCGCGTTCGGGGTGACCGTGGCGCTGGAGCGCGAGCAGGGCTTCCTGATCTACAAACGTGCGCTACCCATGCCGCCGGGCGCTTACCTGTTCGCGAAAATGGCGATGATGATCCTGTTTGCGTCGCTTATTTCGCTACTGCTGGGGACGCTGGCGGCCACTGTCGGAGGCGTCGATTTGCGTACGTCGCAGTGGTTGCTGCTGTTCGTCGTGAATGTGGTCGGCGCGCTGCCGTTCGCCGCATTGGGCCTTTGCATCGGCACGATGATCGGGGGGCAGGGCGCGCCGGCGGTGATCAATATCCTGTACCTGCCGATGGCCTTTCTGTCGGGGCTGTGGCTGCCGCTGGAATCGCTGCCTGCGTGGATCGCCAGACTCGCGCCGGTGTGGCCTTCCTACCATCATTCGCAGATCGCGTTGAAAGTGGTCGGCATGGATGCCGGGGGCAGTCTCGGTCTGCATCTGGGGGTGTTGTTCGCCGTGACGGTGTTGTTCTTCCTGCTGGCCCGCTGGCGTTTGTCGACCTGAGCCGTCGATGGGCCACGCATCGGGTAGGGATGAACGTGTTGCTGCGGGATCGCGTCGCCTTCTGGCCGGCGACGAGCCTGCATGGACTGAGCAGGACCAATGGTGGGCCTGCGATGTCGGAAAGCGTCGGTTCGTCGACGGTCATCCATCCGATTCGTGGAGAAGAGTCATGGCAAGTATCAGAAAGTGGGGTGTCGCGCTTGTGATGTGCGGGGCGGCGATCGCCGCCGCGGCGAGCTATCGATATGCGAGCGACGGCTTCCGCGACGCGTTTGCGTCGAAGGTGTCCGCATCGTCTGCGACGGGCGCCTTGGCATTACCCGCCGGTCCCGTAGCCTCCGATGGCGGCGCGCGCGCGAAGGCCGTCGACGGCGATCCACGGCGCGGCAAGGGCACTTTCATCGTGATGATGAAAGAGGCGCCGCTCGCCACATACAAGGGCACGGTGCACGGCATGCCCGCGCCGGATCGCATCCGCAGCCCGCACGGCAAGCAGCGGATCGATGTCGCCGGTGGTGCGGCGAAGCGCTATGTCGGATATCTGCAGCGGCGACAGGCCGATCTGAAGACCCGCATGTCGGCGAAGATGGGACGCGATGTGAAACCGCGGCAGGCCATGCAGCATGCGGTGAATGCGATCGTCGTCGACCTCACCGGCGAGGAAGCCGCTGTCGTACGCGGCATGCCGGGCGTGCAGTTCGTCGAGGAATATCGCGAATACGCGCTTTCCGGCGACACCGGCCCGCAGTTGATCGGCGCCGAGCCCGTGTGGAACGGGACCAATCCCGGTGCCGGCGGTCAGTACCGCGGCGAAGGGATGGTCATCGCGATCCTCGACACCGGCATCAATTTCGGCAGTCCGTCGTTCGCCGCCACCAGCCCGGTCGGCGGTTATGCGCACGTGAATCCCCTGGGCAGCGGCACCTACGCGGGCACCTGCGCGAATGCCGGCGTGGACGCGGGGCGCTGCAACGCCAAGCTGATCGGCGGTTACGATTTCGTTTGCGGCGAGCCATCCAATCTGTGCGGCGCTGCCGATGTCCGCGAAGAGCCCGGTTTCGGCGATACCAACAGTCATGGCAGCCATACCGCCTCCACCGCCGCCGGCAATCCGCGCGATGTGGTGTATGCCGGCGTGTCGCGACGCATTTCCGGCGTGGCGCCGCGCGCAAACATCATCGCCTACGATGTCTGCTACACCAATACGACTACGGGTGGCGGAAGATGCCCGCAGATTTCGTCGGTGGCCGCGATCGACCAGATCGTCGCAGGCGGGATCGTCGATGTGATCAATTTCTCCATCGCAGGCGGCAACGAGCCGTGGGGCGAAGCCGTTTCGCTAGCGTTCCTCGGCGCGGTCGAGGCCGGCGTGTACGTGTCCGCGGCCGTCGGCAATGCCGGCCCCGAACCGGGCGTGTTGGCCCATGTGGAACCCTGGGTCGCCTCGATAGGCGCCGTGCAGCACGGACGCGGCGTGTATTCGCTGGCCCTGCAGGTAACCGGCCCCGCGCCGGTTCCCCCGAACCTGGCGCCGGTGCTGATTACCGAAGGCTCCGCTGGCACGCCGCATAACACGACCATTCCCGGTACTATCCCGTTGAAGATCAGTGCGCGCATCGATGCCGTCGACGATGGCTGCGCCGCCTATGCGGCGGGCACGTTCAGCGGCGCGATCGCGGTGATCCGTCGCGGCACCTGCGATTTCACGGTGAAAGCCGCCAATGCGGCGGCGGCGGGCGCGATCGCGGTCGTCATCGCCAACAACACCGCCGGCACGATCTCGCCGCCGGTGCCCGGTGCCACGATCCGCGTGTTCGCGGTCACGCAGTCGGACGGGGATGCCCTGCGCGACTTCGCCGTATCGCGGCCCAATGCCACCGCACAGATCGGTTACCCGGTCATCCCGGTGCCCAACACGCCGGATGTGCTGGGCTGGTTCAGTTCGCGCGGGCCGGCCGGCCGGCTGAACGTGCTGAAACCGGATTCGGTCGCGCCCGGCGTGCTGGTGCTGGCCGCGATCTCCGGCCAGACCCTGACCGGCTTCGAGCAGGAGGTCGGCCTGAAAAGCGGCAGCTCGATGTCCTCGCCGATGCATGCTGGCGCCGCCGCGCTGGTGCGTCAGGCGCGACCCGCGTGGACCGTGCCCGAGGTCAAATCGGCACTGGCGTTGACCGCCAACCAGCAGGTGTTCAACGAGGATTCGGTCACGCTCGCCACGCCATTCGGGCGCGGCAGCGGGCGGATCCAGGTCGATCGCGCGATCAATGCCGCACTGGTGATGGATGAATCCGCCGCCAACTATCGCGCCGCGAATCCCGCGATCGGCGGCGATCCTGCGACGCTCAATCAACCGAGTCTTGCCAGCACCCGCTGTTTCCCCAGCTGCACCTTCGTCCGCAGATTCCGCAATACCCAGGCGGTGACCAGCACATGGAACCTGGCGCTCGAAGGCCTGCCGGGCAGCGTGCCGGCGTCGGTGACCATTCCGGCCGGCGGCACGGCGCAGGTCAGCATCACCATCAGCCCCGTCGCTGCGAGCAATGCCTGGCAATTCGGCAACGTGGTGCTGTCCCAGCCGGGGTCGTCGTCCGCGACGCTGCGGATGCCGGTCGCCGTCATCACGACCCTCAACAAAGCGCGCAACGATTTCAACGGCGACGGCAAGAGCGACATCGTGCTGTGGAACCCGTCGATCTCGTATCTCGCGTACTGGATCATGAACGGTCCGGCCTACACCGGCTCGGGCGGCTTCGGTGTGGCTGCCGGCGCTGCGCCGGCGGCGACCGGCTTCCTGACCGCGATCCCGCAGACCTCGCTGCTGGCCCGCAACACCGCCACGCAGACGCTTTACAGCTATATCTGGAACGGCACCACGCATGCACAGGGCACCGTCGGCGGCACGCCCCCCGATTGGGCCCTGATCGGCACCGGCGACATCGATGGCGACGGCAACGGCGACCTGTTCTGGCGCAACACCGGGACCGGCCAGTTCGCGTACTGGCTGATGAACGGTGCGGTCTATCTCGGCGGCCAGACCTACGGCACGCCGGTCACGTACGACATCGCCAGCATCGCCGATTTCAACGGCGACGGCCGCGTCGACCTGCTGTGGAACGATCCTGGCACCCGCAACGCCAGTGTCTGGACCAGCACCGGCGACGGCTTCTCGGTGGCCCAGATCGGCCAGTACGGCACCGATTGGAACATGGTCGGCACCGCCGACGTGACCGGCGACGGCAAGGCCGACATCGTGCTGCGCAACAACGACAAAACCTATCTGGCCTACTGGCGGATGGATGGCGCGGTCTACCAGGGCTCTTCGGCCTTCGGTCTGGTTTCGGACCGCGAACTGTTCACCACCGGCGATTTCGACGGCGACGGCAATGAGGATCTGGTGATCAACCGCGCCAACGACCGCAGCCTCTACCTGTGGCGCAGCAATGGTTCGGTCTTCACCGAGACCGTCATCGGCCAGCACGGTGCGGAGTGGACCGTCGTGAAGTAATGGGCATGCGTCGTGGGCATTGAAGCGCCGTTGCTGAAGCGAGCCAGATACCGCGGTGCGGGACGTGCGGGTGAAGGGAGTCGCCCGCATCGTCCAACGGCTCGGCGATCGGCGATGGCTTCGAGGATGTCTCTCATCGGGCCCCCTGACAGCGTCGTCGCGCCATCGACGAACGCTTTTCCCTCATCTTTTCCACTTGGAGTCCGAGATGCCGCAATCGTCGATACCGGGATCCATCTTGTCGCGCCGGCGTGCGCAGCGGGAGTGCGGACTTGTGATGACGACGCCAGACCGGCCGGCGCCGCGGGTCGATACTCGCGATCGCGGGCGGACGTCGCCGGTCGCCCGCACGACATCCGGCGCTCGCCAGGATCCAGGCGAGCCCCGCGTCGGACCGGAAACGGTCGGCCCGGCGGCATCGATCGATTCCATCAGGAGGATGTATGAAACAAGGACTGAAGAAAGGCGCAGCGATCGCGGTGTTCGCGGCCATGATGACCCTCGCCGGCAGCGCCAGTGCGGCGGCGCCGAACATCCCGTGCACAAACTCGCTGAACGGTTACACGACCTACACCACGTCCGGTGGCTGGCGCTACTACTACCAGTGCAGGACTCCGACGTGGGTTTTCCTGCGCGCCTGCCCCATCGCCGGCGGCTCCTGCGTCTATTGACCGCGTCCGCTCGCGGCGGGCCGAACCGCCTGCCGCGAGCCTCCCGCTTCGCGTCGTGCCGGTCGTCGCATCGCATCAACCGCCATGGCATCGGCTCCTATCGCGGCGCCCGCCGGTGTTCTCCGTTAGGTGCCGAACCTTTTTCGATCGCCGCCTCGCCGACCGCATCCCGCGCGTCCAGCGCGATGCGTCGCACGCGCCGCGTCCGCCTTCCCCAGTACCATCCCCGGCCCGTCCTTCCGATCCGTGCCCGAGGCCGCCATGCCGCAACATGACCTGTCGCTGCCGCTGCGCCTGCGCGCGCGCCTGATTCCGGAAACCCACGGCCACGGCTGGGTGCCGTTTTACAACCTCGGCTATCTGGTGTTTCCGTTCCTGCCGATCGTGCTGTCGCTGTTCGGCGATCCCGGCAAGTGGCCGGGCCCGGTGCCGGACATGCTGGGCCCGACGCTGCTGGCGATGGCGGTCTTCCTGCCGGTGTATTTCGCCGCGTACCGCGCGACCGGCTTCCGGTCGCTGCTGTGCATGCTGGCCATGGCCGGCATCGGCTACGCGCTGCTGCCGTTCAATTCCTTCGCCAATGCCTACACCATCTATGCGGTCGGTTTCGCGGCGATGCTGGGTGGCCCGCTGTGGGTGCGGCTGGCCTGGGCCGCGGCGGTGCTGGCCGGCCTGCTGTTCGAGATCGTCGCGCTGCAATACCCGGTCTTCGTTTTCCTGATCACCCTGATCGTGTCGGTGGCGGTGTTCTTCGGCAACCACCATTTCGTCGAGAGCACCCGCAAGCGCGCCGAGCTGAAGCTCTCCCACGACGAAGTGCGCCGGCTGGCCACGGTCGCCGAGCGCGAGCGCATCGGCCGCGACCTGCACGATCTGCTGGGACACACGCTGTCGCTGGTGGCGCTGAAAAGCGAACTGGCCGGCAAGCTGCTGCGCCGCGACCCGGATGCGGCGCACCGCGAAATCGTCGAAGTCACCCGGGTCGCGCGCGAGGCGCTGGCGCAGGTGCGTGCGGCGGTCACCGGCATCCGCGCCGCGGGCATCGCCGCCGAACTGGTGTCGGCGAAACTGCTGCTGGAAAGCGACGGCATCGGTTTCGACGCCTCGGCCGCGGTACGCATGCTCGAAACAGGCCTGCAGGACAGCGGCGGCCTGCCCGCGGCCGTCGAAAGCGCGCTGGCGCTGACCCTGCGCGAAGCGGTGACCAATCTCCAGCGCCACGCGCATGCGCGGATGGCGCGGGTCGACTTCGCGATCGAAGCCGGCGAAGCGGTGCTGCGCATCGTCGACGATGGCCGCGGCGGCACGATCAGGCCGGGCAACGGCCTCAGCGGCATGCGCGAACGCATCGAAGCGCTGGGCGGACGGCTGCGGATCGACTCGAAAAAAGGCGAAGGCACGCGCCTCGAAATCCGCGTGCCGCTGGCCGCGCATGCGGGCGATGTCGTATCGGAAGGGCTGACGTCATGATCCGCGTGCTGTTGGCCGAAGACCAGGCGATGGTGCGCGGCGCGCTGAGCGCGCTGCTGTCGCTGGAAACCGATATCGAAGTGCTGGGCGCCGCCGCCGACGGCGAAGCGGCGTGGCGCGACCTGCAGCGGCTCAAGCCCGATCTGCTGGTCACCGACATCGAAATGCCCGGCCTCACCGGGCTGGAGCTGGCGCAGCGCATCCAGCGCCAGGCGCTGCCGATCAAGGTGGTGATCGTGACCACCTTCGCCCGCGCCGGGTTCCTGCGCCGCGCCCTGGATGCCGGCGTCTGCGGTTACCTGCTCAAGGACGCGCCGGCCGAAGACCTGGCCGAAGCGCTGCGCAAGGTGCATCGCGGCGGCCGCGCCATCGACCCGCAGCTGGCGCTGGAAGCCTGGTCCGAAGCCGATCCGCTCAACGACCGCGAACGCCAGGTGCTGCGCCTCGCCGGCGAGGGGCTGTCCGCGGCCGAGATCGCCGGCCAGCTCAGCCTGTCGCAGGGCACCGTCCGCAATTACCTGTCCGAAGCCATCGGCAAGCTCGGCGTCGGCAACCGGATCGAGGCGTACCGGCTGGCGCGGCAGAAGGGGTGGTTGTGAATCATTCCAGCGTAGGGCGGGTCTCGCACCCGCCATCGTCGCGTTTCCGATCAGATGAAACATGCAAGCGAAGCACGGTCTTGATCGTTGTTCGACGCGAGCGGTGACGATCCAGGCATTGATGTCCTGACGGCGGGTACAAGACCCGCCCTACGCAAATGCTTGAACGATCTCCTGTCGCTGCGTCACATCGACGGCACAGCTACGTCTTGTCCCTCCATATCCCATCCACGCCATTCCTCCGAAGGAGACATGCCATGAAACTCTACACATCCCAGCGCCCGGGCACGGCCATCGCGGTGGCCATCGCCATCGCGGTCGCCGCGTCGGTTTCAGGCGAGCCCCGCGCCGCGGAAGCCGCGCGCGACAGCGACTCCGGCAACGATTTCATCCTCCGCAACGTCCGCGTCTTCGACGGCGCGCGCGTGCTGCCCAAGGCCCAGGTGCTGGTGATCGACGGCCGCATCGCCGCCGTCGGCGCCGGCGTGAAGGCGCCGCAGGGCGTCGCCGAGATCGACGGCAGCGGCAAGACCGTGCTGCCCGGCCTGATCGACGCCCACACCCACAGCTGGGGCGAGGCGCAGAGCGACGCGCTGCGTTTCGGCGTGACCGCCGAGCTGGACATGCTGGGCGACTGGAACCGCCTGCCCGAACTCAAGCGTCAGCGCGAATCGCTGGCGCGTACGAATCAATCCGACCTGTGGAGCGCCGGGGCCGCGGTCACCGCGCCCGGCGGCCACGGCACCCAGTACGGCATGAAGGTGCCGACGCTGGACGCCGACGGCGATCCGGCCGCGTTCGTCGCCGGCCGCGTCGGCGAAGGTTCCGACTACATCAAATTCATCCTCGAAGACTTCAGCGCCCACAGCGACACCCGCCGCCTGCCGACCATCACCGCGGCGCAGGCGAAGATCGGCATCGCCGCGGCGCACAAGGCCGGCAAGCTCGGCGTGGTCCACGTCTCGCGGTTGCAGGACGGCAAGGCGGCGATCGACGCGGGCGCCGACGGGCTGGTGCACATGTTCGGCGAACCCGGCGACGCCGCGTTCGTCGCAGCCGCAAAGAAGCGCAAGGCCTTCGTCATCCCGACGCTTTCGGTGCTGGCGACCATGGCCCGCGCGGGCGAGGGCGAGAAGCTCGCCGCGGACGCGCGCCTCGCGCCGTGGCTCGCCAAAGCGCAGACCGACAGCCTCAGGGCCAGCTTCGGCCCGGGCGACCCGAAACCTGCGGTCCTCGCCGACGCCATCGCCAACGTGCGCGCGCTGCATGCGGCCGGCGTCGACATCCTCGCCGGTACCGACGCCGGCAATCCCGGCACCGCCCACGGCGCCAGCATGCATGGCGAACGCGAACTGCTGGTGCGCGCCGGACTGACGCCCACGGAAGCGCTGGCGGCGGCGACGTCGGTGCCCGCGCGCCGCTTCAACCTCGGCGACCGCGGCCGCATCGCGCCCGGCCAGCGCGCCGACCTGTTGATGGTCGACGGCGACCCGACCCGCGACATCCTCGCCACCCGCGCGATCGCCCGGGTGTGGAAGAACGGCTACGCGGTCGAGCGCACGCAGCCGAAAGCGGGCGCGACCGCGCTCCCGGTCGGCGAAGCCTTGCCTGCCGATACGCTGGTGTCCGATTTCGATGCCGAACTCACCGCGAATGCCGGCGGCATGTTGCCGGCGAAATTCGGCGCCGGCTGGATGCCGACTACCGACCAGATGGCCGGCGGCGCGTCCGTCGTCACCTTGGGTCGCGGCGCGGGCGGTGCGAACGGTTCGGCGGGCGCGCTCGACGTGAACGGCGAGATCAAGGCCGGTTTCGCCTTCCCTTGGTCGGGCGTGATGTACTTCCCGTCGAAAGTGCCGATGCAGTTGGCTGACCTGTCGTCGCGCAGCGAACTGGTCTTCCACGCGCGCGGCGATGGCCGCCGCTATCAGCTGATGCTGTTCCACGGCTCGCAGCAGATGCCCAGCATGCAGAGCTTCGTGGCTGGCCCGGAATGGAAAGAGATCCGCGTGCCCTTGAAAGACTTCAACGGCGCCGATCTGGCCCGCGTGCGCGGCATCGCGTTCACCGCCGGACAGCCGCAAGGCGCGTTCGCATTCCGCATCGATCGCGTCGAGTTGAAGTAAGCCGTCGCGCGGCGCACGCCGCAGGCGGCACCCTGTCGTTTTCGACAACTCGCGAACCGTTTTTTGTGGGAGCGACGCGAGTCGCGACGAGCCTGCGCGCCATCGCGTTCACCGCCGGACAGCCCGAAGGCGCGTTCGCATTCCGCATCGATCGCGTCGAGTTGAAGTAAGCCGTCGCGCG
>JAZKFJ010000015.1:0-22563 GCA_040386495.1 Pseudomonadota bacterium
CAGGATGCGCGCGCCGATGCCCCAGGCGCTGGCGAAGTCGGCCGTGATCGCCGTGATGGCTGTGATCCGCGGAGATCAAATCTGTATCGATATTCCGCCGCGCCAGTGGCGCCCGCTCTTGCCCCCTTTGAAAAAGGGGGCCACAGCGCGCAGCGATGGCGGGGGGATTTGCTCTTCGCGCAGACGACGCGATCGATAAGACAACGCCGGCTTTCGCCGGCGTTGTCTTGACTCTTGGGAGGCCTGTAGAAGCTCGGGCCTGAAGGCCCTCCTACAAAGAGCTATCTGGTGATGTCCACGTTGTTCGTTTCGCGCAGGAACAGCGTGCCGATCACCAGCGTCATCACCGCGATACCGATCGGATACCACAAACCGTAGTACAGGTTGCCGGTGCCCGCCACCAGCGCGAAGGAGATCGCCGGCAGGAAGCCGCCGAACCAGCCGTTGCCGATGTGGTACGGCAGCGACATCGACGTGTAGCGGATGCGCGTGGGGAACAGTTCGACCAGATACGCGGCGATCGGGCCGTAGACCATGGTCACGTACATCACCAGCACCCACAGCAGGAACAGCGTCATCGGGATGTTGATGCGCGCGGTGTCGGCCTTCTCCGGATAGCCCGCGGCTGTCAGCGCGGTCTTCAGCGATGCGCCGAACTCGGTGGCCTTGGCCTTCACTTCGTCCTTGGACAGGCCGGCCGCCTCGTAGGAAGGCACCGTGCCGCCGCCCACCCGTACCTGCGCGAGCGAACCGGCCGCACCGGGCTGGATCGAATGCGGCACGCCGGCCTTGGTCAGCGCGGCGGTGGCCATGTCGCAGGAGCTTTTGAACTTGCGGATGCCCACCGGATCGAACTGGAAGCTGCAGGTGGCCGGATCGGCGACGACCACGGCGGGCGAGTTGGTGCGCGCCTCCTCGATCGCCGGATTGGCGTAGTGGGTGATGCCCTTGAAGATCGGGATGTAGGTGATCGCGGCCAGCAGGCAGCCGGCCATGATGATCTTCTTGCGGCCGATTCTGTCCGACAGCCAGCCGAAGAACAGGAAGAACGGCGTGGCCAGGGCGAGCGCGCCGGCGATCAGCAGGTAGGCCACGGTCGGATCGACCTTGATCATGCTCTGCAGGAAGAACAGCGCGTAGAACTGGCCGCCGTACCACACCACGGCCTGGCCGGCGGTGGCGCCGAACAGCACCAGCAGCATCAGCTTGAAGTTGCCGCCCTTGAGGCTGTCGCGGAACGGCTGCTTGGAACCCTTGCCCTCGGCCTTCATCTGCTGGAACAGCGGCGATTCGCTCAGCTGCAGGCGGATCCACACCGACACGCCCAGCAGCACGATCGACCCCAGGAACGGAATGCGCCAGCCCCAGGCCTCGAACGCCTCGGTGCCCAGCGTGAGGCGGCAGGCCAGGATCACCAACAGCGACAGGAACAGGCCCAGCGTCGCGGTGGTCTGGATGAAGGCGGTGTACAGCCCGCGCTTGCCCGGCGGCGCATGCTCGGCCACGTAGGTTGCGGCGCCGCCGTATTCGCCGCCCATCGCCAGACCCTGCGCCAGCCGCAGCACGATCAGGATCACCGGCGCCGCCACGCCGATGCTGGCGTAGTTGGGCAGCACGCCGACCAGGAAGGTCGAGATGCCCATGATCAGGATCGTGACCAGGAACGTGTACTTGCGGCCGATGCGGTCGCCCAGGCTGCCGAAGAACGCCGCGCCGAACGGACGCACGAAGAAACCGGCCGCGAACGCCAGCAGCGCGAAGATCATGCCGGTGGTTTCGTCCACGCCGCTGAAGAATTGCTTGGCGATGATCGCCGCGAGCGATCCGTACAGGTAGAAGTCGTACCACTCGAAGACCGTGCCGAGACTCGACGCGAAGATGACCTTCTTGTGGCCCTGGGTGAGTTCGCCCGAAGCGGGCGCCGATGTTGCCGTGACGCTGGACATGATGCGTGACCTCCCGAATTGTGATGCCGTGTTTCTGGAATTGCGTGCTTCTCGAATTGCGTGCTTCCGGAATTGCGTGCGTCAGAAGCTGTATTTGACGTGCGTGTGGAGGCGGCGGAGATCGCCGTCCAGATCGTTCTCCAGCGAACGCTGGCCCCAGATCAGTTCGGCGCCGATATCGAGTTTCGGCATCGGCGAATAGATCATGTTGAAGTGGAACGACTGCGCGCGCTCGGTCGCGCTCTGCCCGGTCAACGACGCGTCGTTGTCGAAATGCGCCATCGAATAGAACACGTTGCTGCGCAGTTTCGGCGAGAACGCATGCCGCCATGAGGCGAACGCGCCGTAGCCGTCGATCGGCTGCAGATCCCCGCCGGCGTCGAGCACCGTATCGCTGCCGAGACCAAAGGCGAGATAGCGACCGATGCCGCGGCCGGCGTTAACGGCATAGCGGATGTCGTCGTTCTTGCCCAGATTGACCTTGCCCGAAACGCTGACCGCCGCGCCGGTATCGGTCTGGCCGGCGTATTTGAACTGGCGCAGCAGGCCGGCGACGCTGAGGTGGCCCCAGTCGCCCTTCTTCTGCCAGCGCGCGCTGACATCGGGCGCGATGTTGTCGCCGGAATTGAAGCGCGCGCCGATGCCGCGATACGGCGTGACCGTGGTCTGCGGGTTCTCGATCGAGAACGACCACGGCCCCTTGGTGTAGCGCAACTGGGCTTGGCGCACGAACACGGTGCCATCGACCGGGCCGACGAAATCCACGGTGTCGGGCAGCGCCGCGACGTCCATGAAGTTCGACCAGGTCTGGCCGGCCAGCCATTGCGCGCCATCCGGGCGACCCCAGCTGACGTAGGCCTGACGCAGCGAGATCGCGTAGGTGTTGGTCGCGGTCTCGTTGCCGGCCAGCGCGTTGCTGCCGCCGCCGAACATGTCGGCCTCGATGTAGGCCTTGATCTTCTCGCCGCCGTCGGTGGTGTGATCGGCGCCGAACCAGAAGCGCGAGAACTGCGCGTGGTAGTCGGTGTAGGCGTCGCCGCCGTCGGCGCTTGCCGGGCCGACCGGAATCGACGACGGCAGATAGAACAGGCGACCGGATGCGCCATCGGCGATGCGGCCGTCGCTGGTCTCGGTCACCATCGCGTCGAGTTTGACGAAACCGCCGAACGAGAAGGCGGTGCCCGGATTGGCGGCGGTCATGATCGGCGACGCCTGGATCTTCGGCTTGCCGTCGGCCGCGGGTGTCGCCATCGGTGCACGCGCCTGCGCGCTCTGTACTTCGTTGACCGCGGTTTGCGTCTGTTGCTGCTGCGATACCAACTGCTGGATGATTTTTTCGAGTTCGGCGACGCGCGCTTCCAGCGCCTGTTCTTTCGGCGTGGCGGTCTGCGCCAACGCGATCCCCGGCGCCAGCAGGCAGATCAGCAGCGACAGGCTCAACGGCCGGCGCAGTGGCGATCGTTCGTTCATGGTGGGCCCCTCCCGAGGGCGCGTACGGATGCACGGTGGCGGCAGCCTGTGCCTCGATGCATGGCGCGCCTATTCGCCATTGGTCGAATACACCTGCTTCGAAGGGCTTTTTTCGACTATGGTCTAAGACCCATGCTGCACTTCAAAACGTCGCGCATGCCTCACACTGCGCGCATCGCCACATCCCGTCATTCCGCGGAGCCCGCCCCCATGTCGCAGACCGACAACGCCACGTCTCCCGCTCCATCGGCCGCTACATCCATCTACCCGGTGCCCGAAGCCTTCGCCGCCAGCGCGCGCATCCGCCGCGAGGATTACGAACGCGATTACGCTGCGGCCGTCGCAGATCCCGATGCCTACTGGAGCAAAATCGCGCAGCGGCTGGACTGGTACAAGGCGCCGACGACGATCAAGGACGTGAGCTTCCGCGTCGAAGATTTCCGCATCCACTGGTACGCCGACGGCGAACTCAACGCCAGCGTCAATTGTCTGGATCGCCACCTCGCGACGCGCGGCGACAAGACCGCGGTGATCTTCGAAGCCGACGACCCGGCGCAACCGTCGCAGCACGTCAGCTATCGCGAACTTTACGAACGCGTGTGCCGCCTGGGCAACGCGCTGCGCAATCTCGGCGTGAAGAAGGGCGACCGCGTCACCATCTATCTGCCGATGATTCCCGACGCCGTGGTCGCGATGCAGGCCTGCGCGCGCATCGGCGCGATCCACTCGGTGGTGTTCGGCGGATTTTCGCCGCAATCTATCGCTGATCGCATCGCCGATTGCGGCACCAAGCTGGTGATCACTGCCGATGAAGGCCTGCGCGGCGGCAAGACCGTGCCGCTGAAGGAAAACGTCAACGCCGCGCTGAAGATGCCGGGCACCGATTCGGTGCAGACCGTGCTGGTGATCCGCCACACCGGCGGCGCGGTCGATATGCAGATGCCGCGCGACCGCTGGTACGACGCGGTGGTCGACAATCAACCGGCCGAGTGCGAACCCGAGCGCATGAATGCCGAAGACCCGCTGTTCATTCTCTACACCTCGGGCAGCACCGGCAAACCCAAGGGCGTGCTGCACACCACCGGCGGTTATCTGGTGTGGGCCAGTTACACGCACGAATCGGTGTTCGATCTGCGCGAGGACGACATCTACTGGTGTACCGCCGACGTCGGCTGGGTCACCGGCCACACCTACATCGCGTATGGGCCGCTGGCCAACGGCGCGACTGCGGTGGTGTTCGAAGGCGTGCCGAACTATCCGACCGTCTCGCGGTTCTGGGAAGTCATCGACAAGCACAAGGTCACCATCTTCTACACCGCGCCCACCGCGATCCGCGCGCTGATGCGCGAAGGCGACGCGCCGGTGAAGAAGACTTCGCGCGCATCCATCCGCCTGCTTGGCAGCGTCGGCGAACCGATCAATCCAGAAGCCTGGCGCTGGTATCACGAAGTGGTCGGCGACAGTCGTTGCCCGATCGTCGACACCTGGTGGCAGACCGAAACCGGCGGAATTTTGATCTCCTCGCTGCCCGGCGCGACCGATCTCAAGCCCGGCTCCGCAAGCACACCGTTTTTCGGCGTGCAGCCCGCGCTGGTCGATGCGGAAGGGCGGATGCTGGAAGGCGCGACCGAAGGCAATCTGGTGCTGCTGGATTCGTGGCCCGGCCAGATGCGCACCGTCTACGGCGATCACCCGCGCTTCATCGATACCTATTTCAAGACCTATCCCGGCATGTACTTCACCGGCGACGGCTGTCGCCGCGACGCCGATGGTTACTACTGGATCACCGGGCGCGTCGATGACGTGATCAACGTCAGCGGCCATCGCATCGGCACCGCCGAAGTCGAAAGCGCGCTGGTCTCGCATCCGAAAGTCGCCGAAGCGGCCGTGGTCGGTTTCAATCACGACATCAAGGGCCAAGGCATCTACGCCTACGTCACGCTGGTCGCCGGCGAAGCGCAGACCGAAGAGCTGCGCAAGGCGCTGGTCGCGCACGTGCGCAAGGAGATCGGCCCGATCGCCACGCCCGACTTCCTGCAATGGGCGCCCGGCCTGCCGAAGACCCGCTCCGGCAAGATCATGCGCCGCATCCTGCGCAAGATCGCGGAGAATGCGCCGGACCAGCTGGGCGACACGTCGACGCTCGCCGATCCATCGGTGGTGAAGTCGCTGGTGGATGAGCGCCTGGTCAGGTGAGCCGATTGAAGGGCAAGAGCAAATCCCCCCTGCCCCCCTTTTTAAAAGGGGGGAAAGCATGGGGAAGACATTGCCTTGCCGGGATTTTCGCAAGCGGCGATTCTGGCATCGCGTTTAAAAAGTCGAGCGCAAGTTCTAGAGCTGCGTTAAAGAATGCCGCTGACACTGCCTTTGAAAAATTTGCTGACACTGCCTTTGAAAAATTTGCTGACACTACGTTTGAAAAAGTCGCTGAAACTATGTTTGAAAAAGTCACCGACACTGCGTTTGAAAATAGCACCGACGCGGCTATGAAAAATAGCACCGACACTGCGTTTAAGAATCAAACCGGAGCTGCACGAGTTGAATCCGGCGAACCCCAAGCAGCGATGAGCACCCCCCCTTTGAAAAAGGGGGGCAGGGGGGATTTGCTTTTACGCTCTACCGATCCGCACATCGATGAATCGCCAGATCTCCTCCACCACCGCATCCGTCTCCAGCAACACCTGTCGATTATCGAAGCGAAGAACTTCCAGGCCCATGCGCCGCAGAACTTCGCTTCTATATTCATCGGCAACCATCGCCATAGCCTCGAAATGCTGGCCTCCGTCCAGCTCGACCACCAGCCGAACCGCCGGCGCATAAAAGTCGACGACATAATTGCCCAGCGGCTTCTGCCGATAGAACTGCACATCCTGCAGTTGCTTGCGCCGCAGCCGGTACCACAGCCGTTGCTCGGCGTCGGTCATCTCCCGGCGCAGACGCCTCGAGAACAGTTTGAGCTTTTGGTCATAAACAAGCATCGCGCAATCAAAGCAGGTTCACGAATCCGAAGATGTCGGGTTTTCCCTCATGCATCTGTAGGATGAATCCACCATGCCCACCGTCCTCGTCGCCGACGACCACCCGCTGTTCCGCGAAGCCCTGCGCAATGCGGTCGCGCGCGCGTTGCCCACGGCGACGATCCACGAAGCCGAGAGCGTCGATGCGCTGTACGCGCTGATCGAACGCGAAAGCGATGCCGATCTGTTGCTGCTCGATCTGAACATGCCCGGCGCGCACGGGTTCAGCGCGCTGGTGCATCTGCGCGCGCATTACCCGCAGCTTCCGGTGATGGTGGTGTCCGCGCGCGAGGAACCGGCGGTAATGCGCCGCGCGCTGGATCACGGTGCGGTCGGATTCCTGCCCAAATCCGCCGATGCCGGCACGCTGGGCGAAGCCATCGATGCCGTGCTGGCCGGCGATCGCTGGGCGCCGGCCTCCGCGTTGAAGGCGCCCGCCGCCGGCGCGGAAGAACACGATGCCGCGCAGCGCGTCCGCGACCTTACGCCGCAGCAGTTCCGCGTGCTGCAAATGCTGGGCGACGGCCTGCTCAACAAACAGATCGCCTATGAGCTGGGCGTCTCCGAAGCCACCATCAAGGCGCACATGACCGCGATCCTGCGCAAGCTCGGCGCCAGCAACCGCACCCAGGCGGTGCTGATCGCCGGTAAGCTCGCGATCGATCCCGAAGCGGTGATGCCGCCGCCGGAGGAAGACTGACGTGCGGGCGTGCGGCGCTTACTCGTCTTCGGAGCGCGCATCCACACTGACCACCTCGCCGTCTTCGGCGACGACGGTAAACACGATCGGCCGGCAGCACACGCTGCAGTCTTCGACGTACTGCTGATGATCGACCGAACCGTCGACGACGATCTCGATCTCTTCCCCGCAGTACGGACATGAGGTGAATGCGGTGTCGGTGTGGTTCATGGCGGCATGCCGTTGGATGCGGTGGCGCCAGCCTAGCGCAACGGCATCCGTACGACTACGCGAACAGCAGCGGTTCCACCGTCTGTTCCAGTATTTCGATCAGCTCCGGATCCATGTATTTGTAGTCGTCCGGAATATCGAGCACGTGAATCATCGTATGTTCGACCAGGCGCGCATAGTCCGCGACGATGCGGTCGCGGTGTTTGCCTTCCATCACCATGATCGCATCCGCCCAGCCGATATCCGCAGGCGAAATCCTGCGCCGCGCGTTGGGACTGGTGCCGGCCGAGCGCGCGACGATCACCGGATGCCGCTTGAACATGCGCTCCGCGGTGGGGCTGCGCCATTGATTGCGGCTGCAGACGAACAGCACGTTCACCCGCTCGGGATCGACGAGCTTCCGATCCGATACGACCGGATACGCCATGCCCAGCTGATCCGCGCGTTTCAGCTTTTCCGAGCGCGTATAGACATGCTTCCAGTTCTTCTCTTTGGGCCAATCGTCTTTCGTTGACATGTTCCAGACACCGGATGATTCAGGAATTCGCCGCAGCGGACGCGCGCAAACGACGACGCCCGGATTCCTCCGGGCGTCGTCGCGACAGGCGATCGCTATACTCGAATCGGACACTCAAGCGGTCATCGACACCGGCCTGCGCTGTTCCTGCTCGGGCGCCGCCATCTGCTGGTTCTGCGCGTCGACGGCGTTGTTGGCCGCCACCTGCACCGGCGTGGTGCGGGCCTCGTTCTCGCTCACGCGCGCGTGGTTCGGACCCAGCGGGCCGTCGCTGCCGTCGAACACGAACAGGTTGCGGTCGGGGTTGCCGCTGGCGTCGGCGACCTGCTTGCCGATCTCGATATTGGTCACGCCGCCCAGACCTTCGCGCGTCGCTGCGGCGTAGAGGTTCGCGGCCATGGTGTCGCCTTCCAAGCCCTTGGCCTGCATCGCGGTGACCACCTGGCCGTACATCGGATCCTGCTGCATGCGTTCGACATTGCGCGCCGGGTCGGCAGCGGCCAGCTGCGTGTCCGCCTGGCCGGGAATCGCGGGCGTGGTGTTGGCGCTGAGCGTCTCGGTGGACACCGTGCCGGGCGTGTTGAGGCGCGGTCCGATCACATCGTCCGGGGCCACGCCGTGCTGGCCGCGCACCACGCGGTCGCTCCATTCCAGATTGCCGCCGCTGTCGATCACCACCAGCTTGCCCTGGTTCAAGGACTGCTCGACCAGATTGGCCAGTTGCTCCGGCGTCGCGTTGCGGTTGGCGGCGCCGATCGAGCGCCCCACTTCGTTGTTGTACAGATCCATCGCTTCGCGGTTGGCGGTGTTGCCGGGCACGCCCTCGTGGGCGGTCGCGAACGCGCGGGTCCAGTTCTCGCCGTACTGCTGGGTCATCAGCGCATTCCAGTAGGCGTGCCGGAACGCATCGCGATGCCCGTCGTTGCCCTGCCATGCCCGCGCATCTTCCGCGGGAATATTCGACGGAACGGGATTATTGGGGAACCGCTCGGTCGCTTCGCTGAGCGCGCGGTCCTTGATGCCGCTGAACTGCTGCAGCCCGACCAGGCCGCGGTCGAAGGTCAACTGATCGATCAGCGCGCCTTCGGCCTGGGTCACCCGCACCGAACTGGTGAACGGGATATCGATCGCGCCGAATGCGCGCGGGCGATAGTCGATCATCTGGTCGTCGGCGACCTGGTAGTTGGTGCGGATGGTGTTGAGGTCGGGGCGTGACATCGTGTATTTCCTCGCTGAAGTCCTGTCGCTGAATCGTGTCGTCCTCGATCTGTCTAGCAGACCGCACGGCGGATTCGCATCCGAGTCGGTGCGTGATCGATGCTCGCGTTACCTGCGGCCCCAGCGATGCGTCGCGACCTTCCCATCCCGGTAGACGATCTCGTAGAACTCTTCATCGACGCCGTACTGCGCGACGCCGAGTTCGTAGGTATCGGTCGTGGTCGCGGCGTCGCTGCTGTCGGGTTCTCCCAACAGCCCGATCACCTCGTCGCGCGACATGCCCGCATGGATGGCTTTCTCCACCGACGCCACCATCGTGCCGCGCTGGTTCTGCCGGGTGTCGACGCCGCGTTGGGATTTCCAGGCGCCCGAATCGAATTGAGTGGTGGTTTGCATTGCGCAGGCCGATGAGAAAAGGAGGAGGGCGACCGCGGAACACCGCACGCACGCGCGGAGCCGCTGGAATCGATGCGAAAGTACGGCGGGCCGGGCAGGCACAGCGGAGGTGCGGCGCGATGTGCCGACGGAGGCGCGGTCGTACGCAGCGCGGTTGGGAGAGACGGACACGTCCATATCCTCGGAGTGGGGCGGCGGTCTCGAACGGACCAAAGCCGGCTTTTGCGGACGTTATCACAGACATCCGCGTGCTTCGTGAACTTCCGGGCCAGCCTCCAATCAACGGGACGGGCGCTGGAATCAGGCCATCGAACCGGCGGAAGCGTCATGCGCAATGCCAGTTTCGAGTGCGTCGCATGACATCTCGTACGTCGCTCGATGTCGCTCTATCGATGCCCGGGCCCGGTCATCGCTGCGCTTGCAGCCGCCGGTCGGGCATCGGTCGGATGCGTCGATACGCGACGACCGCCAGATGGATCAGCGTGTAGGCGACGATCAGCGCGACGAGGAATTTCGCCGTGCCGTCGCTGCGCTGGGTCATGAACACCGGGCCATCCAGCACCGTCCATGCCAGCAGCGCGCAGGTGATCAGGGTCAGCCCGGTTTCGATGCGTCGCATCACCGCCGACCAGCGACCCATCGCGATGACGACCATGAAGACCGCTATATTCAGCAGCAGCGTGGCCAGCACCCAGGGCGCCTGCCGCTGCAGGAACGTCTCGGTGTAGGTCAGCGCTTCGTACGCCACCATGGCGGCCCGGCCGTTCCATACGACATCCAGCACCACGCGCGGGTCGAGCAGCACATACGTGCCGCACAGCATGCCCACTAGGGCCATCGTCATGCCGACGCGTCCACTCTGGAGACGATCGCGCGAACGCGGCGTCCACGCCGCGGCGTTGGGCCAGCGACGCCGGACCCACGCGGCCATGCCGAAACCCGCGACCAGCAGGCCCGGCCACCACAGCGACGGGATCACGGTGCCGCCCCACCACTGCGCCAGCGCGCGGATGAGGTCGTCCGCGGACGAGATGGGCGGCTGCAGGCTTTGCAACAGGCCCAGGCACCAGATGATCGCGAGGCCGATCACGCTCGCGCGCAGGAAGCGATGGCCATCGGCGGGATCGATGATGGTCAGCGCCGGGCGATAGCGCGCGGCCACGTCCCGGGGCCGGCCGAAGGCCTGCAGGAATTCGGTCGCCATTGCGGCATCGACCGCGCGCCCCTCGGATTCGGCCCGGTCCTGCAGCCCTTCATCGATCAGCGCGCGCAGCTCGAACGCGACGTCGTTGCGCTGCCGGCGCGGCAGCAGCAGGGCGACATCGGTCACATAGGATTCGATCACGTCGTTCGCATGCATTCGTCAGTCCTCGGTCAGGAGTCGATCCATGGCGTGGTTCATGCTCTGCCATGATCCGGTGAGCTTCTTCAGCAACTTGCGGCCGTCCGCATTCAGCGCGTAATAACGCCGCGGCGGTCCGTCCTCGATCTTCCACTCGCTGCTCAGCACGCCCTGCGTTTCCAGGCGGCGCAGCAGCGGATACAGCGTGCCTTCCTCGATCGGCATGCCCTTCTCGGCCATCGCCTGCCGCAGTTCGTATCCGTAACGCGGCGTCCGCAGCTGCGAGAGCGTGGCCAGCACCACCACGCCGCGCCGCAGCTCCAGTTCGAGTTTTGCAAAAGCGTCTGTCTCGGCCATGTGGCGCACACTACTGTGCGCTACACAGTCTGTCAATACAGGATTTATGTCGCTGTCGGCAGGACGCGGCCGGCGCCGTGTGCGCGAGCCGCCCTGAAGTCTTTTGTCATCCCGAACGCCCGCGCAGCGGGTGGAGGGATCTGCTGTTGCGGTACGGCAAGCGGCAAGCAGATCCTTCCTCGGGCTTTGTCCTCCTCCGGGATGACTGGTCTTTCCAGATTCGCGCTTTGTCTACGACTGTCCGCGCAACGCGAGTCCGGGTGCGATGAAGGGGCCGGCTGTGCGGAACTTCGGGTGCGGCCATCGCCCTGACCGGACAACGATGCTGCCTCAGGACTCCGCCGCTCGAATGCAGCGTCGATCCACAGCGCCCTATCCGCAAATGTCGGCCAGAACGGATTGGACGAAGGGATCCTTGGCCGCCGAATACGCGGCTTTGTCGTCGGCGAATTCCTGCGCGAGTTGCAGCTTCAGCGATTGATAGCGTGCGCGCAGCGCGGGATCGCTGCGCAGCGCATCGCGGAATGCCAGATGCTCCCGCCAGATGCGCGAACCCCGCTCGACCGCGTGCAGGTGGACACGGAACGACGCCGCTGGAGATTTCACGAAATAACGCCGCATCGGCAGCACATCTTCGTACTTCCTGATGTATGCGTAACCGAGCCCGCCCAGCGCTTCGATCTTCGATTCCACCTCCGCCAGCGAACGCGCGCCGAGCAGCACGTCGATTACCGGCTTCGCGGCAAGCCCGGGAACGGAGGTGCTGCCGATATGTTCGATCGCCACTGAGATCGGCGAGAACACGACAAGCAATTCTTCGCGAATGGCGAGAAAGCACCTGGGCCATTCGGCGGAATACGGGCTGACGACAACACTGGCCATCGCGGAACACCTGCGTCGAGCTGCCCACCCGGAGCGGATGACGCATGCTAAGGCAGACATTCTTTCGATGCCATGACGTGTCGGGCTCGAGTGTCGAGCGGGGCCGAAGGCATCGCACGCCTGCATCCACGGATCGGAGACGTTGCACCGCGCCGAACTTGTTCACTGCACGACCCGTCATCCGGAACGCGTTGAGGAACCTCCTGTCCGCTTTCAGCCTGCGCCGAAGCGCGCCGCGAGCGGGGACAGGAAACACAGCGCAAGGATGGCGCCATTGAGCAGCAGCGAGGCTTCGTACATCGGGACGAACAGCCTCGGCAGGATATGCGGCGCATCCCACACCGACAGCGTGCTCCAGCACACCGTGAACAACAGATATGCCCACGGGCTGAAAGGTACGAAGCAGGCCAGCGCCACCAGCGACAACAGATATCCGCACACGATCGAAAGACGCGCCGCCCCGACCCATGGATGGCGCTTGCTCGCATCCACCGAAGCGCGTTTCGCCTGCGCCTTGAGGGAGCGCAGCGGTTCGGGAAGCCGCTTCGACCCGACCTCTTCCATGACGATGCCGGCGATCGTCGCCACCACGGTCAGCGACACCAGGAGTTGGAATACGAGTTCGGTCATCAGGGTGCCTGCGTCAGGATCGCCAGCCGCGTTCGCTTCGACAACCGGCTAAGCGCCTTGTCGTAGGACCACGCGATCAGCTCACGCAGATACGCCGGCGGCACGCGGCGCACATCAACGATGGTCACCCAGTGGAAGCGCGCCATGTAACGCGCGGGCCTGATGCCTTCCACCGACGTCAGCTCCAGGAAGCGCCTCGGATCGACGCGCACGCTGAACCGCCAGCGCTCGGGCTCGCTCGTCTTGAAGTAAGCGAAGGTATTGCCGCCGACCTGATAGCTCAACACGTTCACCGGCGGCGCGTGCAGTTTCGTGGTCGCGCCCGGCAGGCGCCCACAGTATGTTTTGACGGAGGCGGTGTTCATGCCGGCGATGGTAGCGGGTTCGCGATGCGTAGGGCGGGTGCAAACCCGCCTTACGAGTTGAACGAATTGTTAGATACGCTCGCCGGGTGTTAATAGATCGATTTTCTTAGTTAGATACCCAAGGGTCCCGTACGATTCTCTGAATGTCCAGTCGTTCAGTATTTTTGAAATCTGTAAGGCGCGATTACGCTTTAGTTCTGAGCTGTCAGTTGATTGTGCTATTTCTGAATAGATTGAGACGAGTTCAGCGTCTTTGTGGCGCCCGACATGACACGAGACAAGATGAGCCTCTACGACCATGCCGTAATGAGTGTCTAAGAACTTACGACCAGCCTCAGTTTCTCTAAGGAATTCTAGTACTTCAGAGTGATCGCATTGATTTGTAACAAATTTGCCGTAAAGCGATGGATTTTTTATCTTTAGGCCAATGAGCGTAAGCAGAAGCAAGGGGTAGATATGAAAATCATGTGGAGTTGATTTAGCGGCCAATGCAAGCGAAGTGCAAGAACGCTCCAACTCACGAAGAGACAAATTCAATGCTCTGGCGAGTTCCGTTAACGCGGTGACGGATTGTCGATGGTCGTGTTGTAAACTAGGAGAAGTTCGGGCCGCAAAAAAATCGCTGAATCCAAACTTTGAGAAAAGTGAGACAACAAATTTTTCATAATCGGGAAAAGGCAGATTGAAGTCTATGTCTATAAACCGCTTTAGATAACCTTCAACATCCATAGATGTTCCGTAAAGCGACTTAATGGAATGACCAAGTTGAGTTTTATCAAGAGCGACAATAAAGACGATATTTGGAACTGAGAAAAAGTGCTTAATGCTCTCCAAGTAGGAAACTACATAGGGAGGCCGACACCTGTCTAGTTCGTCAACAAAAATGACCATCGGATTGGCAATTTCGCCATTATTTAATCCCGATACCGCGTCCGCTAGTTCGCTTAATCTTGTCCTAAATTTTGCTACGGATTTTTTCGCCTCCTCATAATGCTTTATCTGCTCCTCGGCTATTTTTTCCGTCAAATCTGAAAGCGCGTCCTCGGTATCTTTTGTTAGATCTATGGCGCCATAGGTAGCAATTTTTATAGCGGTCGGGATAGCGGCTTTGATAATTTTTTTTCCGATCGACCTGGCTTGGTCCAGCTTAAGATCTATTTCAGATTTTTCGACAGTGTTTGCTCCTAGCCCTCTGATCGCGAGATCTATATCACCTAGTAACGTCAAGAATGCATCAGATGAAAAGTCGTTCTCCCATGCATTCAAATAGAGCGAATGAATACCTTTGTTTTCCAGATGCTTTCGCAACATCTCAATGAACGTCGTTTTACCGAAGCCCCAAGGTGCATTGAGTGAGATCACAAGAGGCTCATCGCAACCTAAAAGCAAGTTCGTCATCGTTTCTGCTGCCGCCAATCTATCTAATACATCGTGCTTGAAAGGATCGTCTGCGGGGATTTCGAGGTTTGGTGGGCGAAGTTTCATTGTTCTTCCAATGCGCGTTTAACGCCTGAATTAGACCGCCCCGCGAAGCAGGCTCGGCTTGAATGAATTGTTAGCAATCACTGCGACGTACCGAAAAATCTACTTTTCGAGGAATATCGAGCCAAGGCCTACCTTGTTCTTGAACTGCCAAGCGAGCTGTAGCCCTAAGCCCTGAGCGTCCGGATAAATGTGCCAGTGGTCTATTCCGTACTTGAAAAGCCGACGACGAAAATCTTTGACCGCCGAAGCTTTGATGAGGAGGCTTCTGAGTCCCTTGGGATTAAATATCTTCGTGGGCTCTGGATGAATGGTAAAAATTCCGCGCTGCGCTCTGATGCGGTCAAAGGCGAGAGGAGCTGTGAATCTTCCTTCTACCTTGTTTGTGAATGGACTGGTGTTGCGATGATCCACCTCGTGAATGTACCGCGAGTATTTGACGGCATAAACAACTCGATCGTTGTCACTGTCGGCTTCGAGTGCGAAGTACAGAGCCGCGAGAGGACTAACGGACCAATCAAGTAAGCGCGTAGGAACGCCAATATGTTGTGCGTAAGCTAACCAATCCCAGTCGTCAAATACGTGGCTGCTCATAAGTGCCACAGCTCTATTCTTGAACTCCTCGAACAGGCGCTGCTCTTGGGCGAGCTTATACGGGCCATAAACATCTTCCCGGCCGATGCTGGGAACTAGATAGTGTTTTGGCGAAGTGACACCGCGAAAAATCCAGCCGGTATCACGCATGGACTCCAGCTTGCCGTGCAAATCCTTCCAGCTCTTGACCTCGATATGCGATGCGTCTACGGCGGCCTTGGTTGCCTCTTTTCCAGATGTTTTCTTTGTAGCCACCGATCACTCCCCTGTGATTGCTAACGCCTGAGTTAAGACGACCCGTGGCGGGGCGGAGGACACGTGCAAGCGTAGCGCAAAAGCACGTGGCCGACGCCAGGCCATAGGATCGGTTTGAACGAATTGTTAGGCATTATGTGAAGAAGAAGGCTGAATTCCCTTCTCCCATTCATCTTCATCCATTTCGAGTTGATGGGGATTCCTTTCAATGTGAAGCCCAAATTTTTTGAAGAAGACAGCATCAATCTGTCTAAGCGCATACATGTTTGTTCTATTAAGGAATTCTGTGTGTTCGTTCATGTCGAATGATCCACCAGTGGAGGCAGCCCACAACGTTATGAAAGACTCCAGCCTGAAATAGTTGTGTTTTTCTTCCTTGGATAGAGCGCCAGTCAAATAATTGACTCTGTCGCGAGTTGTTCGTCCGTACTCTTCAAGATCTTTCATTTCGTCATCCTCTAGTAAAGTTGATATGCCTAACAAATGATTAGGCCCCACCTGCGGGCTTTTTACGCGATCTTTTGGTGGGCCAAAAGAAGGCTGCGGCTAATGTACAAAGAATGCCTAGGCCGATCACTCCTAGAATTTTCTCGGCATTAATTTTGAAAATGTATCCAAGCAACAGGCATGCGAGTAGGAGACCAATTGGAAAGAAGATCATTGCAAATGCTGAGGCATCTCTCCCGCGAATTACGGCAAATCCAATAAACCAAGCTGAAAACATGGCAAACAGTGCGAGTCCGTTCATGGGGCCTAACAAATGATTAGACCTTATTATTAATGCATATCCACACTTTGGTCTAATAAAAAACACTGTCGACGTAGCCTGACCTGCAACATCTGACAGCCTCTATTCTTACCCTCTAACAGCCCTAGCCCCCAAAAACGCCCTCAGCGAAGCCGGCTTCACCGGCTTCGTCAAAACCGCACACCCATATTCCCTGGCAGCGATCTTCAACGCATCGCTCCCATCGCCGGTGAGCAACGCCGCCGGCAGATCCCGCTTCGCGCGCCGACGCAATTCCGCGATCACCCCCAAACCATCAAGCCGGTCATGCAGGTGATAGTCGACCAGTGCCACATCCGGTTCCGCATCGATATGCGCCAATGCTTCATCGACTGTCGATGCCGTGAGCGCCACCGCTTTCCAGCGGTCGAGCAGTGCGCGCATGCCATCGAGGATTTCCGGGTCGTTGTCGACGCAGAGCACGCGCAGACCGGCGAGGGCGTCGGATGACGGCGCGATCTCGGGCGACACGATTCGTTTTGCGGCGACACCGGGCGGCACGCTGATCGAGAACATGCTGCCGTTGCCGACGCGCGAGCGCACGCGCAGCGGGTGGTCGAGCATGCGCGCGATGCGCTGGCAGATGGACAGGCCGAGGCCGAGGCCGCGTTCGTCGTCGATGCCGATGCCTTTGGCGAACGCGTGGTCGAAGCGGCGGAATTCCTCGAAGATCTGCGTGAGGTGATGGTCGGGAATGCCGGGGCCGGTGTCCCACACCTGGCATTCGATCTGCTGCCCGCGACGGCGCAGGCCCAGCAGCACGCCGCCTTCGCGTGTGTACCGCAAGGCATTGGCGAGGAAATTCTGCAGCGCGCGGCGCAGCAGGCGGCGGTCGCTGCGCACGAACACCGGCGCCAGCGCATGCACGCGTAGCGACAGGCCGCGGCCGGCGGCGCTGGGCGCGTACTGCGCGGCGAGTTCCTGCAGCAGTTCGACGGCGTCGAAGTGGGCGATCTCCGGCTGCAGCGCGCCGGCGTCGAGCCGCGAAATGTCGAGCAGGCCGTCGAGCAGATCCTCAGCGGCGCGCAGCGCGGTGTCGACGCGTTCGGCCAGATGCGTGCGTTCGTCGGCGTCGGTGGTTTCGCGCAGTGCCGACGCGAACAGGCGCGCGGCGTTGAGCGGTTGCAGTACGTCGTGGCTGACCGCGGCGAGGAAGCGGGTCTTCGACTGCTGCGCGGCTTCGGCTTCGCGCGTGCGCAGTTCGACGCGCTGCTCCAGGGTTTCGTTGATGTCGCGCAGCGCCTGTTCGGCGCGCTTGTAATCGGTGATGTCGCTGAAGCTGGTGACGTAGCCGCCGCCGGGCAGCGGTTGGCCGCGCATCTCGATGACCTGGCCGTTGCCGCGCACGCGCTGGTACACGTAGGGCTGGCCCGCGCGCAGGTGCGCGAGGCGGCGGCGCACCTGTTCTTCGATGTCGTCTTCGATGCCGGGGTCGGCGATGCTGAGTTCGGCACGCTCTGCGTTCCACTGGATCAATTCGGCGATGGGGCGGCCGACATACAGCATGCCGTCGGGATAGCCCAGCATGTCCTGATAGCGGCGATTCCACGCGATGAGCCGCATGTCGGCATCGACCACGCTCACGCCCTGGCTGATGTTCTCCAGCGTGGTCGACAGCACCTGGCGGTTGAAGCGCAGTTCCTGGCTGGCTTCGTCGAGCAGCGACACCACTTCGCCCAACTCCATGCCCGAGCCGCGCAGCGCGGTGGTGAGCGTGAGCCGCGCCGAGGCCGCGCCGATGGCCGATGCCAGGAGGCGTTCGGTGAACTGCATCAGCGCGCGGTCTGCCAGATGTTCCGGCTGCCAGCTGCGGCCCAGGCTTTGCGCGTACTCGTCGAAGGCGCGACGCGCGTGACGCTCGCCCAGGATGCGTTCGGCCAGCGCCAGCAGTTCGCCGCTGCGCACGCTGCCGGCCCAGCCGCCGGGGCCGAGCGGCGAGCGCTGCGCGTACGGATCGAGATACGTCGTGGCTAGCAGCTGTTCCTGCAGGCGCGGACGCATCCGCGCCGAGACCAGGAACAGGCCGCCGACGTTGAACAGCAGCGACCAGAACACGCCGTGGGTGAGCGGATCCCAGCCGATCAGCCCGAACAACTGCTGCGGCCGCAGCCACGACAGCGCGAACGGGCCGTGCGCGATCCAAGCGGCGCCGGCATCGCTGCTCTGGGTGAGCGCCGGTAGCAGCAGGGTGTAGGCCCAGGTCAGCGCGCCCAGCAGCAGACCGGCGAACGCACCGGCGCGACTCGCACCGCGCCAGTACAGGCCGCCGATCAGGGCCGGCGCGAACTGCGCCACCGCCGCGAACGCGAGCAGACCGTGCTGGGCGAGACTGTCGCCGGCTGCCGCCGCGCCGCGGTAATAGGCGTAGGCCATCAGCGCCAGCGCGACGATGGTGAAGCGCCGCACCCACAGCACTTGGCGGTCGATGGCGCCACCTTCTGCAAGGACTCGATTGCGCAGCAGCAGCGGCATCACCAGATCGTTGCTGACCATCGTCGCGAGCGCGACGCTGGCGACGATGACCATGCCGGTGGCGGCGGAAAAGCCGCCGATGTACGCCATCAGCGCGAGCGTCTGCTGGTCCAGCGCCAGCGGTAGCGCCAGCACGTAGGTGTCGGGCGACGCGCCGCTGCCGGCGAGCAGCGACTGCCCCGCCAGGGTGATCGGCACCACGAACACGCTGAAGACCACAAGATAGCCGCCGAACAGCCAGCGCGCGGGGCGGATGTCGGCGGGGTCCTGGCATTCGACCACCGCGACGTGGAACTGGCGCGGCAGACAGATGATCGCGGTGAAGGCGATCAGCGTCTGCGCGATGAAGCCCGTGGGCAGCCCCGGCGCGGTGACCACGCGCGCGGCATCGACGACGCGCGCGCCGAGGTGGCCGTCGCCCGGCAGATGCAGCAGCGCCAGCACGCCGATGGCGACGAAGGCGAGCAGCTTCACCAGCGATTCCAGCGCCACCGCCAGCACCATGCCGCGGTGGTGTTCGGTGGCGTCGATCTGGCGGGTGCCGAACAGGATCGCGAACACCGCCAGCAGCAGCGCGACGTACAGCGCGGGATCGCCGAACAGCGCGTCGTCGCTGCCCGGCGCCAGCACTTCGACGCTCATCGCCACCGCCTTGAACTGCAGCGCGACGTAGGGCACGGCGGCGATCAGCGCCACCGTCGCGACCAAGGCCGCCAGGCCGGGCGCGCGGCCGTAGCGCGAGGACAGGAAATCGGCGATCGACACGATGCGGTGTTCGCCCGAAATCAGTACGAGGCGTTCAAGAATCCGCCAACCGAACAGCAGCATCAGCAGCGGGCCGAGATAGATCGGCAGGAACCCCAGCCCGGTGCGCGCGGCGGTGCCGACCGCGCCGTAGAACGTCCACGACGAGCAGTAGACCGCCAGCGCCAGCGAATAGATCAGCGGCCGCGCCCAGCGCCAGCGCGGGGTCGCGCCGCGCAGGTCGCCGAGATAGGCGACCGCGAACAGCACGCCCACGTAGCCCAGCGACACCAGCAGCAGCACCCAGCCTGGAATCATGCCTGCCTCGACGAAGGACGATGCGCGAGTGTACGGCGGTGGGCGCTGTCGCTGGACTGCGACGAAAGTCGCCCTTGCGCGGCCACGGCCGGTGCTGCGGACACCATACGCTATGGCAGGTTGTGACCCGGGACTGGAAATGCTGCGCTGCTCCGTGTTCTGCTCCGGTGCGGGCCATGCATGGCCCCCGCCCGCGTTCACCGAAGTCCCCCGTTCGTTGCCGAGCGCCTCCCGCTGTTTCCACGATCCGAGAAGGAAAGTTTGATGAAGCGTGTCCGTTCGACCAACCGCTCCACCCGCAAGATACTCGCGCTCGCCGTCGCGCTGTCGTGTTTGGCTCCGATGCTCACGCAGGCCGCGCAGCCGGCACCGATGAAGATCGCCGATCAGCGCAACGCCAATCTGCGCCTGACCGCAGCATCGCTGGGCCGCATCCACGAGATCCGCACCTCCGACGCCAGCTTCGTGAAGGTGCACTTCGATCATTTCTCGCTGCCCGACGGCGTGACCCTGGAAGTCTTCAGCCCCGACCGCACCCAGATGTACCGCTACAGCAACGCGACGCGCGACGGCAACACCGTGGACGCGGCGATGGGCCAGGACGGCCGCACGCGCTTCTCGGCGATGTCGATCCACGGCCCGGTGGCGCTGATGCGTCTGGTCGGTACGCCGCAAGGCGCCTGGCGCAGCGGCGACGGCATCCGCGTCAGCCGCTATCTGCAGGGCTATTCGGAGCGCAAGCTGCGCGAGCTGAAGATCGACGGCATGACCGACGGCTCGTTCGGCACGCGTTCGATCATCGGTACCGACGACAAGCGCGCGGCCGCCTGTTACGCCTCCAGCGACCCGACCGCGTTCGACCGCTCGCGCCCCGTCGCGCGGCTGGTGATGAGCGGCGGCGGCCTGTGCACCACCTGGCGCGCGGGTCCGGACAACCGCATGTTCACCAACAACCACTGCATCGCCACCGCCAGCGCCACAGCCTCGGCCGAAGTGTGGTTCAACTATCAGCTCAGCAGCTGCGGCGGCAGCGCGGCCACGCCGACCAAGGTCGCGGGCGACCAGATGCTGGCGACCAACACCACGCTGGACTACACCCTGTTCACGGTGAAGAACTTCGCCAACATTGCCAGCTTCGGTTATCTAGGTCTGGAAACGCGCGCGGCCACGCTCAACGAGGAAATCATGATCGCCGGGCATCCGGGCGGCCGCCAGAAGGAACTCAGCATCGTCAGCGATCGCGACGGCGGCGGCCGCTGCCGGGTCAACAGCGCCAGCACCAGCGGCAACGGCACCAATACCGATATCGGCTATTACTGCGATACAGAAGGCGGCAGCTCCGGTTCGCCGGTCATCGCGCGCTCCAGCCACAAGGCGCTCGCGCTGCATCACCTCGGCGGCAGCATGAACAAGGGCGCGAAGATGTCGCTGATCTGGCCGCAGGTCTCCACGCACTTCGGCGGCGTGGCCCCGGGCGGCGACAACGGCGGCGGCGGCAATGCGCCTCCGGTCGCGAGCTTCAGCTCGACGATCAGCGGCCTGACCGTGAGCTTCACCGACACCTCCACCGACAGCAACGGCAGCATCGCCAGCCGCAGCTGGAATTTCGGCGACGGCACCACGTCCACCGCGGCCAATCCCAGCAAGACCTACACCGCCGCGGGCACGTACACGGTCACCCTGACCGTCACCGACAACGGCGGCGCCACCAACACCACCACGCGCACGGTGACCGTCGGCAGCAGCGGCGGCGCGCAGACCTACACCAACACCACCGATTACACGATCAACGACAACGCCACGGTCAACAGCCCGATCGTCGTGTCCGGCCGCACCGGCAGCGGTTCGGCGACGACCCCGGTCGCGGTGAACATCGTCCATACCTACAAGGGCGATCTGAAGGTGGATCTGGTGGCGCCGGATGGCAGCGTGTACGTCCTGCACAACCGCGCAGGCGGCAGCGCCGACAACATCGTGCAGACGTTCACGGTCAATCTGTCGACGGAAGCGTTGAACGGCACGTGGAACCTGCGCGTGAACGACAACGCCAATGCCGATACGGGTTACATCAACAGCTGGAGCGTGACGTTCTGAGGCGATAGGGATTGAACCGGCAAGCGTGGATTCATCCACATGCCGCATGGCGATAGCGAAGAAGCCCCGGTGCGAGCCGGGGCTTCTTCATTTTCGCGAGGAACATGTTTTCCCTGTCGCGGCTTGCTGACACAAGCTGTCAGGAATCGGCTGTTATGGTCGTGGCTTATTTCGACCTGGAGCACCGTCATGAACCACGAAGCCGCGATCACGCACATCCCGCCCGACGATTTCGACTTCATCATCGGCGACTGGCGCGTGCGTCATCGCCGGCTCAAGGCGCGTCTCGCCGGTTGCGGCGAGTGGATCGAATTCGAGGGCACTTCGACCACCCGCAAGATCCTCGGCGGCTTCGGCAACCTCGAAGACAACATGCTGGATCTGCCCGACGGCGCCTATCGGGCGGCGGCGCTGCGCAGCTTCGATCCCGCCACCGCGACGTGGTCGATCTGGTGGCTGGACGGGCGCCATCCCGATCGCATCGATACGCCGGTGGTGGGCCGGTTCACCGATGGCATGGGCCTGTTCTACGCCGACGACAATCTCGACGGCGCGCCGATCCGCGTCCGGTTCACGTGGTCGTCGACGGACATGGACACGCCACGATGGGAACAGGCGTTTTCTGTCGATGGCGGACACACCTGGGAAACTAACTGGACGATGGAATTCTTCCGCGTCGGGTCTTAAGCGCGAGCCTTCGTATGCGCTTTCGCCGTCATCCCCGCGCAGGCGGGAAGCGCTTCACAACAGCCGAAGGCTGGTCATCC
>JAZKFJ010000016.1:0-86291 GCA_040386495.1 Pseudomonadota bacterium
CGTAAATCCGCGCCGGCGGGTCGGCCTGGTTGCCGTCGCGCAGGCGCTTGAGGTTGCCCACCGCGTCGAACTCGTAGCCCAGGCTGATGCCGGCGATCGGAACCTCGGCGGCATCCTGCGCCTGCACGATGCCGGGCTGGCCGTTCTGGTTCTGCGTGCGCACCACCATGCGGTCGGCCATCGAGCGCCAGCGCGCCGGGCCGCCCCAGGGGTGGTACAGCACGTCGTATGCCACTTTCTCGCGCGACCGGCCCGCCAACGTAACGCCCATCTCCACCATGCGGCCCTGCGCGCCGTAGAGGTAGTCGACCACGCTGCCGTCCGGGTAGGTCATCGACTGCAGGCGGCCGTTCGCGGCGTACTGCCATTGCAGGGTGAAGGTCTTGCCCTGCGTGCGCTGGATCTTGCGGGTGAGCTGGCCGAAGCGGTCGTAGCAGTAGGTCGTGCTGCCGCTGTGGTCGGTCATCTTCGCGAGGCGGCCGGTGAGGGAGGTTTCGCCCGCCGCGCAGTCGGGCTGCGCCGTGTCGTAGACATAGGTCGTATTGAGGGTGCTGTCCGATGGATACGTGACCGCGGTGATGCGGTCGAGCGCGTCACAGGTGTGCTGCATAATTACGCTCACCTCTCCTAATTTATAAAAATTGAGCCGACCCTCTTTGTCGGACCTAAAGTGAGCATGGCACTGTCTGCCGCACGCCTTCAACTGCGTTTCTACACTCTTGCTTGAACTACACTAAACCCGACCGATCCGGTGTTGTACGCAATATTGGAATCAACTTCTAGACTACATCGTAGACAAGAGCAGGAACTAAAAAATATGCGCGCTCTCGATGCTGAACACTACTTGCTCGAAGTCAAGCTCAAGAGAGATAAGGTTGCATCTTTCGATCAATACCCATTTTCATTACCCGTCGTGCGCAATTTGCATACACTGGAATTACATCCGAAAGTCACTTTCATCATCGGCGAGAACGGCAGCGGCAAGTCCACACTTCTTGAAGCAATTGCGACGGCTTGGGGATTCAATCCGGAAGGTGGGACGAAGAATTTCAGATTCAAGACCCGCGAATCGCACTCGACGCTGCACGAGCATATTACCCTCGTGAAGGGTATCCGCCGCGCCAAAGATGGCTTCTTCCTGCGAGCGGAGAGTTTTTTCAACGTCGCGACGGAGATCGAACGACTGGATGAAGAGCCTGCATTCAGTCCGCCAATTATCGACTCTTACGGCGAAGTGTCATTGCACCAGCAGTCGCACGGCGAGTCGTTCTTCGCGCTGATGATGCACCGCTTCAGCGGCAGTGGGCTGTACGTGCTGGACGAACCGGAAGCCGCGCTCTCACCACAGCGACAACTGGCGATGATCGCGCGACTGCACCAGCTGTTGCAGTCGCATTCTCAGTTCGTCATAGCCACGCATTCACCGATCCTGATGGCTTACCCGGATGCCTGCATCTACCAGATCGGCGACAGCGGCTTGCAACAGATCGAGTACGAACAGACTGAGCACTACCTCGTTACCAAGGCATTCCTTGGTAACCCGAAGCGGCAGCTCGATCAGCTATTGGGCTGAACTGTCAGCCCAGTTCCGGAGGTTTCAATGCTGGATGCTGACGGTAAAGAGGATTAGCTATTGCCAGCAATAGCTCGCCAGACACCGCTCCAACCGCATGCCTGAAGCGCTTTTCCTCATCTGAAGGCGCTTTCTCTTGAACGATCTTCGCAAGATCGTTCAAGATACGATTGATTTCGAGAATTCGCTCGTTTATCTCTTGCGCCAATTGCTGGTTTGCGATCATTCAAAAATATCCCTAGAGATTTACGGCCGAAGATGAGGGTGCGTCAAGAAAACGGGTTCAAGTATCGCATCTGCCACATCAGAAACAGCATTCGCGACAGTAAGTTGGTACGTTTCGAATGTATCTGGATCACAGTTCCGCCTGACCACAGATGCCGACTCACACAGACCATCTAAAGAATCGAGAACCTCTTTAACAAGGTCTACGGCTGCCGGCTCACTAATTTTCATTGCTTTCATGCGTTACATCCTTTCCTGATAAGACACTCAGCTTTGCATTTCAGAAACCGCGAAGATTGACCCATGCGGCCTTGTGTTCCGATCAGATAAGAACACTCTTGTATGCACTCGCGATTTGCCTTGGTGCAATCGACCTCATTGTCATCGCAAATCTCATCATAGAGAGCAACAAATGCGCTTCCCAAGCCGCGCAAATCGTTAACCAATCTTGACCATCCGCTAAGCTCGGCACCTGCAACTGCTGTGCTAGTGCCAGCAGTTCCTGCACTTGCCGCTCCTGCACCAGCAGCACCTGTTGCTGCTGTGCCACCTCCCATCTCTGTTGCTACTGCTGCACAAGCAGTGGCATTGACTGGATGAGCGCACGATTGCAGACCGGATGGATCTACAAAGATCAAAGAGTTTCCGCTCACATAACCATACGTGCTGATTCCACCCGCCAACCCGATCGGATCACTTTCCACATACCGGCCTGTAGCGGCTTCATAGTCCCGGAAATAGTTGTAATTGAGTCCACTCGCGCTGTCGTACTGCTGCCCTGGATAGCGCATGTCCAGCACGAACGCGATGTTGTCGCCGTCCGGGTCTTCGTCGGGCTTGTCGTTGCCGAACGCTTCGCCCGCCAGATCCCACCGCCACACCACCGTGCCGGTCGCGCCGCGCGTGGGATCGATGACGGTGCGCGGGCTGCCCAGCGCGTCGGCTTCGACGTGGAACAGGCGGGTCACGCCGCCGTCCCTCGCCAGCAGGCCGACCGGCAGGTCGCCCAGCCAGATCGCCTGCTGGACGATCGCGCCGTTCGCGTCGTAGTCGCCGATCCAGCGGCCCGCGTCGTCGAACACCGTGTGCACGGTCCTGTCGGTGCCCTGACGGTACACCCGCTCGCCGCGGCCGTTGTAGCGATAGCCCATCAGGAACTCGCCGCCCAGGCTGGTGCCGCTCATGCGGTTGGCGGCGCTGTAGCTGTACGTACGCGAAACCGCGCCGGGTGGAGGCGATTCTTCGCCGCCTTCCTCTTCCATCAACTGCATCGTGCCTTCGTAGGCCGCGCTTTCGGTCCCGCCGCCGCCCGGCGGCGGGTCGATGGGCGCTGCCCCCATCGGCGCATCCAGCACCAGGTTGCCGGCGCCGTCGTAACTGCGCTCCCGGCCGGTGCGCGTGAACAGCCGGTGCGTGCCGGGGTGATAGGTGTACGCATCCTTGGACCACTGCGTGGTGGGCGGCAGCGGCGTGCACGGCCCGCCCGGCGGCGCGCCGGTGCAGTCTTCCTGCGCCACCACATCGCGCCAGCCCGCGCTCTGGCGGTTGCCGGTCTTGTCGTAGCTGTAGCTCTGCCACACCACGTCGGACGCGTCCTTCGCTTCGGTCAGGCGATTGAGCGGATCGTAGCCGTAAATCCGCGCCGGCGGGTCGGCCTGGTTGCCGTCGCGCAGGCGCTTGAGGTTGCCCACCGCGTCGAACTCGTAGCCCAGGCTGATGCCGGCGATCGGAACCTCGGCGGCATCCTGCGCCTGCACGATGCCGGGCTGGCCGTTCTGGTTCTGCGTGCGCACCACCATGCGGTCGGCCATCGAGCGCCAGCGCGCCGGGCCGCCCCAGGGGTGGTACAGCACGTCGTACGCCACTTTCCGGCGCTGGCCTTCCTGCGTAACGCCCATGTCGACCATCCTGCCCTGCGCGTCGTAGAGGTAATCGACCACGCTACCGTTCGGGTAGGTCATCGACTGCAGGCGCACCCCGTAACTGCAGAAATCAGAAAACAATGAGCTTCGATGCGTGTGTTTAACCCTGCAAATGCGATTGAAGTTTTTATAATTGAATCTAACACCGTCTAACTTTTTACATTGGGCTATACGGTCTCAAACGCTCGTTACGGGTAGACTTGATCACTTCCGCTTCGTGACGATGGAAAGTTGACTTAGCAAGGTCTACAGGAATCCCGAACCTTTTGGCAGCGTATAAATTCGATAAAATTCCATGAGCGGTAGCGTTGCCTTGGAAGGCAGATGCTTCAATCAATCTTAATCCTCTTATTGTTTCCGAGGGCACACTATTTTCGATGAGAAGATTTCCAAGGATTATTTCCGCTACAGAATCCCCAAGCGCAACGGCCCGCTCAAGATATTCTCGCGCGCGCAAAAAGTCTTCAGTCAGATACGTTGTCGCCAGAGCGACGAGCGCGGGTGCGTAATCCAACCTTGCGGCTGCTTCAAATAGCTCTATGGATTTTTCTTGATCCACTTCCAAACCAGCAAGCATGTGTAACGCCGGGACATAACCGCTCTCCACAGCGCGAGAACACCACCGATACGCGGCAACCTGATCCGGATTACCAAAAATTCCTGACTGAAACAACTTGGCAATCGCATGCTGAGCCTCTGGTTTGCCACGCTCGGCTTGCTCTAAGCACCATTTTTCCAGTGGGAAGCCCTCATCCTGCAAGTCAACTCCTGCTCGCCGAAAAAAAGAAATAGCAAGCTCAAAGTCTGGATCATCAAAATCCATCATCGCTTCTATGAGTGCATTACGCTCAAATATCATCGTGTAGGACCCGGCAAGGTAAACAAGGCAACAGTATGTTTAGGGCAATCCCAGTTATGTCCCTGGGCTTCTATGTTGAAAATCGTCGCGGCGCTTCGGAACTGTGAAATAGGAATTCGCCCTTGAGTCCAGAGTAGATGGAGAGTCAGTTGCTTGCCCAATAGTACCTTCTGCTTTTTTCTACAACGATCATCATCGCCATCATCGGGCGGACAATTTGTATCGCTTGCCTCAACTCTTCTGGATGGAAATGGAATTACGTTGCCGCTACCTGAGGCCGGAGAACTATTGCGGCGAATCAATCCATCATCATCGTATCTTCCACCGCTAGCTCCAGGAACCGGATATCCAGGCGAATAGGGTCCTGCCGGCAGTGTCGTAGGCCGTAGTCTCAGCACACTCTGTAAGCCCATTGGATCAACCGCTATCATTGGATTTCCGCCCACATACCCATATGTGCTGATATCTCCTTCAAGCCCGATTGGGTCGCTTTGGCTATACCGGCCCATCGCAGCCTCGTAATCCCGGAAGTAGTTGTAATTCAGCCCACTGGCGCTGTCGTACTGCTGCCCCGGATAGCGCATGTCGAGCACGAACGCGATATCGTCGCCGTCCGGGTCTTCGGTCGGCTTGTCGTTGCCGAACGCCTCACCCGCCAGATCCCAGCGCCATACCACCGTGCCTCGCGCGCCGCGCGTGGGATTGATGACGATGCGCGGGCTGCCCAGCGCATCGGCTTCAATGTGGAACAGGCGCGTCACGCCGCCGTCCTTCGTCAGCAGCCCCACCGGCAGATCGCCCAGCCAAATCGCCTGCTGGACGATCGCGCCGTTCGCGTCGTAGTCGCCGATCCAGCGGCCCGCGTCGTCGAACACCGTGTGCACAGTCCTGTCCGCACCTTGGCGATACACCCGCTCGCCGCGGCCGTTGTAGCGATAGCCCATCAGGAATTCGCCGCCCAGGCTGGTGCCGCTCATGCGGTTGGCGGCGCTGTAGCTGTACGTGCGCGACACCGCGCCGGGTGGAGGCGTTTCGCCGCCTTCCTCCATCGCCTGCATCGTGCCTTCGTAGGCGGCGCTTTCGGTCCCGCCGCCGCCCGGCGGCGGGTCGATGGGCGCCGCGCCCATCGGCGAATCCAATGTGAGGTTGCCGGCGCTGTCGTAGCTGCGCTCCCGGCCCGTGCGTGAGAACAGCCGGTGCGTGCCGGGGTGATAGGTGTAGGCATCCGTGGACCACTGCGCGGCGGGCGGCAGCGGCGTGCACGGCCCGCCCGGCGGCGCGCCGGTGCAGTCTTCCTGGGCCACCAGTTCGCGCCAGCCCGCGGTCTGGCGGTTGCCGGTCTTGTCGTAGTTGTAGCTTTGCCACACCACGTCGGACGCATCCTTCGCTTCGGTCAGGCGGTTCAGCGGATCGTAGCCGTAAATCCGCGCCGGCGGGTCGGCCTGGTTGCCGTCGCGCAGGCGCTTGAGGTTGCCCACCGCGTCGAACTCGTAGCCCAGGCTGATGCCGGCGATCGGAACCTCGGCGGCATCCTGCGCCTGCACGATGCCGGGCTGGCCGTTCTGGTTCTGCGTGCGCACCACCATGCGGTCGGCCATCGAGCGCCAGCGCGCCGGACCGCCCCAGGGGTGGTACAGCACGTCGTATGCCACTTTCCGGCGCTGGCCTTCCAGCGTAACGCCCATGTCGACCATCCTGCCCTGCGCGTCGTAGAGGTAGTCCACCACGCTGCCGTCCGGGTAAGTCATCGCCTGCAGGCGACCGTTCGCCGCGTACTGCCACCGCAGCGAGAACGTCTTGCCCTGCGTGCGCTGGGTCTTGCGGGTGAGCTGGCCGAAGCGGTCGTAGCAGTAGGCGGTGCTGCCGCTATGGTCGGTCATCTTCGCGAGGCGACCGGTCAAGAAGGTTTCGCCGGCCGCGCAGTCGGGCTGCGCCGTGTCGTAGACGTATGCCGCGTTGAGGCTGCTGTCCGACGGATACGCGACCGCGGTGATGCGGTCGAGCGCATCGTAGGCGTACTGCGTCTGCACGCCGCGCGCATCGGTCTGTGATTGGCGGTTGCCCGCCGGGTCATAGATATAACTGGTGTTCCCCGTATCGGGGCTCAGCATGTTCTTCAGTTCGCCCAGGCCGTTATAGGTGTAGTGCGTCGACAGCTGGTTCGGGTCGATCACCTTTGTGAGGTTGTCCAGTGCGTCATATTCGAACTTCGTCTCGACCGTGTTGGCCTGCCCGCCCGTGGCGTTCTGCAGCGTGCGCTTGAGCCGGCCCAGCGCGTCGTAGTCGTTGTCCGTCTCGTGCAGTAGCGCGTCCCTGGTTTTGTCGAGATTGCCGTTGTTGTCGTAGGTAAATCCGGTGACGTGCTGATACGCATCCGTCTGCGATTCCAGTTGGCCTAGGGTGTTGTAGAGACGGGTCAGGGTGCGGCGCAGGCTGCCGGCAGGGTCGCGCGTCTCCTCGCCGGAGCGTTCGCCGGCGGCGTCGAGCGTGTACGTCATGGTATTGCCGATGTGATCGGCCACGCCCGTCAGGCGATGCGCGCTGTCGTAGCTGTATTGCGCCCAGGTGCCGTCCGACTGTGTGATGCGCTTGATCTCCCCGCCCGGCCAATACGTCATCCGCATGATGCGGTCGTCGGCTTCGCCGGCATCGTTCGTGCCGCGGGTCTTGCGTGCGGTCAGCCGGCCGGCCGCGTCGTATTCGAAGTCGGTCGTCACCCCATTGGCGTCGCGGACCGACAATGGACGGGCGTTGCGGTCGCGACGCAGCGTCTCGGCGGTCTGCGTCAGCGGGTTCACCACTTTCCACAAGTCGCCTTTACGCCAGGCGCATGCGCCGCCCTGGCTCGCGCAGGTCGGATCGTCGGCCATGCGGTATTGATAAGTCATGACATCGTCCGGGCCGTGACCGGGACCGTCGATCGACGCGACCAGCCCAAGTAGCGGGCATGCGCCTGCGTCGATGCCTGGCTGCTCGCAGTAGGTCGTGGTGGTGGTGCGGCTGAGGGCGGGCGTGGCGCTGGGGTCGGTGACCGTCACGCCGGTCACCTGGCCACGGCTGTTGTATGCGTAGGTGGTTTGCTGTTTCGGCACATACGACCCGCCGACCTTCGCCGAGATGGTGCGCGAGGTCACCCGATAGGCCGCATTGCGTACCGTCGCGATCTTGCGCTCGTCCGCCGTGCCGAAGGCCTCGATGCGGGCGCTCTCGTAGCCATCGGTGTATTCGTGGCGCGTCACGTTGCCCAGCCGGTCGGTGGACTGCAGCGGCAGCGCGCCGGTATAGGTGTTGAAAATCGAACCGTTCGCGTTGGTGACGGTGGTGGCGCGGCGGTAGCCCGATTCATTGGCGATGGCGTACGCCCGCGTCTCGCTGCGGCTTCCGGTGACGTTGACCACGCCGTTCGCGCCGTAGACCAGCTGGACCCTGTCGACGATCAGGCCGTCGGCATGATGCTGGGTCAGCCGGCCGCGATTTTTCTGGTCGTAGCCGAAGCTGGCGTAGCGCTGGCCGTTGTCGCTGATGCCGGTGAGGGCGTGGACGTCGTTGGCGTCGGACAAGCCGGCTTCGTTGTAGTGATAGCTGCGCGTGCGGCCATCCGGGTACTGCACCGAATTCAGATTGCCATCGGGGTCGTAGCCATAGACGACCGTGGTGTTGTCCGGAAGCCGCAGCGTCGAAAGACGGCCATTGAGGTATTCGAACTTGAGCTGACGCCCGGTGTAGTCGGTTGCGGTCTTGAGTAGATCGCCTTCGTACGCGAATGCGATCCGCCACGCCGCGCCGATCTCTTCGATGCCGACCAGCCGACCGGCGGCATCGAAACGACGGACGATGCCGTCCTGCGAGGTCAGTTTGTAGACATTGCCTGCTTCGACATCCAACACCTTGCTGGCGGAGGACTCGGACAAGAACCGGTTGGTGTTGCCTTGGCGGACGAAGACATCGATCTCGCCGCGATCGTTGAAATGGTGAAGCGGGCCGCTGAGATTGCCTGGATTGCCGAAAATGCGGTCGGAATAGGAATGCACCCAACGCGGCGCCAGCGATTTGCGCTGTTCGACCTGGCCCAGCGAGTGGTAGGCGCGGCCGAAGGAACGGCCCGCGAACTCGAAATCGGTTTCCTGCTGCGACTTGTCGCCCGTGGCGGGGGAGCAGGGGTTGCCTTCCTTGGGGGTGCCTCCCTGCGATAGGCAGGTGGTCTGGCGAAGGCGAGTGGTGATGGTCTGGTCATCGATAGCCGGACGGCATTCCGTGCCTGGCGCGGTCGGATTGGACGCGTTGGGTTTGTGGACCGGATTCGTGCCCGCTTTCGGGTAGAAATCGGGCGCGCATTGGAAGGCTGTGTATCGGGTTATATAAAAGGATGACGACGGGCCGGTAGGAGCATCGTTCTCGTCGACCTGCCAGACGGTCACCGTCGGCCGCCTCGCGTTTTCGTCCCAGCTTTGCAGATAGACCCCGAGTTGCGGTGAGCTCCCCGATGGCGCCGCCAGCACCGTCATGAAATCCGGCACGTGTCCGTCGTTGACCTCGAACCTGTTCTTGGCCCTGACGTAGGCCGCAGTCTCACGATCAATGATGCCCTGGACGAGCTCGCCTTCGGACCCGCATAGATTGGGATAGGCAACCTCACCGCTCGGCGCGCAATAAAATGGCGCGGGGCTTGCGGCGAGCGTCCCGTAGGTCGATGACATCACGTCGATCGGCCCTTCCGGCTCGACGTTGAACGTGATCGAAAGGGGGCGTGGACGACCCGATTGAAACGACAGTTCGGACTTGATCTCGACGAACTTGCCTGCGTAACCGGCCGGGTTCGCCGCCTCCATCTCCGCGATCGCCTCCTCCTTGGTCGGATGGCATACGCTGCCGTAGCAATATTCCAGGAAGCTGTCGTCCGTCGACTGCGACCAGGCCCGACCAATAGCGATCGGCGAAAAATGCAGCACCAACGCCGCGCAGACAAGCAAGCGGGCCTGCGCGCGCATCGCGCTTCCCCTGTGAACTTTCATTTCGACACCCCTGATTTCTGGCGACTTGTGCGCGCCAAGTGCATTGGTGCCGCGATGGCGTTCCAGCAGTCGCGATAACCGGCATCGGGGGCGGCTTCGTTCCACCCGCATGATCTTTCGTCGGCGACTCTACCGCAGATCCTGCGCTTGCGTCGCGGCGCGATGATTGATTCCGCGGTAGCGACAAGCCGAGCGCGATCCACGAAAGCTATCAGATAATAAAGGCGTGCCGAGCCCAAGCTCGCCTTACCGGCAATCGGACATGGGCGACCGTCGAACGTGTGCCCGGCGCCATCGTGCGGCCGTTTTCACGATGCCCACCTGCGTGCGGTATTGCTTCGATCGAATGATGTCCGATCGTTCTCACGGCGATCCGGAATGTCGGGATGCCGGCCTGATCGGCCTACAACAACCCGCTGCGCTTGATCGATAGATACTGTTCCACCAGCGCGGCGGGCAGTTGCTCGCAGGTGACGTCGAGCACGCTGACGCGGTGATTGCGCAGGGTTTCGTGGGCGGCAGCGCGCTGGGCGATGTAGCGGGCGGCGGCGGCGGCGCGGACGGCGCTGCGCACGTCGTCGACGGGCTGGTCGAGGGCTTCGTCGAGGTCGCGTTCGCGCAGGCTGGCGACGACCACCAAATGACGGCGCTGCAGCAGGCGCACGGCGCCGAGTACGTCTTCGATGTCTTCGTCGCGCAGGTTGGTGACCAGCATCACCAGCGCGCGGCGGCGCTGGCGCAGGGCGAGTTCGGTGGACGCGGCGAGATAATCGGTGGCGACCGGCGCGGGCTGAAGGTCGTAGCTGGCGCGAAGCAGGGTGTCGATGGCGCCCATGCCGCGCTGCGGGGCGACCCAGCGCTGTTCGCCGCCCGCGGTGAACAGGCCGACGGCGTCGCCACGCTTGAGCGCGATGTAGGACACCACCAGCGTGGCGTCGAGCGCGCGGTCGAAGTGCGACAGGCCGCCTTCGTGCGCGAGCATGCGCCGGCCGGTGTCCACCACCATCAGCAGTTGTTGATTCTTCTCGTCCTGGTATTCGCGCGAGATGAGCTTGCGCGCGCGCGCGGTCGCCTTCCAATCGATCTGGCGCATGCTGTCGCCGACGCGATATTCGCGCATCTGGTGGAAATCGGTGCCCTCGCCGCGGCGGCGCTTGATGTGCGCGCCGACCAGCCGCGAGGCCTGTTCGGCGCTGAACAGCGCGAAGCCCGCGAGCGGCGCGAAATTCGGGAATACGCGGATCGACTGCGGCGCGCCGACGATGCGCGACTGTCGCCACAGCCACAGCGGCGACAGCAGCCGCAGCTGGGTGCCGTCGAAGCGGAAATTGCCGCGCACCTGCGGGCGCAGGCGGTAGGTGAGGGTCGCCACGCTGTCGGCGGCGAGGGTGAGCGTGCGCGGCATGTCGCGGGTGTTGCTGTCGACGGCATCCCAGTCGCCGGGATGCAGATCGTGGACGGTGAGGCGCTGGCGGCGGCCGTAGTGTTCGATGCGCAGTTCGACATCGCGTTCGACGCCGATCGGCCACGCTTCGGGCAATGCGCGCGCGACTTCGGGCGTGGGCGCGCGCAGCAGCCGCCACAGATCGAGGATCCCCAACGCCGCGAATACCGCGAACGCGATCACCCAGACGCGCGCGGGCGCTAGGCCAACGCTCACCACCAGACCGAGCACCGCCCAGGCGATGAACGCCCACACCAGTCCGGGCGCGGGGCGCGGCCATGCGCGCACGACGCGCGCCGCGACGACCGGCGCTGCGGGCGCGGGTTTCGATATCGCGTTGGCTGCGGTTGCGTTCATCGCTGTTGCGCTCACTGCCGCGGCGCTTCGACCTTGGCGAGCAGCGCTTCCAGCACCTGATCCGGCGTCTGGCCTTCGATCTGCATTTCCGGGGACAGCGCGATGCGGTGGCGCAGCGCCGGTTTGGCGATGCTGCGGATGTCGTCGGGGGTGACGAAATCGCGGCCGGCCAGCACCGCCTGCGCGCGCGACGCGCGGACCAGCGCGAGGCTGCCGCGCGGTCCGGCACCCAGTGCGATGCCCGGCCACTTGCGGGTGGCGGTGACGATGCGCACCGCGTAGTCGATCACCGCCGCGTCGACGGTCACCTGCGCTGTGCCGAGCTGCATCGCGACGATCTCTTCGGCGCTGAGCACGCTGTTCACCTGCGACAGATCGAAGTGCGCGGCGGCACGGCCGTGGCTGACCGCGGTGACCATGCTGACTTCGTCGGCGTGCGAGGGATAGTCGATCAGCACTTTCAGCAGGAAGCGGTCGAGCTGCGCTTCGGGCAGCGGGTAGGTGCCTTCCTGTTCGACGGGATTCTGCGTGGCCAGGGTCATGAACGGCGCGGGCAGGGGGTGGCTGCTGCCTTCGATGGTGACCTGCTGTTCCTGCATCGCTTCCAGCAGCGCCGACTGCGTCTTCGCCGGGGCGCGGTTGATTTCGTCGGCCAGCAGCAGATTGGTGAAGATCGGGCCGCGACGGATCGCGAAGCGTTCGGTCTTCGGGTCGTAGACCGCGTGGCCGCTGACGTCGCTGGGCATCAGGTCGGGGGTGAACTGCACGCGGCCGTAGCCGCAGCCCAGCGCCTGGCCCAGCGCGCGCACCAGCAGGGTCTTGCCCAGGCCGGGCACGCCTTCGATCAATACATGGCCGCCGGCGAGCAGCACGATGAGGATCTGGTCGAGCACGTCGTCCTGGCCGATGAAGGCCTTGGCGACCTCGTCGCGCACGGCGGCGGCGCGCGCCACCAGCGCTTCGCCGACGATGGGCTGCGGCGCGGCCGCGGTTTCGGTGGGCCCGTGGGCAGCGTCGTGGGAGGTGGTCATAGTCGGTTTCTCAGCTGGAGAAGTGTGGCGATGCGAAGCACGAAATCCTTGGCGTCGCCCGGGCGGGGGTAGCGCAGCGCGGCGTCGACATCGGCGGTGCTCATGCCGGTGCGCGCCGCGATCGCGTCGATCTGGGCCGCGCCTTCCAGCACGGCGGCGTAGGGGTCGCGGCGGCGCAGGCGACGCATGAAAGCGTCGTGCACGGCGGCGTAGAGCGCGGCGCGGCGGCCGTAGCGGTAGAGATGGTCGCCGCTGGCCTGCACGTGTTCCAGCAGCGAACGGCGGTCGGGCGCGGGCGCCGGGCGCAGCGGGCCGAGGCGCTCGGCGCGCATCCACAGCCACAGCAGCAGCGCCAGCAGTGCCGGCAGCAGCACCCGCCAGCCGTGGTCCAGCAGCAGGCGCCAGAACGGCGGCATGTTGGCGCTGTAGATCAGATGGAAGGTGCCGCCAGCGGCCCAGTTCGGCTGCAGCAGCCGGCGGGTGAGGGCGGCGTGCTGGCGGTCTTCGAGTTTGTCGTTGAGCAGGAAATCGGTATCGGCGAGCACATCGACGCTGCCCTCGCCCCAGGGCACGCGGGCGTAACCGTATTCTTCCTCTTCGTCGTCGCCCCAGGTCGCGGCGGTTTCGACGTCGTCGTCGTAGAAATAGAACCGGCGGCCGGCGCAGAACTCGGTGTGGTGCGACATCTCGTCGACCTGCAGGCCCTGGCAGACCGGATCGGTGTCCAGCACCGCGATGCCCAGATCCTCCAACAGCGGCACTTGTTCGTCGCCGATCTCCGCGCCCGGCGGCGGCGTGCGCAGGATCAGATGGCCGCCGGCCTCGACCCACGCCAGCAGCGCTTCGACCTGGTCGGCCGACAGCGTGCGCGGGTCGGCGAGCAGCAGCAGGGTGTCGGCCGGCTGCAACGGGCGCGCACCCAGGCTCAGGCGCTGGCGCGAATCGACGCGCCGGCCGGCCTTGCCCAGCGCGATCTTCAGCGCGTACAGCGGGTTGTAGCCGGCTTCGCCCTTCGGCGGCAGATCGATCGTGTTGGTCACGCGTTCGTAGGTGCGCAGCCACCACCACGTGCCGGCGGCGAGCAGGCCCGCGCCCAGCAGCGTGAGCAGGACGATGCGCAGCGCGTTGCCTCGCCGGGTCGTGCCGCCCTGAGTCATGCTGCCTTGAGTCGTGCCTCCCTGAGTCATGCCGCCCACCGGAAACGTTCGGCCAGCGTCTGCACCAGGGTTTCGAAATCGTCGGCCGCCGGCAGGCGCTGGCCGTAGGCGGCGTATTGCCAGATGCGGACCATGCGCTGGAAGGCGTCGCGGTCTTCGGCCTCGGGCATGCGCCGCGAGAGCCGCAGGCAATCGGCTTCGGTGGCGCCCGGCGGTGGATGGGCGTCGACGCGCGCGGTCATGGCTTCGACGCTGGCGCGATACAGCAGCGCCAGCGCTCGGCGCGGCTGGCCCTGCGCCCACAGCCGGCGCGCCACCGTGGCGATGTCGGGCGGCAGCGGTTCGCTGTACGCCAGATGGGTCATCTCCACGGGCGCGGGTTCGGGTTCGGGCACCGCAAGCCCACCGAGCAGCCACGGCCACCAGCGTTTCGCGGTGAGCAGCAGGGCCACCACCAGCGCGGCGACCAGCAGCCACAGCCCGTATTCGGCGAGGAACCCGATCAATCCCGCCAGCCACGCCAGCTGCGGCGGCTCGGCCTCGATGGGTTTGTCCTTTTTCTTGTCGCGGTCGCGAGGCTGCCAGGTGGTCTGTTTCAGCTTCGGCCGCAGCAGCGGATCCTTGTAGGCTTGGGCGACCGCTTTCTCGAAGGCTGCCTGCCCGGCGCGGTCGTCGCCGAAGATCTGGCGCAGGGTGCGGGTGTCGACGTCGGATGCCGGGTTTTCCTCGGCAGCCGCGGTGGCAGCCGCAGCAGCGGCCTTGGCGGCCTCTTCGGCAGACTGCTCCTCGCTGTCCTGCGTCGTGCCGGGGGCGGTTTTACCGGGCACGGCCTTTTCAGGGACGCTTTCTTCGGGGAAGGGGCAGGTGTTGTCGTCACGGGCGTGCGCGGGCATCGCCATCGGCAGGCACAGCGCCAGGGCCAGCAGCACGCTGGTGCCGACCGCCTCCAGGCGTTTGCGCATGCGCCGGAACGCGATCTCCAGATCCCAGGCTTCCAACTGCGTGCGGCGGTTGAGATACAGGCCGAAGCCGGCGCCGACATAGAACGGTTCGATGAAGGCCACCGCCAGCCAGTCCAGCGCGTTGAACGCGATCAGCGCCCACACCGGAGGGTCTTCGGTCAGCGTGGCCCATGCGGCGCGCGCGGCTTCCGGCAGCAGTTCGTTGGGCACGAACAGCGTGACCAGCAGCACCGCCGACAGCACCAGCGCGATCAGGAAATTCAGGCAGGCCAGGGTCAACAGCACCGCCGGGCCGCCGACCCCGCCGCCGATCACCCGTCGCCGTTCGGCCAACTGCGCGGGGTCCGCGCCTTCCAGCAGATCGATCGGCAGCATCGCCGCGCGGAACGGACTGAACCGGCGCCAGGTGAGATGGCCGAGCATCGGTTTCCAGCCCCAGCGCAGCTGCGCGCGCAGGGTTTCGGCGGTGCCCGGCACGCTGCCGAACACCGCGCGCGACAGCACGTACTGCGGAATGCGGTCGAACACCGGGCGCAGCCACCACATCAGCACCCACGCCAGCCAGATCTGGCCCACCGCCCAGGCGGCGAGATTCAGCAGCACGAACACCGCGCCGGTGACCAGCAGCCACGGCGTCCAGATCGCAGCCGCATGCCGGCGCACCAAGGCCGCGCCGAGCTCCATGGCTTCCCACGACGAGCGCGGGCGCAGTTCGACGGTGAGGGTTTCGAGCTTCACTCGGCGCGCCCCGCCGATGCGCCGCGCTGCATAGACACGGCCGGGAGTTGCGAGGCGCTTCCGCGCACTTCGCCACGCCCGCCCAAGGCCAGCCAGCTCAGCGTGATCGCCCACATGACCCCGCCCACGGCGTATTTGATCGCCGCCGGCATCCAGCCGATCGATGACCAGAACGCTTCGACGAACGCCGCGAACACCAGCATCGCGAACACGCCCAGACACAGCCGGGCGCCGACCTTGCCGCCTTCGATCAGGGCGTCGACCCGTCGCCGCCGCCCGGGCGCGATCAGGTCCAGCCCCAGCCGCAGCCCGGCCGCACCGGCCAGCACGATGGCGGTGAGTTCCGGCGCCGAATGCCCGGCGACGAAGCGCCAGAACGGGTCGCCGTGGCCCACGCCCTGCAGATGCCCGCCCACGCTGCCGATCATCAGCCCGTTCATGATCAGCACGTACACCGTGCCCAGACCGGCGAGCAGGCCGCTGGCGAAGGTGCGCAGGCCGATGCTCACGTTGTTCATGACGTAGAAGCCGAACATCGCCAGATCGTCGCCGCTCTCGCGGCCGAGCTTGCGCTCGGGATTGGCGGGGTCGTACATGCTTTCGTACATGGCGACATCGCCGGGGTCGTGCAGGCTGTAGACCAACTCCGGCGACACCAGCATCGCCACGAACGAGCCGACCAGCGGCACCACGAACAGCAGCAGCGATGCCCACAGGCAGCCGCGCTGGGCGCGGACCAGGCGCGGGAAATCGGCGAGGAAGAATTCCAGCGCGCGCCGCCACTGCGGCGGCGCGGCGCGGTAGAACACCGCATGGCCGCGCTGGGTCAGCGCCTGCAGGCGCTCCACCACCACCGGGCTGTAGCCGCGGCTGCGCGCCAGCGCCAACTGCTGGCACAGGCGTCGATAGCGCGCCGGCATGTCTTCGTCGCGCAGCCCGCGCCACTGCAGATGACTGGCCCGCGCCTGGCGCGGGCTGTCGCCGCGCGCGACCAGCCAGGCCTCGAATTCGGCCCATTCGTCCTGATGGCGGGCGATGAACGCCTCCTGCCGCATCACTGCCTGCCTCATGACGGCTTGCCCCACGACAGCTTGCTCATTGCCGCCCCAACAGCCAGTTGGCGACGGCCTGCAGGCGCATCACGCCCCGCGCGCCGTCGGCGCCCACCACCGGCGCGGCGATGCCGGCCAGCTCTTCGCGACGCTCTTGGGTGAGTTGCGCGGTGCGCTCGGAGAACGCGATCACCGCCATCTGTTCCGGCGCCAGCAGCGGGTGCAGCGGCGCATGCGCGCCTTCGGTGGCCGCGCGGGCCGTCTGACGGGTGCGCGGGGCATGGATGACCATGGTCTTGGCGACCATGTCGCCCAGGCGCCGGCCCCAGGGATCGGAAAAACTCGCGACCAGGCCCACGCCGTAGCCGAACGGCAGGAAATCCACGGTGCGCAGCAGATTGCGCACGATCGAGGCCATCCAGCCGACCGGCGCGCCGTCGTCGGCGATCACCCGCAGTTCCAGCGCGCGCTTGCCGGGGGTCTGCCCGTCGAACAGGGTTTCGCAGAGGATCGGGTAGCCCCAGAACACCACGAAGAAAATCACCGTGTACAGGCCGGCCCCGGCCTTGCCCAACAGGCCCAGCACGGTCCCCGCCACCAGCAGCACGCCCCAGCGCACCGCGGTGTCGATCAGCCACGCGATGGCGCGCGGCACCGGGCCGGCGGCGGGTAAACGCAGGGCCACGCCTTCGGGCGTGTAGACGTCGCGGACGGTGTCCAATGCGGACGGTTTGTGGGCGGAATGGCGCTGTGCGAACTGAGCCGGTGCAGACGGGGGACGTGACGTCATCGGGCAACGGCCCGGGCGGCCCTGCGTCGGCATGGGCGCCGTCCGGCCGGACGCGCGATGGTCGCTGCACTCGTTTCCGCCATCCTCTCCGCCCCGTGGCCCGTCGTCTGTCGTCGCATCCGGCGGTTACTCTACCTTGACGACCCGCACATTTCCCAGCATTTCGAGACTTCTTCCGTCATGGCCGCCGCGCTTCCGCAAATGCCGATGCACTGCCGTCCGCACTGCGGCGCCTGCTGCACCGCGCCTTCCATCGCCTCGCCCATTCCCGGCATGCCTTACGGCAAACCGGCGGGCATGCCCTGCGTGCAATTGGACGACGATCTGCGCTGCCGACTGTTCGGCCAACCCGAGCGCCCGGCGTTCTGCGCCTCGCTGCGGCCGGAGCCCGGGATGTGCGGTACGGGGCGAGACGAGGCGATGGCGCTGTTGGCGGCATTGGAAGCGGCGACGCGACCGGATTGATCCCGAAGGACGCCGTTCGTAGGAGGGCCTTCAGGCCCGAGCTCTTGATCGGCAGGGGTGTTTTCCGCAGGCAAAAGCTCGGGCCTGAAGGCCCTCCTACAAAAAACGAGCCGCTTCATTTCCACCAGCCGTGGGCACGGCATTACAGCGGCTTGCGATCCTCGCCGCGCATCCCGGCCAGCAGCGCGGTGCCGTCGGCGTCCACGCGCAGCTCGCCGTATTTCGCCGGGGCGTAGCGTTCGCCCTGGCCTTCCGGGAAGAACCAGGCGTTGCTGGCGATGCGCATGTCCCAGCCGCGCTCGCGGTAGCGCACCGCGATTTCGCCGCTCGCGATCGGCCGCGGCGCAGGCTGCACGCGGACGAAGCGGCCGACGCCATCGGCGGCGAGCGCGAACACGGCGTAGCCGTCCTTGCGGATGCGCAGTTCGGGACCATCGAGGACAACGTCTTCGCCCATGCATTTCAACAACGTCGCATTGCCGCCGCCCGCTCTACTGGCATCGGCTGCGTATTTGCAGGGCGGCCTCAGCGCCTTCCTGATGTCGTCCACCGCCGCAAATTGCAGCGCCATATAGTCGCCCTGCATCAGCGAACGCGGATCGACCGGCGCCAGTTCCAGCAGCAGCACGCGGCCGTCGGACAGGATCCGCTCGCGCTGGACGATGCCCTGATTGGCCACCGCCAGCGCCAGCAGCAGGCCGCCCCACAGCAGGATCGAGCGCCAGTGCTTCATGGACGGTCTCCCGCATGGGCGCGCAGGGCGATGCGCATCAGCGCGAAGCGGATCGCCAGCAGCGCGACGCCGCCGAGCAGCAGCCACTGCGATTTCTCCAGCAGCGGCACATCCAGTTGATAGTAGTAGCGGATCAGATACACGCCGGTGCCGAGCAGCCCGGTCGCGAGCAGCGCCGGGCGATGCGCGGCGAACGCGGTCAGCGCCAGCATCACCCCCAGATTCACGCCCGGCGCACGCAGCCAGATCAGCGCGAACGCCATCGCGCACAGCACCGGCAACAGCTGCCGCACGCCGGCCAGCCGCCACACGGTCAGCGGCAACAGCAGCGCGACGGCGATCCGCGGTCCCCAGGTCCGCCAGGTGGTCGCGCCCTGGCCCATGTCCCACTCCATCTCACCGAAGAACACCATCAACAGCGCGGCCAGGCTGAGCGCCCACGCCAGCGGCGACAGCGGCAGGGCGCGGCGGCCCCTGTGGTCGATGCCCTCGAATTCCGCGCGCCACCATGCGGCGAAGGCCAGCCACGCCAGCGCCGGCAACCCCACCGGGGACACGCCGTAGCTGGCGGTGTCCAATTCGTTGCAGATCGCCACCACCGCGACGGTGAAGATCGCGCCGCACAGGAACCGGTGCATGGTCTGCGCGCCGAAGCCGTACAGCGCCAGTGCGATCGCGGCGCTGCCGGCCCAGCCGGCGGTATTGCCGAACCATTCGTTGAAACCGACGCCGACCAGCAACTGGCCGACCAGACTCAGGGCGATGGCGCTTTGCTCGATGAATTCGCGGATGAATTCGCCGACGAATTCGCTATTTGACCTGCCGTTCAACCGGCCGCCGCGGGCGATCCGCAGCAGCCCCAGCGCCGCTGCGATGCACAGCGCACCGGCGGTGACGGCGATGCCCGGGGTTTTCCAAAGTTCATCGAACAGCGTCGCGAAAAAGCCGAACAGCAGCCCAGCGGCGATCCACGCCGACACGCCGATCAGCCCGGCGAGATACCACGGCAGACCATCGCGATGCGCGGGGGTGTCGCCGGAGACGGCGCCCGCGGCGCGCAGCCGCGACCACAGCGATTCGGCGGCGGGAGAGGCGGGAAGATTCATGCGCCCGCCTCCCGGCGATCCATCCGCCGCAGCCACCACGCGCCCGCGGTCGCCTCGCCCAGCACCACGACGGCGAGCAGCAGCCACAGTGCGGCGGGTTCGTTGTCGCGTTCGAACACAGACCGGCTCATCAGCCGGAACAGCCAGACCGTGCTGACGCCGATCATCGCGATCACCGTCAACGCGAGCACGGCGCGGTCGCGGCGGCGGCGCAGCTCGACCGCAAGCAGGACGGCGACACCGGCCGACCAGGCCAACATCTCATGTCCCAACCTCGGCCCGCCATTGTCGAGCGCCGATATCATCGCCGGCACGCTCAGACAGAACAGCGCCGCGGCGGCCAGCAGGCGCGGCCCGCCATCGCCGCCGAACTCCGGCCATCGCCCGGCCGCGAACCGCCAGCCGAGGAACAGCGCGAGATCGAACAGGCCGACCAGCATCAGGCTGTGTTCGTCGTCCAGCTGCGCGCCGCCCATGGTGTCGGCCCACAACCCCAGCGCGATGTTCGCCACCGCGATCCACAGCAGCCAGATCGCCGCATGCCGCCCGGCGAACGCCCAGGGCAGCGCCAGCGCCGCCCACAGCGTGAACAATTCCCAGGTGTCGGCGCCGGTCTGGTAGGTCTGGCCGATCAGCGCCAGCAGCCCGCCCAGCAGCACCATCGCCAGCCACAGCGCGGCCTGCCCGCCGAGTCGCGCCAGCCCCAGCCGCGCGGTCGCCGCGACGGCCGCGATCGCCAGCGCCTGCATCCCGTACAGGCGGGTGAATTTGCCGAGGTGTTCCCAGTTGGCGGCGATGAAACAGATCGCCCCGGCCGCGCACAGTGCGACGCCCAGCCAGAGCGCGAAACGATCCAGGAACCATCGCCACAGCGCGGCGTCCGGCGCCGGCCCCAACGCCTCGCGAGCGGCAGCAGTTGCCGCCGCATCCAGCGCGCCGTCGCGACGCCATTCGCGCAGTTGCGTCTGTTCCGTAACCGTATCGCGCCAGCGCCTCCAGTCGCCCATGTCAGCTGCCGGTCTCGCCGGCCAGATACTGGTCCTTCAAGCGCACGTAATGCTGGGCCGAGTAGTACAGGGCTTCCATCTCGGCATCGCTGAGCCGGCGCGCGAACCTGCCCGGATTACCCAGCCACATTTCGCCTTCGCCCACCACCTTGCCGGGCGCGATCAGCGCGCCGGCACCGACGAAACCATGCTTCTTCACCACCGCGCCGTCCAGCACGATGGCGCCCATGCCGATCAGCGCCGCGTCCTCAATGGTGCAGGCGTGGATGATCGCCTTGTGGCCGATGGTCACGTCCTCGCCGATGCGCGTGGCGAACCCGCCGAGCTTGGCGTGCGGGCCATCGTGGCTCACATGCACGATGCTGCCGTCCTGGATATTGGTGCGCGCGCCGATGCGGATGAAATTCACGTCGCCGCGGATCACCGTGGCCGGCCAGATCGACACGTCGTCGCCCAGCACGACGTCGCCGATGACGACCGCGGCGGGGTCGATGTAGACCCGTTCGCCTAATGCGGGCAGGTGGTGGAGATAGGGGCGTATCAGGGTATGGGCATCGGTCATGGCCGCATTTAAGCACGCCCTCCCGACACGTTCTAAACTCGGGCCATGAATACCACCGTCATCGCGGCCAACGCCGCCATCATCGCCGCCAACGCCGCGATTACCGCCGCCAACGCCGCCAACGCCGGCAGCAACGACCACAACACACCGACGCCGGATGCGCAGCGCGCCCCGCCCGCCGACGAGACCGCCGAGCTGGCGCCGACGCTCGACCGGCTCAAGGCCGCATGGCGGGCGAAGAAGCCGGACTATGCGCAGCGGATCAGCGATCTGGAACGCCTGAAGACGGCCTTCAAGGCGCGGATGGGCGAGATGGCGGCGGCGGTGCGCGCCGATTTCGGCCACCGTTCCGAACACGAGACCCTGCTGGCCGACGGCATGACCGTGATCGCCGAGATCGACCATCTGCGCAGGCACCTGCGCGGCTGGATGCGGCCGACGCGCGCGAGCGTCGGCGTCCAGCTGTGGCCGGCCAGCGCGCAGATCCGCCACGAGGCGGTGGGCGTGGTCGGGGTGATGGCGCCGTGGAATTACCCGGTGAATCTGGCGCTGGTGCCGCTGGTCACCGCCATCGCCGCCGGCAATCACGTATTCCTGAAGCCGTCGGAGCACACGCCGCAGACCAGCGCGTGGTTGCAAAAACTGCTGGCCGATGTGTTCCCCGCAGACCGCGTCGCGGTCGCGCTGGGCGGCGCCGAACTGGGCGCGGCGTTCTCCGGGCTGCCGTTCGATCACCTGGTTTTTACAGGTTCCACGGCGGTGGGGCGCAAGGTGATGGCCGCGGCCGCGCCGAATCTCACCCCGCTCACGCTGGAACTCGGCGGCAAATCGCCCGCCATCGTCGCCGCGGACTTTCCGATCGACCAGGCCGCGGCGCGGTTGGCCAGCGGCAAATGGTTCAACGGCGGCCAGACCTGCATCGCGCCGGACTACATCCTGATCGACGCCGCGCGCCGCGACGCGCTGGTGGACGCGTTGCGCGCGCAGGTGCATGCGCGCTATGGCGCGGACATGCGCGAGGCGACCGACTACACCCGCGTGGTCAACGAAGGCCAGTACCGCCGCCTGCGCGGCTACATCGACGATGCCCGCGCGCGCGGGCTGACGGTGATCGAACTGGCCAGCGTGGACGCCGGCCGCGCCGAAACCGAGCGACTGATCCCGCCGACGCTGATCATCGAACCGGGCGACGACAGCAAGGTGATGCAGGACGAGATCTTCGGGCCGATCCTGCCCATCCACGGTTACGCGAAGCTGGAAGACGCCTTGGCCTACGTCGAAACCCACGACCGGCCGCTGGCGCTGTATCCCTTCAGCCACGATCGCGGCATCGTCGAAAACATCCTCTCACGGCTCATCGCCGGCGGCGTCACCGTCAACGACACCCTGCTGCACTTCGCCGCGCACAATCTGCCGTTCGGCGGCATCGGCCCCAGCGGCATGGGCCAGTACCACGGCCGCGCCGGCTTCGACGCCTTCACCAAGGCGATGCCGGTGCTATGGCAGGCGCGCTTCACCGCGACCGATTTCATCAAGCCGCCGTATCGCGGTTGGATCGATCGGATAATCCGCTCCCTGACCAAGTAAGCGGTTGCTACGATCACCGTCTGGCCGGTCAAGCCGCCGCCCCCGCACCGACACCATCGACAAGGAAAGGATTCCAATGACCCGGACCACGACTCGCGCGCTGCTGCACACCCTCGTCGTCGCGCTGTTCGCGCTCGCGCTGCCGTTGGCCGCCGACGCCGCGCCCCGGCCCGCCAAACCGGGCAAGCTGCGGGTCTGGCTGACCGGCAATGCCGCGGACTCCGCGCGCGCGCCGGTCGGCGGCCCGGCGCTGCTGCTGATGGGCGGCAGCACCGAAGTCGACGCCGGCTTCTCGCAGCGCGCGTATCCGGTCGCCAACGGCGGCGACATCGTGATCCTGCGCACCTCGGGCAAGGACGGCTACAACAGCTATCTCTACAACCTCGTTTCCGGGCCGCTGAAACCGGATTCGGTCGAAACCATGCTGGTCGACAGCCGCGACAAGGCCGACAGCGATTACGTCGACTGGGTGATCCGCACCGCCGAGTTGATCTTCATCGCCGGCGGCGACCAGGCCACCTACGTCAACGCATGGCAGGGCACCCGCGTGGAAGATGCGCTGCACGCCGCATACGCGCGCGGCGCGGTGATCGGCGGCACCTCCGCCGGGCTCGCGGTGATGGGCGAATTCGTCTACGACCCGGACGGCATCGCCGGCATCACCAGCGCCGAGGCGCTGGCGAATCCGTACAGCCCCTTCATGACCTTGAGCACCGGGTTCCTGCGCTTCCCCATCATGGACGGCATCGTCACCGACAGTCATTTCCATGCGCGCGACCGCATGGGCCGCACGCTCGCGTTCATGGCGCGGCTGCGCCAGGACGGCGCCGCGGCGCAGATCACCGGCCTCGCCATCGACGAACAGACTTCACTGTTCATCGACCGAAACGGCCTGGGCGTGGTCGACAACAACGGCACCGGCGCGGCGTACGTGATCGAGGAACGCGCCGACACCCTGCGCACGCAGGTCGCGCCCGGCCAGCCGCTGATCTACCGCAACCTGCAGCGCATCCGGCTCGACGCCGGGCGGTTCTACGACTTCGTGAGCCGCCAGCACAACGGCCTCGCCGCCATCATCAGTGTGGACGGGCGCAACGCGACCGCGCCGTTCACGCCGGCGGACCCGTACTGAAGCCTGCGGCCGGGCGCATCCGCGATGCTGCCCTGCAGCTTGACCCTCGCCACGGCACGGCGTATCAACCCGTATTTCCATCGGGCAACGCTCCGCGACGCCTCCATGCCGAAACCACGCATCCATCTCCGGCACATCGGCCGGACTTTCTATCTCAGCGAATGGTGGGACGAGTAATCCTGCGCCACTGATCGCCCCGGGCCCGCAACGGGCCCGCCGGCATCCTGCCGGTTCGCATCGCAGTCTCGCGTCCAGATTCCCCGCATCCCGAATCGTGTGCCGCTTCCCGCGCACACCAATCGCAATGGAGATCGCCATGTCCATTCAGCTTCCGCGCATCGCTGCGCGCGTCGTTTTCGTCGCACGTTGTTGTTGCATCGCCCTCGCACTTTTCGTCCAGCCCCTTTTCGTCCAACCCGCTTTCGCGCAGATCGCCAGCGAAAGCGAGAACAACAACACCGAAAGCGCCGCCGACGGCCCGGTGGGTTCCGGCACGCGCGTGACCGGCAGCCTGTCCACGTCGTCCGACATCGACTGGTTCTACTTCGATCTGACCGCCGCCAGCACCATCGCCATCCGCCTGAATCACGGCACCGGCAACGACTTCGACTGGGCGCTGTACAAGGCCACCGGCAGCGCGGTCGCCAGCGGCAAAAGCAGCGCGATACCCGAGAACGGCAGCTACGCCGCGACCACCACCGGCCGCTACAAGCTGAAGGTCACCGCGTATCGCGGCAGCGGCTGGTACGACCTCGACGTCACGCTGACGCCGTCCGGCGGCGGCGGCGGGGGCGGCGGAACGCGTCCGGCAAAACCCGGCAATCTCCAGAGCTGGCTCGTCGGCAACGCCGCGGATTCGGGGAAAAACCCGGTCAACGGCCCGGCGCTGATCCTGATGGGCGGCGGCGCCGATGTGGACGCCAGCTTCAGCCAGCGCGCGTTCCCGGTCGCCAACGGCGGCGACGTGGTGATCATCCGCACCAGCGGCAGCAACGGCTACAACGATTATCTCTACACCCTCGTCAGCGGCGCGACCAAACCCGATTCGGTCGAAACCCTGCTGCTGGACAGCGTCGACAAGGCCAACAGCGACTATGCCGACTGGGTGCTGCGCAACGCGGAGCTGATCTTCATCGCCGGCGGCGACCAGTCGGCCTACGTCAACGCCTGGAAAGGCACGCGCACCGAGGATGCGATCCACGCGGCTTACGCGCGCGGCGCGGTGATCGGCGGCACCTCCGCGGGGCTGGCGGTGGAAGGCGAGTTCGTCTACGACCCGGACGGCGTGACCGCTGTCACCGGCGCCGAAGCCATCGCCAACCCGTATCGCAGCAGCATGCTGTTCACCGGCGATTTCCTGAATTTCCCGCTGATGAACGACATCGTCACCGACACCCATTTCTCGCAGCGCGACCGCATGGGCCGGCTGTTCGCGTTCATGGCCCGGCTGCGCCAGGACAACAACACCGCGCGCATCATCGGCATCGGCGTCGGCGAGAACACCGCGCTGTTCATGGGCCGCACCGGCCTGGGCATCGTCGACGGCAGCGGCGCGGCGTATGTGGTCGAAGAACGCACCGATACCCAGCGCACGCAGGTGCTGCCCGGACAACCGCTGATCTATCGCAATCTGCAGCGCACCAAGCTCACCGCCGGCCAGTTCTTCGATTTCGTCGGCTACACCCACAACGGCACCAGCATCGTGCTGAGCGTGGACGGCCGCAACGCCACCGCGCCGTTCTCGCCGGCCAGCCCCTACTGACCCCCACTGCCTCGCCGATGCGCAGCCGTCCGTGGATCCACACTTGACGGCTTCCCATCGGCGGGGTATCACATCGCCGGTCCCGTCTGGCCTCCGCATGCCGAAACCCCGCACGCATATCCGGCACATCTGCCGGACCTTCTATCTCAGCGAATGGTGGGACGAATAAGCCTGTCCGCGTGAATGTCCGGGGCCCTCGCGGCCCGTCGACCGCAGCGTCTCGCTGCCGCCTTTCCACCCGTTCCGATCCCAATACGACCGCAGACCACCGCTGCGCGCCCGTCGCGCGGCCGTGCCGTCCGTTCGCATGCACGAGTAAATCATGAACAGCACCATGACCCGCATCCTGCCGCCCGCTCTATCGTTCGCCACGCCGCTCGCCACGCCGCTGGCGATCGCCATTTCGCTGTTGCTGTCCACGCCCGTCGCCGCCCAGGACACGACAACGCCCGCCGCGCCGCAGGATGCGCCGGCCACTCCGCAGAACGACCTCGACACGATCGTCATCACCGGCTCCAATCTGCGCGGCATCGACCTGCAGGAAGCGCAGCCGGTGATCGTGCTGGACAGCAACGACCTCAAACAGATCGGCGCCAGCACCGTCGGCGACGCGCTCAAGCAGGTCTCGGAAACCGGCGGCGGCACCGGCAACTTCAGCACGTCCAATTCGGGCGCGCTGCAGGCCGATTCGCCGGCCGGCAGCGCCGCGGCCTCGCTGCGCGGCCTCGGCACGTCGTCCACGCTCACTCTGGTCAACGGCCGCCGCATCGCGGTGTCTTCGTTCGCCAACGGGTCCGAGAACTTCGTCGATATCAACGCGATTCCGCTGGCCGCCGTGGACCGCATCGAAGTGCTGACCACCGGCGCATCGGCGATCTACGGCGCCGATGCGGTGGCCGGCGTGGTCAACGTGATCCTGCGCAAGGATTTCGACGGCCTGCGCCTGGGCCTGAGCTATGGCGATTCGACCCGCGGCACCGACGAGGGCAAGACCAACGTCAACTTGGTCTACGGCTTCCAGGGCGAGCGCGTCGACGGCCTCTTCGTGATCGACGCCTACCAGCGCAACGCGCTGTACGACCGCGACCGGCGCATTTCCGCGGTGGAACCGCGGCCGTCGCAGCAGGGTCTTTTCCCGAGCTTCAACGACTTCGATTTCGCACAGGACGATATCGTCGAAGCCCGCTGTCCCGACGATCAATTCGCCGTCGGCCGGCTCGGCGAATACTGCGAAGTCAACCGCAACGCGTTCACCGCGACCGATCCGGAAAGCCGCCAGTTCGGCGCGTACGGCACCTTGAACGTCAAGCTCAACGACAACGTGGAATATTTCACCGAGCTGGCGCTGCAGCACAACAAGGCGCGCGCCGATGCGGCGCCGGCGCCGTGGGATGCGGCGGTGTCCTTCGATCACCCGGGCATGCCGGCGGAATTGAGGCAGCGCTTCGTTTCTCTGGGCTTCGACACCAGCGCACTGGTCGCCTTCGGCCGATTCCCCGATGCGCGCACGATCGAAGTCACCACCGACAACGTGCGCTGGCTCAACGGCCTGCGCGGCAGCATCGGCGGCTGGAACTGGGAAACCGCGCTGACCGTCTCGCGCAGCGAATCGGAACAGAACGCGGTGGCCGGCATCTATAACGTCGCCCGCGTCGAAGCCGGCCTGTTCGGGGAGCTCTGCGCCGACGGCAGCACCACCTGTTCACCCGGCGCCGGCGGGCTGTGGTACGACCCGTTCAACGGCCAGGCAGGCAACAGCGCGCAGGTGCTGGATCTGGTCCGCGAAACCGTGCCGCGCGAGGGCCGTTCGAAACTCTATGCGTGGGATGCGAAGCTCAACGGCGACTGGGGCAGCATCGGCGGACGCGCCGTGCCGTGGGCGTTCGGCGCCGAGCTGCGCCGCGAGGAGATCGTCGACGATCCGTCGCCGCTGGCGACCGCCGGCATCGACGGCAACGTGCCGGTCTACGGCTTCGGTTCCACCGCGGTCGAAGCCGAGCGCACGCAGTGGGCACTGTTCGCCGAAACCAACCTGCCGGTCACCAGCACGCTGGACGTGCGCGTCGCCGGCCGCTACGACCATTACGACGATTTCGGCGGCGACTTCAATCCGTCGATCGGTTTCCGCTGGCGTCCCAGCGACATGTTCCTGCTGCGCGGCGGCTGGAATACCTCGTTCCGCGCGCCGTCGCTGGCCCAGGTGGGCGCAGGCACGACGCTCAGTTCCGGCGCGCTGCCGTGCGCCGCCGGCAGCGAATTCTTCGACAGCTACTGCGGCGGCTTCTCCGGCGACGACAGCTATCTGTCGGAAATCTACGGCAATCCCGACCTCGACCCGGAAACGTCCACGGCCTGGTATTTCGGCAGCGTGTTCGAGTTCGGCGACCGCGCGACGCTGACCTTGGACTACTGGAATTTCGATCAGGAAGATCTGGTCGACATCGACGATCTGGAACTCTTCCGCCGGGCATTGACCGACCCGGGCCTGATCTACGACTCGCGGGCCGATTTCGGCGATCCGGGTTATCTGGCGCCCGGCGTCATCGGCATCGCCACCCGCGGCGGCGGGATCGGCGATCCGGTCGACGACGTGCAGCTGCAGTTGATCAATATCGGTCGGCAAAAGACCGACGGCATCGATCTGGGCTTCGACTACCGTTTCGACGAAACCCCGCTCGGTCGATTCAAGACCTACGTCGATGCGACCTGGACGCATTCGTTCGAACGCAGCGAATCCTGCGACCCGAACGGCAGCGACACGCGTCGCGGCGCCGGGAATTGCAGCGGCGGCGGGCAGCGTCTGCTGGAAAAAACCGGCGAATTCCGCTATCCGGAATGGCTGGTCAACACCGGCGTGTCGTGGTCGCGCGGCGACTGGAGCGCGCGGCTGTGGGCGAATTACATCGACGGCTATTACGACGACGATCAGCGCGCCGAAGTCCCGGCCGGGCGCAAGGTCGCGTCCTGGACCACGCTCAATTTCAACGTGGACTGGGATATCGACGACCGTCAGTCGATCGGCCTGAACATCAGGAACCTCGGCGACCGCGATCCGCCGCTGTCGCTGGGCTCGACCAGCAACGTGGATCTGTACAACCACAACACGCTGGGCCGGTTCGTGACATTCCGCTATACCTATCGCTACTGATCGCTTATCGCTACTGATCGCTGCGCGGCGCGGCATCCGTCGCGCCGCGCAGGCACAGTTGGAAATCATCTGCCATCCCGAACGCGGGCGAAGCCCGGGGAGGGATCTGCAGCGACATCGAAACAGCAGGTCCCTCCACCCGCTGCGCGGGTGTTCGGGATGACAGCAAGGTTTCGAAGCGGTGTTGTGGCTGAGCTTTTGAACGTGTATCCGTCGTGTTGTTCGCTGCACCGAGGTGATCGATGTCGAACGTCCCATCCCAGGCCGCGCCGGAGCGCGGCCTCAACACCCTGCTGGTGCTGCTGGGCATCGCGTTGCTCGCCGCGCTGGTGGTGCCGTTCGTGCCGGCCGGGCTGTTCGAGCCCGGCGCGCCGGTGGCGCTGGAGCGTTTCCGCATCGATGCCGATGCCGCGGTGTCCACCGTGTTCGGCACCGCCGACGGGCGCGGTTTTCTCAACTTCCTCTTCGAAGGCATGACCAGCGGCGACCGCAACGGCGCGGCGGTCGGCCTGATCGCGCTGATCTTCATCATCGGCGGCTCGTTCGCGCTGGTGAACGAAACCGGCGCGGTCGAACGCGGCCTGCTGCGGCTGGTGGCGCTGAGCGGCGGCCATCCGGCGTGGCTGCTCGGCAGCCTGACGGTCGCGTTCTCGCTGGGCGGCGCGGTGTTCGGCATGGGCGAGGAAACCATCGCGTTCCTGGTGCTGCTGCTGCCGCTGATCGACCGGCTGGGACTGCCGCGCGAAAGCGCGGTGATGGCGACCTACATGGCCAGCCAGATCGGATTCGCCACGTCGTGGATGAATCCCTTCAGCGTGCTGGTCGCGCAGAGCGTGGCCGAGGTGCCGGCGCTGTCCGGCGCGCCGCTGCGCATCGCGGTGTGGGCGGTGTTCACCCTGGCGGCGCTGGTGTTCACGCTGCGCTACGCATTGCGCCATCGCATCGCCGGCAGCGGCGATGTGGCGGCGATGCTGCAGGCATCGCCGCTGCGCGGCAGCGACCGGATCGTGCTGCTGGCGATCGTCGCCACGGTGGTCTGGATCGTGTGGGGCATCACCTCGCGCGGCTATTACCTGCCGGAACTGGCGGCGCAGTTCTTCGCGCTGGGCCTGTTCTGCGCGCTGGTGATGCGTTTCGGCCGGCGTGGCGGAGACGGCGACGCGCAGCGCCCCAGCGCGAATCGATTAGCCGAGCTGTTCACCGCCGGCGTCGCGCAGATGGTGCCGGTGGCGCTGGTGATCGCCGCGGCCAAGGGCATGCTGTGGCTGCTGGGCGGCACCGATCCGCACAAGGCCTCGGTGCTCAATACGCTGCTGTACACGATGGGCCACGCGCTGGAAGGCTGGCCGCCGATGCTCGCGGCGCAGGGCATGCTGCTGTTCCAGGCGATCTTCAACGTCTTCGTCACCTCCGGCTCGGCGCAGGCCTCGATCACCATGCCGCTGATGTCCGGGCTGGGCGACATCGTCGGCGTGACGCGACAGGTCGCGGTGCTGGCGTTCCAGCTGGGCGACGGGGTGACCAACCTGATCATTCCCACGTCCGCGGTACTGATGGGCGCGCTGGGCGTGGCCGGGGTGAGCTGGCAGCGCTGGCTGCGCGCGATCTGGCGGTTCGAATTGCTGCTGGTCGGCCTGGCCGCCACCGCGGTGGCGGTCGCGGTGAGCATCGGCTACGCCTGACGGCGGCGGCGGACATGGCGATGCATGCCGCGATTCCGGCAGCGTTTCTCGCTAGACTCCGGCCATGAAAATCGCCTCCTGGAACGTCAATTCCCTCAACGTGCGCCTGCCGCATCTGGAGCAGTGGCTGCAGGCCGCCGCGCCCGACGTGGTCGGGCTGCAGGAAACCAAGCTCGAAGACAACCGCTTCCCGGATACGGTGCTGGCCGGATTGGGCTATCGCAGCGTGTTCGCCGGACAGAAGACCTACAACGGCGTGGCCCTGCTCGCGCGCGGGCATGCGCTCGACGATGTGCAGATCGGCATTCCGGATTTCGACGATGCGCAGCGACGCGCGATCGCCGCGACCATCGGCGGCATCCGCATCGTCAATCTGTATGTCGTCAACGGCCAGGATGTGGGCACCGAGAAATACGCCTACAAACTGCGCTGGCTCGACGCCGTGCATGCATGGCTCGCGGATGAAATGCAGCGGCACCCGAAGCTGGTGGTGATGGGCGATTTCAACATCGCGCCCGACGACCGCGACGTGCACGATCCGGCGGTGTGGAACGACGACAGCATCCTCACCTCCACCGCCGAGCGCGCCGCGCTGAAGCGGCTGCTCGACCTCGGCCTGCACGACGCCTATCGCCTGCATCACAGCGAAGGCGGCTTCTTCAGTTGGTGGGATTACCGGCAGGCCGGTTTCCGCCGCAATCTCGGCCTGCGCATCGACCTGACGCTGGTGTCGGATGCGCTGCGCGACAAGGCTACTGCGGCGGATATCGACCGCGAACCGCGGACGTGGGACCGGCCCAGCGATCATGCGCCGGCATGGGTGACCCTCGCTGCGCCTTGAGCGCATGGCGGCGCAAGCCGTTGCGCCAGCATCATCGGCCGCCTATCGGCTGCGCACAGCGCAAAAAAAAGCCCGGAAAACCGGGCTTTTTTTCATCCATCAATCGAAGCCCGCTCAGCGTGCGCGGCCCCGCGTGATCAGATTCACCAGCAACAGCAGGATCACGGCGCCAATGAGCGAAGCCGTCAATCCCACGATCGAAAAATCGCCGGTGTTGGCGGTGCCCGAGCCCAGCATCGGCGCGATCAGGAAGCCGCCGAGGAACGAGCCGACGATGCCGACGATGACATTGAGGAAGATTCCCTGTTGGCCATCGCGCTTCATGATGATGCTGGCCAGCCAGCCGATGATGCCGCCGACGATCAACCAGATGATGATGTTCATGGTGCGTATTCTCCACGTTGGATTTGACATGGCCGGTACCGGGCCCGTGATGGGACACCGATGCGGCCGATTCGAGATGCAGCGGCAGGCTTGCGCTACGGAAACCAGCCATCGGCAGCGCGCCGACGGACGTTTTGCGCAACCGCACGGCCGCCGCCTCGACAAAGCTTGAAGGCAACCGGCGGGCGCGACAGCACGCTGCGGATGTCGTTCAGGCGGACATCATTTCCGATGGAAAACGGCCGGAATAAGCGGTTTTTTCCCGATGCCCAGCGGCGTTGTGCACGATGGCCCGGGTCTAAGGCATGCACATTGCATGCGGCGTCAAAGGATGTATTCGATGGCTGCGCGAAGCGTCAGCCCACGGTCCCGGGTGGGAGTGCGAAAAAATCGTGGTCCAGCGCCAGGGCGGGAGCGCGCTACGGTTTCGTCGGTTGCGGGGCCGGCTTGCTGCGTAGCGCCGACGCCATGGCACCGATGCCGCCTGCGAGCAGTGCGAGCATCAGCAGCGTGTTGAACAGGCTGGTCGGCCTGAAATAAATGTTGAGGTTGGCGAGGATGCCGACGAACACGATCACCAGACCCGCGGCCAGCAGCAGCCAACCCATGATCGACTTGCCGTTGAAGAAGATCAGGCCGGTACCGAGGATGAAGGGGATGAGCGACAGGCCGAAGCCGTTGTAGCCGTAGATCATCCAGCCACCGCCGGAGCTGACCGATACCTGGTTGGTCAGCAACCAGCCGCCGGCCACCGCGCACATCAGGCCGATGAAGAATTGTCCGATGCCGCCCTCGGTGCCGCCTGCGCCTTTCATGTGTCGTGCTCGCTCTGGAAATACGGCCGGCCGCGATCATAACGCAGCATGTTCGCGCTCACGCGCGCGCTCATCCCAGCAACCGCAGCAGCGCCTCGCGCGGCAGCTTGCCGGTCTCGTTGCGGGGCAGGGCATCGACGATGCGCAGCCGCCGCGGCAGGAAGATCGGGTCGACGCTGTTGCGCAGGGCCTCCAGGATCCCGGCGACATCCTGCCCGGGCGCGACCGCGAGCGCGGCGATCCGGCGCACGCCGGTCACGTCGCAGGCGTCCAGCTGCAGCATCACGCCGTCGATCACGCCGGGCACCGCCAGCAGGCGGCGGGTCAGGTCGCCCAGCGAAGCGCGCTTGCCGGCGATCTCCAGCAGGTCCGACTGCCGGCCGCACAGCTGGAACCGGCCTTCGCCGTGCAGTTCGACCAGATCCGCCAGCGCCATCGGCGCGGGCAGGTGCGGCGCGATCACCAGCGTGCCGTCGGGCTGCGGCTGCAACTGCACGCCGGGCAGGCACTGCCAGAAGTCGTCGCGCGCGGTGCGGCGGTGGGCGATGACGCAGGTTTCGGTGGAGCCGAACATTTCGCGCACTTCGCAGCCGAAGGTCTGCTCGGCGGCGGCGGCCAGCCCCTGCGGCAGCGGCGCGGTGGCGGTGACGATGCCGGCCAGCGGCGGCAGCGCGATGCCGGATTCGACCAGCGCGCGCAGATGCACCGGGGTGGTGACCAGCAGCGCCGGCGCGGTCGCATGGCCCAGGGCGCGGGCGACATCTTCGGGAAAGAACGGGCGGCCGCCATGCACGGCGGCGGACGCCAGCAGCGGCATCAGCACCGACAGCTCCATGCCGTACATGTGCTGCGGCGGCACCGTGGCGACGATCGGCAACACGGCCGCCTCCGGCCACAGGTGGCGCAGCGCGGCGGTGTTCTGCGCGGTGCTGGTGCGCAGGCTGCCCCAGGTCTTGGGGTTGGGTTTCGGCGTGCCGGTGCTGCCCGAGGTGAAGCCGATCATCGCCAGCGCCCCGGCATCGACCTCCAGCGCCGGACCGTGCTCCCGCGGCAGGCGCTCGGGCAGCGCATGCATCCGCGGCGGCGCGGGCGACAGCCGCACGTCGGCGATGCAATAACTGTCGGGATACTGCCGGCGCACGTCCTCGATCACCGCTGGCGTGCGCGACGGCGGCAGCAGATTGACCTGTCCGCGCACGGCGGCGGCGCAGAACGCGACCAGGAAGCGGTAGCGGTCTTCGCACAGATTGATCGCGAAAGCCGCCTGCGGCAGGCCGGCGGCGACCCCGCGGACTTCGGCCAGGAAGGTATCGAGCGCGATGTGGCCATGGCCATCGAAAGCGAAGCTGCGGCCGGCCGGACCTTCGGCGAGCGCCACCCACTGCGGCGATGGCGCTTCGGGCATGGCCCCGGTGCCCATGGTTTCGATCGCTGCCGACATATCGTTGTTTGTCTCCCGCTGGCTACGCCCAGGCACCGATCGGTGCCCGCCCCTGCCTTAGCTTACGCTGGGCGGCCCGACCGCCTCAAACCGACGCGCTACGTGAACAGTCTGGAATTCGCTCCTCCGCAGCTCGCCACCCGGCAGCCCGGCCCGGTGTCCTGCGCCTGGTGGCCCTATCGCCGCGGCGACGATGCCGAGCGCCGCATCCGCGGCTGGCTGGGCGACCTGTGGGCGTTGCCGCCCGCAGCAATGACCATCGCCCGCGATAGCCACGGCCGGCCGTTCCTCGAGGCCGGCGCCCACCGGGTCGATCTGAACTGGAGCCACAGCGGCGACTGGCTGATTGCGGTCTGCGCCGAGCGCGCGCGGGTCGGCGTCGATATCGAATGGCTCCGCCCGCGGCCCAGGGCGCTGGCGCTGGCGCGGCGGTTCTTCGCGCCGGCCGAAACCGCGGCGCTGGCCACGATGGCCGACGATCCGGCGCGGCTGGAATACGCCTTCACCCGGCTGTGGTGCGCGAAGGAGGCGGTGCTGAAGGCCCACGGCCGCGGGCTGTCGTTCGGGCTGGAAAAGCTGCAGTTCGCACTGGACGACGACGGCCCGCCGCGGCTGGTGGCCTGCGATCCCGCGCTGGGCGCGCCGGAGGAATGGCGTCTGCATGCCTGGACGCCGGTGCCGGGGTATCTGGCGACGTTGGCCTGCAAGCCCGTCTCGTAGGAGGGGCTGTTGTAGGAGGGGCTTCAGCCCCGAGCTTTTGCTTTGAACGAGCCCAAGCCCGGGGCAGAAGAGCTCGGGGCTGAAGCCCCTCCTACAAAAGCCCGTCCTACAAAAGCGTCGCGCATAATTCCCGCATGACCACCTCCGACCTCCCCACCGCCGCCCGCGCCGACCTCGATGCCGGCCTGCAGGCGCTGCAGCTCGACCCTGCGCTGGCCGAGCCGCTGGCGCGCTATCTGGCGCTGTTGCTGCGCTGGAACGCCACCTACAACCTCACCGCCATCCGCGACCCGCGCGAGATGGTGACCAAACACCTGCTGGACTCGCTGGCGATGGCACCGTTCGTGGCCGATGTGCCGACCTTGGCCGATCTGGGCACCGGCGCGGGGCTGCCCGGCATCCCGCTGGCGATCGCGGTCCCCGGCCTGCGCGTCACCCTCGTGGAATCGGCCGGCAAGAAAGCCCGGTTCATGCGCGAAGCCATCCGCCACCTCGGCCTGGGCAACGCCGAGGTGGCCGAATCGCGGATCGAGGCCTTGGATCGACCCGGTGAATTCTCGGCGATCACCGCCCGCGCCCTGGCCACGCTGCCGCAGATCCTGACCCTGGGCGGGCATCTGCTGGCCCCGGGCGGCGTGCTGCTGGCGATGAAGGGCATCCGCCCGGACGACGAGATCGCAGGCCTGCCCGCAGGCTGGGCGCTGCGCGAGATCCACCCGCTGACCGTGCCCGGGCTGGGCGCAGAACGGCATCTTGTCGTGGTGGGTCGTAGCGAACCGACCAAAGGCTGACGGCAAGCCCGCCCGCCAGCAGGCATAATCCGCGGTTCGGCCCGCGTCGCCTCCGGCGCGGACTCGCCGGCTTCTGCCCGGCCAACACCAGACTTCCGGACTCCACCATGGCCCGCATCATCGCCATCGCCAACCAGAAAGGCGGGGTCGGCAAGACCACCACCGCGGTCAATCTCGCCGCCGCGCTGGCGCAGGCGCCCAAGCGCGTGCTGCTGGTCGACCTGGACGCCCAGGGCAACGCCACCATGGGCAGCGGCGTCGACAAGCGCGAGCTCGCCGGCTCCACCTGCGACGTGATGCTGGAGGAAATGCACGCGGTCGACGTGATCGTGCGCACCGCCGAAGGCTTCGACCTGCTGCCGGGCAACAACGACCTGACCGCGGCCGAGATCGAGCTGATGGACGAGCCGGGCCGCGAGCAGCGGCTCAAGCGCGCCATCGAAACCGTGCGCGACCGCTACGACTTCATCCTGATCGACTGCCCGCCGGCGCTGTCGCTGCTCACGCTGAACGCGCTGACCGCCGCCGACTCGATCCTGGTGCCGATGCAGTGCGAGTACTACGCGCTGGAAGGCCTCAGCTCGCTGCTGCAGACCATCGACGCGCTGAAGGCCAAGCTCAATCCGGATCTGGAAATCGAAGGCGTGCTGCGCACCATGTTCGACGTGCGCAACAACCTCGCCAACGCCGTTTCGGCTGACCTCACCGCGCACTTCGGCGACAAGGTCTTCCGCACCATCATCCCGCGCAACGTGCGCCTGGCCGAGGCGCCCAGCCACGGCCAGAGCATCGTCGGTTACGACAAGGGGTCGCGCGGGGCCATCGCTTATCTCGGGCTGGCCGGCGAAGTGATCCGCCACCAGCGCGAACGCACGCAACAGGCCGGCGCCGGCGGTGCGAACATCAAGACCCCGGGGATCTCCGCATGAGCACCGTCAAAAAGCGCGGCCTCGGCCGCGGCCTCGAAGCCCTGCTCGGCCCGAAAGCCGCCGCGGAGGCGCCCGCGCTGGAAGCCACGTCCACCGACACCCTGCGGATGCTGCCGGTCGATGCCCTGACCCCCGGCAAGTACCAGCCGCGCCGCGCGATGGACCCCGGCAAGCTCACCGAGCTGGCCGAGTCGATCAAGGCGCAGGGCGTGATCCAACCCATCGTCGTGCGCGAGATCGCCAAGGACAAGGGCGGCAAGGTCTACGAGATCATCGCCGGCGAACGCCGCTGGCGCGCGTCGCAGCAGGCCGGGCTGAAGGACATCCCGGTCGTCATCCGCGAAGTCGACGACCGCACCGTGGTCGCGATGGCGCTGATCGAGAACATCCAGCGCGAAGACCTCAACCCGCTGGAAGAAGCGCAGGCGCTGCAGCGCCTGATCGACGAATTCGACCTCACCCATGCCCAGGCCGCCGAGGCCGTGGGCCGCTCGCGCGCCGCGGTCTCCAACCTGCTGCGCCTGCTGGAGTTGCCGGCCGATATCCGCACCCTGGTGGAAACCCGCGCGCTGGAAATGGGCCACGCCCGCGCCCTGCTGTCGCTGGCGCCGCAGGCGGCGATCGCGCTGGCCCGCCAGGCCGCCGAGCTGGGCTGGTCGGTGCGCGAAGTCGAACACCGCGTGCAGCAGTACGCCGCCGGGCAGGTGCCCAGCGGCACCAAGGCCAAGACCACCAACGGCACCAAGCCCAAACCGCAGGCCGACATCGTCGCCCTCGAACGCGACCTGTCCGAATCGCTGGGCACCGTCGTCAACGTCCTGCACGGCCGCGGCGGCAAGGGCCGGCTGGTGATCCATTACACCGATCTGGACACGCTGGAAGGCGTGCTGGAGCGGTTGAAGGCGCGGTGAGTCAGTCCTACGCCAAGAGACCTCTGACTCGCGAAGAGCGATTGTTCTACCGCGACCGATTGCGCGCCGCGCGCTATGCCGCGTTAGCAGATGCCGAGGGGTTCGAGCAGGTCTGTTTTGCGGTCGAGGCGTTGGGGATGCGCCTTGTAGACAGACAGGAAGCACTGGGCAAATATCGTGATGCGATCTTGTCGCTGGCATCTACAGTCGATTGGCGCAGCGACCCCGTTGAGCGATTTTCCGGGGTATTCACTCGATGCGCCGCATTGTACGAAAAGCTCAGAGTCGCTCGAAATGACGCCATGCACACGGGCGCTTACGCAAGGCATGCGACATCCGCAGCTATTGAACTTTGCATTCATCTGGAAGAAGCGCTGATGGCGAACAACGGGAGTGATCTGAACTCCGCTGCGGATTACATGGTGCGAGAGGTAGTGGTGGTCGAAGAATGGCATCTCGTAGCGCACGCGAGGCAGATGATGCTCATGCATTCCTTTTCGTTTCTCCCAATCCGTCTCAATGGGCATTGGAAATTGATTTCGGAAATGTCCGTCGCTCGTTTCCTAAGACAAGACCGTGCGAATCGTTTGGCGATGCCAATAATCGATGCTGAACGTATTGAGTCGAGTCTGGTCTGTGACGCAGTAGAAATTCGCTCTGATATGGGAATTTCCGATTTGTATGACGCACCTATCGGAGACCACGGTCGTCTCTGGCTGGTCACCGAGATCGACGGCTCGGAGCGGTTGCTCGGAGTATTGACTCCATTCGAGCTGATGTAGCGATAGCGATCGCGTAGCACGCTTGTGCTACAGTTCTGCCCGCCGCCGCGATGGAGCCCGCATGCCCACGCCCACCACCACGATCCGCATTCCCGACGAACTGAAGGCGCGACTCGCCCGACTGGCCGAGCGGGAAGGCACGTCGACCCACAGCCTGATCCTCGATGCCATCGCCGAGAAGGTCGATGCGCTGGAGCGCCGTCATGCGTTCCATGAAGAGGCACAGAAACGCTTGGCGCACCTGGAAGAGACCGGCATGGGCATCGAGTGGGCAGACATGAAGCGCTACCTGGATGCACGGATGGCTGGCGAGGATGTTCCACCGCCGGCATCGCGACGCATCGGAAGCTGAGTACGTGAGCGCGATCGTTTTAGCGGACGAGGTGGTTCTGGATGTCCAACGCATCCTCGATGACCCGTGCGAGCACGCGCAGGCGGATCAACGTCCGACCTGCATGATCGATGCGTTCGAGGTGCTCGGCAGCAGCCCACGGATCGGCCAGCCGTCCGCCAACGGATGCCGCGAGCTGGTCATCGGCCGGGGTCGGCAGGTTTGCGTCGCACTCTATCGTTATGACGAATCGGCGGACATGGTGACGATCCTCGCCATCCGCGCCCAGAAAGAATCCGGATATCACCTTTTATGACAAACCCCCACCTTTCCGTCGTCGTCCCCGTGTTCAACGAGCGAGACAACGTGACGCCGTTGATCGACGAAATCACCGCCGCGCTGCGCGGCAACGCGCTCCTGAAAGGCGAGGCGTTCGAGATCGTCTATGTCGACGACTGCTCGCGCGACGACACGCTGGATGTGTTGAAAAAACTCAAGGCCGACGTGCCGGAGCTGCGCGTCATCAGGCACGTCACCCAGAGCGGGCAGAGCACCGCGGTGCGCACCGGCGTGAAGCAGGCGCGCGGTGCGTGGATCGCCACCCTCGACGGCGACGGCCAGAACGATCCGGCGGATATTCCGAAGCTTTTGGCCGAACGCGAAACCTCTGCCGCCGACGTGAAGCTGTTCGCCGGCTGGCGCGTGCAGCGCAAGGACACCGGCAGCAAACGCTGGGCGTCGAAACTCGCGAACGCGATCCGCAGCCGCATGCTGCAGGACGCCACGCCCGACACCGGCTGCGGGATCAAGCTGTTCGAACGCGAGGCCTTCCTCGACCTGCCGTATTTCAACCACATGCACCGCTATCTGCCCGCGCTGATGCAGCGCGCCGGCTGGAAGACCGTCAGCGTGCCGGTGAACCACCGCCACCGCGCCAGCGGCGTGTCGAAATACAACAACCTCAACCGCGCGCTGGTCGGCCTGCGCGACCTGCGCGGCGTGGCGTGGCTGATCGCGCGCAGCAAGCGCACCGCGGTCGAGGAGCTTTAGGCATGCCGATCGACATCATGAATGCGCCGATCTCCTGGCTGGAGTGGACCGGCATCCACATGAGCCCATGGAAGCTGATCGGCCTGACCGGCGCGCTGATGTTCGGCGGCCGCTGGCTGGTGCAGTTCATCGCCAGCAAGCGCGAAGGCAAGCCGGTGATCCCGCGCCTGTTCTGGTACATGAGCATCGTCGGCAGCCTGATGACGCTGAGCTACTTCATCTTTTCGCAGAAGCAGGATTCGGTCGGCATCATCCAGAACCTGTTCCCCGCGTTCACCGCCGTCTACAGCCTCTATCTGGACATCAAGCATCGCGGCTGGCATCGCGACCGCAATACGCATTGATCGGCCCCCGCAGCCAATCAAGCGGCGACGAAAACGATGCCGTGCCAACGGCTGACGACAGCGAAACGCGAACGATGCCTGTAGATCACGTCGCCGGCGTGCGCAGCCGCAGCCCGGCATAGATCAGCATCAGCGCCGCCAGCGCGACCCCGATCGCGATCCATTCCTTGCTGGTCAGCGTGGTGACGATGGCCAGCATCGCCGCGAACGCGATCAACGGAATGACCGGGCCGCCCGGCAGCACGAAGGGCTCGCCACGCTCGCGCAGGTTCACGCGCTGCGCGCGCCACGCGGCCAGGCTGACCAGGCCGTACATCAGGCAGATCGCGCCGCCCGAGATCAGCGCCAGCGTGTCGAAGCTGCCGCCCAGCGCGAGCACCCAGGCCAGACCGGCATGCGCGATCAGCGCCAGCAACGGCACGCGATGGGTGGCGGTGACCCGGCCGAACGCGCGCGGCAGGTAGCCGTCGCGGCCCAGCGCGAATACCAGCCGCGAGGTGCCCAGCAGATTGCCCAGCATGAATCCCGCCATCGAGATGCAGGCGGTGATCAGCAGCAGCGTGCGTCCCGGCCCCCACAGCGCCGCGGCGGTGTCGGCGATCGGCACGCCGCTTTCGGCGAGCTTCGGACCGAGCAGGCCCTGGCCGACGATCTGCAGGCCCAGATACAGCAGCACCACCAGCAGGATCGCGGCGATGGTCGCGCGCGGCACGTTGCGCGCGGGGTCGCGCAGCTCGCCCGACGGCACAAGCGCGGTCTCCATGCCGGAGTAGGCGAACATCACCAGCACCATCGACGCGCCCAGCGCGGACACCGACGGCACGTCGCCGAAGGAGAAGCTCACAAGATTCCAGTCGACGAAGAACACGCCGACGCCGGCAAGCACGAACAGCGGCGCGAGTTTCAGCGTCGCCAGCACCGCGATCGCGCGCGCGCCCAGCTTCACGCCGAACGCGTTCAATGCGAACAACAGCAGATAGACCGCCGTGAGCAAGCCCGCGCGCGCGTAGGGATCGGCAAACGCGGGCACCAGGGTCGCCACCTGTACCGACAGCGCGGCGGCGACGCCGGCGCTGGAGGCGATATTACTGATCCACATCAGCGCGCCGGCGAGGAATCCCGCAAACGGCCCGAACACCGCGGTGAGATAGGTGTACGGCCCGCCGGTGGCCTGGGTGCGGCTGCCGATGGCGGCGAAGCACAGCGCCACCGGCACGATCGCCAGCGCGCCGGCCAACAGCGCCAGCGGCGCGGCGCTGCCCATCTTATCGGCCAGCGCCGACGGCATCCGGAAGATCCCGCCGCCGATGATGACGTTGATGACGGCGGCGGTCAGCGCGAACGTGCCGACCGCGCGGATCAATGCGGCGTCGCCTTCCAGCGGACGGGCGGTTGCGGGTTCGGACATGGGTGCGGCCTGCTGCTGGCGAAGCGCGAAGCCTCGCACGCGCGGTCCGGTTTGACGAGTGCGAGCAACCCGCCCTGCAGGGGCGGCGGAAGCCGCGACCCGCTTTTCTCATCCTCCTGTGGGAGCGACGCAAGTCGCGACGGGCTGCGGAAAACGCATCCGTGAGCCGTCGCGACTTGCGTCGCTCCCACAAAGGCAGCAGTGCGTTTGGAGGAGTGTGAGAACCCAGCTTTGCAGGAGCAGCGGAAGCGGCGATGACGCGCCGAAAGTCTTGACCAGCCTTCGGCTGTTGAAAGCCCGTCATCCATCGCGGCTTCCGCCGCTCCTACGGGCGGGCGGTGCGGCACGGTTGCACGCCGCTTGGCGATAGGGGCCGGTGGGACGACAAGCGCATATCGTCATGGCGACCGGGGAGAACGGACCTGTGAACCCCGCATGCGGCAGCGACCCTGTGGGAGCGACGGAAGTCGCGACTGGCTGCGGACCGTGCATCCGTAAGCCGTCGCGACTTCCGTCGCTCCCACAACAGCGGTGCGTTTCCACGAGTGCGATAACCCCGGCTTTGTAGGAGCGGCGGAAGCCGCGATGACGCGCCGAAAGTCTTGGCCAGCCTTCGGCTGTTGAAAGCCCGTCACCCATCGCGGCTTCCGCCGCTCCTACAAGTGGGCGGTGCGCCGCATGGGTTAGCATCGCCGGACTCATCGGAGACCCGACCGCATGCGCACGACCCTGCTCGCCCTGTCCCTTGCTTCCGCGTGCCTCACCTGCGCGCTCGGCGCGCCGCTCGCGCACGCCGCCGACATGGCGCGGCCCGAAGTGCGCGCCCAGGCCGAACGACTGGCCCCGAAAGTGCTGGCCTGGCGCCGCGACATCCACCAGCACCCGGAACTCGGCAACCGCGAAGTGCGCACCTCGAAACTGGTCGCCGACCACCTGCGCGCGCTCGGCCTGGAGGTGAAGACCGGCATCGCCACCACCGGCGTGGTCGCGGTGCTCAAGGGCGGCAAGCCCGGCCCGCGCATCGCGATCCGCGCCGACATGGACGCGCTGCCGGTCACGGAACGCCACGCGCTGCCGTTCGCGTCGAAGGCCACCTCGACCTTCCGCGGCGAGACCGTCGGTGTCATGCACGCCTGCGGTCACGACGCCCACACCGCGACCCTGATGGGCGTGGCCGAAGCGATGGCGGTGATGAAGGCCGACCTACCGGGGGAAGTTCTGTTCGTGTTCCAGCCGGCCGAGGAAGGCCCGCCGGACGGCGAGGAGGGCGGCGCCGAGGAAATGCTGAAACAGGGCATCTTCCGCGACTTCAAACCCGAGGCGGTGTTCGGCCTGCACGTCTTCAGCACCCTCAACGCCGGACAGATCGGCTATCGCGCCGGCCCGGCGATGGCCGCGTCGGACCGCTTCAACATCGTCATCAAGGGCCGGCAGACGCATGGCTCGCGGCCGTGGGGCGGCGTGGACCCGATCGTCGCCGCGGCCGATGTCATCGGCACCGCGCAGACCATCGTCAGCCGCCGCCAGAACATCTCGAAGCTGCCGGTGGTCGTCACCTTCGGCGCGATCAAGGGCGGCATCCGCTACAACATCATTCCCGACCAGGTGGAAATGATCGGCACCGTCCGCACCTTCGACGAAGGCATGCGCCAGGCGGTGTTCAAGGATCTGCAGAACGTCGCCGAACACGTCGCCGCCGCGCACGGCGCGACCGCGGTGGCGCAGATCCCGGACACCAAGGGCAACCCGGTGACGGTCAACAACCCGGCGCTGACCGCGAAGCTGCTGCCCAGCCTCGAACGCGCGGTCGGCAAGGAGAACGTGGTCGAAATGGGCCTGAACATGGGCGCCGAGGATTTCTCTTTCTATGCCCGCGAAGTACCCGGCTTCTTCTTCTTCGTCGGCGCCACGCCGAAGGGCCAGGACGCCGGCAAGGCGCCGTCGAACCATTCGCCGGAGTTCTTCCTCGACGAATACGCACTGGACGTGGGCCTGCGCGCGATGCTGCAGGTGACGCTGGATTATCTGCATGGCCCGACCTGAGCGGAGCGCCTTCTTGAAAATATCCCGTGTTTTCGCGTTGACAGCTCTCGTCGTCTCGCTGCCGACACTCGCGGGCGAAAACCTGCCTGCGCTCGGCGGCAGCTATCGCGTTCGTGGCGAGTGCCATCAACGCAGCGCTGATGGCGAATACAAACGCTGCGTCGCATGGAATGAACTCATATTGACGCCAAGCGCTACCGCCGGCAGTTACCGCTACACGCTGGAAACCAACACCTTCGCGACCACCCAGGGCGGCTGCTCACTGGAAGGCACGCTTTTGCCCGAAACAAAGGGCAATCAGCTCTACCTGATCGCTACCGCTGACGACGGTGCTGCCTGCCCCGTCAGATTCAGGGTCGAAAAAAAGGCGTTGACGCTCGATATGCACGCTGAACAAGCCGACAGCCCCGCATGCCGGAACAGCTGCAGCAGCAACGCTTCGCTCTACACCGATCCATTCCCGAGAGCGTCACGGAAAAAGTAGCGCGTTCACATCCACGTATCTTCATCGCCCGGGCACAGCACGCCTACGAGCAGACGAGCTTTTCATATGCACACCGACATCCCCCTCGGCCGCGAGGTCGCGTATCCGTCGCATTACGACGCCGGCCTGCTGTTCCCGATCCCGCGCACCTTGGGCCGCGCCGAGATCGGCATCGACACCGACGCGCCATCGCTGCCTTTCATCGGCCACGACCGCTGGCATGCCTACGAACTGAGCTGGCTGGACGCGCGCGGCAAGCCGGTGGCCGCGACCGCGACGCTGGCGGTGCCGGCGGCGTCGCCGATGTTGATCGAATCCAAATCGCTGAAGCTCTATCTGAATTCGCTCAACGCCGCGCGTTTCGACTCCGCAGACCACGTGCGCGACACGCTGGTCGCCGACCTGTCGCGGGTCGCGGGCGCGACGGTCGCGGTCGATTTCGGGCTACCGCCGTTCGCCGTCGACGGCGATGCGGCTTTGGAAGGTACGATCCTGATCGACACGCTGGATCTCGACATCGACGACTACGGTCCGCCGAACGCGGCTTACCTCGCGTCCGACGGTGATGCCGTCGTCGAAGAAACGCTGCGCTCCGACCTGCTGAAATCCAACTGTCCGGTGACCGGGCAACCGGACTGGGCCAGCGTGCGCATCGCCTATCGCGGCGCGCGGATCGACCGCGCCGGGCTATTACGCTACCTAGTGTCGTTCCGCGACCACGCCGAGTTCCACGAGCAGTGCGTGGAGCGGATCTTCGTCGACATCATGGCGCGCTGTCGGCCGCGAACGCTGTCGGTGGAAGCGCGCTACACGCGTCGCGGCGGACTGGACATCAACCCGTGGCGCGCCACGCCCGGCGCATCGCCGCCGGCCGCCGGTCGCGACGAACGGCAGTAGTCCGCGGCTGCGAAAAACACACGCCATCGATATGGTTTCTTAACATTCGCCGTGTCACTGTGGTTCGGCCATCCGGCAGGAGCCGTCCGACATGACCACACCCGATAAGAAACCCGATTTTTCCAATGTGCAGAGTTCGGCGACCAGCACCGAGCAGGCCCGGCCCGACTTCAGCAACGTCCAGACCACCGTCGCCACCACCGAGCAGATCACCGGCGGCGAAGGCGGCGGCACAGGCGCACAGACTTACACCATCGAGAAGGGCGACACGCTGTCGGCCGTCTCCAAGCGCTTCTACGGCAAGGCCAAGTTCTGGCGCCAGATCTACGAGGCCAACCGCGACACGATCGAGGATCCGGACCGGATCTTCCCGGGGCAGACCATCAAGCTGCCGGCGATCGATGTCGACGGCGACGGCGATCTCGACGATCCCTCGACCTGAGTGATCGACCGACTCGTCGCGCCGCACGCACACCGCCTTCGCATCAGAACATCCACATGACCGCCCCGAGGATCCAACCCATGAATCGCACGCGTCCGCTCCAAAGCACACTGACCCAAGCCCTGCTCGTCGCCGTCATCGGCAGCGTCGCCATCGTCGGCTGCAAGAAAAAGGAAGAAGCCGTTGCGCCGCCCGCCATCAGCGAGCCGGCCCCCGCGCCCGTACCGGCGCCGGTCGCCGCCACCGCGTCGGTCACCACCGTCGAACTGGGCAACGCCGTCGGCCCGGACATGAAGCTCACGTCCACCGGCACCACCTTCAAGCCCAAGGACACCATCACCGTCTCGATCGGCACCAGCACCAGCGACCCGGCCGCCACCGTCGCCGGCAATATCGGCGCCAAGTGGACCTACGCCAACGGCGCGGAAACCATGGAAGTGTCGAACGAAAGCAAGGCCCTCAACCTCACCGGCACCGGCTCCACCAACTTCCAGATCGCGAAGCCCGACGGCTTCCCGCCCGGCAAGTACAAGGTCGAAGTGTCGCTCGATGGTGCGGTGGTGCAGACGAAGGAATTCGAAGTCACCAGGTAACGCGGTCGCTTCGAGCGTTTCAAGAAGGGCGCGGCTCCGGTCGCGCCCTTTTTCGTGCCTCTTTCTTGCGGATGTCGTTTTGTTCCCGCGAGCGCAACGGCGCGTGTCATCCGCGCGCACTGGATGGCCCCGGTGAATTGGAATAGTGTGGCCCGGTTCGCCCGCGCGGCGACCGTGGCCCGGCGCTCCTCCCCCTTCCCGTGCCCCTTGCGCCAGTCCGCACGGGAACGCCTCTGGAAATCCGGCCATCTCTTCTCTTCAGACCAGCATCAGGAGCGCGACATGGCCTTCGAACTGACGATCAACGGCAAAGCGGTGCCGGTGGATGCCCCCGACGACATGCCGCTGCTGTGGGTGTTGCGCGACATCGCCGGATTGACCGGCACCAAATACGGCTGCGGCATGGCCCAGTGCGGCGCCTGCACGGTGCACGTCGCCGGCCAGCCGATCCGCAGCTGCGTTACCCCGGCCAGTGCGCTGGTCGGCCAGCCCATCACCACCATCGAAGGCGCCGGTGCGACCGGGCCGGTGGCCAAGGCGGTGCAGGACGCGTGGATCGCCGGTGCGGTCGCACAGTGCGGCTACTGCCAGAGCGGCCAGATCATGTCGGCGATCGCGCTGCTGGACACCAACCGCAGCCCCAGCGACGACGACATCGACGCGGCCATGGCCGGCAATCTCTGCCGCTGCGCCACCTATCAGCGCATCCGCGCGGCGATCAAAGCCGCCGCCACCGCACTCGCGTAAGGAGAACGGACATGTTCAACGGTCGCAAACTTTCCGCGCTGGACGTCGTCGACGCGACGCAGCCGCACGCCCCGGCGCTGTCGCGCCGCCAGTTCCTGCTCGGCGCGACGCTGATCGGCTCGGCGCTGATGGTCGGCTGCAGGATGGAATCCTCCGGCGATGCCGCACCCGCTGCGGCGGCCGCCGGCGGCAAACCCGCCGCGGGCTCGCCGTTCGAGGCCTACATCGCGATCGCCGCCGACGGCATCGTCACCGTGTATTCCAGCCAGTTCGACATGGGCCAGAACTCGTATCACGGCCTGGCGACGCTGGTCGCCGAAGAACTGGACGTGGCGCTGGACAACGTGCGCGTCGAAGGCCGCGCCGGCAATCCCAAGTGGTACGGCAATCTCGCGATGGGCGGCGCGTTCCAGCTCACCGGCGGCTCCAGCAGCATGCACACATCGTGGGAGCGCTACCGCAAGGCCGGCGCCGCCGCGCGCGAACTGTTGAAACAGGCGGCCGCGCAGCAGTGGAAGGTCGCCGTCGGCGAACTGTCGACCGCGAACGGCGAAGTGATCCACGCCGGCAGCGACCGCCGCGCGCCCTACGGCAGCCTGATCGGCGCCGCCGCGCCGCTGCCGGTGCCGGGCGACATCGCGCTGAAGGACGCGAAGGCGTGGACGCTGATCGGCAAGGACGCGACCTCGCGCATCGACGCGCGCGCCAAGTCCGACGGCAGCCAGGACTACACCATCGACATCCAGCTGCCGGGCATGCTGGTCGCGACCATCGCGCACAGCCCGCGCTTCGGCGGCAAGCCGACATCCTTCGACGCGACCGCCGCCAAAGCGGTGCCGGGCGTGGTCGAGGTGGTGCAGATCAGCCGCGGCGTGGCGGTGGTGGCGAACAACACCTGGGCCGCGATCAAGGGCCGCGAGGCGCTGCAGGTGACTTGGGACGACAGCGGCGCGGAGACGCGTTCCTCGGATGCGATGTTCACCGAATATGAAACCCTGGCCAAGAAGGAAGACGGCAAGGTCGCATTGAAGCGCGGCGATGCCGCCGGCAAGCTCGCCAAGGCCGCGAAAACCATCGAAGCGACGTATCGTTTCCCGTATCTCGCGCACGCGGCGCTGGAACCGCTGAACGCGGTGATCCACAAGGACGGCGACCGCCTGCACATCCACGGCGGGCTGCAGATGCCCGACGCGGTGCAGGGCACCTGCGCGCAGATCGCCGGGGTCAAACCGGATCAGGTCGACCTGCACGTGATGAAGACCGGCGGCGGTTTCGGGCGGCGCGCGGTCGCCGACTGCGATGTGTTCGTCGAAGCCACCGAGATCGCGAAAGCGATCGATTTCCGCGCGCCGGTCAAGCTGCAGTGGACGCGCGAAGCCGACATGGGCGGCGGCCGCTATCGCCCGCTGCACGTGCATCGCGTGCGCGTGGGCCTGGACGCCGACGGCAACGTAAGCGGCTGGCAGCACCACATCGTCGGCCAGTCGATCATGGCCGGCACCCCGTTCGAGGGGATGATGATGAAAGGCGGCATCGATCCGACCTCGACCGAGGGCGTCGTCGACACGCCGTACGCGTTGCCCGACATCGACGTGCGCATGACCCATCCGGCGTCGCCGGTGCCGGTGCTGTGGTGGCGCTCGGTCGGCCACACCCACACCGCGTACGTGATGCAGACGCTGCTCGACGAGATCGCGACGGCCACCGGCAAGGATCCGGTCGCGCTGCGGCTGGCGCTGCTGCCGGCCGACGCGCGCGAACGCGCGGTGCTGTCGCTGGCCGCCGAGAAAGCCGGCTGGTCGCAGCCGGTCGCGGACGGCCGCTATCGCGGCGTCGCCGTGCACCAGTCGTTCGGCAGCTTCGTCGCCACCGTCGCGGAAGTGTCGAAGACCGCCGACGGCGGGATCCAGGTCGAACGCTGCGTGGTGGCTTCGGACTGCGGCACCGTGATCAATCCCGACATCGTGCGCGCGCAGATCGAAGGCGGCACCGGCTTCGGCCTCAGCGCGATGCTCGGCGAACGCATCGCGCTGGAGAACGGCGCGCCGACCGCGAGCAACTACGACGCCTACCGGGTGCTGCGCATCGATGCGATGCCCACGGTCGAAGTGCATATGCTGCCGTCGACGGCATCGCCCACCGGCATCGGCGAATGCGCGGTGCCGCCGATCGGCCCCGCGGTCGCCAATGCGATCTTCCAGGCCACCGGCAAGCGCGTGCGCGACCTGCCGTTTTTGGAGGCCTGATCTGGTCGGTGTTGCCTGAAACCAGTCTCAACATCGGCCAATGGATCTTGAGCAACGTTTTTGTCATCCCGAGCGCAGCGAGGGATGACAGTTCAAACCGCTTTCGAGATGACGACTACGTACCTGCAACCGACGCGGAGCATTGACCCATGACCCTTCGAATCGTCTCGCTCGCCGTGCTGTCGCTGTGCGGCGCACTCTCGCTCAGCGCACACGCGCAGACCGCGCAGGAAGGCAAGGCGGCGTTCGTCGCCTGCACCGGCTGCCATTCGGTGGACGGCAGCGCAAAACCGACCGGCCCGACGCTGAAAGGCGTCGTCGGCCGCAAGGCCGCCAGCGTCGCCGCCTATCCCAACTATTCGCCCGCGTTACGCAGCAGCAAGATCACCTGGACCGCGCAGGAACTCGACGCTTACCTCAAGGCGCCGTCGACGCGGGTCAAGGGCACGACGATGATGATCGCGACACCCGACGCCAAGCGCCGCAAGGCGATCGTCGCGTATCTGGGCACGCTGAAATGATGGTGGCGGCCACGCTTTGTCCGACGCGCTTCCATTCGACCGCATGCCGCGTCCGCTCGAGCTGCTGATCGCCAGCGCGCGGCGCGACGAACGCTGCGCGCTGGTCACCCTCGTCGGCATCCACGGCGCCGCGCCGCGCCGGATCGGCGCGCAGATGGCGGTGACCGAAGGCGGCGAGGTCGCGGGTTCGTTCTCCGGCGGCTGTCTGGACTGGTCGGTGATCGAGGAAGCGCAGCGCGCCATCGCCGATGGCGCCAGCCGGCGCGTGCGCTACGGCACCGACTCGCCCTACGTCGATATCGTGTTGCCCTGCGGCAGCGGCCTCGATTTGCAGTTCGACGGCATCGTGCCGGCCGCGACCGTCGAAGCCATCGCGCAGGCCATCGCGCAGCGCGAAGCCTTCGATCTGCGCTGGCGCGACGCCGCGACGCCGCCCGATTGTCTGCCGCCCGCACCGACCGCCGCCGATGAAACGCGCATCCGCCAACGGCCCGCGCTGCGCCTGGTGCTGGCCGGCGCCGGCGACACGTTGCTGGCGATGTGCCGGCTGGCGCGCGCGGCGGACATCGAAGTGATCGCGCTCAGTCCCGAACGCGAGTTGCTTCCGGCGCTGGACGCGATCGGCGTACCGCTGCACGTGTTGCAGGCGCAGCACGCGCTGCCGCCGCTGGCGTTCGATGCCTACACCGCGGCCATCACCCTGTTCCACGATCACGACTGGGAACTGCCGTTCCTGCAGCGGGCGCTCGCCAGCGACGCCTGCCTGGTCGGCGCGATGGGCAGCCCGCGCGCGCAGGCGCAGCGGCTGGAAGCATTGCAGTCGCGCGGCGTGCCGGCCGCGGACGCCGCGCGACTGCGCAGCCCGCTGGGGCTGCTGCCGCGCGCGCGGGATCCGCAGGAATTGGGGGTGTCGATGCTGGCCGAAGCGATGCAGGCGTATCGCGCGCATTGCTATCCGGAAACCGCAGCGGACGCCGCCACATCCGCATGACCACGGTCGTCGCCATCCTCGCGGCCGGCGGTTCCAGCCGCCTCGGCCAACCGAAACAGCTGGTGCGATGGCGTGGTGCCTCGCTGCTGCAACATGCGGTCGATACCGCCAGCGCCGTGGCGCCGCGCGTGCTGCTGACCCTCGGCGCGGATGCCGACGCGCTGTGGCGCACGCTGCGCGCGCCGCCGTCTCTGGAACGCGTCGACGTGCCCGATCATCGCGACGGCATGTCCGCGTCGCTGCGCGCGGCGGTCGCGCGCGTGGATGCGGAGCCGGCGGTGCAACGCCTGCTGGTGATGCTGGTCGATCAATACGCCGTCGACGCCGCCTGGCTGCGCGACCTGCTCGCGCTGGCCGACGCGCATCCGCGGCGCATGGTCGCCTCCCGCTACGACGGCCTGCGCGGGGTGCCGGCGGTGTTTCCGCGCAACGTCTTCCCCGCGCTCGCCGCGCTGCACGGCGACCGGGGCGCGCGCGCGTTGCTGCGCGACGAAGCCGATCCCATCGACGTCATCGCCCCGCAGGCGCCGGGCGATGTCGATACGTCGCGGCAGATCCCTGGCGACTGAAAGGCCCGGGATTTGTCGTCGCCCCCGCGAAGGCGGGAAGCTCCCGCAACAGCCGGAGGCCGGTCATCCATGCCTGGGACCATTCGGCGCGTATCGTATTGGCTTCACTTAACCGGGCATGGATCCCCGCCTGCGCAGGGACGGCGGCAGAGGCGCAGCGACGGCCGCAGTCGATTACCCTAGCCACCGTTTTCCTTCGACGCACCGACATGTCCGCCACCGATCTGCTCGACGACGCCAAGCTCGACCGCCTCTCCGACCTGCTGGACCAGCGCGCCGTGCCGTTCAAGGGCTTCAATGTCGAAGCGCTGGATGGTTACCTCTCCGCGCTGGCGGTGTCGCCGGAGACGGTGCCGCCCGAAGAGTGGCAGCCGGCGGTGTGGGGCGGCAAGGTGCCGCGCTGGAACGACGCTACCGAAGCGGCCGAGGTCGACATGCTGCTGATGTCGCACTGGCGCATGGTCGAACAGCGCGTCCGCCACGACGGCGACATCCCCGACCACCTCGCGCCGCTGCTGTGGCTGCCCGACGATCCGTCCGAGCACAGCGACGACGCCCTGGACGTCGGCCAGGACTGGGCCTACGGCTTCTTCCGCGCCGTCGAACTGCGCGAATCCGCCTGGGACGCGTGGCTGGACGAACAGGACTGGATCGATGAGATCTTCACCTACCTCGACCGCCTCGCCAGCGGCGAAGTGATGGGCGAGGATCCCGAAGCAGAAGGCACCCCGCTGGGCTACGAAGAACGCCTGGGCATCATCGTCCAACTGCCGGAGATGCTGGCCGACCTGCACCTGCACCGCATCGACGCCCTGACCCCGCGCACGCAACTCAAGCGCGAAGAAAAACCCGATCGCAACGACCCGTGCCCCTGCGGCAGCGGCAAGAAATACAAGAAGTGCCACGGCGCGGGTTGAGCGCCCCCGTATTTCAAACCACATGCGAACAGGGTGATTGCGAATCCGTAGCCCGGGTCTCGCCACCGGCGAGACCCGGGATGGCGGTGACCAACAACTCATCCGTCTTCGCCCGCATCCGCACTATCAGGCGCCACACCCTAATCGCGATGCGTTCTGCCCATCGCGACATCACGATGAAACGTGGAATACGGCCAAGCCGAAACGCGATCGGTCAGACCATGCTTGACCGGGTTGTAGTGAACATAATCGACGTGCGTCCGCAGATCGTCGTCGTCGCGGATCGTGTGCTCCCAGAAACGCCGGGCCCACACGGTTGGCTCTCCTCGATGAGATCGCGGAATGCATACGCCCCGCGCTTTCAAGGCCTGCGTGAACCTGCCTTTGAAAACCTGCAACCGTGTCGAATACGCCTCATCGCCTTCCGGTAAACGCCAGACGGCATGCAGATGATCCGGCAACACCACCATCGCAACTATTTCGAACGGGCGCTCCGCCTTGGTCTTACGCAACGACCGTCGCAGAGCGTCGATCTGCTCAACGAGCGTCCGCGAAGAACGATCGGCCAACGTCAGCGTGAAGAAATAGGTGCCCCCGGGGGCACGATTGCGTCGATACAACACCATCGGGGCAGGATGCGATCCTTGCGTGCTGTGCGGTATCGGAAAAGTCCGCCATCGCTGTAAGGATTTCCCGGGTCTCGCCGTTGGCGAGACCCGGGCTACGAACCTTTCATCGCACTCGTAGCCCGGGTGCGCGCGCAGCGTGTACCCGGGACGGACGCGATGCAGACCTCACCTAATAGTCCGGTTACTGTTCTTGGCGCCGCGCAGGTTATTTGATTGAGGAGTGCCCTGGTCTTGCGCATGATTGGGATCACCGTCGACCTCAACCTCGATATCTTTGTAAATCGGCTGCCAGCTCGTCATGCCAAACGGGCCACCAACTTCTATTGCGCCGCAAGCGACACGGATTTTGATTTTCTTGTGCATGGTGATTTCCGACTCTGGTTGGTATGAACCGACAGTCTGAGTCTGATCGTCCCATCACTTTTCAAGTGGTTTCCGAAATTCGAGTTCTCTCAGCCTTTCGCCTTCCAAGCCGCCAACACCGCCGCCTCGCGCTCCGGCTTGATCCCCGCACGCGGCCCTGCCTTGCGCCGCTCCTCCGGCTGCGCTGCGAACCACGCCAGTGTCGCTGCTGTGGTGTCGGCGATGCTGCGAAACGTCAGCCCGGCGGCAATCGCTTTCGCGTTGCTGCGGGTGTGGAAGCCGGCGGAGTCGCCGCCGCCGGGCACCCATACCGGCATGTCGCCCCAGGGCGAGACGTTCTGCGCTTCGAGGAAATCGGTCGGTACGAAGGTGAGCTTCGCGCCCTGGGTGGTGGAAGCGCGGATGCCGTACAGCAGCGCGGCCATGTCGAGGTCGTAGTCCGGGCCGATGGCGTTGTAGATGCCGTGGGCGTGGTTCTCGGCGAGGCGGATCATCCATTCGCCCAGATCGCGCGCGTCGACGAACTTCACCGGGTCGCGGCCGTCGCCCGGGCACAGCACTTCGCCGCCGCGCGACAGCCGCAGCGGCCAGTAGGTGAAGCGGTCGGTGTCGTCGCCGGGGCCGACGATCAGGCCCGGCCGCACGATGGTGGTCTTGTCGCCGAAGTGCTTGCGCGCTTCGGCTTCGGTCGCGGCTTTCAGACCGGCGTACTTCTGCATGTCGGCGCGCAGGCTGGCGTTGGTTTCCTTGAGCGGGTCGCCGTCGAACGTCGCCAGCGGCGCGGTTTCGTCGGTGCCGGGCGTCGCGCTGTCGGCGTAGGCCGAGAGGCTGGAGATCATCGTGTACGCACCGACATGGCCTTTCAGCACCGCGGCCGCATCGCGGATCCACGCCGGCACGCTGCTGGGATTGTCGATCACCGCGTCCCAGCGCCGGCCCTTGGCGATTTCGGCTTCGATGGCGGCGTAGTCGTTCTTGTCGCGGTCGCCGAGCAGCTGCTCCACATCGCCCGGCCATTCCGGCTGTTTGCGGCCGCGGTTGAAGAGGGTGACCCGATGACCGCGCGCCAGCGCGTAACGCACCTGATGCGGGCCGGTCAGTCCGGTGCCGCCGAGGATCAGCAGGTCGAAGGGCGCTTCGGCCGGACGCGGCTTGCCGATGGGCTGCGGCGCGGAGTCGCGGCTGGCGGCCTGCACGGGGGCGATCTGCGCGGACGCGTGCGCGGCGACGGTGGCGGCCAGACCCAGCGCACCGAACTTCAGGACATCGCGACGATCGAGCATGCGGGCGCTCCGGCAAGGGTTCGCGCCATGGTTCTCCGAAACAGCGGCCGCAGCCCGTGCCGGAAGTCAGCACGCGCCGCGGAACCGCGGAGTAGCGTCTGCCGGTCCCGTTCGGTGTTCGGTGTTCGCAGGCGAATGCTTGCCGAAAGGTTTTCCGGCCGGAAACGACGATGCCCCGGGTTTCCCCGGGGCATCGTGCGACAACGCGGTGCAGAAACTACGCGATCAACCGAGGACCAGCGTCAGGGCGAAGCGGCTGAGGATCGGAGTGATCGGCTGGAACCACGTGATCGGGCTGGCCACGCCGCAATTGTTGTTGCTGCCGGCGGGCAGCTGGCCGCCCGAGGTCACGCCCTGGGCCTGGCCGGTGCCGGTGATCCACGAACCGCCGGAGTCGCCCTGGCCTGCGCATGCGGTGGAGCGGGTCAGGCCGTTCACGTTGCCCGTACCGTAGTTAACGGTGTTGTTGTAGGAGACGACGGTGCCGCAGCGCCAGCCGGTGGTGCGGCCGGAACGGCAGATCGCCGCGCCGATCGGCGCCACGGTGCGGCCCAGCACGCGCTGCACGGTGCCGTTGTACTTGGTCACCTGGCCGAACAGCGTATCGATGCTGCGCACGTTCGCCCAAGCCATGTCGCCGCCCGGGAAATACTGACCCTGGACCGCGCCGACCTGCGTGCCCAAGAGGCGCACCGGGGTACCGACGCCGCCGCAGTGGCCGGCGGTGGCGAAGCCCTTGGTGGCGCCGCGCGTGACCGAGAAACCGATCGAGCACAGACCGCCGCCGGACTGGTACTCGGCGCCGCCGACGACATTCAGGAACGGCGTCGGCGCTTCGAAGGGCGACACCTCGAAACGGACCATGCCCGCATCGATGTTGCTGGCCGCGACGAAATCCACCGCGCGCAACGCGTGGCCCGGCGCGACCGTCACCACGATGCTGTTGCCCGGCACATCCACAGCCCAGGCATGCACGCCGCTCAGGCGGCTCTTCTGCACGGTGCCGGCGTGGACGGCGTCGAGTTCCGCCGCCGCATTGCGCAGCTGGCGGGCGGTGTAGCGGTGCTGACGCACTTCGATGCCGCCCACGCTCGCGGCCTTGGCGGCGCCGGTGGTGGCGGCGACATAACGGTAGTTACCGTCGGCATCGCGCTCGAGCCAACTGCCCGCATAGCGGTCGCCCAACTGCTTGGACACGCGCGCTTCGTTGAGATAGGCGGTGCGTTCGGCATTGAAGTATTGCGCCAACTGCGCGTCGTTCATGCCCAGATCGCGCTTCATCGCATCGGCGACGACTTTGCTGAGCACGGGCGCGCGCTCGGCGGCGGAAACGTTGCCGATGGCGAGCACGGCGGCGGCGAGCGACAGCGCGATGGCGGTGCGGCGGGCGGAAAGACGGTTGTGCGGATGGGACATTGAGATTCGCTCCATGATTGATTGATACATCGCTTGAAGATCGATCGGCGACCAGAGCGATGGGGGCTCGCTTCCTTGCCGGAACCGACCAGGCAGATACCGATCTGCGGTCGTGAGGTCGCCATCGAAGGCGGGCGTGCGGCGGGAACCCTTTTCCGCGCCGCACCGATCGATGCTATCTCTGCCGCAGGTCGCATTTCGTGCAAGGGCTCTCAAAAATTCGTTTCGGTTGCAGCATCCGTGTGCGGCCGCGAAACGCGATTTGCGCGATGCATCTCAGAGCCTCGCCGGCAGGCGCAACGATCCGTGTCCCTGATCTCATCCGTCCGACCCGCGGCCACAGCGGACCGCGCACCGACCGCGGCAATCCGGTGTCGATCAGACGCTCGCGGATCGCCCGGCCGAAACCGGATCACCGGGGCGCAAGCACAGCCCGGCAGCGTCAGCGGCGGCGCGCACGCGATGCCGGCGGCGCGGCGGAAAGCCCGGCCATCATCGCGATCAGTTTGGTCTTGCGCGCATGTTTCGATCGATAGCCGGCCAGAACTTCGTCTATCGTGCCAGCCGTGTCCGGATGCGCCTGCGCGATGCGCGTCATTCGCTTCATTTTTTCGACGGTTTGGTCGTATCTGCTGCTGTAGACCGCGTCCAGACCATCGTCGATCGACCTCTGCAGCACGCGCACGGCTTCCAGCGGCCGCGTGCGTTCCAGCATCGGCAACAGGGCCGACCAGATACGCATAGGCAACTGCTGACCTTCGGCCAGGGCCCAGGCGCCCTCGCTGTCCTCGTCGATCAGTTTGAATTCTATCCGCAGGCTCAGCCGCGCCTCGGCCGACAGCCCCTTGCGCTTCGCGATACCGGCATCGATCCGCTCGCGCAGCGATGGCCAATCGCCGTACGCCTTCGCCGTCTTGCGCAACATGGCGTAACGCTCATGCGAGCAGCGATGGTCGAATGCCTTCGACAGCAAAGCGATCGCATCCTGCGCGAAGCCTTCGGCGCAATACGCTTCCGCCAATCGATCGTGCAGACGGCATTCGTCCGGCGCATGCTTGACGCCGCGCTCCAGCCAATCGATGCCCTGCCGCGTACGCCCATGCGCCAGGCACAGTTCCGCCAGCACCAGGTAGTCGTAACCGCTGTGGAGCGTGCGTTGTTTCAGCGCGATCAACGCCTCCAGATCCCCGCACGCTTCCAGCACGCTCTCCAGGATCCGCTGCGCGTGCCGATACTCGTGCGCGTCGCTGGCCCAACGCTCTTTCGGTGCCGGCACGGACGCGAACCGCTTTTCGGCCATGACCTGCAGATCCGCCATGCCCTTGGGGCCCAGCGCGGGCGCCAACGATGCCAGCGGATGCAGGCTGTCCCAATCGTCGATCGCGAGCACGGCGAAGACCTCCTTCGCCATCGCGGGCGCGGGCGCGGCGAATGTCTGCGCATGCGCCAGGATGCGCTGCCCGACGCGCTGGCCGATATCGCCGATGGACCCGTTGGAATCGTCCACCTTCGTGTAGATGGACAACAGTTTCTTCAACGCGAACAGCATCAGCGACAGGGTGTCCTTCGGATCCCGGCCCGCCTGCTCATCGAAAAGATCGAACAGCGCTTCGAGGCGGCGCGCGTACTGCCGGGTTCTTTCCCAATCCATGAAGCGCGGACTGCCGATCAATGTCTTGACCGCTTCGCGCTGCGCCCCGGCCGATGCCGATGCCGCACGCGCCCGCGCAACGAGGGCGCGCCACTGATCGCTGTCCTGCGCAGCCTGACGGATCAGCAGCTCCACCAGCCGCGCCTGCGGCAAGCCCGACAACCACTGCGCAATCACGGTGTCGTCGTCGACCGGCGCGGCCTGGCCGGGGGGCGGCGTCTTCATGCGGCTGCCCTTGGCCAACGCCGCACCACCGCGGCCGCGCGCGACCCTGGTCGCCTCCCGTCGCTCACCGGACGCCGACGCCAGTACCGCCAGACCCAGCGCCACCTGATGCTTGCAGAACCCGTCGTCCGCCGCCGGGCAATCGCAGTCGCCATCCAGACCAGCGTCCCAGCCCAGGCTGGTCCGATACGCATGCGTCCCCATGACCGTCGCACGGTAGCGACCTGCCCGCCGCTCCAGATCCTCCACGGCGCCGGCGTCGAAATAGCCCCGGCCGCGCTGAAACGCGCGATCGCCTGCGAGTTCGAACAGATCGTTTTCCTCGAATGCGAACAGCATCGGCGGGCCGTCATCGGCGGGGACAGGCGTCATTGTCCCAAAGTCCACGCAGGCGATGCGATGGGCTGTGGGCATAGGGGCGCAGGCGCCCGGATCGCCCTGCACCCTTCCCCCTGCCCCGGCAAGCCGCGACAATGGCGGTCTTGGCCGGCGCCGCTGCCGGCCTTCATGGAGACCATGCGTAATGGCTGATTTCAAACCCGAAGTGCCCGCGAACGGCGCCAGGATCACCAAATCCCCGACCGGACTGAACGTTCCGGATCGCCCGATCATTCCCTTCATCGAAGGCGACGGCACCGGCCCCGACATCTGGCGCGCCAGCGTCCGCGTGCTCGACGCCGCAGTGGCCAAGGCCTACGGCGGCCAGCGCAAGCTGGAGTGGATGGAAGTGCTGGCCGGCGAGAAAGCCTTCAACGCCACCGGCAACTGGCTGCCCGACGCCACCGTCGAGGCCTGCCGCGAATACCTGGTCAGCATCAAGGGCCCGCTGACCACGCCGGTCGGCGGCGGCATCCGTTCGCTCAACGTCGCGCTGCGCCAGATGCTGGACCTGTACGTCTGCCTGCGTCCGGTGCGCTGGTTCGAGGGCGTGCCCTCGCCGGTGAAGAAGCCCGGCGACGTCGACATGGTGATCTTCCGCGAGAACACCGAGGACATCTACGCCGGCATCGAGTTCGAACCCGGTTCTGCCGACGCCAAGAAAATGCTGGATTTCCTCGAAAAGGAATTCCCCAAGGGCTTCGACAAGATCCGCTTCGGCACCAAGGCCAAGGGCGACGAATGGAACAAGGCGCTGGAAGGCATCGGCGCCCCGGCGCGCGACCTGCCGGTACAGGTCGGCGTGGGCATCAAGCCGGTGTCCTACCTCGGCACCGAGCGTCTGGTGCACAGCGCCATCGGCTACGCGATCGAGAACAAGCGCAAGTCGGTGACCCTGGTCCACAAGGGCAACATCATGAAGTTCACCGAGGGCGCGTTCCGCGACTTCGGCTATCAGGTCGCGCGCGACTACTTCGGCGCGGTCGAACTCGACGGCGGCCCGTGGCACGTGATCCCGGAAGGCAAGCCCGGCGCTGGCCTGATCATCAAGGACGCCATCGCCGATGCGTTCCTGCAGCAGATCCTGCTGCGTCCGCGCGAATACGACGTGTCCGCCACGCTCAACCTCAACGGCGACTATCTGTCCGACGCGCTGGCCGCGCAGGTCGGCGGCATCGGCATCGCCCCGGGCGCGAACATCAACTACGTCACCGGCCATGCCGTCTTCGAAGCGACCCACGGCACCGCGCCGAAGTACGCCGATCTGGACAAGGTGAACCCCGGTTCGGTCATCCTGTCCGGCGAAATGATGCTGCGTTACATGGGCTGGACCGAAGCCGCGGACGCGATCATCAAGGCGATGGACGGCGCGATCGCCAGCAAGAACGTGACCTACGACTTCGCCCGCCTGATGGAAGGCGCCAACGAAGTGAAGTGCAGCGGATTCGCGGACGAGATCATCAAGCATCTCTGACGCCGCCGCGATCACATGCAGAAAGCCTGGAGCCAGTCAGTGAACGCTGACTGGCTTTTTTATGTTCGCGGGATTCTGTTTTGTAGAGCGGCAGATATGGCTTGGCTGACCGGCATTGGGCGAAAGCCGGGTTTTTTGCATTCCGGAGGCGGCGATGGCGCCAGTGCCCGCTACATACGTACCGCCGCAACGCGGATGCACTAACGTATAGCGCCCCCGCACCGCCAAGAATCCGTCCATGGAAGTACAGCAGGCCCTGTTTCTCGTCATCCTCGCCGCCACGCTGGCGCTGTTCATCAGCGAAAAACTGCGCGTGGATCTGGTGGCGATGCTGGCCCTGCTGGCGCTGACCCTGACCGGCATCCTCGAACCGAAAGAAGCGCTGTCGGGCTTTTCCAGCGAGCCGGCGATCATCGTGGCGGCGGTGTTCGTACTGTCGGCGGGGCTGTCGGCCACCGGCATCACCGACCGCATCGGCGCAGGCATCGGACGCGCGGCGGGCGGCAGCGAATGGCGCACCATCGCGGTGGTGATGCCCGCGACCGCGGCGCTGGCCGCGTTCTCGCATCACCTCATGGTCACTGCGATGATGTTGCCGATCCTCATGCGCCTGGCGCGCGAACAGAAGCTGGCCACCTCGCGCCTGCTGATGCCGATGTCGCTGGCGGCGTCGCTGGGCACCACGCTCACGCTGATCAGCGCGCCCGCCTTCCTGTTGGCCAACGATCTGCTGAAGCGCGACGGGCAACAATCGCTGGATATCTTCGCCATCACCCCCATCGGTGCGGCGCTGGTGCTGCTGGGCACCGTGTACATGCTGCTGGGCCGCTGGCTGGTGCCCAAGCGCAGCGGCGAATCCGGCCAGGCCGATTACCTGCGCCTGGAACGCTATTACACCGAGCTGGTGGTGGAAGCCGAATCGCCGTGGATCGGCAAGACCCGCGAGGCGTTCGAAAAAAAATTCGGCGACCGCCTACAGGTGGTGGACTGGCTGCGTCACGGCATGCGCCGCAGACAGCAACACAGCGACAGTCCGTTCCTGGCCGGCGACGTGCTGCTGGTGCGCGCGTCGCCGGACGAGATCGCCTCGATCAAGGACGAACCCGGCCTGGCGCTGCATGCCGTGGCCAAATATGGCGAAAAGCCCGCCGAAGGCTACAAGCCCGAACTGCTGGGCGAAGAACAGCTGGTGCAGGCGGTGGTGGCGCCGCGTTCCGAGTTCGCCGGCCGCAGCGTGGCCAACGTCGACTTCCTGCGCAATCTCGGCGTGGTGGTGGTGGGCCTGTGGCGCAAGGAAGGCTGGCTGCATGGCGAACTGGCCGAGATGCCGCTGCAGGAAGGCGACCTGCTGGTGCTGTGGGGCCGGCAGCAGAACTTCGAACAGCTGGCCGCGCATCACGGCTTCCTGCTGCTGATGCCGTTCGACGGCCAGAAAAAAACCCGCAGTCGCGCGCCGCTGGCGCTGCTGATCATGGCCGCCGCCATCGTCGCCTCCGCCACCGAACTGCTGCAGCCGCAGATCGCATTCCTCGCGGGCGCGGTGGCCATGGTGCTCACCCGCTGCGTCGGCGTGGAACAGGCCTACCGGCAGATCGACGTGCGCATCTTCGTGATGATCGCCGGCGTGATTCCGCTGGGCATCGCGATGGAGCGCACCGGCACCGCGAGCATGCTGGCGTCCTTCCTGCTGGAGCACGCCTCGCACTGGTCGCCGCTGACGCTGCTGCTGGTGATGTTCGGCGCCGCCGCGCTGCTGACCCAGATCCTCTCCGACGCCGCCACCACCGTGCTGCTGTGCCCCATCGCGCTGGCGCTGGCCGAAGGCCTGGGCCTGCCGCCGGTGCCGTTCGTCGTCTGCACCGCGATGGGCGCGGTCGCCTCGTTCCTGACGCCCATCGGCCATCACGGCAACTTGCTGATCCTCAACCCCGGCCAATACACCTTCGGCGATTTCCTGCGCGTCGGTGTGCCGCTGACGCTGTTGATCGCCATCACGACGGCGTGGATGGCGCGGTGGATGTGGTTGGGGGGGCCGTTGTTGCCGGGTGGGTTTGCGTTTTAGGCGTAGGGTGGGCCCCTGGCACACCATCACCATGCGTCCGTTGTCGCAAACAATGATCGAAGCAAATCTCCGCAAGAAAACCAATCGTCGTGATTGTTTGAATACGGTGGTGGTGGGCCAGGGGCCCACCCTGCGGCCCTACTCGCTGCACACATTCCAGTAGAGCGGGTGCAACCCGCCTTCTGCAATTCGAGCACCGCATACGACCAGATCACGCAGTCTCATGATCGTTGTAATCCACGGTATAGCGCTTCGAAATGGCGGGTTTCACCCGCCCTACAAGCTCATCCTGAAATAAATGACAGGGTTAATTTCCGGCCAAGCATGGAAATGGAAAGGTGATCTGATCCATTCTGTGGATGTCTACTAGAAGAAAAATCATGGCCGGCCGACGTCACCACTACCTACCCCGTTTTCTTCAACGCCCCTTCGCTTTCCGGCAAAAGGGTAAACACTTCTATGTACACGCTCATCACCGCGCACATGGAACCTACGACACTAATGTTATGGAACTTGGCCAAGAGTTAGATTTCTACGGAACCCAAGAGGACAGATCGTTAGATGATGCGATCACAGTTGGCGAGAAACAACTGGCTATCACGGTTAATAGACTCAATAACAACGAGCCAATGGAGCCTGGCCAGATGGCAATCCTCATCTGCGCATTAGGTATTCGCACTAAGGCGATGCGCACTGCGCTTACAGATATGATGCCTGTATTTATGGCGGCGGCCCGGTCTCGCCTCTTGGATGGCAAACACCTGCAAGCGGAATTGACCAAGAGCCTCCACGACCCCAAGAAACGTAGACAACTTATCTACGAGCAGATCCGAAAGGATCACGGCCACTTGAGCCGAGAACAACAGGCCAAGTTCTACAGTTTAATGCTCCCTAAATGGAAAATCATAGTTCAGGAAAACGAGCAACGATTACTCGTAGAGGTTAAATCGCTTGTTGTTCATGCATTGGATCACATGCAGTCGGAAGCAGAAAAAATTGCCGATAAGGCATTTCTTGGAGGATTGTCGAAGGGCCCAGAGAGCCCCATCCGATCTCAGCGCATGGTTGAAGAAATGACACTTGAAACTTGGAGCTCCTGTGCTGGCGACCACTTCATTCTCGGCGACTGTGGCCCGGTAGCCATCTTCACCGACGGTAAGCCACGCTTGGCTCTGGGGGCAATCGACAATGAGGTCGAGATGGCCATGGTTTTCCTACCAATTTCGCCCACACGCTGCATCGTTGGCCGCCGTCCTTCATACGAGAACCCACTTAATGTGTCGGATATAAACCAAATCATTGCGGCGCTATCCCATGAATTCTTCATCTGCGACCAAGCCGATGGACCCGCGCTCGCTGCCTTACGTCAGAGGATCGGCTCGCTAGTGCCGATCGCAACCGAGGAAGAAATGTCTAGGCTACTCGCAGAAGCCTAGTCCATCCTCCAACCTCCACAGGCGGCGAACATTCGACGAATGCTCCGCTCTGGGTCGAAAACAGCGAGTAGCCCGCGTGAGGGCATATCAAGCACCCGGGAGAACGCAAGCGGTCAAGTACCTGTGATGTTTCAAGATCAAAAGCCCCGGGTGCGGCCTTCGGCCTTACCCGGGCTACTCGCTGTTCGCGGGCTTCCCTCAGTATCGACTCCAAGGCGACTCCCGCCCCTGCTTCGCTTGTTACGGGCTGGTCCGCCGACTGCGCGGTCACCGAACCTGCGGCCAACACCAGAGGCAGCCATAACGCGAACCGTCGATCGCTCACTCGCTCACCCCCAGCCGCGCCAAATAGAGGCCGGAAATATAACTCGAGCTGCTGAAGTCCAAGATGCATTCTCTGCTGGCGTCATTTTCAATGTCGGCTTCGGGTCGTAAGCGCTCATTGCCTTCGAAGCAACGAGGTCCACCGGACGACCAGCGGAGGCGCGGCGCGGTGTGCCGCCCTTGTCATCAAAGGGGCGATTGCATTGACGTGCGGCGCGGAACGCGTAGAACCTGAGCCAGAAACAGCAGGCTCGATTGATCCAATGGCCACCAAGCGGACCTGTTTGCGGCAAAATGGCATGCCTCGCCATCAGTTTCGGGAAGTGCATGCGCATCGGAATCGACTTCGGCACAAGCTATTCGGCCGCCGGTGCCGTTATCGATGGCGAGTTGCAGCTGATCCGGTTCGGCGACGACCTGCAGTTCCGTACCACTGTTTTCTTCCCGCAGCGTCTGCCGGACCTGTCCGACTTCGTACTCACCGACGACCTGCACGACGAAATCCGGAGACTGACGGGGGATTTCCGGCGCGATCAGACCATGCTGCATGCGGAGCTTCGTGCACGCCGCGAGCAGGCATTGCAGCGCCCCGAACCCCAGCGGTCGCGCGAGCTGGGCATGATTCCCTCGCCGCGCGTTCGAAGCGAGCCGGAGCTGGAACGCGATGCGCTTGCGCTCGTGCGTCGGCGCTGGGCGGCGCAGGAGATGCGCAAGGCCATGCTCGAGCGCGTGGATCTGCAGCACGCGATTTATGGTGAAGAGGCGGTCGATGCCTTCATTGAGGGAAGCGCGGGCCAGTTGGTGGTCTCTCCGAAGTCCATGCTGGGCTATCGGCTGGAGGCGCATGCGCGCGACACCCTGTTGGGTATCGCCACACAGTTGCTGCGGCATATCCGGCTTACGGCGAGCGCGCAGCTCGGGTGCGACGTCAGGGCGGCTCTGCTGGGTCGCCCGGTGCGATTCCGCAGCTCGATGCAAGAGGCAGGCGGCGTACAGGCGCTCGAAATCCTGACCGACGCGGCGTATGCCGCAGGCTTCGACGAGGTGGCGTTCCTCGAAGAACCGGCAGCGGCTGCGTACGGCTATCACCAGCGCAACGAACACTCCCGCAGGACGCTGATCCTCGACATCGGCGGTGGAACGACGGACATCGCGCTTGCCGATGTCGGCGGTGCGGAAAGCGCACCCGTCGTGCATGGCTCATGGGGCGAGCCGATGGGCGGAACCGATGTGGACATCGAGCTGAGCATGCGCGCGGTCATGCCGCTGTTCGGCAAAGGCGTCACCAACACGCCGGTGCACCGCTTCTACGAAGCGTCCGCCGTGCAGGACTTGCAGCGTCAGGCCCGCTTCCGCGAGGCCTCGTTCGCGCATGTCGAAGCGCCCTACGGCCAGCGCCTGGAAACGCTGAGGGCATCAGGCCACACCGTTCGCCTGAACCGTGCCGTCGAGCGCGCCAAGATCCAATTGAGCCAAGCCGACTGCGTAACGCTGGAGCTCGATTTCATCGAACCGGGCTTGGCCGGGACCGTCGACTCCGCGCGCCTCGACGATGCCGCGTCGCCGTTCCTTCGCCATGTGCGCACGCTCATGGAGAGCGCCAAGGCCGAACTGACGCAGCCGCCGGAGACGGTCTATCTCACCGGCGGCATGTCGCGCTCGCCCTATGTGCCGCAGCTCGTCAGGGAGATGTTCCCGGATGCGGAGCTGGTCAAGGGCAACGCGTCGCTGGGCGTGGTGACGGGACTGGCGCACGCGGCAGCGCTTTAAAGATCCGTACTGCTCACCAGCAAGTAGCCCGGGTAAGGCCGAAGGCCGCACCCGGGGCTTTTGATCTTGAACCACCACAGAAACTTGACCGCTTGCGTTCTCCCGGGTGCGTGCTACGCACTTACCCGGGCTACTCGCTACTCGCTAAGAGTTGACGTGGATATCGCGTAGGGCGGGTCTCGTACCCGCCTACTGGACCGGAGCATGGCTTCTTGAACGACGCATCGCCATCTGGAGCATCGCCGTGATTTCGCATGCGGCGGGTGCAAGACCCGCCCTACGCGATATCCGCATCGGGTCGAAGCCAAGCTCTGACTATCGAAAACGAGCGGACGAACGAAACAGGCAGTAAGGCGTCGCTCGCAGCGCGGAACCGCCGAAGACGATTCCGCTCTCAACCACCCCACAACGCCTACTTACACACCACCGCCGCTCACTTCTTCTTCAAACCCGCAACCACTTCCGACACGCCAAGCCCCAGTTCGAGCTGAAGGCGCACGTATTCGCGCTCCTTGCGCGACAGGTTGCGGCCCATCTCGATACGAACATCCTCGGCTTCCATGATGCGCAGGAGCCTCGGCATCGCCGAGCCGATGGCATCGGGCCCGTAGCCCGCTTCGCGCAAGGCGGCAATCAGAAGGGCTTCTAGTTCCATGATGCGTCCAGATCGATTCGATGCGCTGCATTGTGCACCAGCGGATGCGTGGGCCACAGCGCGTTCGTACCGCACGGCCCGCGGTCGCCGCACCGCTTGCGCCAGAGGCATGTCCATTGCGCACGCACCACAGGCTTATCCCGCCGCTTTCGCATCGTCCCGATCCTGCTCTTCAGCGGGAAGCAACCGCGGTATGAAGACGGTGAACGTAGTGCCTTCCTCCGCCGTGGAGGTGACCGAAACTCTGCCGCCGTTGGCTGCGACGATCTCGCGCACGATGTACAGGCCCAGCCCGATGCTGCCGGGCGTCCGATCCGCTGCGGATTCCTGCGTGGCGTAGCGCTTGAGCGGATCGAAGAGCGTGGGCAACAGGTCCGGCGGGATGGGCGGGCCCTCGTTGTGGACGCTCAGCGCCACGACGGCATCCGCCGGGCCCGATGCCGCTGAAGGCGTGCTTTTCGAAGTCGCCGACAACGTAATCGGCCCATCCGGCGAGCCGTGCTGGATGGCGTTGCCCAGCAGATTCGAAACGACCTGGCGGATGCGGCCCACATCCCACACGCCGTTCACGTCGCCGTCCGAATGGAAGTGCAGCACGCGGTCCGCGTGCGTGGTGCGGTACGCGTCGATCACCTCGCGGCACAGCAGTTCCAGATCGACCGGCTCGCGATTCAGCGGCATCGCGCGGCCCAGGCCGCTGGACGAGAAATCGATCAGGTCGCTGATCAATCGCACCATGACATCCGTGCTCCGGTTGATCATCAGGATGGCGTCGGCGGTGGCCCGGTCTTCGTTGTTCATCGCGACCAGATAGGCGGCGGTGCGGATGGTGCTGAGCGGATTGCGCAGATCGTGGCTGAGAATCGCGAGGAACATCTGCCGCGAATCGTCGACGCGCTTGGAGTAACTGGCCACGCCGCGGGCCAGCGATTGATCCAGCGACTCGTTGAAGCGCGTGAGGTCGTCGAGGTCTTTCCGCTCCGGCTGCGGAACGCTTTCGCGCCAGAGGCGCAGGACGCTGGCGCGCAGCGCGCGGTATTCGGAGACGACGTCGGTGATGTGGAACCCCGAGGACACCCGCTCCACGCCGTGCATGTCCGAGGCGATGTCCAGCCGGTCGCTCGCCGCGCCGCCAGCGCCGCCGTCCCCTTTGGACTTGCTCTCCTGCTGCTCGAGGCTCTGACGGTTCTGCATGTCGCGTGCGGTCGCGAGCAGGATCGATTGCGCGTCGTCGCGAAGCTGGACGATCGTCATGTCCGCGCCGGGCGACAAGCTGCGCGCGAAGTCTTCCCATTCCGCGAGGATGGGTTCGATGTTCGCCAGAATGAATTCGGCCAGTCGCATCCTGCTTTCCCCCGCGGATTCAAGTCGCCAAGCATGGGGCCGGCCCTGCCGCATGTCACGGAGAATGCGCTTTGGTCGCGACGGCCGGTGTCGCGTCCCCTGTCCGGACGGCTAATCCGGGTTGTATCCCAGGTCCGATGTCCGTTCCGACGATCGATCGCATGAACCAAAAAGCCCGGCATGCGCCTAATGCTCGTCAGTTAAAGCGAATTGTCCTTCAAATGCGGCTGTTTTCTCCTTCCCCCGCGTGCGGGGGAAGGCCGGGATGGGGGCGCTCTGCGCTCCATGTCGCGCGCCCCCACCTTAATCCTCCCCCGCGCGCGGGGGAGGAGGCCAAATCACTGCGTCGCCAAACATACTCGACAGCGTTAACTGACTGGCATTAGGCATGCGCCGGACTTTTTTCTTTCCGCAATCCCGCCGATCAGGACGAAATCGCCAACTTCTCCTGGCGATAGCGCCAGATCGCCGCCAGCCACAGCGCCGCGGCCAGCGCGATCGCGCAGACCAGGTAGATGGCCCACTGTTCGGGCGACGCATTCTCGCCGCGCGACGCTTTCACCAGCATCTGGTTCTGCGACAGGAACGGAACCGCGTACTGCCACAGGTCCTGATCCTTCAGCGGATACGCCATCAGCGCGTAGCCCGGCAGCATCGGCATGAACATCAGCCAGACCATGTGGCTCTGCGCTTCCTTCATGCTTTTGGAGCCGGCAGAAATGAACGTCAGCAGCGCGGTGCCGATCAGCACCAGCGGCGCCAGCACCAGCAGCATGCGGCCGATGGCGGGGAACGACACGTCCAGCGAACTGGCCATCGCGCTGGTCGACATCGCCGCGCTGAGCTTGAACGACAACAACGTGAGGATGACGCTGGCGATGCCGATCAATCCCGCCGCGGCCATCTTGCCGCTGACCAGCACGCCGCGCGAGACGGGCGTGGCCAGCAGCGGCTCCAGCGATTGCCGCTCGCGCTCGCCCGCGGTCACGTCCATGGTCAGGTTGGCGCCGCCCATGAACGCGAACAGCACCAGGATCAGCGGCAGGATGATCGACATCAGCCGGCCCTGTTTCGCTTCCGGCGTGGCCACGTCGCGCTGGGTCACCGCCACCGATTGCGTCAGCGCGGGATTCACGCCGCGCGCCACGAGCCGCAACGCGCCGACCTGGCCGCTGTAGGCGTTGAGCGCGCCGCGCAGGCGTTCGATCGGCACGTCTGCATTGCTGCGCGTGGTGTCGGCGACGACTTCCACTTTCGCCGGCCGCCCCGCGCGCCATTCCTCGCCGAAATTCGGCGCGATGACGAGAGCCACGTCTTCGTCCTGGTTGCGGATCGCCGCGACCAGATCCTTCGGCGCCGGCTTGGCGCGGATGTCCTGGGTTTCCAGCCATGCGACCAGGTTGGGCGCGTAGGCGGCACCGATGATCGGGATCTCCAGCGGCTTCTCCAGCTGGGTGCTGATGCGCGCTTCCATCAGCTTGCCCATGCCCAGCATCAGCACCGGATAGACCAGCGGGCCGAGCAGCAGCGCCATCAGGAAGGTGCGGCGGTCGCGGGCGAAATCGCGGAGTTCCTTGCGGAACACGGTCATGAACGTGGCGAACATGTTTATCTTGAGTCCGGTCGTCTTCATGCGTGCAGGCCCTCGTCGGAACCGATCAGTTGAACGAAGGCGTCTTCGAGATTCTCTTCGCCGGCGCGTGCGCGCAGTTCGTCGGGCGTGCCGATGGCTTTCACTTCGCCGCCGGCGATCACCACGATGCGGTCACACAGCGCCGCGACCTCCTGCATGATGTGGCTGGAGAAGATCACGCAGCGGCCTTCGGCGCGCAGCTGCAGCAGGAAGTTGCGCAGGCCGCGGGTGGTCATCACGTCGAGGCCGTTGGTGGGCTCGTCGAGGATCACGTTCTTCGGATCGTGGATCAGCGCGCGCGCGATCGCGGTCTTGGTGCGCTGGCCCTGCGAGAACCCTTCGGTGCGGCGATCGAGGAAATCCTCCATCCCCAGCGTTTCCGCCAGCTTCGCGGTGCGCGAGGCGATGGTGGCCGCGTCCAGCCCGTGCAGCTCGCCGAAGTAGGCGATGTTCTCGCGCGCGCTCAGGCGCTTGTACACGCCGCGCGCATCGGGCAGCACGCCCAGGCGCTGGCGCACGGCGGTCGCATCCTTCTGGATGTCGATACCGTCGACGCTCACCGTGCCCTGGTCGGGCGACATCAGCGTGTAGAGCATGCGAAGGGTGGTGGTCTTGCCGGCGCCGTTGGGGCCGAGCAGGCCGGTGATTTCGCCGTCGCGGGCGGTGAAGCTCACGCCGCGCACGGCCTGCACCAGACCGGTCTTGGTCTTGAACGACTTGTGCAGATTCTGGACATCGATCATGGGAAAAACCCCGTGAAGAAAATTACGTGGATGACGTCTGTGGATGCGGCGAACCCCGCAGCACCCGCGAATGACTCCCTCCCTTTGGCCGCAGGCCAAGGGGGTGAGGTGGCATGCTGCGAGCCACAGGCTCGCATGCCGCCGAACGCCAGCCTGCTATAGCAGGCTGGCAGGACGGGTTGGGGAGGGGTGCTTTCGGACAACTACCTCACTCCAAACCCCCTCCCGACCTCCCCCTGCGCGATGCGCAAGGGGAGGAGCAAAGCTTCAACGCGATATCAAACCTATCTGTGGATGACGCGAACGCCTCAGCGCTTGCGACCGGCTCCCTCCCTTTGGCCGAAGGCCAAGGGGAGGGTTGGGGAGGGGTGCTTTCGGACGACTGCCTCACTCCGAACCCCCTCCCAACCTCCCCCTGCGCGTTGCGCAAGGGGAGGAGCAGAGCTTCAACGCGATATCGAACTCTCTGTGGATGACGCGAACCCCGCAGCGCTTGCGACTAGCTCCCTCCCTTTGGCCGCAGGCCAAGGGGAGGGTTGGGGAGGGGTGCTCTTGAACGACTACCTCACTCCGAACCCCCTCCCGACCTCCCCCTGCGCTGTGCGCAAGGGGAGGAGCAAAGCTTCAACGCAAGGTCACGGCTCCCAGCCGTAATTGCCCGCGAACGGCGGCGTCGGCTTCAGGCGCTGCAGGCATTTGGCGTCGAGTTTTTTCGCATCGGCGGTTTCGACGAACTGCGCGAACAGTTTCGGCATGCAGCCGGTGGTGAGCACGCTGTGGCCCTGGCCCGGTAGCACCAGATGGCGGCCATTCGGCAGCGTCTTCACCACTTCGTCGCCGTAGCGCGGCGGGGTGACCGGATCGAACTCGCCGCTGATCGCCAACACCGGCACCTTGCCCGCCAGCGGTTTGCGGAAATCGGCCGCGCGCTTGCCCTTAGGCCAGACCGCGCACTGCGCCTGGATGAATTCGACGATGTCGTTGCCCATGATCGTCGTTTCGTCCTCGGGGCTGGTCCGCACTTCGAAATCCTCGGTGCAGCTCACCGACAGATGCATGCCCAGCGCCATCGAATCGCCGACGTCTCCGCTCAGCGCGCGCGACTGCGACAGCAGGGTTTCGTAGCGGCCTTCGGACGCATCGTGCAGGATCAGCGGCAGCATCGCCGCCGATTCCGGGCGATAGGCGTAGAACCGCAGCAGTCCGCCGAGATGACCGAAGCGCGGCACTTCCTCGCGCCACTCGCCGCTGGTCGGGTCGCGGTAACGCACCGGCGCGAGATTCCCCGCCTGCAGCGTCGCGCGCACCTTGGCGAGCAGCGCAGTGGGATCGCCGATGTTGCGTTTGCAGGCGGCATCGGCGACGCAGCGCGCGAACTGCTGTTTGATCGCAGCGTCGAGATTGCGCGCGTGCTCCTGGCCCAGCACCAGCGTGTTGGGCGCGATCGAGTCCAGGGTGACCGTGCGCGTGTGCGCCGGATAGCGCGCCGCGTACTGCTGGGCGACGCGGGTGCCGTAGGAAATGCCGGCGAGATTGAGCTGTTCCACGCCGATGGTCCGGCGCAGCAGATCGAGATCCTGGACGTGGTCGCCGGTGCCGTAGAAACGCAGATCGCTGGTCTTGGCCAGGCGATCGCGACAACGCTCGACCAGCGCGCGGGTCTTGGCCGGGTCGTCGAAGTCTTCGGTGTCTTCGTCCAGCGACGTGAACTCTTCGCACTGCAGAAGATTCGACGTGCCGGTGCCGCGCGCGTCCACCAGCAGGATGTTGCGGCTGCGGCGTACGTCGTTCAGCGCCGGATGCAGCATGGGGTAGCTGTCGAGGATCGATTGCCCCGGGCCGCCGGCGATGATCACCACCGGGTCGGACTGGGTCTGGCTTTTGGCCGGGATCATCGCCACCGCGAGCGAAATCTTGCGGCCGTTGGGCGCGGCGTGGTTTTCCGGCGCCTGCAGTTTGGCGCACTGCGCCTCGACGCCCTGGCCGCGGTCGCCGCCCAGGGCGCAGGGTTTGAACACCAGCCCGCCGTAGCGCAGATCGCCGTTGGCGCCGGTCTTCGGAACCACGGTTTTTTCGGCCTGCCCGCCGCAGGCGGCGAGCGCCAGCGCGAGCGAGGACAGCAACAGGGGTTTGAGCATGGGAGGCTTCTCGATGCGGATCGTGTGCGGGGATGCGTGCGGGTGAACACTGCGCTTCGTGGACCAAGACGCGTGCGGGCAGCGGATGTGACAGCCCCAGGCAGAACCCGGAGCGCGACGCCAATGATGCCGCGGCCGCGGCTGACGCGAATCAAACGTCCGGTTTGTAAAGCGGGCTGACCAGCCGTTCGGCTGTTGAACACCAGCCCGCTGCTTCGCCCTCACATTCGCGAAGCACGCGAATCTCCCTCCCCCGCATGCGGGGGAGGGTTGGGGTGGGGGCAGCGGCCTGAAGACCGCTCTACGGAGTCGGGCTCACGCCTTACTTGCTGCTGATGTACTTCTCGCGGCGGATCGCCGGCACCGGCAGGCCATGGCCCTTCAGCGCTTCGAAGCACACGTCGACCATGTTCGGGTTGCCGCAGAGGTAGGCGATGTCGGATTCGGCCTGAGGCGCGAATTCGGCCAGCTGCTCCTGCACATAGCCCTTGCGCACGTCGGCGTGCGCATGCGGCGAATCGTCGGCGGGCAATTCGCGCGAGAAACACGGCACGAAGCGGAAATTCGGATGCGCGTCGGCGAACGCGCGGAAATCGTCGCCGTACAGCAGTTCTTCCGGCGTGCGCGCGCCGAACAGCAGCACCACTTCGATGCCGCGGTCGGCGATCAGGGCCTTCAGCTGCGGCAGCATCGCGCGATACGGGGTCACGCCGGTGCCGGTGCCGATGAGCAGATAGCGACGGTTGGCGTCGGCGGGCATCAGGCAGAAGCGGCCGTACGGGCCGCTGGCGTCGATCCGTCCGCCCAGCGGCAGTTCCTCGAACAACGCGGTCGCGGCGCCACCAGCGACGTAGCTCACCGCGATCTCGACCGATTCGCCCGGGCCCAGCGCATGGTCGTGCTGGGTCGCCAGCGAATAGCTGCGCTTGGTCGCGGTGCCGTCGGCGTAGTGGAAATGCACCTGCAGGAACTGCCCCGGGATGTAGTCCAGCGGTTCGCCGTCGTCGCGGACGAAATTGAGATGGGCGACGGTGGGGGCCAGCATCCGGCGGCCGACGAGTTTGAGCGGGAAATGGACGGGCACGGGAAGGAAACCTTGTGGAAAGGAGTGTTGCCGACGCTGCGTATCGGGAGCCGCCGGCACGGCCGCCTATACTAGCCGTTCCGTCGCGCCGATCTCACCGGGCGCACGCCTGCCCGCGACGGCGAGGACCCCCGATGACCCCAGATTCCGCCCCCGGCGCCGACGCGCCGGCGCTTTCGATCCGCAACCTGCGCAAGACCTACGACAACGGCGTGGAGGCCCTGAAGGGCGTCTCGCTGGACGTGGCCCCCGGCGATTTCTACGCGCTGCTGGGCCCGAACGGCGCCGGCAAGTCGACCCTGATCGGCGTCGCCAGCTCGCTGGTCAACAAGACCTCGGGCGATGTGCGCATCTTCGGCGTCGACATCGCCGCCCGGCGCGACGCCGCGATGCGCCTGATCGGCCTGGTGCCGCAGGAACTCAACTTCAACATGTTCGAGAAGCCGTTCGATATCTGCGTGAATTACGCCGGCTTCTACGGCGTGCCGCGCGCGATCGCCCGCGAACGCGCCGAGCGGGTGCTGAAGGAAGCGCAGCTCTGGGACAAGAACGACAAGATGAGCCGCACCCTGTCCGGCGGCATGAAGCGGCGGCTGATGATCGCCCGCGCCATGATGACCAGCCCGCGGCTGCTGATCCTGGACGAGCCCACCGCCGGCGTGGACATCGAGATCCGCCGCGGCATGTGGAAGACGCTGAAGGAGATCAACGCCTCCGGCACCACCATCATCCTCACCACCCATTATCTGGAAGAGGCCGAAAACCTCTGCCGCAATCTGGCGATCATCGACAAGGGGCGGATCGTCGAGCAGGGGCCGATGAAGGCGCTGCTGGCGAAGCTCGATGTCGAAGGCTTCCTGCTCGACATCGACGGCGCGCTGCCGGCGCAGCTGCCGTCGATCCTTGGCGCGACCCTGCTCGCGGCCGACGATCACACCCTGGACATCGACATGCCGCGGGCGATGGACCTCAACGGCGTGTTCGCCGCGCTGGATGCCGCGGGCATCCGCGTGCGCTCGATGCGCACCAAGACCAACCGCCTGGAGGAACTGTTCGTGAGATTGACCGGCGACAACAACGTGGGCGCCGCGGCATGAGCGCGCACCCGGCCACACCCGACATGAGCGTCGCCCAGCGCCACCGCACCGCGCTGTACACCATCGTCCGCCGCGAAGTGGCGCGGATCCTGCGCATCTGGGGCCAGACCCTGGTGCCGCCGGCGATCACCATGACCCTGTATTTCCTGATCTTCGGCGGCCTGATCGGCGCGCGGGTCGGCGAGATGGACGGCATCCGCTACATGGACTTCATCGTCCCCGGGCTGGTGATGATGAGCATCATCCAGAACAGCTACGGCAACATTTCGTCGAGTTTCTTCGGCGCCAAGTTCGGCCGCCACGTCGAGGAACTGCTGGTCAGCCCGATGCCGAGCTGGGTCATCCTGGGCGGCTACGTCGCCGGCGCGGTGCTGCGCGGGCTGCTGGTCGGCGCGATCGTGCTGGTGATCGCGATGTTCTTCACCCAGGTGCGGGTGCCGCACCCGCTGATCACCTTGAGCACGGTGATCCTGGGCGCGACGATCTTCGCCCTCGCGGGCTTCGTCAACGCGGTGTACGCGAAGAAATTCGACGATATCGCGATCGTGCCGACCTTCATCCTCACCCCGCTCACCTATCTGGGCGGCGTGTTCTATTCGGTGAAGCTGCTGCCCGACTGGGCCGAGGCCGCGACCCACCTCAACCCGATCTTCTACATGGTCAACGCCTTCCGCTACGGCCTGCTGGGCGTCTCCGACGTGCCGCTGTGGCTGGCGTACGCGCTGATGCTGGGCTTCGTGTTCGCGCTGGGCGGCCTGAGTCTGTGGCTGCTGAAGCGCGGCGTGGGCCTGCGCAGCTGAGGCCTTTCCGAATCCGACAGCCCCGCATTCGTTCGTGCGTTTCGTAGGAGGGCCTTCAGGCCCGAGCTCTTCGTTACGCCATGGTGAGATCAAGAGCTCGGGCCTGAAGGCCCTCCTACGAAGCGCATGAACGCACACGCACGAACGCCGTCATCATTTCGACTGGAGCCTGTCATGCGTATCCGTACGATTCCCGCGACGTTGTTGATGTCGGTATTAGCCGCCTGCAGCGCCGCCACGCCAACGGACGCGGACGCACCCGTAACGGCCGTACCCGAAGCCGCTGCGCCCGATGCCCCCATGCCCGCCGCCGCGCCGCCGCCCGGGGCCGCCGGCAAGATTTCGCCGGACATGGTCGGCAAGGTCAGCCCGGTGGCGGCGTTCAAGGGCCTGGGCGAGCACTTCAACATCGAGATCCAGAGCCAGGGCGAGCAGACGCCCGAGGGCATGCGCCACAGCGTCCGCCTGGTCTGGGGCATGGGCACCTACGAGGGCGAAGGCACGCTGTTCTATCGAAGCGCGCCCGTTCCGGTACGCGGCGCACCGCTTCTGCTCGACGGCACGTTGCAGACCGCACAGGGCCCGAAAACGATCCGGGTCGAAATCGTCACCGAACCTTGCACCGACGACGCCGACAGGCCGCATCCGCAGCGCGTGACCGTCGCGCTGCAGGGCGAAACCGGCATGCAGGGCTGCGGCGACCTGGCGGTGTATTGATCCCCGCATCGCCGCGTGCATGAACGGCGCAACAGGAGTAGGTTTCGGTATGCGCTCCCATCGACAGCGGGGCGAACGTGAATTCGCCAAGGAGGGTCGATGCCCAGGTTCATCCGGAAATTGCTGCCGCTGCTGCTGATCCCCGCGTTCTTCGCGATTGGCCTGTACCTGGGGCCAAAGCTCTCCTCTTCCTATCGCACCGCTTTCCCGCCCGCCCAGTACGCCACCGGCGATCACGCCGCGCTCTACGCCAAGGCCGGCAACGAAGTGGTGATGTACGCCACCACCACCTGCCCGTACTGCACGAAGGTGCGCGACCTTCTGGCTGCGGAGGGCGTGCAGTACACCGAATACCAGATCGACAAGTCCGAAGCGGCGAACGCGGAGTTCATCGCCAAGGGCGGCATCGGCGTGCCCTTGCTGTACATCGGCGAACGCAGGATCGATGGCTTCCGCGAGCCGGTGATCCGCGAGGCATTGAAGGCCATCGGCAAATCCGTCGATAAGCCGGCCAAGGCCACGGGCGCCTCGCTCTAGAAGCCCGACCTCATCCCTGAGATTGCAAAGCCAAGCGATCCGGCTTCGAACAGGATCGACCTCAAGCGAAGGAGAGCGACAATGAAGACGAAAACATGGGCCCTGGCCGCGATGATGGCCCTGTCGGCAGGCCTGGGCATGTCGGTGTCCACCACCACCGAAGCCGCCGGCAACCTGTGCATCAGATCGTGTCAACAGGAGTACACCGCCTGCTGGTACTCGTGCACGCCGGGGCAGGGCTGGTGCTACGACCTGTGCCGCACCAACTATTACGACTGCGAAGCAGGCTGCTGATCCGCACGGGTCGGTAGCCCGAAAAACGCCGTCGCCGTCGCCGTGGTCGCCGCGGCGACGGTTTCCACCGGCTCGCCGCGGTCGCGGGCCAGTTCTTCGACGATGTGCGCGAGGTACATCGGTTCGTTGCGCCGGTGCGAAGGCTGCGGCTTCACGGTGCGCGGCAGCAGATACGGCGCGTCGGTTTCGATCATCAGCCGGTTCGCCGGAATATGCTTCACCAGTTCGCGCAGATGCAGGCCGCGGCGTTCGTCGCAGAGCCAGCCGGTGATGCCGATGTGCCAGTCCCGGTCCAGACAGTCGAACAGCTCCTTGCGGGTGCCGGTGAAGCAATGCACCACCGCCGGGCCCAGGCGACCGTCGAAATTATTCATCATCGCCACGAAATCGTCGTGCGCGTCGCGCTGGTGCAGGAACAGCGGTTTTCCATTCTCGGCGGCCAGCTGCAGCTGGCGCTCGAACGCCTTGCGCTGCGCCGGCCGCGGCGAGAAATCGCGGTTGTAGTCCAGCCCGCATTCGCCCACCGCCACCACTTCCGGATGCGCATGCAGTTCGCGCATCTCGGCGTCGCACTCGTCGGTGTACTCCAGCGCCTGATGCGGATGCACGCCGGCGGTGGCGAACAGTTCGCCCGGATACGTGCGCGCCAGGATCAGTGCTTTCGGCGAGTGCTCGCGGCACGCGCCGGTGATCACCATCGTCGTCACGCCGGCGGCGCGCGCGCGCTGCAGCACCGCCTCGCGGTCGTGGTCGAAACTGCCGTGGGTGAGATTGGCGCCGATGTCGATCAAGGTCATGCGGAGGACACGGAATGCGGGGTCGCCATTGTACGGAAGCCGCAAGCCTGCTCCCGACACGGCCGGAAACAACCCCGGACACAACTCGTTACAACTTCGCAGGATCCGTACCGCCGCCAGCGTCAACGGCGCGCGGCGCGTCGGCGTTCACGCCCCTACCCAGCCACGGAAGATCCACCATGTTGCGCACCCTGATGACCACCTTCGGCCTGACCCTGCTGCTCGGCGCCGCCGGCACCGCACGTGCGGTACCGATCTACGATTTCTCCCCCGTCACCGCGGAAATGCAGACCTTCGTGACGGCCAACAACCTCGACGGCGCGTCGCTGCGCGTCAACAAGCATGGCAGCGTGGTTTATCGGCGCGCGTTCGGCGGTTACACCCTCGGCACCCGCATCCGCATCGCCTCGGCCAGCAAATGGCTGTCCGCGCTGGCCATCGCCCGTCTGGTCGACAAGGGCCAGATGCGCTGGACCGATACCGTCGGCCAGTATTTCCCCAACATCGAAGCAGCCAAGCGCCCGATCACGCTGGCGCAGCTGTTCTCGCACACCAGCGCGCTGCCGGGCGGCGACGACAGCTGCATGTCCAACCCGCTCTACACGCTGGCCAGCTGCGCCAACCGCATCCTGCAGGAACCGTTGATCGGCGCGCCGGGCACGGTGTTTTCCTACGGCGGCAATTCGATGCAGGTCGCCGGACGCATGGCCGAACTGGCCACCGGCAAGGCCTGGGACGACATCTTCATCGACGAAATGGCGACGCCGCTGGGCTTGAACGCCACCGATTTCGCCACCGCCTCCACCGCTCCGGGCTACGTGCGCAATACCAATCCGCGCATCGCAGGCGGCGTGCGCAGCACGCTGGAGGACTACGGCAAGGTCGTCGACATGGTGCTGGCCTACGGCTGCCTCGACAACAGCACGACCCAGTTCTGCCTGCCGGGCCGCCGCTTCCTCGCCAGCACCACCATCGAAGCGATGGCCAACGACCGCACTGTCGGCACCGTCGACATCTCGCGTCCGCCCACCGCCACCGGCTTCGGCTACGGCATCGGCCAGTGGATCGACCCCACGTCGCCGCTCATCGTGTCCAGCCCCGGCGCCTTCGGCTTCACGCCGTGGGTCGACCGCGTGAACCAGGTGGCCGGCGTGTTCCTGGTCGACGATCTCAACACCCGCGTGGTCGACGACATCAACGACATCCGCGCGATGGTGAATGTGGTCACCGCCGAAGGCCAGGGCCTGCGCGTGGCGCCGGTGTTGCCGGCGGTTCCCGCAGTGCAGCAGCCGAAGACGAATGCGATGCCCGATGGCGTGCGTCTACCGGATCGCGACGCGTCCAAGCGGCGCTGAGCGATCCACGCAATCCGTCCAGGAATCGCAAACCGCATCCCGGGTCCATGCAACGCGCGGACCCGGGATGACGCAAGAAAGTTCTTACCGGAGCGCCCCGGCTGCGGCCCCCGGCCGCAACCTGGCGACCGCGTCACTGACCTTTTTCCCCGAATCTCAGCCGGCTACGGTGGGCAACCCGGCGAGATAAGTCAGGCCGGAGATGCTCGGGAAAAAGCAGTACACCCCGCCGCGCGTCGTGATGGTGCGGCCGAAGCCGGTCACTGTGGTGTTGCCCGAGCCGTTCGCGCCCGCGCCGGGGAAGGTGAACGCACTTGATGACGGGTCGTTCACGCCCAGGAACACGTCCTCGCCGCTGATGTTGAACAGCGCATTGCCTGCGGGCGTGCCACCCGGCGCGGTGGCCGATTTCACGAACGTGTACGTCATGCTCCACTGGCTGGTCAGGAACTCGAACTGGTTCTGGATGCTGGCATTGATGAAATAACCGACCAGGCCGCGCGTCGCCGAATCCGGCTTGTCCGGATCGTACGGCGGACCATACGGCATCGCGCGGCGAACGATGCGGTGGTTCGAGCTGGTGCCGCCGCCCACCACGGCCTCGTTGCGCGGATTGTTGCGACGGATGTGCGACCCGATCGGGCACATCAGGCCCAGCGTATCGTCGGTCTCGGCCGGCGGCGCGACATAGGTGAAGTTGTTGAGCCGATCGCGCGGCAGCAGCGGATCCTGCTGCGTCGGCGACAGCGACAGCGGATTGCCGTTGCGCCAGCGTCCGCAGATCTTCGCCGCCGCCATTTCGGTGTCGACACCGGCCTTGTCGGCGAAGCTCTGCACCAATGCATCGTAGGCGGCCACATCCTGTTCCAGGATGCGGAACGCGGCATAGCTGCCGTTCAACGACAGCTGCGACGGCGACACGCGGTAGCTGCCGCCGATCTCGTTGGTGTAGCCCAGCAGGAACTCGCCCGTCGCGACCACGGGCTGGTCGTCCGGCGCGTGCTTGGTGGGCGGCGCACCGAGCACGGTCGGCTGCGAGATGCTGTCGCGATAGCCGAAATGCACCTTGTTGTCGGGCAAGGCGTTGGCGTCCTGTTCCAGCAGGATGGTCGCTGCACCGTCGAAGGCGGACCGCAGCTGCGCGGACACGGATTCCAGCACTTCGGTCGAGTCGCGCACCCACAGGCTGACCAGCATGTGGACCTGCGCACCGTCGCCGAGCCCGCCGATCCAGTGTTCGGGCGCGCTGCTGCCCACATCGCCCACATTCCTGGCCACGCCGGCATTGCTTGCGCCAAGCTGGAACGAACCGTCGAAGGTCGCCAGATCGGCGGCCGAGACGCCCATCGCGGCGAGCCCGGTACAGGTGAAACTGACATTGAGGAAACAGGCAGGGCGAACCTTGGTGCGCTGCGCGGAGGTGATCTTCGGCAGGCCGTTGCTGCCGTTCACCAGGTCCGTCAGCAGCGTGCCTGTCGCGACGGCATCGGTGATCGAAAGAACGAAATGTCGCGCGAAATCGACGCGATAACCGCGCAGGATCGTGCCCTGCACATCCGCATAATCGATGGGTGTGGTGTCGGCGGGCGTCGTGGTCATCCTGACCTCCTGCAAGAGAAGAAGAAACGCGCAGGCAAGCCACGGCAGATCCGTGGCGTTGCCGGTGCGCGCGCGGCAGACACCGGACCGGCAGACGCCGGCCCGGCGCTCATGCGATCACTTGGCAGGCGGGAACGCGGCCAGGATCATCTGCACGGTCTGCGGATACGCCGCATAGATGCCGACGTTGTTCGGCAGGTGCTGCGACGCATCGTTCGCGGCCACGAAGGCCTCGAATGCGGCCAGGTTGCTCTGCACGGGCGACACCGCCGCCCCGCCGACCACGAAGGCCAGCAAGGCATTGAACACATCGCCGAGCTGGTTCACGAAATCGCTGATGTAGGCGTTGAAGCTGCCGTCGTATTCGGTGATCACGCTGATCACCAGCGTGTCGGACGGCGTATCGATCTGGCTCATGTCGGGCTGCAGGTTCGGCTTCGACGTATCGAACAGCACGAAGCGCGCGAAGTGCACGGTGCCGATCGACTGCAATGCGGCATGGATCGCGGCATTGTTGAACGCGAGTGTTTCCACGATGGTCGAGAGCTTGGTGCCCGGCAACACGGGCATCATCAGGGTCAGTCCGGTGGTCATGTGTGCGTCCTTTGCGGTGAGTGGAATAGTGTTTCGCTGGGCTTGGCCGGGCTGGCGGCGTAGCCGCCGTGTCGGCTTCCAGCGAACAGCAACTGCATGGGAAAGATAGCAACCGTGACCGTGTGTCACAACGGCGTTTCTGGTGCGCTTCGCTTAACCTGGCGACGTCGCTGCTTGTCGATCCGGCCAATGGCGAACAAGCGCAGTCGCGTAGCCCGGGTCCGTGCAACGCGCGGACCCGGGATGAAGCAAGGAACCTCTTTCCGAAGAGCGAAGTAGGATGGGTTGAGCGTAGCGATACCCATCAAAAAGCAACTGCAGAGCTTCCGCGCTAGCGCGCGGGTAACTTTCTTTGTCGCAAAGAAAGTCACCAAAGAAAACTCTCAGTGACGAGGCAAATCTGCCATCGGAAACATGGCCGGGATTTTTCGATGCGGCATCCTGCCGCGTCGAAAAACGGCGCACGTCCTGTGCGCCGCCCTTTGGGTCTGCAGAAGAATGTCAGCAACACTATGACGGGCATTTCGATGGGACGACAGCCTATGTATCGCCCAATAGCGTAGGGCGCATAAGCCGAAGGCGTCATGCGCAATCGAATGCTGCCGGCGCGGTGACAGAAAGGTGCATGACGCTTCGCTTATGCACCCTAAGCGGCTATATGCGCCTTACGGCCTTAGCGTCACGTGGCCGACGCCACGATGCGGGGTCAAATTGTGCAGGGCGTAAGGTGCATAAACCCAAGGCGTCATACGCCATCGAATACTACCGGAGCGGAGCGGTGACAGAAAGGTGCATGACTCTTCGCTTATGCACCCTACGCGGCTATATGCGCTTTACGGCCTTGTCGTTAACAAGGACATATTGGCCGTTCCACGAGAGTGGCTTGCTAACTTCATCGTCCGTATTGTCGTAGTACAGATTCACACGCATTTGAGTGCCAGACACTTCAATAGTACCCGTGTATTCGTATCCAGACTTCACTGGAATGTCGTCTCCTCGAATTGTCCCGCTCAAACGAGGTAGGTCGAGCTCCAAGTGCTCTTCATATGTCTTGCTGAGAATCAATGAAACCGGATCGTGCGCCATCAGCATGCGTTTGCCAGAAAGCGTCACTGTGTATCGGCCGTCAAGCTCAAAATAGGCGGCCTCTTTGTAGTTATGACTTCGGTCACAGCCGGTCAATGCCATTCCTATCGCAATGCACACAACGCAGACGAGCGAGAGCTTCATTTTCCTAACACCTGAATTAAGCCGAGACGCGAAGCGGCTTCGGCGTGAATTAATTTTTAGGTAGCGCTCAAGCAATACTTTCTAGATGCATCGAGCACGTCCGCCACTTTAACCTCTATGTATTTCAGAAAAATTTTGATCTCTTCTGGTTCTAAATTTTTTTGGTTGGTCGTGATGCTTGCGGGTGTAGCGTGCAGTAACTTGCTTGAGAAAGCATAGATGTAGTCATACTCATCTTGCAGTTCTACCTTCTTCGCCATTTCATTCCATTTCCAACGCTTCTTCCTACCATTGTTGTCAAGCATCAGGTCGGATACCTTAGGAAGGATATTCGCGTCAAAGTTAGACCGCTCATTCTCTATTTCAATCAGGGCCAACTCAGCTGACGGAATGGCGTTGCTCTCAACTAGGTAAGCCTGAAAGTCGTAGCCGTTATGCTTAGCGTGCTCCGAATATATGGAGAACTTCCGCGCAGCCTCGGCGTCGATTGAATCAGCTACCGAATGAATTATTCTTGCGCGATCTTCGGGCGACTGTTCTGTTGCGAGAAGTGCGTCTTGCCTCTCATTCTCTCTGCGATCAAATTCTCGAAGTAGCGCAACTTCCCGATGAAATTGCCTGAGGGTGCTGTGATAGTAGTTCTTTTGTGTCTCGATCAACTGGTCGTAATATACGAAGCCATAGCGCTCATCTATCTCGAAAAGCTTCAGCCAGACGCTAAGCTCGAACAAATATCTTGAAACAGCAACAACACCCAATGTTTCGACGAAGTTGAAATTTTGCTCAATTAGTAGGCGTATGCGAACGAGACTGTCCCCGACGACTGACAAGCACCAGAGATGAGCGCTTTGATTGTCAAACGCCGCAGCCAACTCGGACGGACGCAGGCGCCTTGCCTCTGCGTCGACCGAAACGCGATGAGCCCTGATTCTTTCTATTAAGCTTGTGAGCTGTGCTACGACGTGATCTGTCATGTGCTACTTAACGCCTGAGTTAACAGCGGGGTGGCGGACGCGTGATAGCGTAGCGCGGGCACGTAGCCGACGCCACGATATGGGGTCGGCTTGAACGAATTGCTAGGCGCCACCAGGGGATAGTGATGCTTTGTAGCGGGAAATGTAAGCATCAATTGATTCTGCAGTGCCGGTCGCGACGACGTCACCTGTGAAACGGTTGACTATGACTGGAGCATTGCCCACAAGAGCATCCGACGGATCTTCGCTCTGGATGTAAACACGTGATTGATAAAAGAACACCCAGCCGAACGATTTTTCGAGTGTGTCAGATGTAAGCACGACTACCTCGATGGGATCGTCTGGCAAGCCGCAGATCCGAGCCTCTACTAATGATTGTGCTTGAGCAAGAGAAAGCATCTTTGTGGCGCCTAACGCCTTAGTTAAGCCGCCCCGTGGCGGGGCGGCGGACATGGGCAAGAGTAGCGTAAAGCACATGCTAGATGCCACGATGCGGGGTCGGCTTGAACGAATTGTTAGGCCTCTGCGTGAAGGCGCGTTTAAGTTTGAGCAGCTACTCATAGCTCTGAAACGTAATCACGTCCTCATGGTGGAACTCGCATACCCAACTCTTTCTCTCGTTGAGAGCGAGCATGGCAACTCCAACTGACCAAGAGAACGCATCCCAGTATTTGACTAAGAGCTTCCATTCAGTGGCTACGACAATCTCGTCGTAGACAAGATAAATGCTTGTGGAGTAGGGAACACTTCTTCGATGGAGCCACTCCCTTGTCGCTTGCACATCTTGTGGGCTATTCCATGAATCAGCGATGCTGCGCATCTCATTTCTTTGGAACTTTCCGTTCGCGGAGGCCGAGTATCCAGGCACATCCTTTAGCAGTTCACGCCCTAGTTGGACGGCCTTGATACCAAACAGCGCTTCGATCCGTTCGGCATGGGGGCTAGGGAGGGGCAAGTAGCTCTCCCCGGTGAAAATTCGAGATTGCTCTTTGTTCGATAGCGCCGCCCATTTCTTGGAGCCACTATTGGTTTGATGGTTCATAGAGGCCTAACACCTAATTGACCCGAAAAAATAGGGTGGTACTAAATAGTCCGCGCAGGCCGCAAAACCGTCAAGCCCCAGAGCAAGCCCGAAAATCAACTGCGTGAGCGAGAATTCGCGGAAATTATTTGCTCGCCGTCCTGCCGTTCAATCGAACATAAGGTGGTATCCAGTACGGCTCTCCGTATGCGGCGATATCGTTTATCCGAAAGCGCTGCCAACGGGGCGTGTAACGACACGCCCGCTGCATCACGGCATCGCAACGTACTGGGCAATGCATTGCGAATACGAAAACGCCGACGATCTCTCGCCGGCGTTTCCCTGAAACATCGCGTTGTCTATGCGATCAATTCAACTGACACGTCGCCGGCTTGGCCGAAGTGAACAGCGCCGCCGTGCCCCATTCCGGATGATCGATGAACGGGTTGCGGTTGCCCTGGAAGCTGTAGATCACTTCGTTGCGCTCGCGCTCGGCGGCGGTCGGCGGGTCGGCCTGGTGCCAGGCGATCAGCGTGGACAGCAGGCCCATGTAGGCCGGGGAGCTGGAGGTGATGACGATCAGGCTGCGGTTGTCGGTGAGTTCCAGGTCCGGTTCGGACTGGCCGGTGGTGGGATGCGTGCCGCCTTCGTAACGGATCGCCATGTATAGGATGGTGCGGGCCAGGTCGCCCTTGCGCTTGCCCCACACTTCGAACGAGCCGCTGTTGCCGTCCGGGGTCTTCACCCAGTTGGAATTGCCCGGATACGCGCCGCTGCCGCCGCCCTGGCCGTTGTTCACTTCGGTGACGCGCTCGGTGCAGCCCGACGCCGCGGTGCAGTTGGCGTAGGGCTTGTTGCCGCGATCGGCGTTGTAGGCCGAGTCGGTGAGATACAGCATGTGGGTGTCGGTGTACGGCGCGTTGGGCAGGCCGAGGTTGCCGGTGGCGGAACCGAAGCCCAGCGAGTTCGGCCAGCTGTGTTCGCGGTTGTACTTCAGGCCGCTGCCGCTGCCCGCGCGATCGGTGATCTTGACGAAGCTGCGGTTGCGGTAGGCGTCGAGGATGCGGCCGCTGTTGTTCGGATCCTCATCGGCGATTTCGAGGATCGACCAGGTGTTGGTGGTGCCGCCGCTGTACGGATACGCGGTGTGGCCCTTGATGGTCGCGTGCAGCGAGCAGCGCAGCTGCGAGGCGCTGCTGGTGTTGACCTTCGAGTAATAGCCGGTGCCGCCGCCGCCGCCGCTGGCGACGTTGAAGTTCACCACCGTGTTGGCCGCGGGACGCGCGTCGCCGGCATCGCGGATGTTGGCCGCGAACGCGGTGAAGGTGCAGGCCACGCCCGCGGGGAGCGCCGTGCCGGTATCGATGCTGAAACTGGTCGCGGCGGTGGTGGTGGGCCACGTGATGTTGATGTCGCCGAAGGTGGCGCAGCCCAGCGTGAACGCACCGGGGCCGGCAACGACCGCTTCGCTGAAGGTGATGCCCAGATTGCCGGCGGCCGGGAAATCGTTCGCGCCGTTGACCGGCGTGGTCGAGGTGACGGTGGGGATGGGATTCGGCGGCGTGGTGCCGGTGAAGCTCTGGCTGTTGTTGCAGGTGCCGAAGGTCTGGGTGGCCGCGGCGCGCCAGGTGAAGTTGGCCAAGCCGCCGCTGCCGCCGAGCTGCAGCGAACGACCGGCGGCGTCGGAACCGCTTTCCGAGACCGGAATATTGGTGCTGGTCATGCCCGCGGCCGGGCCGTTGCTGGCGGTGATGCCGCCTTCGTAGCTGATGAACTGCACGACCTGGCCGCTGGGGTTCACCAGCGCGATGCCGTCGTTGGAACCGTTCTGGATGCCGTTGCTGGGGTAGCTCAGGGTCGCGATGCGCACCTGGCCGCCGCAGCCGACCAGACTGCCTGCAGGCACCAGGTCGTTGTCGTAGGTGACGGCGGACGACGGGGTGGAGCCGTTGTAGAGATACACGCGGTAACTGCCGAGCGTTTCGCCCGCAGTGGCGACGATCTCGATGCGCTCGCCGGTATCGCCGGCGGCGGTGGAGTCGTCGTAATGGAATTCGTTGATGAAGACTGCTGCCTGGGCGGCGCCGCTTCCGAGAAGCAGGGCGAAGGCCAAGGGGCACATCACATAAGGCGACAGCATGGAAAGCGCACGCGACATGGGTACATCCCTTCCGTTATGGAGGGCGCAATCTAGCCCGGCGTTATGACAACCGCCACCAAAAAGCCCGGGCGCCGGGCGCGCGCCGACGAACGGCGCCCAAAGGACGGCTCGGCTTCGCCCCTTGCCATGGCTGTTAGCCTGATGCGATGACCCCGCATGACGCCTTTCCCATCGCCGAACTGCTGCCGGAGATCCGGCAGGCGCTGAGCGCCGGCACGCGCCTGGTGCTGGAAGCGCCGCCCGGCGCCGGCAAGACCACCCAAGTGCCGCTGGCGCTGCTGGATGCCGAGTGGTTGGCCGGCCGCAGGATCGTGATGCTGGAACCGCGTCGCGTGGCCGCGCGCGCGGCGGCGCAGTTCATGGCGAAGCAGTTGGGCGAAGCCGTCGGAGAGACGGTCGGCTATCGCATCCGTTTCGAAAATAAGGTTTCGGCGCGCACCCGGATCGAAGTGGTGACCGAAGGCATCCTCACGCGGATGCTGCAGGACGACGCGATGCTGGAAGGCGTGGGCGCGATCCTGTTCGACGAATTCCACGAACGTCATCTCGTCGGCGATCTCGGTCTGGCCCTGGCGCTGGATGTGCAGGCGGGGCTGCGCGAAGACCTGCGGCTGCTGGTGATGTCGGCGACGCTGGACGGCGAGAAGCTGGCCGCGTTTCTCGACGCACCGCGGCTGTCCAGCGCCGGCCGCAGTTATCCGGTGCGCATCGCACACTTCCAGGCGCGACGCGACGAGGCAATCGAGCATCAGGTCAAGCGCGCGGTGGAACATGCGCTGGCGGAACATCCGGGCGATGTGCTGGTGTTTTTGCCGGGGCAGCGGGAGATCGGGAAGGTGGAGGCGTTGTTGCGGAGCACCCCCCTCCCAACCTCCCTCACAAGGGGGGAGGTGCCGTCCGGCGAAATGGGCACCCTGTCGCCCAAAGCACCGGCGGGCACCCTCCCCCTTGCGGGGAGGGTCGGGGAGGGGGTGCCCCACGATGGAAATTCGCTGATCACCCTC
>JAZKFJ010000016.1:86301-128844 GCA_040386495.1 Pseudomonadota bacterium
CCCAACCTCCCCCCGCATGCGGGGGGAGGAGACAGAGATCCTCGCGCTGCACATGACACTCCCTCCCCCGCGTGCGGGGGAGGGTTGGGGTGGGGGAAGCATCGAAATCCTCGCGCTGCACGGCGAACTCCCGGTCGAACAACAGTCGCGCGTATTGCAGCCTTCGCAGGACGGTCGTCGCCGCGTGGTGCTGGCGACCAATGTCGCCGAATCCAGCGTGACCCTGCCGGGCGTGCGGGTGGTGATCGACAGCGGCCTGGCGCGCGAGCCGCGCTACGACCCCAACAGCGGTTTTTCGCGACTCGACGTGGTGAACATCGCGCAGTCGTCCGCCGATCAGCGCGCCGGTCGCGCGGGCCGCGTCGCCGAAGGTTCGGCGTACAGACTGTGGCCGGAATCGCAGCGTCTGGAGCCGCAGCGGCGGCCGGAGATCGCGCAGGTCGAACTAGCGTCGCTGGCGCTGGAACTCGCGGCCTGGGGCAGCGACGCGCTGCGTTTCGTCGACGCACCGCCGACAGGTGCGCTCGCCGCGGCGCGCGATCTGCTGCAGCGCCTCGGCGCGCTGGACGCCGGCAATGCGATCACTTCGTCCGGAAAACGAATGCTGACGGTCGGCACGCACCCGCGACTGGCGGCGATGCTGCTGTCCGCGCAGAACGATATCGAGACCGCACTGGCCTGCGACCTCGCGGCGCTGCTGGAGGCGCGCGATCCGCTGCGCGCGATACCCGGGCAGGGCCGCTGCGATGCGTTGGCCGCACGGTGGCAGGCGTTGGCGGCGCATCGTCAGGGCCGCACGCCACCGGACGCCGTGCGCTCGTCGCTGCAGGCCTTGGACGCCGCCGCGACGCAGTGGCGTAAACGTCTGCGCTGCAATGCGAAGCCGCCATCGAGCGTACCGGCGCATGCGCTGGGCGATCTGCTGGCGCACGCGTTTCCCGACCGCATCGGCTACCGGCACGGCAGCGACCTGCGTCGGTATCCGCTGGCCAACGGGCGCATGGCGCAGTTGTTCGACGACAGCGCGATGATCGGCGAACCATGGATCGTCGCCTGCGATCTGCGTTTCGAAGCGAAGGACGCGAAAGTGCTGCGCGCGGCGCCGGTGGACGAAGCGCGGCTGCGTCGCGATTTCGGCGCGCGTTTCTCCGATCGCGACGAAGTGCGCTGGGACGACGCGCGACGCGCGCTGGTCGCAGAACGCGTGCAGCGTTTCGACGGCATCGTGCTGGACGCGCGACCCGCCGGCCGCGTCGATCCGGCGCAGGCCGCGCAGGCCTTGACCGACGCGGTGCGGACGCTCGGCATCGATGCGCTGCCGTGGCGCGAGTCGCTGACGCATTGGCGCGCACGCGTGCGCTGCCTGCGCGCGTGGATGCCGGAACTCTCCCTGCCCGATCTGTCGGATGGGGCATTGCTGGCGAGCCTCGATACTTGGCTTCGGCCGGCGTTCGTCGGCAAGACCCGGCTCGACGCGCTGAGCGAAGACGAACTGAGCGAAGCCCTGAAGTCGGGCGCAGGCATCGACTGGGCGCTGCGGCAGCGCATCGACGCGCTCGCACCGACCCGCATCGTGGTGCCGTCGGGCATGGAGCGCGGCATCGAATACGCCTACGACACCGCGACCGATGCGCCGTTGCCGCCGGTGCTGGCGGTGAAACTCCAGGAATTGTTCGGCCTGGCCGATACGCCGCGCGTCGCCGATGGCCGCGTGCCGCTGACCCTTCATCTGCTGTCGCCCGGCGGACGACCGCTGCAGATCACCCAGGATCTGCGCAGCTTCTGGGAACGCACCTACCCGGAAGTGAAGAAGGAAATGAAGGGCCGCTACCCCAAGCACCCGTGGCCTGACGATCCATGGAGCGCGAAGGCGACGCATCGCGCGAAGCCGCGCGGTACGTGAGGGATGCACCGCAACGGGCGCAACGCGGCCTATCGGGATGCGCGAGCGTCATGCGGAATTCCCGGTGCGCAGCGCGCTTTGCATGATTCGCGGCGGCATCGCATCGCAGATCGGCAGAATCTGAACGTCGACGGATACGCGACGCGTCGCATGCTTGCGCGCGGCACATCGGCATCGACAATGCGACGGTATCTTCCCGTCACCGAACACGCGTTTTCCTGCACGCCCTCGCTGCGCTGCAGACGCCACAGGAGTTCGCCATGAACAGCACCATCGATCGTTTGTCCGACAGCGGCACCGCTCTCGTCCGTCAGGCACGCCGCACATTCGAATCCACGTCCTCACGCATGCCGGACCTGCCCAAGTGGATCGAAGCGGGCGCGGCGTTGAGCGTGGCCAAGGCCGGCACCAAGGTCGCCACCACCCTGGTCCGCCGCAATCCGGGCATCCTGCTGGCGGTAGGCGTGGTCGGTGCTGGCGTACTCGCTTATCGTGCCTATCGCAGACATGCCGATGCGCGCGTGGATGCGCCTCGCGCGGCGATTTCCGGCAAGGTCACCCGCAGCAACGGCGCCAAGGTCAAGGTCACGGCTGCCGACAAGAAAAGCGAAGCCAAACCCGGGTCGACCACCAAGCGCACGTCGCGCGCGCGCAAGGCCGCCAAGCAGACCGACGGCGCGGATTCCAGCGCGGAATAACGATGATCGCTTCGCTGATCGATCCGCATCGATCGGCGAGGGAAACATCGGGCACCACGTATCCATCATCGCGACGAATGCCGCATCGGCCTCAACCGGTGCGGCATTCGCGCCATCGACCCGGCGCCAGATCGTCCAGATACCATTCGCCGATCGCAACGCGCACCAGCCGCAGCGTCGGCAATCCGACCGCTGCCGTCATGCGTCGCACCTGCCGATTGCGGCCCTCGCGGATCACCAGCTCCAGCCACGCGTCGGGCACGGTCTTGCGGAAGCGCACCGGCGGATCGCGCGGCCATAGCGATGGCGCATCGATCAAGTCGGCCTGCGCCGGCAGCGTCATCCCGTCGTTGAGTTCCACGCCGCGACGCAGCATGTCGAGCTGTTCAGGCTGTGGCGCACCTTCCACCTGCACGCGATAGGTCTTGGCCAGTTTGTGACGCGGATCGGTGATGCGATGCGCCAGCGGGCCGTCGTCGGTGAGCAGCAGCAGACCTTCGCTGTCGTGGTCCAACCGGCCGGCCGCATAGACATCGCGCGGCAGTCCGAAATCCGCGAGCGTGGGCCGCGGCGGCAGGCCCGCCTTGAGCGGACCGCCATCGGTGAACTGACACAGCACGCCGTAGGGTTTGTTGAACGCGATCAGCATGGCGCCGCTGCCGCAACCGCGCGGCGACGCGGCAGGCCTATGCTGTACGCAGGATTCTTCGCGAGTACCGCCATGAGCCACCACGAACTCACCGCGCTCTCCACTCGACTGCTCGGCAAAACCTGGGAGCAGGCCAACGCCGCCGAGCGCGCCGTGCTGACCCGGATCCAGCGACGCGAACACATCAGCATCGCGCCTGCGCCGGGCAAGGGCGACGACCGGACATTCGGCGAACGCGTCGCCGACGGCGTCGCGCATTTCGGCGGTTCGTGGACCTTCATCGGCATCTTCATGCTGTTCCTCGGCGTGTGGGTAGCGACGAACATCTGGCTGCTGCGCGCGGACCCGTTCGATCCTTACCCTTTCATTTTCCTTAATCTGCTGCTGTCGATGCTGGCCGCGCTGCAGGCGCCGGTGATCATGATGAGCCAGAACCGTCACGCCGAACGCGACCGCGCGGCGGCGGAGCACGATTATCAGGTCAATCTGAAGGCCGAGCTGGAAATCATGGCGCTGCACGACAAACTCGACCAGCTGCGGGTGGAACAGCTGGAGAAGATCCTGGCGGCGCAGGGCGAACAGATCGCGTTGTTGCAGCGGTTGTTGGAAGCGCGAGATCCCACGCATCTGTAGAGCGGACTTGAGTTCGCTGCTTTGCGCCTTCCCGTTCGGGCCGCGAGCATATCTCCCTCCCCCGCGACGCGGGGGAGGGTTGGGGTGGGGGCAGCGGCCTGAAGGCCGCTCTACGAGATCCTGTTATTTCGCGGGCTTGACGAATCGCAGGGTCATGCGATCGCTTTCGCCGATGGCCTTGTACATCGCCGCGTCTTCGGCATCGTGACGGTTGGTCGGCGGCAGCGTCCACACGCCGTTGGGATGATCGGCGGTGTCTTTCGGGTTCGCATTCGCTTCGCTGCGCGCGTCCAGCACGAAGCCGGCCTTGGTCGCGAGATCGATCACCAGCTGTTCGGTGAGGTAACCCGACTTCTTCATTTTCTCGAGATCGGTCCCCGGCTTGGCGCGATGTTCGACCACGCCCAGCACGCCGCCCGGTTTCAGCGCGGCGTAGAAACCGGCGAAATACGCATCGGCGGTGCCGCCGCCGATCCAGTTGTGGACGTTGCGGAAGGTCAGCACGGTATCGACGCTGCCCGCAGCCGCGAATGCCGGCTGCTTGGGATCGAATGCGGCGAAGCGGACGCGATCGAACTGCGCCGGCGATTTCGCCAGTCGCGCTTTCAGATCGTCCATCGTCTTCTGCTGATAGTCGCGGCTGCGGCCTTCGGCGACCGCCATCGGATCGGTCAGCGCCGCGATGTAGCTGCCGTCGTCGCGCAGATACGGCGCGAGGATCTCGGTGTACCAGCCGCTGCCGCCGGGCGTGATTTCGAGCACGGTTTCGTTCGCGCTCACGCCGAAGAAGCCGAGCGTTTCGCGCGGATGCCGGAACGCGTCGCGCGCGGCGTTCTTCGGATCGCGCCAGCTGCCGGCGATGGCATCGGACAGCGCGCTATCGGCGACGGGCGCCCGGCCCGCTTCCGCGGCCGTGCTCGTATTCGTATTCATGGAGGTGCAGGCGCCGATCAACGGCGTGCCCAGGGCGAGGATCAGACAGCAACGCAGTGCGGACGCGGACAGATTCGACATGGCGGCGTGGAGTGTCGTCGGAAGGGGATCACAGCCTAGCGCAAATCGTCGTGGGGCTCGCGTGCCTGCGGCAGCCTCGCGGCATCGGGATACGGCGCCACATCGAAGTGTTCGCCCGCCGCCAATCGCGACTGCACGTCGCGCCACCACGCGGGGTCGAAGATTTCGCCGTGTTCCTCGCACAGGCGTTTCCGCAGCGCGGGCAGGATGCCGAGGAACTGCGGAAACAGTTCCGGAAACACGTCGTCGCTCGCGGCGTACAGCCATTCGTCGAGCGGGCGGGTTTCGTCTTCCTCGCGCATCGCCGGCACCGCGCGGAATTTGCACTCTTCGACCAGACACAGTTCGTCGTAATCGTAGAACAGCACGCGGCCGTGACGGCTCACGCCGAAATTCTTCAACAGCAGATCGCCCGGGAAGATATTGCTGCGCGCGAGATCCTTGATCGCCTGGCCGTACTCCAGCACCGCGCGCTCGGCGGCCGGCGCCGGCGCTTCGCGCACGTACAGGTTCAACGGACGCACGCGGCGTTCGACATAGCAGTGCTTGATCAGCACTTCGTCGCCTTCCAGCTGCACGGTCTGCGCGCATTCGCGCAGCAGTTCGTCCAGCGCGGCCGGCGCGAACTGCCGTTTCGGAAAACGCAGGCGCAGGAATTCCTGCGCGTCGACCAGACGCCCGACGCGATCGCGGCGGAAGACCAGCCGATACTTTTCTTCGACCTCGGCGCGCACCATGTCCTTGGGATAGGCGAAACGGTCGCGGATCAGTTTGAACACCACCGGATAGCCGCGCGGCGTGAACACCGCCATCACCATGCCGCGTTCGCCGTCGGCCAGCACGAGTTCTTCGTCGGCATGCTCACCGAGATGCTCGTCGAGATGACGGAACACCTGACGATAGCGTTCGGTCTTGCCCTGTTTGATGCGGCCGACCACGGTGAACAGTTCATCCAGCGGTTTGCGCGGCAGCAGCGCGTGAAGGAACGCCACGACATCGCCGACGCGGTCGATATCGGCATGGAAATAACTGCGCGAGAACCCGAACAGGATCGAGATCTGCTGGTCGTCGACGATCACCGCATCGGCGCGTACGCCGCCGGTGTCGCTGGTCAGCGCCACCACCACCGGATACGACGCGCCCGATGCGCCGTACGCGCGGCCGACCAGATAGGCGCGACGTTCGCGATAGAACGGCGTCTTCAGCGTCGACACGCCGATCACGCCGCGCGACTGCAGCGCGTCCGCGACCGATCGCGCGCTGGCATCCAGATCCACCCAGCCGTTGACGTAGGCGAGGTCGCGGAAGATGCCGCGCCAGACGTCGGCGGCATCGCGATCGAAGGGATGATGGCGCAGCTCGCCGGGGCAGGCGGGGTCGCCGGTCGGCACGATCTCCAGCGCCAGGAACTCCACGTCCGGCGCGACGCCGTCGATCTGGAAGAACCGCCGCGCCAGCGAGTTGTAGAAGGTCTTGTACAACTCGCGATCCGGCAGCGCGGCGATGCGCAGGGCGTAGGCCGCGCGGATGGCGCGCCACAGCGGCCGCGAACGCACGCGCTCTTCCAGCAGCGATTCCAGCCGGCCCAGGGTTTCGCGCACGCAGGTTTCGTACAGATCGATGCGCGCGGTGGCGTCGGTCTGCGCCTGCCGCCAGTCGCGGCGTTCGAAACGCTTGCGCGCGCGTCGGGTGACGTCGGAGAAGCGCGCGTTGTAGTCGTCGAAGCCGTCGGCGATGCGCGCGGCCGCGCGCAGCGCGGGGTCGGGTGGGCGGTGTTCGGATCGCGTCGGCATGCCCGGAGTGTACGTCAGCGGATGCGGATGGACGCGTCGGATTCGCAGTCGGTGAGACGCCGGGAACCTATGATTCTCCCACGCCGAAAGACACACGGAACGTCTGCAAAACAAGGTTTTTCTTCCTGATCCGCAGCGCCGCGGTCGCAGTCCGCGAGACGGCCCGGGGAGACAATGAACGCTCGGTCCGCAAGGATGCGTCAAGGACAGGGGAGGCCCGGATCGCTGCCGTCGAGGCGCGGCCGGGGGCGCCTCCTCCGGCACAAGGATGTGCCGCCGGGCACCCGATGCGACCGATGGCGTGGCCCGATGGCGTGCATGCAAATCCGTTCGTTGCCGGACATCGCCATCGATGCCGGCGGCGTTCGCTGCGCACGTCCCGCATCCACCGCCTGTGCCGACACGACAACACCACCCTGCGCTTCATCCCACACCCGAAGGAGTAACCCATGTACCTGTTCAAGACCGAAATGCTGTTCCTGGAACCGCCTCGAACGCGATTCGCCTACGGCCTGCGCGGCCCGCGTCTGCGGCGCTATGGCCGGCACGCCTTGCCGCGTCCGGACGCCGCGCCTGCGGATGCGGATGCCTCCGTGCGCGCCGGAATCGTCGACATCGCCGAAGCCATCGCGGCGATACCGGCACCCGTCGTGGGGCGTGCCGCCTGAATGCGCCGGGAACCGCTGCGCTGCGGCGAAAGGCGGTCGTCATGTCCGGCGTTTATCCTGCGCGCCGCGCCGGAAGGACCTGTTCCGCGCTTATCCCCCCAAGGAGTGTCACCCCCATGCGTTTGTTCAAGAGCGAAATGATCTTCATGCCTTCGTCGTCCCGGACGACCCGACCGCGCTACGGCGGCCGCGGCCCGCGCCTCATGCGCGCACTTGCCGAGCAGCCTATCCGCAGCGCCACGATCTGCATCCTGAATCCCGCGGATCCCGAAGCCTGCGCCTGCCGAAACCGCAATGCGGCATGGCCGACGGACTGCGAGCTGGACCAGGCGGCCTAGTCGCAGCGGCCTCGCAAGGCCACGCGCAGATCCATGTTCCAGTCCATGTTCCAGTCCATGTTCCAGAAACCACAAACCCGGCTTTCGCCGGGTTTGTGCTGTGAGCCGCCACCGCGCGCGAGCGCCGTGGTTCAGCCGCCCGGCTTGAAGCCGATGGTGCGGCGGGTGGTGACCGGCGACGCCACCGGCTGGAAGCGCCAGCGTTTGACGGCCGCCACCGCTTCGCGGTCGAACACGCGCGGCGGGGTGCCGCGGACGACGCGCGCGGCGCTGACCGAACCGTCGGTGGACACCGTGAACTCGACCAGCACTTCGCCCGACTGCCCGGCGCGCAGGGCTTCCGGCGGGTATTTCGGCGAAGGCGTGCTGATCGCGCGCAGATCGCTTGCGCTGGCGGTGGCCGGGGTCGGTCGCGCGGCTTCAGCCTGGCGCGCAGCCTCGGCCTGACGGTTGGCTTCAGCCTGGCGCGCAGCCTCGGCCTGACGGTTAGCTTCGGCCTGGCGGTTGGCCTCGGCCTGGCGTGCGGCTTCGGCCTGCTGCGCCTGCTGGCCCGCGAGTCGTTCCGCGGCCACGCGCTGGGTTTCTTCCTGCGCCTTCTTGCGGTCTTCCTCGAGCTTGGCCAGGCGCGCCTTCTCGGTTTCGGCGTCGACTTCGGTCTGCTGCTGACGCTGGGCGAAGCTGGCCTGGGCGTCGGTGAGCGACTGTTTCAGGCGCGGCAGCGCGGGCGCGGCCTTGTCGGTTTTTTCCATCAGCGCATACAGGCGCTGGGCTTCGGCGAAATCGTCGCGGGCGATGCTCTGTTCGGCGGCGATCAGCGCGTAGGGCATCAGGTCGGTCAGGGCGCTGGCGACCGCGGCGTCGTTCGGCTGCTTGTCGCGCAGGGCAAGGTAGTACTCCATCGCGTTGTTGCTGGCGGGGGCGTACATGCGCTGTTCGGTCTGGGCGGCACGGGCGGCTTCGCGCAGCTGGTCGACGCTCATCGCCGCGACCTGCGCGGAAATGGCGGGCGCCGGGGCGGCTTGAACCGGCTGGGCGGCGGGGTCGGGCTGGGCGGCGGGGTCGGTTTCCGCCTTGTCGCCGCCGCAAGCGGCGATGGCCAGCACCAGGGCAGCGGACAGCGCGGCGTAACGGAAGCCGTTGCGGAACGGACGGAAGGACTTGGAAGCGGTGTCTTGGACGGCGGACATCACGATGGTTTCCCTGGCTGGCTGGAGTCATGGTTCGCAAGCACATCCTGTGCCAGCGCACCCCCTGTCGCGGCACTCGTATCCCCGAAGGCCGCGTTCAAACTACTTTCCGATACAGAAGCTCGAAAAAATGTGACCGAGTAAGTCATCTGGCGCAAGTCTGCCGGTGATTTCCCCCAGCGCATCGTGGCCGGCGCGCAGCGACTCGGCGGTCAGCTCCAGCATATCCCCATCCAGCTGCTGCCGCGCGGCGGCCAATTCCTGCGCGGCGCGGCGCAAAGCGTCGACCTGGCGCGCGCGCGCGCTGAAGGCGCCTTCGGTGCCCTCGCCTTCGCCAGCGGCGAGGGCGCGAAGCCGGGCGTGGAGGATGTCCAGCCCGGCGCCGGTCCGCGCCGACACCAGGACCACATCGTCTTCACCGTGATCGACCGGCACAGGCTCGAGCGGCTGCCCCGTCAGCAGGTCGGTCTTATTGAGCACCCAGAGCCGCTGCGGCACGCCCGCGATGGCCTCGGCGACCGCAGCGCGGCCGGCCGCGAACTCGCGGGCGTCCAGCACCACGATCGCCAGATCCGCGCGGGTCAGTTCGGATTCGGCGCGGCGCATGCCTTCGCGCTCGATGGTGTCGCCGCCCGTACGCAGGCCGGCGGTATCGACCAGGGTCAGCTCCACGCCATCCACGCGCACGGTTTCGCGCAGCAGATCGCGGGTGGTGCCGGCGATATCGCTGACGATGGCGCGCTCGCTGCCGGCCAACGCATTCAGCAGCGAACTCTTGCCGGCGTTCGGCGGGCCCACGATCACCGCGTGCAGGCCGTCGCGCAGCTTCCGGCCGCGCTCGGCCTCGCGCAGCAGCGCGTCGAGATCGGCGGCCGCCTGCGCCAACCCGCGACGCAGCGCTTCGCCGCCCAGCGTGTCCAGCGGTTCATCGACGAAATCGATCGCCGCTTCGACGTGGATGCGCAATCGCAAAAGAACATCTGCCAGCGCATCGACGCGACGCGAGAACACGCCGTCGAGCGAACGCCGCGCAGCGCGTGCGGCGCGCACATCGCCGGCAGCGATGAGGTCGGCCACCGCTTCGGCCTGGGCGAGATCGAGTTTTCCGTTGAGAAAGGCGCGTTCGCTGAACTCGCCCGGCCGCGCCATGCGCGCGCCCAGCGCGCAGCAGCGGTCGAGCAATTGCCGCAATACCGCGGGGCTGCCGTGCGCCTGCAGCTCGACCACGTCTTCGCCGGTGTAACTCGCGGGCGCCTTGAAGTAGAGGGCGATGCCGTCGTCGAGCGTCTCGCCGCGGTCGTCGTAGAACCGGGCGTAGTGCGCGTGGCGCGGGGTCAGGGATTTGACGCACATGGTTTCCGCGATGGTCTGCGCATTCGGACCGGAGATGCGTACGATGCCGACGCCACCGGCTCCGGCGGCGGTGGCGATCGCGGCGATGGTGTCGTGGTCATTCAAATTTCACGACTCTGGTGGTAGCCCGCGTACCTTACAAATTTGAGGTAATAATGAATCGAAGGAATTGGTGGTTTGTCTTGACTATACGAAGATGGCATTTCTTGCACTACGTCTTGTAAATTGCTTTTTGGGTAAGTGTTAGAACCCACTGTTGAGTTTCTTTCCCAAATTTCTTTCACGTTTAAATTCGATATTTCGCAATACGCCAAGAGAACGTCCGACAGCGATACGTCACGTTCTTCCGTAGTTTCTCCATAAGGTCTTTGATTATAAAAGTACTTGATTTTCTTGTCTTCCACTTGTATTTCTTTGAATACATTGTTAAAAACACTCAAATCTCCTTCTTTTCGAAGAAGCTCTGAATATTTATTCTGATTTTTATGTATTAGTGTACACAAGAAAAAAAGCCATAGTACATAGATAGGTTTTCCAGGGTCGATCGACGCAATCGTAGCTTCCGCTATCCGGAAAACTTGCTTCTGTGAACGCAAATCTAAAGAAAAGGCATCAAAGATCAAAGTTATAGCATCGCTCGATCGATTTTCATAACCTTTGTTTTTTTGATTTGGCAGTCCGGTCGATACTCGACGTTGATCTAATATTCCGCTTTCCACCAGCAGTAATTCGACGTGCTTTTTGTTGTTTGGCAGTGGTATCGCGAAAGTCTGATCAAAAAATCGTTTGAGGTAGTGTTCTGCATCAAAGCCTGGACCATAGACTGCTCGAACGGAGTGCGATAGCTGACCAAGGTTCATGGAAACAACGAAACAGACGTTCGACATCCCAAATATATGCTTGATTTCCTCTAGAAGCGCAATGGCATAAGACGGACGGCAACGATCCAGCTCATCGACAAAAACGAACATCGGATGCTTCACGGCCGCTTCCTTCTGGAGCAACTCTAATGTTTCGGTCATTAATGACTTAAACCGCTCTATCGAATCAATCCGCGCGTCTTGTTCTTGCATCGCCTGCTCGAAAACTTTATCTAGCCCGGCGTCAATCTTTTCTTTTAATTTGTCTTCCTCTTTATCGGCTGAGTCCTTGGTACTTTGGTTCTGCAGATCACCATTTTCCTCTTCTTCGTCCGAAGCATCGAACACCTCCCTGAGTTCCCTTACTGAAACACCCGTGGCTTTTTTAATAACCGAAGTGAGAGCAAGGCCAGCCATTGGAAGCAGCGCCTTACGCAAGTGGTGCATGCTACTTTTCCCTAGAGTTCTCACTTGGTCAGCAACTTCTTTCTCAATGGGCGCTTGTTTGAGAAGACGAGCGATCTCGCGCTTAATTGCAGCCATCAAAGCTACAGCAGGGTTCTCATCAAGATCATTCTTCCATGCGTCAAACACCACTACAGGAAACCCTTGGCGGCTAAGATCCCGAGCCCAATGCTCAACGAAGAAAGTTTTTCCGGCCCCCCAGTCCGCATCAAGAGCAGCAGTAAGGCCTCGTTTTTGTCGCTCGGACACTTTCTTCGTCTGAGCACTCAGCGTGTCGGTAAGAAATTGAGCAAAATCTTGCCGCTCAAGAACATCGTCTTCCCATCCAGACGGACTGGTGGTGTCTTCTTTACCTGGATCTTCCATGTGTCCTCTCCTGATGGTTACCAAATGGATGTTAGCTCAACAAATCTGGCGAGTTAGCAGATTTTTTGCGCCACAAACACGAAGCCCGCCTTGCGGCGGGCTTCGTTGCGTGGCGGATGTTGCGGGTTACGCTTTCTCCACCGTCGCAGGCGTCGACTTGTCGCCGTAGCGCCGCATCATCCACATCTGCTGGATCAGGCCCAGCGCGCCGTTGGTGACCCAGTACAGCACCAGACCGGCGGGGAAGAACGCGAACATCACGCCGAAGATCAGCGGCATGAACTGGAACATGCGCGCCTGGATCGGATCGACACCCACCATCGGCGTGAGCTTCTGCGTGAACCACATCACCGCCATGTTGATCGCCGGCAGGATGAAATACGGGTCGCGTGCGGTCATGTCCTGGATCCACAGGATCCACGGCGCCTGGCGCAGTTCCACCGATTCGATCAACACCCAGTACAGCGCCAGGAACACCGGCATCTGGATCAGGATCGGCAGACAGCCGCCGGCCGGATTGATCTTCTCTTTCTTGTACAGCTCCAGCATCGCGGTCTGGAACTTCTGCTTGTCGTCGCCGTAGCGTTCCTTCAGCTGCTGGATGCGCGGCTGGAACTTGCGCATCTTCGCCATCGATTTGTACTGCGCGGCCGACAGCGGATACAGCGCGAGCTTGATCAGCAGCACCAGCAGCATGATCGCCCAGCCCCAGTTGCCGGTGAAGCCGTGCAGCTTCGCAAGCAACCAGTGGATGGGATCGGCGAGGAAGGTGAAGTAACCGTAATCGAGCGTCAGTCCGAAACCGGGGGCCTGCGCCGCGAGTTTGTCCTGCAGCTTCGGGCCGATCCACAGTTTCGCTTCGGTGCTGGTCTGGGTGCCGGGCGCGACGGTGAAACGCGGGCCGGTGGCGGTGATGCCGAACTGGTTGCCGGCGCTGACCAAGTCGAACCTGGCCTGCTGGTTCGCCTGCGGGATCCAGCCGGTGAAGAAATAATGCTGAAGCAGCGCGATCCAGCCGCCGTCGGTGGTGACCTTGATCGGACCATCGTCGACGTAATCGTCGTAAGCGCGCTTTTGGTACTTCTCGGCCGGCGTGTACCAGACCGCGCCGTTGAAGCTGAAGGATTCCGGATTGGTCATGCCGCGCTTGATGACATGCGGCACGCGCGACAGGTAGCGATAGACATCGCCGGTCCACGGCTGGGTGCCGCGGTTGACGATCTCGTCGCGCACTTTCAGCGCGTACTCGCCGCGGGCGAGGGTGTAGGTGCGGCGGATGGTCACGCCGTCGGCGCCGGTCCATAGATAGTGCGCGCTGATGTCCTTGGCGCCATCGGCGAGATTGAGCTCGGTCGCGGACTGTTCGGCGACGAAACCGGTCTGATGGCTCGGCGCACCCTGCGCACTGCTCCAGCCGCTCTGGGCGATGTAGAAATTCTCGGCGCCGTCGTCGAACAGCCGCACCAGCGGCGCGTCGGGGGCGCGGCTGACGCGGTAATTCAAGAGTTCGGCACGATGCACATTGCCGCCGTCGAGGCTGAGGCGAAGCACATCGTTGCTCAACGTGACCCGCGGCGCAGCCACGGGCGCGGCGCCGATCTGGGCGACAGGCGCGCCGGGCACGGCGGCTGTCGGGACGGCAGCCGGGACGGCGCCGGGCGCGACCGGCACCGGAAGACCCTGCGGCTGCACGGTGGGCGCGGTCGCGGCCTGCGCGCTGGCGGACGTTTCCGGCGGGGATTTCTGTTCCTTGTTCCACTCCATCCACAGGATGGTCGCCACCATCAGCCAGGCGAAAATCAGAAAGGTGCGCAATTGGTTCATGAGGCTGACGGACTCGTCGCGCCGTTGGACACGGGCGCAGGGGGCTGAGGAGGGGAAGCGGGCGGCATTGTGCCGTTCGCGGGGGATGGGGGCAACGCGGCGCGGCGCAAGGCCTGCCGGAAAGCCTGTTCGAAGGCGGCCACCAGTTCCGGCCCGGTGGCGCGCGCGGCCGGCGGGCGGGCGACAACGACATAGGCGCCTGCGGCCATCACGGCACGATGACGACGGAAGTGATCGCGCAAGACGCGCTTGATGCGGTTACGGATCACCGCACGGGGACTGACCTTGCGCGAGACCGCCAGGCCAAGGCGGGCTTCGCGATCGTCGCCGAGATAGTGCACCGCAAGGATAGGTGTGGCGGCCCGGCTGCCGCGCGCGAACACCGCGTCGAATTCCGGACGCGCGCGTACCCGCGCGGTGCGCGGGTAACGGGCAATGCCTTTTACGCTGGAATGCTCACTGCTCATGAACGATGGCCGTTCATGCCGGAAGCATGCTGCCTGTGGCTTTGTGTCGGCGGCGACGGGCGCATCGCCGGTCGCCGGGCCGAAACGATCAGGCAGTGAGGCGCGTACGACCTTTGGCGCGACGACGGGCAAGGATCTTGCGGCCGTCGGCGGTCTTCATGCGGGCACGGAAACCGTGGTCGCGCTTACGCTTGAGGTTGCTGGGCTGATAGGTGCGCTTGGTGGCCATGGGTCGGGCTCGATGACGTGTTGCGTTGAGCGGAACAGCGTAATCGCGCCGGAGCGCAACGCCTGAACCGCAAGAACCAGCAATTATGCAGGCGCGGCGGCGGGCCGGTCAAATCCAGCGGGTCTGTCCCTGCATCCGTCCATGTGCCCGTCCACCGATGTGTCGATACCGACGGCGGGTGCGGGGGGGCCGGCACGGTGGTAGTCTGCCCCACTTCCTGCCGACTTCGCGCGCCACGCCAACCGAACGCGTTCGGGGCGACCGGTTGCGCGGTTCGACCTGTTCCTCTGCTCGTCTCAAGCGAAGCGCGACAAGAAAATTCGATGGATGCCTGGCCCCGCTGTCTCGAACACCTCGAAGCCGAACTGCCGCTCGAGGAAGTGCAGACCTGGCTGAAACCGCTGCAGGCCCGCCTGCGCGACGACGGTCTGGTGCTGTACGCCCCGAACGCTTTCGTGCGCGACGCGGTGCAGAGCCGTTATCTGCCGCGGATCAGCGAATTGCTGGGGCACTACGCCGGCAACGGTGCGGTGTCTCTGGAAGTGGGTTCCGTTTCGCGGCCCTCGCTGGCCCAGCCCAGCCCGACCCAGACGCTGGCGGCCACCCGCGCGCCGGCTGCGGAGTTCGCCGGGAACCTCGACAATCACTACAGCTTCGACAATTTCGTCGAGGGCCGCAGCAACCAGCTCGGCCGCGCCGCGGCGTGGCAGGCGGCGCAGAAACCAGGCGACCGCTCCCACAACCCGCTGCTGCTGTACGGCGGCACCGGCCTGGGCAAGACCCACCTGATGTTCGCCGCCGGCAACGAAATGCGCAGGCAGAACCCGGGCATGCGCGTGATGTATCTGCGCAGCGAACAGTTCTTCAGCGCGATGATGAAAGCGCTGCAGGACAAGACCATGGACGCTTTCAAGCGCCAGTTCCAACAGGTAGACGCGCTACTGATTGACGACATCCAGTTCTTCGCCGGCAAGGACCGCACCCAGGAAGAGTTCTTCCACACCTTCAATGCACTGTTCGACGGCCGCCAGCAGATCATCCTGACCTGCGACCGCTACCCGCGCGAGGTCGAAGGGCTGGAACCCCGGCTGAAGTCGCGTCTGGCGTGGGGGCTGTCGGTGGCGATCGAGCCGCCGGACTTCGAGACCCGCGCCCAGATCGTGCTGAGCAAAGCCCGCGAACGCGGCGTCGCGCTGCCCGAGGATGTGGCGCTGCTGATCGCCAAGAAGATGCGCAGCAACGTGCGCGACCTCGAAGGCGCGCTCAACACGCTGGCGGCGCGGGCCAACTTCACCGGCCGCACGATCACCGCGGAATTCGCCCAGGAAACCCTGCGCGATCTGCTGCGCGCGCAGCAGCAGGCGATCAGCATCGCCAATATCCAGAAGGCCGTGGCAGACTACTATGGTTTGCAGATCAAGGATCTGCTGTCCAAGCGCCGGACCCGCTCGCTGGCCCGTCCGCGGCAGGTGGCGATGGCCTTGGCGAAAGAGTTGACCGAACACAGCCTGCCGGAGATCGGCGACGCCTTCGCGGGACGGGACCACACCACGGTCCTGCACGCCTGTCGTCAGATCAAGTTGTTGAGCGAAAGCGACGGCAAGCTGCGCGAGGACTGGGACAAACTGATTCGCAAACTCAGCGAATGAGGCGTCTCAAAACATGGGAACAGGATGGAGACAAACTGTGGATAAGTGCGGCGCGGTCACGGCACGGTAAAGTTGTCCACAGGTCTTCCCCATCCGGCCACAGCGCTTGTACAGACTTTGGCAAGGCTATAAACCGCAAGAAAATCAGAAGCTTGGAGCTGTTACCCCCGGCTTTTGGAAACACCATCACCACCAGCTTTTAAGATTTATATCCTTCTTTGAAGCTTGATACTTTCGCAGCTCGACCGGCACACCGGCATATTTGGGGAATCGAATCACATGCGTTTCAGTCTGCAACGCGAAGTGCTCCTGAAGCCGCTGGCTCAGGTCGTCAACGTGGTCGAACGTCGGCAGACCCTGCCGGTCCTCGCCAACCTGCTGGCGCGGGTCGAAGGCGATCTGCTGTCGCTGACTGGTACCGATCTCGAAGTGGAAATGGTCGCGCGCACCCGCGTCGACGATGCCGAGGCCGGTGAGATCACCATTCCGGCACGCAAGCTGTTCGAGATCGTCCGCGCCCTGCCCGACGGCAGCAAGGTCACGATCGCCCAGGCGGGTGACAAGGTCACGGTCTCCGCGGGCCGTAGCCGCTTCACCTTGGCCAGCCTGCCGGCCAACGATTTCCCGGCGCTGGATGAAGTCGATGCCACCGAACGCGTCCGCGTCGGCGAAGCCGGCCTGAAGGAACTGATCGAACGCACGGCGTTCGCGATGGCTCAGCAGGACGTGCGCTACTACCTCAACGGCCTGTTGTTCGATCTGCGCGACAAGGCGCTGCGCTGCGTCGCCACCGACGGCCATCGTCTGGCGATGTGCGAAGCGGTACTGGAAGAAACCGTGCAGACCAAACGCCAGATCATCGTGCCGCGCAAGGGCGTGCTGGAGCTGCAGCGTCTGCTGGAAGGCAGCGATCGCGAGCTGGAACTGGAGATGGGCCGCAGCCACATCCGCGTGAAGCGCGACGACGTGACCTTCACTAGCAAGCTGATCGACGGCCGTTTCCCGGATTACGAAGCGGTGGTGCCGATCGGCGCCGACCGCGAAGTGAAGATCGATCGCGAAGCGTTCCGCGCCTCGCTGCAGCGCGCGGCGATCCTGTCGAACGAGAAGTACCGCGGCGTACGCATCGAAGTCTCGCCCGGCCAGCTCAAGATCAACGCCCACAATCCGGAACAGGAAGAGGCGCAGGAAGAGATCGAGGCGGAGACCAAGGTCGACAGCCTGGTGATCGGTTTCAACGTGAACTACCTGTTGGACGCACTCTCCGCGTTGCGCGACGAACATGTGGTTCTGCAGCTGCGCGATTCCAACTCCTCGGCGCTGGTGCGCGAAGCCAGTAGCGAGAAATGTCGCCACGTCGTCATGCCGCTCCGCCTTTGATGCCGATCAACCGCTTCATTGGCCTGTTCCACGTGAAACATAAGAAGCGCCCGGGCCTGCCCGGGCGTCTTCATTTGAGTCTGCGGGATCATGGAAGGTTGCCCGTGCAGCGAGAGCCGGCATGCATGTGACCCGCCTCCAAGTGTCCGGTGTCCGACGCTTGGCCGAGGTCGAACTGCGTCCTGCCCCGGGCATCAACCTGATCACCGGCGACAACGGCGCCGGCAAGACCAGTCTTCTCGAAGCCCTGCATCTGCTGGCCTATGGCCGCAGTTTCCGCGGCCGGGTCCGCGACGGTCTGATCCGCACCGGGTCGGATGCAGTCGAGGTCTTCGCCGAATGGCGCGAAGAGACCCCCAATCGGGCCCGCCGTGCCGGACTGCGTCATTCCGGCCAGCGCTGGGAGGGCCGTCTGGATGGTCAGCCCGTCGGTCAGTTGGGCGAATTGTGCGCCGCCTTGGCCGTGGTCACCTTCGAGCCCGGTAGCCATGCGCTGGTCACGGGCGGCGGAGAACCGCGCAGGCGGCTGGTCGACTGGGGTTTGTTCCACGTGGAACCCGATTTTCTGGCGCTGTGGCGCCGCTATGCGCGGGCCCTCAAGCAGCGCAACGCCTTGCTCAAGGCGCGCGTCCGCGACCAGCAGCTGGATATTTGGGATCATGAGCTGGCCGAAGCCGGAGAGCCATTGACCCGCCGCCGCCAAGCCTATCTCGACGATCTGGAGCCCGTTCTGGAGGCCATGGCCGGCGAACTGGCGCCTGCCCTGGGTCGCGCCAGTCTGTTCTTTCAGCCCGGCTGGTCCCGCGACAGTCTGTCATTGGCCGACGCGCTGCTGGTGGCGCGGGATCGGGACCTCGCCAACGGTTTCACCTCGGTCGGACCGCATCGCGCCGATTGGCGTATCGATTACGCCGCCCTGCCGGGTCGGGAAACGCTGTCCCGCGGTCAAGCCAAGCTCACCGCGCTGGCGGTGCTGCTGGCGCAGGCGGAACGGCACGCCGCCGCCTGCGGCGAGTGGCCGGTGGTCGCCTTGGACGATTTGGCATCTGAACTGGATCGTCACCATCAGCGCCGGGTGTTGGAGCGTCTATTGGCGTCCGGCGCACAGGTCTTCATCACCGGCACCGAATCGCCCGCTGCCTTGGCTGCGATGGAAACCCCGGTGCGGATGTTTCACGTGGAACAGGGCAAGGTCGAGTCGCGGGGTGGATGATGCATGTACGGCGCCTGGTCCATGGATGGGTACGACGGCAACACCGGATCCCGTTGCAGGCAGTCCCGAGCGCGAGTGCTGATGCTCATGGCATGTCATTGAATTTCATACGGTTATCCGTCTTCTTCTTATTCGCTGGCGTATGTGGCGGTTGTGCCATGCGTGAAGCTGTATGCGGACGGCCACAGAGTAGAGGTGGTACTTGAGGTCGGCTCCGGTGTGCATGGAGGCCACCTCCGCTTGCGCTGATCGACAACTGCAGGCGCCATCCAAGGACTACGGCCTGTCGACCCGAGATTGCCCGGCGGTGACCCTGGAAACCGGACACGATGAGGACGATAACGTCACCGGATCCCCCATCCGTCTGCATCGCCACCCAATCGCAGGCAAGGTCGATGTCGAATGGAACGGTGCCCGCGCCGACTTCACCGATGTCCGCCGTAAGCTCGCCCGCGGTCTGAACGGCCCGGCTCGCAGACGCGCAGCAGCGGGCTGCAGACACGATGTCCCGAGGGGCTCGGAAAGCCACCCAGAACGCCGTACAGCGCCCTCAGGCACGGTCCGCACCGTCGTCACGGCCAACAGGCCGCGATAAGCCTGTCCAGGCCTGTCCGCGCCGTCCCAGGCGCGCCGCGCTATAATTCTGGGTTCGAACCCTATAGCTAATGTGTCGTGCGCCTTGGGCGCGCGTCCATCAGCCGTGCAGTAGACGTCCCAATAGCCGCACCAGCAGCCGAAAGAAGCGAATGACCGACGATACCCAGCAGCCCGCTGCGCCGAACAACACCTACGACTCCAGCAAGATCACCGTGCTCCGCGGCCTGGAAGCCGTGCGCAAGCGACCGGGCATGTATATCGGCGATGTCCACGACGGCACCGGTCTGCATCACATGGTCTTCGAAGTGGTGGACAACGCGATCGACGAAGCGCTGGCCGGACACGCCGATGATGTGTTCGTCACCATCCACGAAGACGGTTCGGTGTCGGTCTCCGACAACGGCCGCGGCATTCCGGTCGACATCCACAAGGAAGAGGGCATCTCGGCCGCGGAAGTCATCATGACCGTGCTGCACGCCGGCGGTAAGTTCGACGACAACAGTTACAAGGTCTCCGGCGGCCTGCACGGCGTGGGCGTATCGGTGGTGAATGCCCTGTCGGAACATCTGTGGTTGAACATCTGGCGCGACGGGCATCACTACCTGCAGGAATACGCGTTGGGCGAACCGCTGTTTCCGCTGAAGCAGGTCGAAGCGTCCAGCAAGCGCGGGACGCTGCTGCGCTTCAAACCGGCGGTGGAGATCTTCACCGACGTCGAATTCCATTACGACATCCTCGCCAAGCGTCTGCGCGAACTTTCGTTCCTCAATTCGGGCGTGAAGATCACGCTGACGGATGAGCGCCCGAACGAGCGTGGCGAGACGCGTCGCGACGTGTTCCAGTACGAAGGCGGCATCCGCTCGTTCGTCGAGCATCTGGCGCAGCTGAAGACGCCGCTGCACCAGAACGTGATCTCGGTCAGCGGCGAAATGAACGGCATCGTGGTCGACGTGGCCCTGCAGTGGACCGATGCCTATCAGGAAACGATGTTCTGCTTCACCAACAATATCCCGCAGAAGGACGGCGGCACGCATCTGATCGGTTTCCGCGCCGCGCTGACCCGCACGCTGACCCATTACATCGAACAGAACGGTATCGCCAAGCAGGCGAAAGTCACGCTCACCGGCGACGACATGCGCGAAGGTCTGATCGCGGTGCTGTCGGTGAAGGTGCCGGATCCCAGCTTCTCCAGCCAGACCAAGGAAAAACTGGTCAGCTCCGAAGTCAGGCCGGTGGTCGAGACCACGTTCGGCGCGCGCCTGCAGGAGTTCCTGCAGGAACATCCGAACGAAGCCCGCGCCATCACCGGCAAGATCGTCGACGCCGCGCGCGCGCGCGAAGCCGCGCGCAAGGCCCGCGACCTCACCCGTCGCAAGGGCGCACTGGATATCGCCGGTCTGCCGGGCAAACTCGCCGACTGCCAGGAAAAAGATCCAGCGCTGTCGGAACTGTTCATCGTCGAGGGCGACTCGGCGGGCGGCTCGGCGAAACAGGGCCGCAACCGCAAGAATCAGGCGGTACTGCCGCTCAGAGGAAAAATCCTCAACGTCGAACGCGCGCGTTTCGACCGCATGCTGGCGTCGGCGGAAGTGGGCACGCTCATCACCGCGCTGGGCACCGGCATCGGCAAGGACGAATACAACCCCGACAAGCTGCGCTACCACCGCATCATCATCATGACCGACGCCGACGTCGACGGCTCGCACATCCGCACGCTGTTGCTGACGTTTTTCTACCGGCAGATGCCGGAGCTGATCGAGCGCGGCTACATCTATATCGGTCTGCCGCCGCTGTACAAGATCAAACAGGGCAAGAACGAGCTGTATCTCAAGGACGATGCGGCGCTGGATGCGTATCTGGCCAACAACGCGGTCGAGAACGCCGGCCTGATTCCCGCGACCGGCGAACCCGCGATCGACGGCGCCAATCTCGAAAAACTGCTGCTACTCTATGCCGGCGCGCGCGACGCGATCGCACGCAATGCCTATCGTTACGACCCGGCGCTGCTGGAAGCCCTGATCGACTTCACCCCGCTCGACGCCGCATCGCTCGCGCGCAACACCGACGAGCGCACCGAACTCGACGCGCTGGAAGCCCGTCTCAACCGCACCGGTGTGGGCCGTCCGCGCTATCGCGTGAACGCGCAGGTCGGCAGCGACGCCCAGCCGGGCGCGCTGGTCGTCACCCGCACCCACATGGGCGAATCGCAGATCCAGGTGCTGCCGCTGTCCAGCTTCGAAATGGGAGAACTGCGTCCGCTGCGCGACGCCGCGGCGCAACTGCACGGTCTGCTGCGCGAAGGCGCGAAGATCGTCCGTGGCAATCGCGAGGAACCTGTATCCAGCTTCGCCCAGGCGCATGCCTGGCTACTGGAAGAAGCGAAGAAAGGCCGCCAGATCCAGCGCTTCAAGGGCCTCGGCGAAATGAATCCGGAACAGCTGTGGGAAACCACCGTGAACCCGGACAGCCGCCGCCTGCTGCAGGTGCGCATCGAAGACGCGGTCGCCGCCGACCAGATCTTCAGCACGCTGATGGGCGACGTGGTCGAACCGCGCCGCATCTTCATCGAGGACAATGCGCTGAAGGTCGCGAATCTGGACGTGTGATCCCAGCGCAGATCGCACGATCGGGACACCATACGCACCCGTTTCGACATGGCAGCGTTCCGCCGCACAAGTCACGATGTGGGCGGATGCGGTGAAACAGAAGACACGACGCAGTAAAAACAGAATCTGATCGTTCTCCGGCATGTCGATCCTGCTCTTTCGAGCAGGATTTTCCGGCACCCGGGTGATCAAACGATTGTTTAAATTCGAACCGAATCGCAATGAAGGCGCTCTCGACAGGGTGCCTTTTCATGACGTGATGCAACGTGCATGCTTTCGTACACGTCGCTTGCGATGGATAATCCGCACGATCTACAGGAGCGATATCGTGCGAACGCCGTCGCGGCTTTGTTGCAGTGCGACAAAGCAATTGACGAAACTTTAATCCCCGACCGATTACAACGTCATCCCCCGCCGAACCGGAGCCGCTACCGCGATGAGTCCCCGCCAGATCACGCCTTCCGTGCGCGACATCGCTGTGGGTCTCGCTTGCGCGCTGCTGATGACGGCCTGCGCGACCACGACGTCGTCCACAGGACGCAAGCAATACGTCGGCGCGGTGTCGCAGGCACAGCTCGACCAGTTGGGTACCCAGGCTTTCGATCAGATGAAGGGCCAGAAGCCGCAGACCCAGGACGGCAAGCAATCCGCCTATCTGTCCTGCGTGGTCGGCGCCATCGTCCGCGAACTTCCGCCGCAGTGGCGGCAGGGCGGTTGGCAGCAGGCGGTATTCGTCGACAAGAACCCCAATGCCTTCGCGCTGCCCGGCGGCAAGGTCGGCGTCTATACCGGAATTTTCGATGTCGCCCGCAATCAGGATCAGCTGGCGGCGGTGGTCGGTCATGAGATCGGCCATGTCATCGAGCGCCACCACGATGAGCGCGTGACCCGGCAGATGGGCGCCTCGGGCGTGGTGCAGCTGCTCGGCGCGATCGCCGGCGCGAAATACGGCGATGGCGGTTCGCAGCTTGCGACACAGGGCGGCAGCCTGCTCGCGCAGGGCGGGTTCCTGCTGCCCGGCACACGCGAACAGGAGACCGAGGCCGATGTCGTCGGCCAACGGCTGATGGCGCAGGCCGGTTTCGATCCGCGCCAGGCGGTGGATCTGTGGCAGAACATGCTCGGCGCCAGCGGCAGTCGTCCGCCGGAATGGCTGTCCACCCACCCGGACCCCAGGTCGCGCATCGGCGAACTGCGCAGGCGCGCCGAGACCCTGATGCCAACCTACGAACAGGCTCGCGCCGCCGGCCGCAAACCGGCCTGCGGCTGAGGCGCATTCACGATGATGTTTCCCCTCCGCGGCACGGCCGCACCCACCGCGACGGCGTTCGTGCCGTCCCCGACGTTTAAAGCACCGAGACTTTCCATGACCGCTTCCGTCCTTCGCATCCTTCCCAAAAACGCTCTCAATGCAGCGCTCACGCTGCTGATCGGCTGCGCCTTCGCTGGCGGCGCCTTCGCGCAGGACAGTGAGTTGGGCGAGGGATACGAAGACACGCCCAAGTCGACCACCATGACCGGCAGCGCCGCTGCGGCTGCCGAGCGTGCGCGCCAGCGCAAGGCCGAAGCCGCTAAAAAAGCCAACCAGCAGCCGGAACTGTTCCCGCTGGCCACGCGCAAGCCGCCGGAAAGGAAAACGTCGCCGAAAGAGGTGAAGGCCGCGAACGAGATCCAGGCTGCCTACGACGCCAAGCAGTACGCCGATGCGATCGCCAAAGTCGACGCCGCCACCGCCGAATCGAAGAATGCGTATCTGCAGAGCTACTTCTATCAGCTCGCCGCCGATGCGTGGGGCAAACAGGACGACCAGGCCAAGAGCGCCGATTACTACCGCAAGGCGGTGGACGCCAATGGCCTCGACAACAACGGCCACTATCAGATCATGTTCAATCTCGCGATCATCCTGAGCGAACTGGATCGCGATGCCGACTCGTTGACGTATATCGATCGCTACATGGCCGAAACGAAAACCGAAACCGAGCAGGCCGTCGGACTCAAGGCTTACCTGCTCAGCAAACTGGGGCGTGCGGCTGAGGGCGCTGCGCTGTACGAGAAAATGCTGGCGGCAAAGCCAGGCGATATGGGGATCCTGATGAACGCGGTCGCACTGCACCAGCAGGCCGAGAATTCCGACAAGGCCAACGCTTTGCTCGAAAGCGCGCGCAAGCAGGGTTTGCTCAAGGAACCCAACCATTACCGCACGTTGTTCGTCGGCTACGTCAACGCCAATAAATACAAGGAAGCGCAAGAAGTGCTGGAGGACGGCGTCGCCAAGGGCGTGATTCCGCCTTCGCAGACGCTGGCGAACGATTACTCGATCATCGCCCAGAATTATCTTGCCGAAGACAAAGGCGCGCTGGCCATCGATTTCTACGGCCGCGCGGCCAAAGTCGCCACCAATGGCGAAGCCGCATTGAATCTCGCCAAAGCGCTGACGTACGAAGACCGGATCGGCGAAGCCAAAGCTGCAGCGCGCGAAGCGCTCGCCAAGGGCGTCAAAAAACCCAAGGACGCAAATAATATTCTGGCCATGCCTGGAAAATGAGACAGGAACCGCCCGAATCGGTTACGTTTCGGGCTGAGGATGTTGGTAAGTCCTCCTGCGATTGGTATAAGCTTACAGATTCCCGCGACCGGTTCTCATTCCGCCGATCGCGGTTCGACCATTCCGGGGTGTCGTGGGTCGGGGTTGGGTTCACTTTCATGGACAGATCGCGAACGCGATACCGAATCAGCACCACGAGTCCGCTAAACCGAGCCTGCTGCGCATGACCGAACCGTTGCCGACCCACGACAAGCGTGACCGCGAAGAACCCGGCCTGAATTGGCCGCGGATCACCGCCATCAGCTTCGCCATTGCGCTGCACATCGCGGCGCTCATGCTGTTGCTGGTGCCGGTCACTCCGCCGGGCGCCGAGCAGGAAGAAGAAGAGAACACCAGCGTCGTCATCATCGAGCCGCCGCCGCCACCGCCACCGCCGCCGCCGCCGCCGGAAGAGCCGCCGAAAGAAATCAAACTGACCCCGCAGGAAACTCCGCGGCCAGTGATCGAACCGCCGCCGGAAGAACCGCCGCCGGTCGTGTTCGACGAACCGTCGCCGGTCGATACGCCCGCGCCGCCGCCGGCGCCGCCGGCACCGCCGGCACCGCCCGCGCCGACAGGTCCGCCGCGCAACGACAACGATCTGCGCGCCAGCCTCTGCGTCAAGCCGTCGACAGCGCCCATCGGTGCGGCCATCACCCGCGCAGGCATCGATCAGGGCGAAGTCGTACTGCTGATCGTCTATCAGGCCGACGGCACCATCACCGACGTCAGCGTCGCCAAGAGCAGTCGCAACCGCGATGTCGACCGCGCCGCCGTCACCTGGGCCAAGCGCGCGAAATTGTGTCCGGGCGCTGCCGGTCAGGGCCGGATCCCGTTCTCGCTGTCGAGTGAGTAATTCGTTTTTGATTTCCCCCGCTTCATCGCTTCACGCATCCAATCGTTAGATCCTTCCACACACAAGAAAGGTAAGCGTCATGCTGCAGGAAACCACCACCGCCGCAACCGGGGGCAACGCCGCCGCTCTGAAGCAGATGGGCGTCGACCATCTGGTGCAGGAAATGCTCGGTAACCCGGGAGACTACGTCGTTCAGCTCGTGGTCGCCGCCACCTTGATCATCATGTCCGCGATGTCCTGGTACTGGATCGTGGTCAACTTCATCAAGAACAGCAATCTGCGTCGCCGTGGCGACACGGTCACCAGCACGTTCTGGGAAACCCCGAACGCGCAGGATTCGATCCGTTTCATGGAAGAGCAGCCCAAGAGCGAACCTTTCTCGAAGATCGCCCTCGACGCCGCTCAGGCCGCCGCGCATCACCAGCGCCATGAAGGCTCGCGTCTGGTCGAGTCGCTGAACCGTTCCGAGTTCGTTGACCGCGCCCTGCGTCAGGCCGTCACCCGCGAATCGATGGGTCTGGAAAGCGGCCTCACCGTGCTGGCCACGGTCGGCTCCACCGCTCCCTTCGTCGGTCTGCTCGGCACCGTGTGGGGCATCTACGGCGCGCTGATCAAGATCGGTGCGACCGGCCAGGCGTCCATCGACGCCGTCGCCGGCCCCGTGGGTGAAGCGCTGATCATGACCGCCGTCGGTCTGTTCGTCGCCATCCCGGCGGTGCTCGCGTACAACTTCTTCGTGCGCAGCAACCGCATCACGAACAACAAGTTCGACACGTTCGCCCACGATCTGCACGACTTCTTCGCAACCGGCGCGCGCGTCGGCGAAGTCGCCGTCAAGCGCTGATCCCGGCGACCCTCGAACCACCTGACGGAGTCCAGTCATGTCCTTCAGTTCCGGCAACGACAGCGGCGGCCCGATGTCCGAAATCAACGTCACGCCCCTCGTGGACGTGATGTTGGTGCTGTTGATCATCTTCATGATCACCGCACCGCTGATGTCGCACAAAACCAAGGTCGAGCTGCCTGAGGCGAACTACGACAAGCGCGACCCGAACAGCGTGCCTCCTGCGCCGCCCATCACCGTTGCCGTCACCGAGGAAGGCAGGTTCTTCCTCAACGACGAACCGGTGACGCGCGAACTGCTGGAGAGCCGGCTGTCGATCGAGGCGCAGAAAACGCCGCAACCGCCGGTCAACATCCGCGGCGACAAGGCCACCCGTTATCGTTATGTCAACGAAGTGGTCAACATCGCCCAGGCCCAGGGCATGCGCAAGGTCGGCTTCGTCGCCACCCGCGAACGCAACTGACGCAGACAGACAGAGAGCAGACGCATGGCATTCGCATCCAACTCCGGTTCCGGCCCCATGGCCGACATCAACGTCACGCCACTGGTCGACGTGATGCTGGTGCTGCTGATCATCTTCATGGTGACCGCACCGATCCTGTCCTACCCGATCGATATCGATCTGCCGCAGCGGACCAACAATCCGCCGGAAAATCCGCAGGAACCGCCGAAACCGATCGAGCTTCGCATCGACCAGTCCGGCACGGTGTACTGGAACAACAGTCCGACTCCGGTCAGCGCGCTGCGCAACATGATGATGGCCGAAGTGGAACGCGACCCGGCCAACCAGCCTACCCTCGAAATCAACATGAACGAGGATGCGCAGTACGAAGTTCTCGCGAAGGTTCTGGCTTCGGCCAAAGACGCGGAAATGAAGAAGATCGGTTTCGTGAAGAAGTAAATCGCAACACCGGCCGGCGGCGGACCTGCAGCTCGCCGCCGCGCCTCCAAACGCTTGCCTTATCTTGAACGCCGCCTCCGGGCGGCGTTTTTTTGCGTCCGAGGGTCGGGGGGCTTGCGGTCGCGCAGTCTCCGGCGTTAACGTGGAACCGCACCCACCGTGAGGAGCGACGCCATGGCTTTCGCGCAAGCAGATTCCCGGCAGGACGCCATTTCGGAAATGAACATCACCCCGCTGGTCGATGTAATGTTGGTGATGCTGGTGATCTTCATGATCGCCGCCCCGGTCTTCAGTCAGGCGATTCCGCTCCCGCTCGGTCATCCGAACGAACGTGCCGAACCGCCGCCGCCGCCGATCGAACTGCGGATCGACGCCGCAGGCGAAGTCTTTCTGGGCGGCCAACCGATGCCCGTGTCGGCGCTGCCGTCGGTGTTCTCGGCCGAACTCGAACGCGCCGGCACCAAGCCGGTGATCCTGAGCATCGATGCCAACGGCGACGCCGATTACCAAGCGGTGGCCAAAGTGCTGGCAGTCGCGCAGAACGCCGGGCTGGGCAATATCCGCTTCAAGCGCTGAAACATCGCGATGTTTGCGAACGGGCGGCCGACGGCCGCCCGTTTGTTTTCATCGGAACCGTTTGTGTTCGCGGATCAGCCCGCGCGGGCAGCCGCGATGACCGCGAGATAGCGCTTCACGGTCGCATCGAGTCCTGCATACAGCGCTTCGCCGATCAGCGCATGCCCGATCGAGACTTCCAGCACATCGGGCACTTCGCGCAGGAATAGCCCGAGATTCGCCTGACTCAGATCGTGGCCGGCATTCGCGCCGAGTCCATGCGCCGCAGCCTCGCGGGCGGTCCGGGCGAAGGCGGGCAATTGTGCTTCCGACGTCCCAGCCGCGAACGCCTCGGCGTACGGACCGGTGTAGAGCTCGATGCGGTCGGCGCCGCTGACCGCAGCCGCGCCGATGTCACAGCCGGCATCGGCGAACAGCGCCACCCGGCAACCCAGCGCCTTGAGCGTCGACACCTGCTCGCGCAGCGCCGCCAGATCGCGAACGAAATCGAACCCGTGATCCGAGGTGAGCTGGCCGTCGCCGTCGGGCACCAGCGTCGCCTGCGCCGGGCGCGCCTCCGCGCACAGAGCGTGAAAACCTGGATATCCGTCGCGTGGCGGCGCGAACGGATTGCCTTCGACGTTGAATTCGACGGCGTATTCGCGGGTCAGTTCGGCCAGTGCGCAGACATCGTCGGCGCGGATATGACGCGCGTCGGGACGCGGATGCACGGTGATGCCATGGGCGCCGGCGTCGAGACAGGCGCGCGCTGCGGCCACCACATCGGGATCGCGGCCGCCGCGTGAATTGCGCAGTATCGCGATCTTGTTGACGTTGACGCTGAGGACAGTCAAGGCGTGATACGCGAGGGTGCGATCAGGACTGCGCGGTGTCGCTGTTGACCGGCATCGATGTGGCGCCGGCGGCAGCGGCGGCTTCGGCGCGCTTGGCTTCGGCCAGCTCGCGGAGGCGGCGCAGTTCCTGCGGGTCGATCAGCATGGTTTCGCTGCGGGCGCTGTTGTCCACGCGCTGCGCCAGCAGGCTCATGATCGCCACGACGCTCAGGGCCAGCGAACCGAGTACGCAGAGGATCACCGCCGTCATCGAGCTGGCGCTCAGCGCGATCATGAACAGGCCGACGGCGAACAACAGGAGTAACCAGGGCATGGGACGCGTCCTTACCGGGAAACGGAGCCGGGGGAAAGGGAGGGACGGGCGCCAGTCTACTCCGGAGGCGCATGGCGCCGACAGCCCGCCTGCCGGTCCTGCCCTGCCGTCCGTCGCCCTTGGCCGGAGGCAAGTGTGACGCCGCTACAGCAGCGGCGACATCAGCCGCGCCAGCGCCTCGGGCAGTCGGGTCATGAACAGCGAGCGATGCCGATCGTCGCGGACCCGCGGGGCACTGGCGAATTCGCCTTCGATCAGTTTCGCCAGGCGTTCGCCCACGTCCAGATCCTGGAACAGCATCGACACCTCGAAATTGAGCCGGAAACTGCGGTGGTCGAAATTCGCGCTGCCGATGATCACCGACGACTCGTCGACCAGCAACGCCTTGGTGTGCAGCATCCGCGGCCCGTACTCGTAGATCTTCACCCCGGCCGCCAGCAGGTCGTCGTAATACGAACGCGCCGCCATCGTCACCAGTCGCGAATCGCTCATCCGCGGCACCATCAGCCGCACGTCCAGGCCGCCGAGCGCGGCCGAGGTCAGCGCCATCATCGCCGCCTCGCCGGGCACGAAATAGGGCGTGACCAGCCACACCCGTTCGCGGGCGGCGTGGATCAGGCTCACGTGCAGACGATGGATCGCTTCCCACGACGAATCCGGCCCTGACGTCAGCACCTGCGCCGAAATCGCGCCGGCCTCGGGTTCTGGCAGGGTCCGCGCGATGTCGGAAATGAAATCGCGGCGGCCGGTGGCGTAGACCCAGTCCTCGGCGAACACCAGCTGCAGCGCGCGTACCGCATCGCCTTCGATGCGCAGGTGCAGGTCGCGGTAGGCGTCGCTGCGCAGGCGTTCGTTCTCGGCGTCGGTGATGTTGATGCCGCCGGTATAGGCGATGCGGTTGTCGATCACCACGATCTTGCGGTGGGTGCGCAGGTTCAGCCACGGACGCCACCAGAATCGCCAGAAACGACTCGGATGGAACCATGCGACTTCCGCGCCGGCATCGACCAGCGGCGCGAGGAAGGCGCGCGAACACGAACCCGAACCGATCGCATCCAGCAGCACCAGCACGCGAACGCCCCGCGAAGCGCAGGCGATCAACGCATCGCGCACCAGACCGCCGCTGTGGTCGGGCGTGAAGATGTAGTACTCCAGATGCACGTGATGCTGCGCGCGGCCGAGGTCCTCGATCAGCGCGTCGTACTTCGCCGCACCGTCGATCAGCAGGCGCACATCGCGCAGGGTGCTGGGCGCCAGACCCGTGGCCGCCTGTGCGAGTGAAGCCAGTTCGCGTACTTCATTCGAAACACCCTGCCCGGACATTGTGTCGCCGAGCGAGTCGCCTTCCAGCCGACTGCGTGCGCGGCGCAGGCGTTGACGCTTGATCTTCTGGGGGCCGAGCAGGTGATAGATCAGGAAACCGATGTAGGGCAGCAGCGCCAGCCCCATCAGCCAGCTCAGCGTCGCCACCGGCTCGCGTTTCTGCAGCACGATCCACCCGCCCAGCAGCAGCAGATACGTCAACCAGCCGATCAGCAGCAAGGGGCCGATCTTTTCGCCGATCACCGGAATCGCGTGCAGCCAGTCCCACACCCAATTCCAGATTTCGGACATGCCCGGGAACTCCGTCGCAGCATTTGCGACTTGCGCGCGCTAGCCTACTCCGATGGCACAGGGCGGCAAAGTCGACGAAGCGACCCACAACCTGCTGCGCAGCGGGCCGGTGAAAGGTCGCGGCGCGGCGTCGTACGTGCGCGGGCGCTTCGAGAAGACCGTCGCCGAGGCGGAAGACGACGGCTGGGGATCGGTCTACGCCGTCGACGAAGGCGACACGCAGGCGCCACCGCCGAAGCTGCGCACCGAAGTCACCGAAGAACGCGCACGCAGCATCGTCAGCCGCAACCAGTCGCCGGATCTTCCGTTCAGTCAATCATTGAATCCGTACCGTGGATGCGAGCACGGATGCGTGTATTGTTTCGCGCGGCCGTCGCATGCGTATCTGGATCTGTCGCCGGGTCTCGACTTCGAGACCAAGCTGTACGCGAAGACCAATGCCGTCGAAATGCTGCGCAAGGAATTCGCGCGCAAGGGGTATCTCTGTTCGCCGATCTCGCTCGGCATCAATACCGACGCCTACCAGCCCATCGAGCGCCGCTACCGCATCACCCGGCAGCTGCTGGAAGTGTTCGCCGAGCATCGCCACCCCGTCAGCCTGATCACCAAGAGCGCGTTGATCCAGCGCGACATCGATCTGCTCGCGCCGATGGCGCAGCAGGGCCTGGTGACGGTGTATGTGTCGATCACCTCGCTCGACAACGCGCTGTCGTCGAAACTCGAACCGCGCGCCGCTGCGCCGCACACCCGGCTGAAGACCGTGCAGGCGCTGCATGAGGCCGGCATCCCGGTGGGCACGATGGTCGCGCCGATCATCCCGATGATCACCGACCGCGAGATCGAACACATCCTCGAAGCCGCCTACACCCACGGCGCCCGCGCCGCCGGCTACGTGCTGCTGAGGCTGCCGCACGAGTTGAAGGACGTGTGGCGCGAATGGCTGGCGCTGCATTACCCGCAACGCGCCGCGCATGTGATGAGTCTTGTGCAGCAGATGCGCGGCGGCAAGGATTACGACAGCGCCTACGGCACCCGCATGCGCGGCGAAGGTCCGTTCGCGGATCTCATCGCGATGCGGTTCGCGAAGGCTTACAAGCGGATCGGGTTCGGGCGGTTGCGGGCGTTGGATTGTTCGCATTTCATCCCGCCAACCGCCGGGAAACCTTCTTCGCCACAGGGCGATTTGTTCTAGGACGATCGGATTCGATGCCAAGCCCGTAGCGACCGACGGTCAGAAAATCGTGAAGGCAACCGCTCGGATGCAATGCAAGGATGCCTGTTGCGAAGAGTCTTCGGCAGAGGTTCGACACAATCTGAATTGCACCGCATAAGCACAAAATAGAGTCTTGATTCAACACCGATGCTGCTATGATTCGAGTAAATTCAGAAGGATATTCACATGTTCATGGAAGAAGAGGGCGTGGAGACACGTAACGTTGGGTTTGGCGTACGCGAGTCTCTGATCGATGCGCTTTACGCCAACAGCGAACGCTACGCAGACGCGCCGCTCTACACTTTCATCAAGGAAGCGGAAGAAGAGGTCGCGTCCTTCCGGCATGTCGCGCTGCGCGTCAACGCAGTCGCCAAGGTGCTGCGACAGCGGGCGGATGCGGGAGACCGCGCGCTTCTGCTGTATCCGCCAGGAATCGATTTCATCGTTGCGTTTCTGGCCTGCCTGAAGACAGGCATCGTGGCGGTGCCCTGCTATCCGCCGGGAAAAGATGTCCGTAGTTTCGGCGCGATCGCCAATGTCGTGGCCAACTGCCAGCCAAGGTTGATGCTGACGACCGAGGCCATGATGCCGGTCCTGCTCGGCCATATCGCATCGGCGGGCATGTCGCCGATGTTCGAGACCATGTGCACGGATACGATCGCCGCAGGACAGGATGAGGCTTACGTGCCCGGCAGTATCGATCCCGAATCCACGGCGTTCATCCAGTACACCTCCGGCTCGACGGGCACGCCCAAAGGCGTGATGGTGAGCCATCGGAATATCGTTTCCAACCTCGATGTCATCTGCGCGAAATACGGCCACTCCAGCGAGAGTCGTGGCGTGATCTGGCTGCCCCCGTACCACGACATGGGCCTGATCGGCGGGATCCTGCAGCCGCTGTACGTCGGTTTTCCGGTCAAACTGATGGCGCCGATCGCCTTCGTGCAGAAACCGCTGCGTTGGCTGCAGGCGGTAGCGGATTTTCGCGCAACGACCAGCGGCGGACCGAATTTCGCCTACGAATTATGCGTCCAGAAAATTACGGACGAAGAAGCCGCAAAGCTGGACATCGGCAGCTGGGAGGTCGCGTTCAACGGCGCTGAGCCGATTTCGTCCGATGTGATGCACAGATTCGCCGAGAAATTCGCGGCAAGCGGATTCCGCAAGGAAGCCTTTTACCCCTGTTACGGCATGGCCGAAGCGACCCTGCTGGTGTCCGGCGGTACCAAAGGCGCGGGCGCGATCGCGTGCAGCATCGATACCGAGATGTTGACCGAGCACCGGGTCGAAATGTCGACCGTTGCCGAGACATCGCAGCAGCTGGTTGCCTGCGGTACGCGCGCCGATGGGCATCAGGTCTTGATTGTCGACCCGGAAACGCGATGCGCGCTGGCGAACGACCGTGTCGGCGAGATCTGGGTGTCGGGCCCGAGCGTCGCGCAGGGATACTGGCGGCAGCCGGAACGCACCCAGGAAATCTTCCAGGCAAGACTGGCCGACCAAAGCGACGGGGTGAACTGGCTCCGCACCGGAGACCTGGGTTTCTTCGACGACGGAGGCCAGCTCTATATCGCGGGTCGACAGAAAGACCTGATCATCATCCGCGGCCGCAACTACCACCCGCAGGATATCGAGGCGACAGTCGAAAGCGCGCACGATGCGTTGCGTCCAGGTCGCGGCGCCGCGTTCTCGGTGGTGGTCGACAACGAAGAGCGCCTGGTCGTCGTACAGGAAGTGAAGCGCGACCAGATGCGCGGCGACATGGGGCCGGCGATCGAGGCGATACGCAGTCTGGTAACGAAGCGGCACGAGCTGCAGGTCTATGCCGTCGTCTTGTTGAAGCCCGCAGCGCTTCCGCTCACCACCAGCGGCAAGGTCAAACGTCGCGCGTGCCGCGATGCTTTCCTGAGCGAATCGCTCGCCAGCGTTGCCCAGTGGAAGCTGGAGCGGCGAGACGAAACGCCGCGTGCGGTTATATCGCTGGATGTTTCGCCCGGTGCGGGCTCAGCCGGTGCGATCGAAGCCTGGCTCAAAGCCGCGGTGGCGCAACCGCTGGAGATGGCGGTCGAAGAGGTCGATCCAGAGCGTGCATTCTCCGATTTCGGCCTCGATTCGCTGCAGATCGCGACGATATCCGGTGAGCTGGCCGATTGGCTGGAATATCGCGTTCCGCCGGAGGCGTTCAGCGACCCGGCGAGCATCGCATCGGTCAGCCGCTACCTGGGCGCCGCCCGCGACCTCGGCAAGAGTCTCGAACTGTTGTCCGCTGCCGAACGGCAACAGCTGCTGGCGTCGCTGTCGGAAAGCCAATCGCTGTCCGACCGCTTTGCCGGCCAGCCGATTCCGCCGGCCTTCGCGGAGTTCCAGCACTCGGCGGCCTATGTCGAATTCCAGCAGCGGCAGCAGCAGCTGTTCAAAGGACAAGGGAAGTCGCCGTTCTTCACCGTCCACGAAGGCGTCAACAACGACGAAACCGTGATCGGCGATCGCACCTACGTCAACTATTCCTGCAACAACTTCCTCGGGCTGAGCGGGCATCCTCTGGTTTCGGCCGCTGCGGCCGATGCGATCCATCGCTACGGGACCAGCGTCTCGGCGAGCCGCCTCGTGTCCGGCGAAAGGCCGCTGCATCTGCAGCTGGAGCAGGCGCTCGCCGAGTGGGTCGGGGTGGAGTCCGCGTTGGTCTTCGTCGGCGCAGCCACCGCGAATGTGTCCAGCGTCGGGCATCTGATGGGTCCGAACGATCTGGTGCTGTACGACGAGCTCAGCCATAACAGCCTGATCCAGGGGATCAAGCTTTCCCACGCCGATTCGCAGCCGTTCCGTCACAACGACTACGACGACCTGGATCGCATCCTCGCCAAGAAGCGTCGCCAGCACGAGAAAGTGCTGGTTTTCGTCGAAGGTCTCTACAGCATGGACGGCGATACGCCGGATCTCGCCCGTTTCATCGAAGTCAAGAAGCGCCACCAGTGCTGGCTGATGGTCGATGAGTGTCTGTCGATCGGCGTGATCGGCGCCACTGGCCGCGGCATCGGCGAACACTGCGACATCGATCGCGACGATGTCGATATCTGGATGGGAGGCATCAGCAAAGCGTTCGCCAGCTGCGGCGGCTATATCGCCGGCAAGCATTCGCTCATTCAGTACCTCAAATACACCACTCCGGGCTTCATCTACACCACCGGCATTTCGCCCGCGAACGCAGCCGCCGCGCTGGCCGCACTCCAGGTGCTGCGCGACGACCCGTCGATCATCCAGCGCCTGCGCGAGCGGGTGGCGCTGTTCTCCTCGCTGGCGCTCGAGGAAGGGCTGAACATCGGCCGCTCCGAAGGCGGGCCGATCGTGCCGGTCATCATCGGCGACCAGATCGAATGCATCCAGCTGTATCAGGCGCTGTTCGAGCAGGGCATCAATGTCCAGCCCATCGTCTATCCGGCGGTGGCGGCGAACGCGGCTCGCCTGCGCTTTTCGTTCAACGCGACCCATACGGAAGCGCAGGTGCGCCATACCGTCGCCACCGTCGCCGCTTCGCTGCGCGCCATTCGCGCCGCCAAAGCGGCCATGGACGTCGCGGCATGACCCCGCTGGAGCGCTCGTGGCATCCGATCGCGTGGTCGAAAACGCTGAAGGATCAGCCGATCGCGGCCGAAGTGCTCGGCATGAAGGTGGTGGCGTTCCGCGATGCGGACGGTGTCGCGCACGTCATGGAAGACCGCTGCCCCCATAAAGGCGTGCAGCTTTCGGGCGGCCGCTGCTCCAAGTTGGGCATCGAGTGTCCTTACCATGGTTGGACTTTCGACGGCAACGGCGAATGCGTGCACATGCCGAGCAATGTCGGCGACAAGCTTCCCCAGATCCGGAAGATACCGACCTACCCGACCCGGGAACAGCAGGATACGGTCTGGTTCACGTTCTCGGAGGATCCGTATCAAGCGGATCCGCCGGACTGGCATTTCTGGGGAAAGCACTCGTTCGTCACCGTCCTCGACATGGACTGCGAATACATCCGGCTGATGGAGAATTTGATCGACAATCCGCACGCCGGATATATCCATGCCGGACTGCTGCGCGGTCGTCCGACCACGGATGTGGTGTCGGAGATCAGGGAGACGCCGGTCGGCGTGCATGCCAACACGATCGGCGAAAAGGCCCGCAAAAGCATGATCTATCGCGTCTTCGGGCATAAGGACCAGGACATCGTCCACACCGAGGAATTCATCGCCCCGCACATCATCCGCACGGTGTTCAGCCACCCGGGCAGCACGCACGCATCGAGCCAGTTCGTATGCGTACCGACCAGCGAACGCAAAGTCCGGGTCTTTTACCGGATCACCCTGGATTTCCCGTTTGCGCGCCTGTTCGTCCCGTTCTTCAAGCGGATGGTCGACAAAGTGCTCGTGCAGGACAAGATCATGCTCGAACACGAAGCGCAGCAGGAGTGGGCCCAGCCCGACTTCAAGAAGAACGCCTGCAAGGCCGATGTCGCCGCCATCTGGATGGCGCAGGCGGCACGGGCCTACGCGGCGGAAGGCCCGCAGACGAAAACCGAATACCGCGCGCTCGACACGGAATATCGCCTCTAGCGAACAGCGTGGTTTCCACCCAGATATCCGACCGGGCCAACATGACGACTCAAACAGAAAATCAGAACATCAGTCTGCTGCTCACGGACGTTGCAGCGCGGCAGCCCGACAAGGCATGCCTGGTCGTGTCCAATCCGTTCGAGTTCGGCGCGCAGCCGACCTATCTGCATTTGTCCTGCGGCGAACTGGAGCGTCGGGTTCGCACCACTGCCCATGGGCTGCAAGCGCTCGGCATCGGCGCAGGGATCCGTACGCTGGTGATGATCCGGCCCGGGTTCGACCTGGTGACGGCGGTCTTCGCGCTGCTGCGCGCAGGCGCGGTACCCGTGTTCATCGACGAAGGCATGGGCCTGGAGAACATGCTTCGCTGCATTGAGGAAGTCCAGCCCAGCGCCGTGCTGTCGATCGCGCGCGGCTTCGAATTGATGGCCGCCTATCCGGACACATTCAAAAGCATCGAAAAAACCGTGTCTGTCGGCGCCGGCGGCCCTGCACAGACCGCGTCGTTCTCCGCACTGCTCGCCGCGGATGTCGTCTCGCATGCGCATGCGCACAATGCGCCGGAGGATCTTTCGCTGATCCTGTTCACCACCGGCAGCACGGGCACGCCGAAGGGCGTCCAGTACACGCCGCGGGTGGTGCGTTCCCAGTTGGAGGTGATGAAACGCACCTGGGCGCTGACCGAGCGCGACGTCGATCTATCGACGTTCCCGACGTTCGTGATCGGTACGATCGCGATCGGCATGACCGTCGTCGTCCCCGACATCGACCCTTCCAATCCCGCCGGCGCCGACCCGCGCAAGATCGTGCAGGCGATCCACGATCACCAGACAACCTATACGTTCGGACCGCCTGCACTGTGGGACAAAGTGACGCGTTACTGCACCGAGCACGCGATCGAACTACCCTCCATGCGCAATGTGCTGGTGGCCGGTGCGCCCGTGCCGGCCAAGCTGATCCGGCGTTTCCCGCGGATTCTGCCCAATGGCAGCTGCCATACGCCGATCGGCGCGACCGAAGGCAACCCGATCACCAACATCTCGATGCAGGAGCTGATCGAAGAAACGCTACCGCAGACGGATCTCGGCAGAGGCGTATGCGTCGGCTATCCGCTGCCGGGACATGAGATCAGCGTCATCGGCATCGACGACGGCATCATCGAGGATTGGTCGCAGGCACGCATTCTGGGCATCGGCGAGATCGGCGAAATGGTGGTCAGCGGCAGCGTCGTGACCCACCACTACTACAACCGTCCCGAAGCGACCCGCAAAGCCAAGATCTACGGCGGCGCCAACGGTGTCGCCCACCGTCTGGGGGATACCGGATTCGTCGACGAAAAGGGCCGGCTGTGGTTCTGCGGGCGTCGCGCTCAAGTCGTGAAGGCGGCCGGCAAGGACTGGTATCCGCTGCAGCTCGAGAGCAGTTTCAATAGCGAAGCCGACATCTGGCGCAGCGCGCTGGTGGGCGTCGAAAGCGATGGCGTACCCGAGTTGGCGCTATGCATCGAATTCGAGCCCGGCCATGCGCCATCGAGCTGGCGCCTGCCGCCGGAGCGCCTCGCCCGGTTACGGCAGAAGGCGTCCGCCATGCAGATTCCGCTGCGCCGCTTCTTCGCCTGCCCCGACGGGTTCCCGGTGGATATCCGCCACAACTCGAAGATCAATCGCCCGCAGCTGTCGAAGTGGGTGCAGGCGCTGCTGGACGCGGAGCGCGCCGAAACCGTTGCGGTGTTGCAGCCATGAGCTTCCGCGGCAGCAGGGTATGGATTACCGGCGCGTCTTCGGGCATCGGCGCCGCCCTCGCCCGCGAGTTGTCCGCACAGGGCGCGCATCTGCTGCTGTCGTCGCGGCGCGAATCGGAATTGCGCAGAGTCCAGGCGGACTGCATCGGCGCTGCGCAGTCGGTCCATATCCTTCCGCTGGATCTGACCGATGCCCCGCAGCTGCAGCGGGTCTCGGCCGATGCATTGCGCCGGTTTGGTCCTATCGATCTGTTGATCCACTGCGCCGGCGTCAGCCAGCGATCGTTGGCGCAGGACACCATCGCCGAGGTGGATCGCATGATCATGGAGATCAATTATTTCGGCGCCGTCGAGCTCACCCGCGCGGTGCTGCCATCAATGTTGGCGCGCAACAGCGGGCATATCGTGGTGGTGACCAGCGTCGCCGGAAAAGTCGGCTCTCCGCTGCGATCCAGCTACTCGGCGTCCAAGCACGCGCTTCATGGCTACTTCGACTGCCTGCGCGCCGAAGTCCATCATGCCGGCATCCGCGTGACCACGGCGTGCCCCGGTTACATCGATACCGAAATCACGCGGAATTCCTTCCTCGGCAACGGTGAGCGTTACGGCAAGGTCGACGCGGTGCTCGCGAAAGGCATGCCGGTGCGGGAATGCGCCCGTCGCATTCTGGCCGGCGTCGCGCGCAACAATCCCGAGTTCGTCGTCAGCCGGGCGAAGGAACGCATGGCCGTCTATCTGCGTCGTTTCGTCCCGCGCCTTTTTTTTCGGATCGTCCGCAATCATCGACCGGCCTGATCCTGTCCGCATGGGCGCGCGGCTGGATGGAATTGATGGAAGCGACCCATATAGAATCGATCCTGAATTCGGCGACACACTTGGAAAACCCTCATGAGCGAACACACCATTTCCGTTCCGGATCGCGAGCTGGAAGACTTCGTACCGCCGTCCGCCGCGACGCACGAGGAAAGCGACTACCTCCGGTTGCTTTCGCGTTTGAACAAAGCGTCGTTGAACAAGCGCTTCGACGCTTACAACGATATCGCCTGGGACGATCCGACGATGCAGATCCGTCGGGACGATCCGCGTTGGGAACTGTCCGACCACGATGCGCTGGGCGAAACGGAATGGTATCGGTCGCTTCCGCAGCAGACCCGGATCGATCTCGCCCTTGACCGTACCGTCGCCCGGATGAAAACCGGCATCCTGTTCGAGAGCATCCTGATCCGCGGCATGATGGAATTCATCGCGACGCTGCCGAACGGTTCGCTCGAATTCCGCTATGGCCTGCACGAATGCATCGAAGAGGCGCAGCATTCGCTGATGTTCCAGGAGTTCATCAATCGGGCCGGCGGGGATCCGGAGGGTCTCGATGGCGCGACCAGGCTGCTCGCGAAATTCATCGTCTCGCAGGGGCGCAGCTTCCCGGAGCTGTACTTCATTTTCGTCCTCGGCGGCGAGGGGCCGATCGACTACGACCAGCGCGAGCAGCTCAAGAAGCAGAAGAATCTGCATCCGCTGATGCGTCGAATCGACCAGATCCATGTGACCGAAGAAGCGCGGCACATCAGCTTCGCCAATGCGTATCTGCGTGAGCACGTGCCGAAACTCGGCGCGTGGAAGCGCCTGAAACTGCGCATATTGGCTCCGCTGATACTCGGCAACATGGGCAAGATGTTCCTGCTCCCGCCCGCGTCCATCGTCCGACGCTATGGCGTGCCCGCCGATGTGATCGTGGCCGCTTACGAACGCAATCCGGCGCAGAAGCGCGCGCTGCAGACGGCCATGGCGCCGCTGTGCACGCTCTGTCGCGAACTGGGCATCCTGCACCCGCGCACCGAGGGCTGGTGGAAAAGGCTTTCGCTGATCGCTTGAAGCGCGCCTGCTGCTTGAAGGTGTCGGGGGTGGCGACAAACCATGAGCCCCCCGCCTCCGCGCCGGGCGAGGGGCTGCGCGGTTTCGATTCCCAAGTACGGAGCCGGCTCTCCTTCGAAAAACCGATCAACCGCCGCCGTACATCACGTCCGCCCGCTGGAACAGGATCCAGCTCGTCGCGATGAATTTGTCGCCGCGCTGCGGACGATTGCCGCGGTGGGTGTGGGTGAACGATGTGGGTGCGATCAGCAGCGCCCCGGTTTCCGGTTTCACCTTGCGCTGCTGGAACATGAACTCGGTTTCGCCTTCCTCGAAGTCGTCGTTGAGGTAGAGCGTCCACAGCAGGTGGCGGTGCAGGGTTTCGGCGGTGTTGTCGCGCGGGTACAGCTCGCAGTGCCAGTAGGGATAGCCGCCTTCGCCGGCGCGGTACCACTGCAGGTTGATGCTGCCGGGGCGCAGGCAGGCGCGGATGAGTTCGATGATGCCGGCGTCGTCCTTCGCCGCCAGATCATCCGCGGACAGGCGTCGCAGGGCGCCGTCGGGGCCGGGCTGCTGCAGCATCAGCGGCGCGATCAGCGCCTGCGGATATTCGCGCAGATATCGGATCAGGCCGCCGAGCATGGCCATGTTCAAGGTCTGTTCGACCTGCTGCCATTCGGGATTGCCGGTGATGGTGATGTCGCGGCTGTGCTTGAGTTCGGGAAATACGCCGCTGCCCACCTGGCCGGGCCGCAGCGCGTCGCTGCTGCGGATGTGCGCGACGATCTCGGCGCAGATCTCCGGCGCCAGTGCGTTGGGGGTGATCGCGATGAAATCTTTCACGTGAGTCTCCGTTTGTGGAACATCCTTCTGTGGAGCATCCATGTCCGGCACGGCGGTGTCGGGCGTGCTCATCCGCGTGCGTCGCTTTCGGTGCGGCGGCGCGCGGCTGCGGTCTCGATCGGCAGCCGCAGGCCTGCGCGGATGTGGCCGTGACGCGCTTCCTCGATCGAGTGGCGGGTCAGGGACTCGGGCGAGGCTGCGGTCATGACGGGCGGGTCCGGCGGGCGAGGGCGTATTCTCGCCTACCCGGGCGCGGCCGTTGTCTCAGATATCCGGGAGATGGGGAATCCGCGGTTTCCCTGCAGTGTTTTTCGCTAAGTGTTTGCTTGCGCAGGTGTTCCCGGGCATAATGCGCGGCTCGTTACGCCCGGCCCGATTCCATCCGGCCCGGAGGACAGGTCCGCGAACCCGTCCGCCAGCGCAGCGACACCCCGAATCCCGTTCGCAAGGCGAACGTCCCTGCCGATCCATCGGCCTGGACCGACGCCGGGGCCGCCGTCTCCCGGGCTATGGGAGGCCACCGCAGATCGCACGATTCCGTCGCGCGTTCTTATCGATAGAGGTACGTATGTCCCGCGAATGCCAAGTCACCGGCAAGCGCGTGCAGAGCGGCAACAACGTCTCGCACGCAAACAACAAGACCCGCCGCCGCTTCATGCCCAATCTCCACGAACGCCGCTTCTGGGTGGCTTCCGAGAACCGTTGGGTGAAGCTCCGCGTTTCCGCCAATGCCCTGCGCACCATCGACAAGAACGGCATCGACGCCGTGCTCGCCGAACTCCGCGCACGCGGCGAAAAGATCTGAGGAGGACTGAACCATGGCTTCCAAACGCGACAAAATCCGCCTGATTTCTTCGGCCGGTACCGGTCATTTCTACACGACCGACAAGAACAAGAAGAACACGCCCGCCAAGATGGAGATCAAGAAGTACGATCCCGTCGTCCGCAAGCACGTGATGTACAAGGAAGGCAAGATCAAATAAGTCCCCGCGACTTGTTCGATTTCCACGAAGCCCGCCGCATGGCGGGCTTCGTCGTTTCCGGTGTAGCTCAGAGACGCTTTAATCCCGGATCCGAAAGCGATCTGTCATCCCGAACGAGGGCGAAGCCCCAGGAGGGATCCGCTTGCGGCGGGAGGTGCGACAACAGCAGATCCCTCCACCCGCGATGCGCGCGTTCGGGATGACAGAGGACTTATCGGTTTGCGGCCAGCGTCCTGCTGTTGCAGGACATGCTCGCGCGGTTTCAGGCGATTTGAACAGGCGCTCAGAGCCGCTTCTCCATCACGTAATCGTCCATCACGTAGCCGTTGCCGATGTCGAACACCGCTTCCTCGCGCACGACGAAGCCGGACCGGCGATAGATCGCGATCGAATCGGTATTGCCCTTGTTGACCGTGAGATACAGCCGCGACCGCCCCAGCGCGCTGGCCTGCGCTTCCACGTGCCGCAGCATGGCGCCACCCAATCCCTTGCCTTTGTGCGTCGACAGCAGATACAGCTGTTCGAGTTTCATCGCATCGTCGTCGGCCAGCGAACAACTGCAGTATCCGGCCGGCTCGCCGTCGACGCGCAGCACCCACATCCAGCGCTGGTCCGAATCCAGGTACTGCCGCATCCGCTCCGGCACGTAACGGCCATCCAGCATGTAATCGATCTGCGCCATGCTGATCATCGATGAATAATGTGCGCGCCAGATGGTGTCGGCCAGTCGGGCGACGGTGGTGAAGTCGCTTTCTACAAGCGGGTCCAGGCGGATGTCGTGGGTCATCGGCGGGGTCTGGGGTTTTGCGGAAAAAGTAGGGCCACAGTATCCACGGATTCCGATTAAACCCGCCCGTCATCCCCGCGCAGGCGGGAAGCGCTTCACAACAGCCGAAGGCTGGTCATCCATGCC
>JAZKFJ010000017.1:0-1690 GCA_040386495.1 Pseudomonadota bacterium
GGATGCTCTCGCCGCCTGCGGCACCATCGCTGAATCGCGCCCGGCTCAGCGCCAGGTCTGCATCGATTTCCCATGCCGGCAGGGGACGCCAGTTCGCACTGAGCTCGACACCCCTGCGCCGGGACGGCCGCGATCTGGTCGCCGAATGGAAACGTCGTCGCCCCGACGGTCGATACGTCTGGAACGCATCGCAGTTCGCCTCCGCGCCCAGGGACGCGCCGCTGCTGGCGCTGTTCGAGCCCAGCCACATGCAGTACGAACACGACCGGCCGACGGACAAGGCCGGCGAGCCGTCGCTGGCGGAGATGACCCGCGGCGCGATCGAACGCCTGCGCGGCGACCCGCAGGGCTTCGTGCTGCTGGTCGAAGGCGGCCGCATCGATCACGCCCACCATTCCGGCAACGCCTACCGCGCGCTGACCGACACCATCGCGATGAGCGAAGCGGTCGCGATGGCCGCACAGATGACCTCGGCCGACGACACGCTGATCCTGGTCACCGCCGATCATGCGCACACCATGACCTTCGCCGGCTATCCGGTCCGCGGCAACCCCATCCTAGGCAAGGTCAGGGGCAGCAGCGGCGAAGGCGGCAACCCCGGCAACTTCGCTTCCGATGCTACCGGCCTGCCGTACACCACCTTGAGCTATGCCAACGGCCCCGGCCATGTCGGCGCCACCGACCAGCAACCAGAAGGCCCGAAAACCTTCCTGCATGAAGTCAGCGGCTACCAGGAGGCGAAGGATGGGCGGCCGGATCTGACGGATGTCGATACCGCACATCCGGATTACATGCAGGAATCCACCGTGCCCATGTCCAACGAAAGCCACGGCGGCGACGATGTCGGCATCTGGGCGCGCGGCCCCGGCGCGGAGGCGGTGCGCGGCTCGCTGGAGCAGAACGCGATCTTCCACATCCTGCTGCAGGCCACCCCCGCGCTGCGCGAACGCCTGTGCGCGGCGAAGCTCTGCAACGCCGATGGCGTGCCGGTGACGTTGCCGAAGCCGGAAGATTTCAGGACGAAGTGATTCTCAGGCACTGTCATCCCGAACATGGGCCCAGCCCATGAAGGGAACTGCTTCACTGTTTTTTTCACCACAAAAGCAGATCCCTCACCCGATGAAGCCGGGATTCGGGATGACAGTGGCCGTAGAGCGGCCTTCAGGCTGCTAGCCAGCGAAACCTCAGAACGGCTTCGCAAGCACCAGATAGACGATCGCGACCAGCACGAACACGGGCAACTCGTTGATCCAGCGCATCGCCTTCGCGGACGGCAGCGCGCGGCCCTTGTCGACGCCCTTCAACCAGCGGCCGCAGACGATGAAGTACGCCAGCAACAGCAGCACCAGCGTCAGCTTCGCGTGCATCCAGCCGCCGCCGATATCGAAGTGCAGCCACAATGCCAGACCGAACAGCAGCGCGATGCCGAACATGATGTGGCCGAAGCGATACAGCCTGCGGCCCATCAATACCAGCCGCTCGCGCACCGCCGGCGCATCCCCGACTTCGGCGATATTGACCAGGATCCGCGGCAGATAGAACACGGACGCCATCCAGGCGATCACGAACACGAGATGCGCGGTCTTGGTCCACAGGTATGCGGTCATCGGGGCTTCTGTAATGAATGCGGGGGGGGGTACGGCGGCACGTCGCCGTTGACGAACGCGCCCATGCCGATGAACGCGTGCGC
>JAZKFJ010000018.1:0-81266 GCA_040386495.1 Pseudomonadota bacterium
GGCCACAGCGTGCCCCACCAGAACGGCGCGTGGCTGGCGACCATCAGCGGCAGCCCGACCGACCAACCCCAGCGCCACCATGCGGCCGCCACCAGCACCTGCGACAGCGCCAACAGCCCGATCCACGCATGGGGGCGACGCGGAATGCGATGCAGGCTGGCGGCCGGGCTGGCGGAAAGCGACGTCATCGCGGCATGATGCCACGCATCGCCGCACGATCAGGAGCCGCCATGTCCTTCCGCAATCTTTCCGTCGCCGATGCCGACGCGCAAGCGCGCGCGGGCGCGATCACGCTCGTCGATGTGCGTCCGCCGGAGGAACGCGCGATTGCTTCCGTCGCGGTCGCGCATGAAGGGCTGGAAGACGGTGGCCTCGAACGCCTGCTCGCGCTGCCCAAGGACGCGCCCATCGCGTTCCTCTGCCACCACGGCGGCCGCAGCGCGCAGGCCGCGATGTATTTCGCGCAGCAGGGGTTCGCGGATCTCTATAACGTTGTTGGCGGGATCGAGGCGTGGAGTTTGGATGTGGATGCGGCGGTGCCGCGGTATTGAAGGCGGTCGGGTCTTAGCTTGTCACTGCGATATGCAAATGAGTCGCTTCTTCTATCGATTGGAGCCAAATAATCCTCCAACTACAGCGCTCCCTAAGCGTAGTTTTTCGATTGCAAGGAGTTCTTCGGTGGACTTGGCTTGTCTCGCCGTACTTTCCGCAAGTGAGTGTGTGGCGGCAACCTGATTCTTCAGTTCTTCTTGTTGTGCTCTCAGTGCTTCGGTATTCAGTCGAAACTCTTCTTGTTGGGCTTCTAGCGCGCGAGTGTTGAGATGAAGCTCTTCGCCTTGTTGAATGTAGCCGATGATCAGCCAGACCAAGGCGAGTGGTGCTGCGAATCCACTAAACAGATCTCCCCATTCGTTCAATGTCAGATCATTTATCGTGTGACGCTTCAAGAAAAGAAGAAGCGCGAAAACGCTGAACCAGATCAAGCTGGCGATTACGCCGACGAGTTTTGATTTGTTCATTTGATCTTCCTTGAAAGGTCGGGTCAGCCCGGCAACCCCAAATCATCCAGCATCGCCCGCAAAAACCTCGCCGCTTCGCCGCCGGTGCAGACGCGGTGATCGAAGGTGAGCGACAGCGGGATGATCTTGTGCGATTCGAAGCCGCCCAGCACCGGGGTGATCTGGTGGCGCGCGCGGCCGGCGGCGACGATGGCGACGCACGGCGGCACGACGACCGGCGTGGCGTAGCGGCCGGCGAACATGCCGAAATTCGACAGCGAAATCGTGTAGCCGCTCAGTTCGCTGGACGGAATGCTGCGGTCTTCCACCTGCGTACGCAGACGGGTGATGGCTTCGCGCACGCCGCGCGCGTCGAGCACGTCGGCGTTGCGCAGCGCGGGCACGAACAGGCCGTCGTCGGTGTCTACCGCGATGCCGATGTCGACGTGCGGATGCAGCGTGCGGGTGAGGTTGTCGCCGTCGAACCAGGCATTGAGCGCCGGCACCGCTTTGGCGGCGACGCAGATCGCGCGCACCAGACGCACGGTCATGTCGTTGCCGTGCGCCCAGGCATGGATGTCGGCGTCGTCGGTGAGCGTGGTCGGCACCACTTTGCTATGCGCATCTGCCATCACCCGCGCCATGTTGCGACGCACGCCCTTGAGCTGTTCCGGCTGGCCGCTGGCGGACACGCCCGGCGGCTGCGTGCGCATCGGTTTGCCGGTGGCGGACAACTGCGTACGCTGTGCCGCCTCGGTTGTGGGAGCGGAGGAAGCCGCGATGGATCTTGCGGCGCCGCCTGAAGTCGCGGCTTCCGCCGCTCCCACAGGAGCAACGCCGGCCGCACCGGCCTTTGCCGAACCATCGGCCGCCGCGCGCTTCAGATCGTCCATCGTCGCCACGCCGTCCGCGCCGGTGGCGCGCACGCGCGACAGATCGACGCCGAGCTTGCGCGCCATCGCGCGCACCGCGGGCATCGCCTTCACGCCGCCCACCGCGACCGCAGCTTCGCTGCGCACCGCATCGGAACTCTGCATCGCGCCGACTACGGTGCCTGCGTCGTCGCGTTTCGCTTCAGCCGCTGGCTGCGGCTGTTCGCTCCCTCCCCCGCTGGCGGGGGAGGGTTGGGGTGGGGGAGCCGCCGCAGGCGGCGGCGCATGATGATGCCCCGTGTCCTGGCCTTCGGCGCGCTGCGGCATCGACGGGTCGACCTCGAATTCCGCGAGCATCGTGCCGGTGACGACCACGTCGCCATCGCCGCCCGCGAGCTTCAACACTTTGCCCGACACCGGCGACGGCACTTCCACCACCGCCTTCGCGGTTTCCATCGACACCAGCGGCGCATCGAGCTTGATGATGTCGCCCGGCTTGACGAACCATTCGACGATGGTGGCGTCCGGCAGGCCTTCGCCGAGGTCGGGGAGGATGAAGGTCTTGGTCTGGCTCATGGGGGATTCCTTTGATTCTGTTGCCGATGCCGTCGAACGATCATGCCGGCGGCCGGGTGGAAATTCGAAGCGCTTGCGCGATGTAGGTTTTCAGATGTTTCGATTCGATATCGGCAAGCGTCTGCAGTTTGATGTGGCGACGGAATTTTCCCTTGCCTTCGAGCATGCCGTGGGTGTCCTCGAGTTCGGCGCCCTTGCCGAATTCCATCGTGACATGCGCGGAATACGCGAACACGCCGCAGAACTGTTCCGGGGCAGAAAACACGATGCCGCCGTACATCACGCGTTCGGACATCTTCGGCGCCACTGCGCGGATCACTTTGCGTACGGCCTGCACCAGCGCATGCAGATCGGGATGGGTGAGCTGCAGATCGTGCAGCAATTGTTCGACTTTCGGGTCGCTCATACCCGCTCCAGGTGTTCCGTCGGCACCCAGCCGCAGCGTCCATCCGCGTGTTCGCACCACCACCAGCCGCCGAGTTCGTGCAGCAGGGTCACGGCATCGCCCGCATCCACATCGAGTTCCTGCGCGGAATAATCGCGCAGCGCTTCTGCGCGGCCGTCGCCCAGCGGCTTCAACCAGTCGAACGGCGCCCAGCCGGCGTTGCCGTCGGTGGTGATGGTCCAGATGAAGGCCGGCCATTCGGTGTCGCGCGCGCCCAGCGTCACGATCTCGCCCTGCGCGAACTTGATCGGGTTCGCGTATTGGGTGCGGTAGTCGCGGAGGATGCGGGCCTGCATCAGAGGGCGCTGCTCGCGAGTGGTGCGCGAAGAGCAAATCCCCCCGTCATCGCTGCGCGATGCCGACCCCCTTTTTCAAAGGGGGTAAAAAGCATGGCGTCTTTCCAGCTCCATTTTTCGAATGAGTCAAAAAGCACATCGTCTTTCCAGCTCCATTTTTCGAATGGGTCAAAAAGCGCGGCGCCTTTCCAGCTCCATTTTTCGAGTGGGCCAAAAAGCGCGGCGTCTTTCCAGCCCCCTTTGAAAAAGGGGGCGATCGCCTGCGCAGCAGGCGATGGGGGATTTGCTCTTGCCTCAAGCGCCCGCATCCTCCGGCTCAACTCGCGGCCAACGTTCTTTTCGCGGCGGCGACGATCTTCTCGACGCTGGGCAGATACTTCATTTCCAGGCGGAACAGCGGGATGTGGGTGTCGTAGCCAGTGACGCGTTCGACCGGGGCGACGAGGTCGTACATCGATTCCTCGGCGAGACGCGCGGCGATCTCGGCGCCGAAGCCGGCGGTCTTCGGCGCTTCGTGCACGATCACGCAGCGGCCGGTCTTGCAGACCGATTCGGCGATGGTGGGGAAGTCCAGCGGCTTGAGCGTGGCGACGTCGATCACTTCGGCGCTGATCCCGTCCTTCGCCAGCGCGTCGGCGGCTTCCAGGCATTCCTTCACCTGCGCGCCCCAGGTCACCAGGGTCACGTCGCTGCCGTCGCGCAGCACGTAGCACACGTCCAGCGGCAGCGCCTCGCCGTCGTCGGGCACCAGTTCCTTGTACTGGCGATAGATGCGCTTGGGTTCCATGTAGATGACCGGATCCTCGTCGCGGATCGCGGCCAGCAGCAGGCCGTAGGCGCGCTGCGGCGACGATGGCATCACCACGCGCAGGCCGGGCACGTTGGTGAAGATCGATTCGTTGGCTTCGCTGTGGTGCTCGGGCGCGCGGATGCCGCCGCCCCACGGCACGCGCAGCACCATCGGGCAGGTGAGGCGGCCGCGGGTGCGATACCGCATGCGCGCGGCGTGACAGACGATGTGATCGACCATCGGATAGACGAAGCCGTCGAACTGCGCTTCGGCCACCGGGCGCATGCCCTGCGCGGCCATGCCGACCGTCAAACCGGCGATGGTGGTTTCGTCCAGCGGCGTGTCGAGCACGCGCTCCGGGCCGAAGATCTGCTGCAGGCCGGCGGTGGCGCGGAACACGCCGCCGTTCACGCCCACGTCCTCGCCCAACACCAGCACGCGTTCGTCGGCGCGCATGGCGTAGGCGAGCGCCTGGGTGATGGCTTCGATCAATGTGATGGGCGCGCCGTCAGCCATGCTTGCGGCCCTCCGCGGCGACGGCTTCCGCGCGTTGCGCCTGGATGTCCGGCGGCAACTCGGCGTAGAGGAAATCGAACATCGCGCTCACGGGCTGCACGGGGGTTTCCAGATAGGCGTTGATTTCGATGTCGACGAGTCGTCCGCATTCGTCGGCCCACGCGCTTTCCTGCGCCTCGTCCCACAGGCCGGCGGCGGTGAGATACGTGCGCAACCGGGTGACAGGTTCGCGCGCCCACGCGTCTTTCACTTCTTGTTCGCCACGGTAACGACGGGCATCGTCGGCGGTGGTGTGATCGTGCAGGCGATAGGTCATGAATTCGATGACGCTGCCGCCGCCGCCGCTGCGCGCGCGGTCCAGCGCCAGACGCATGCCTTCCATCACCGCGATGAGGTCGTTGCCGTCCACCTGCAGGCAGTGCAGGCCGCCGGCGATGCCTTTCTGCGCCAGCGTGGGCGCGCCGGTCTGCGCCGCGCGCGGCACGGAAATCGCCCAGCCGTTGTTGATGATGCACTGGACGAAGGGCAGTGCGTACGCACCCGCGGAATTGATCGCGGCGTAGGTGTCGGTCTTCGAGCTGCCGCCGTCGCCGCAGGTGGTCACGGCCACGCGCGGTTCCTTGCGCAGCTTGAACGCCAGCGCGGCGCCGGCCGCGTGCAGGCACTGGGTCGAGATCGGCACGCACCAGGAGAAATCGTGCTTCGGCACGGCGAAGTCGTTGCCGCGTTCGTCGCCGCCCCAGTACAGCAGCACTTCGCGCGGACGCACGCCGCGCATGAATTGCGCGCCGTATTCGCGATAGCTGGGCGCGAACACGTCCTCGGGACGCATCGACGCGCCGATGCCGATGTGCGTGGCTTCGTGGCCGAGACACGCAGCGTAGGTGCCGAGTTTTCCGGTGCGCTGCAGTGCGATGGCCTTGCTGTCGAAGGTGCGCACGAACAGCATCTGCTTGAACAGCGGCAACAGCGTTGCGGGATCGGCGAAGGCGGCGGGCGGCTGGGCGACGAGCGTGCCGTCGGGGCCGAGGTACTGCAGGTATTCGATTTCGAAACGTGCTGCGACGGTCATCGTGCGGGGGTCTCGTGCGTCGGTTGCGCGAATCATACCCGCTCCGCCTGAAGCCTTCGTTGCGCAGCGCGTCATGACGGATCGCGTGCGGATGCGTATGGCGTGCGCGTCGTCGCACTCGAAACACATGGCGCAAAAAAAAGAAGCGCGGCCGGAGCCGCGCTTCTGGGTGTCGCAAATGGCGTCGCCGATCAGCCGCCAGCACCCGATACGTCACCCGGGCCGGTCACCGGCGCGCCGGTGACCTGGAGCGTGCGGCCCGCGCTGTTGTTGACCGACAGCGGATCGCTGGTGGCGGTGGCGCCGACGGTCGCGCTGAAGGTGAGGGTGGGCTGACCCTGCACGCTCGGCGCGGTGACGTTCAGCGTGAAGTTGACGCGGGCGCCGCTGGCGAAACTGCCGGCGGCGGTGCAGACGGTGTTGAAGTTGCCGTTACCGAGCGAACCCGCCACGCAGGTCCAACCGGCCGGCGGAACCACCGAGGCGCGGTTGGCGGCGACGTTGCCGGTGAAGGTCGCCGTGGGCTGCGAGGTCGCATTCGGGCCGTTGCTGCGGACCTGGACCGTCACCGTCGCGATGCCGCCGGCGGGGATGGTATCGACCGGACCACCGATCAGGCGCACGGCGAGGTCGGCGTTGGGCAGAACGACGGCATTGACGGCCACGCTCGCAGTGGCGCTGTTGTCGCTGTTGCTGCGGTCGCGGCTTTGCGAAGCCACGGCCGCCGCCATCTGCAGCGTGCTGGCCGTCGGCAGCGACGGTGCGGTCACCGCTGCGCTGAAGGCGGCCTGGCCGCCGTCTTCCAGCGACGTGGTGGTGCAGGTCACGGTGGTGGTGCCGCCGGCCTGGACCGGCGCGGCGCAGGTCCAGTCGGCCGGTGCGGTGACCGTCACCGCGACCAGCGCATCGAACACCAGCGCCACGCTGGGGAATGCGGCCTTGTTCGGACCGGCATTGCTGACGTTGGCGGTGAAGGTGGCGATGGCGCCGGCCGCCACCGTGGCCGGCGTAGCCGCTGCGGTGATGGACAGATCGGCGGTGCGGAAATCCGCCACGCTGATCGCCAGGCGCACCGGGTCGTGATCGGACACGCGGATCGCGTTGCCGGCGACGCCGTAGTTGTGCACGCCGAAGTCGGCGTTGATGCGGGCGTGGTCGACCACCAGGTCGGCCGCGTCCAGCACCGTCGCTTCGTTCACCAGCACGTGGTCGAGCGTCTGCGCGTTGCCCGCGAAGACGTACGAGTAGCGTTCCAGCGGATCGAAGATGAACTCGGAGCCGTCGAAAAGCGGCGCGGTGATCGGGCTGGCCGCATAGGTCAGCACGTTCGGTTCGGCCGCTTCGTTGCCGCGGATGATGCCCAGCACGTCGGCATAGCCGTCGCTGAATTCGAAGGCGTTGAAGTCGCCGATCAGCACGATGCGCTCGTCCGGATCGGCCTGCTGGCGCGATTCGACCAGATCGGCCAGGAACACCGCCTGCTGGGCGCGCTTGGTGCGGACGCGCTCGCTTTCGGTGGCCCAGCCGCTGCTGCCGGGCGTGTTGTCGTCGATGCCGTTGAGCGAACGCAGGTGGTTGACGATGACCGTGACCGGGAAGAACGCGCCGTTGTCCTGGTACACGACCGCGCGCAGCATCAGCGGCGGACGGTCGTTGAGCAGGCTGGTGGAGGCGTCCGGATTGGTGAACAGGGTGTCCTTGCCGAACTGGACCACTTCGACCACGTCGACGCGGTTGACCGTGCCCATCGCGCGCTCGCTGACCAGGAAGCCGACGTTGATACCGCCGACGTCGTTGCCCTGTACCAGATACGGCACGTAGGCCGGGGCGCTGGCGCAGGTGGCGTTGATGCGGTCGGCCAGCAGGCCCAGCACGCGCAGGTTCTCGACTTCGACCACGCCGAGGATGTCCGGCGCCTTGAGGAAGTTGCAGATCGCCAGCGAGGTCTTGGTGAGGCGCTTGTCCAGCGCGGCGGCCTGGATGGTCGGGCCGCCGTTGCTGTCGTTCACTTCATCGAAGAAGCGCAGCAGGTTGAAGGCGCCGATGGTGACGTCTTCGTAACGCGCGGTGTCTACGGCCTCGGGCGTCTTGCCGCCGACGACGGTGGGCGGCGTGGTGGCGTCGGGCAGGAGCGCCCAGGTGCCGGAGAAGTAATCCAGCACGCCGACCATGTTGGTGATTTCGGCGTCCGCATCGAGCGCGATGGCGGTCGCGCCGACCTGGCCGCGGCTGCGCACCATCAGGCGTTCCTGATTGGTGTCGAAGCGCGGCGGGATCTTGCCGCCCGGGATCGGGAACGCATCGAGGATGCCGATGCCGGCTTCGCGGAACGGACGGGCGACATCGGACAGCACCACGTGGAAGACGCCGGTGGTCGTGGACGTGGCGGCGGCTTCGCTGATGTTGCCGTCGGAACTGGCGACCACGCGGCTGCGGGCGGCGCTGACGCGCATGCCTTCGTACTTCTCGGCAGTGCCCGGCAGCGCGGTGGGGCCGAAGTCGGCGCTGGTCAGTGCGACTGGGGCCGGCAGGGCAACGCCGGTGGCGACCACCTGGACCGACGTGACGGACACCAGTTCGGTGATCGACAGCTGGTTGAGGTTGGTCGCGGGCGTGAACTCGGTGACCGTGCCGGTGACGCGGACGCGGTTGCCCACGGCGGCGGTGGCCGGCGGTGCGGTCGAGGTGAAGACGAAGATGCCCTCGGACGTCGCCGGATCGGCGTCGACCTCGGCGTCGGCGGTCTGCAGGAAGAAGCCGTTGTTGAACTTCTGTGCGGTGACGATGCCTTCGGTGGTGACGATGCTGCCGTTCAGCGGCGACAACAGGCCCGAACCCTGGATCTGCGCGATCGGGGTGAGGGTGACTTCGTCGTTCTGGATGGTGCCCAGGCCCTGGCCGTCGGAGACGACCGCGCCGGCGACGCCGGTGATGTTGACGAAGAAGGTTTCGTTGGGCTCCGCATCCGTGTCGCCGTTGATGGTGATGGCGACTGTGGCGGAGGTAGCGCCTTCCGGGATGGTGGCGGTGCCGGTGGCGGCCACGTAGTCGCTGCCCGCGGTGGCGGTGCCGTCGGCGGTGGCGTACTGGATGGTCACGCCGCCCGCGCCGGCCGGCGCGCTCAGGCCGAAGCCGAAGTTCATGACGCTGGTGCCGCTGTCGCCTTCGAATGCGCTGACGTCGCTGACCGCGACCAGCGGCAGGCCGACGCCGCCGACGGTGAGCGAGAAGTCGTCGATCGCCAGGCCGTCATCGGCGCTGGTGCCGTCGGCATCGTTCCAGCGCAGGCAGAAGGTCGCGCCGTTGGCGATGTTCAGGCCGTTGATGGTGGCCGCCAGCGTGGTGCGGTTGCCGACGGCATTGCCGTCTTTCGCGCCGACGGTGGCGGTGTTCGGGGTGACGAAGTCCAGCGCATTGACGTCGACCCAGGTGCCCGTGGTTAGCGAGGTCGCGTCGAGGCTGTACTGGAAGTCGAGCTGGTCGGCGCGGGCTGCGGTGCCCAGGCGCCATTCTTCGCCGGTGTAGCCGACGTCGAAGTTGAGCAGACTGGCGCCGGTCGCATTGCTGAAGCACGCGCCATAGGAGGCGATCAGCGTGCCGCTGCGCAGGCTGCCGAGGGCGCGTTCGGTGCTGCCCGCCACGCCGTAGCTGTAGGTGTCGCCGGTATTGCTGGCGCCGGTGTCCACGGCATATTGCTCATTGTCGCGCGCGCCGCCGCCGGTTTCGTTCAGCAGCCAGCCCGTGGGCAGGGTGCTGTTGGTGGTGCTGCCGGCCGTATTCGACAGCGTGTCGAAGTTCTGGCTGTAGGTGCCCCCCGACACCGGAATGGTCTGGGCCAGCGCGGGTGCGCCGATGCTGCAGAGCAGCATGATCGGCAAGACCTTGCGGAAAGATTTGGACACGAGATCGACCGCGCGTACGCGGCCCATGAATCGAAGCATGGTGTTCCCCCAATCGAATGAGCTGCCGCAAGTTGTGCGGACTCTCGATTCTGACGGAAATCGTGCCGCCGTGGGTTTCAATCCGATGACCGGCCCGCCCGGTGAAGCCGTGGTGCGGGCCTGCCGGAGGCTTTCCATACGGTCATGCGTTACTCTGTATGGATGAATGTCGACCAGAACGAACGTCCGCTCGAAGCGGGCATCCATACCGATCTGTCCGGTCGCATGACCTACAGCGGTTATCTGCATCTGGACCGCCTGCTGAGCGCCCAGCAGCCGTTGTCGGATCCGCCGCATCACGACGAAATGCTGTTCGTGATCCAGCACCAGGTGGCCGAGCTGTGGATGAAGCTGCTGTGCCACGAACTGACCGCGGCCGTGGATCACCTGCGCAACGACCGCGTGTGGCAGTTCGGCAAGGTCGCGGCGCGCTGCAAGCGCGTGCAGGAACAGCTCACCTCGATGTGGTCGGTGCTGGAAACGCTGACGCCGTCGGAATACATGGAATTCCGCGATGTGCTGGGCCCGTCCTCGGGTTTCCAGTCGCTGCAGTACCGGACCATCGAATTCCTGATGGGCAACAAGAACGCGGCGATGCTGCGGGTGTTCGACCACGACCCGGCCGCGCAGGTCGGGCTGCGCGCGGTGCTGGAAGCGCCGAGCATCTACGACGAATTCCTGCGCTATCTCGCGCGCTGGGGACACGCGGTGCCGGCGCAGCATCTCGAACGCGACTGGACGCGCGCCCACGTTCACGATCCCGGGCTGGTTCCGGTGCTCGAACGCATCTACGAGAACACCGGCAGCTACTGGCGCGAATACGCCCTGTGCGAGGATCTGGTCGACCTCGAGAACCAGTTCCAGATCTGGCGGTTCCGCCATCTGCGCACGGTGATGCGGGTGATCGGCTTCAAGCGCGGCACCGGCGGCTCCAGCGGCGCGGGTTTCCTCAAGCAGGCGCTGGATCTGACCTTCTTTCCGGAATTGTTCGACGTGCGTTCGGTGGTCGGCCCGGCGCGCTGAGCCTGTGCCGCGATTGCCGGTTCGACGACCGGCGCAGCGGACGGCAGCGCCATCGGCACACGCTGTTCCGATGGCCGGACCGGCGGATGCTGCATTGCGTCAATACGCGGATGGTTTGACGCGCCAGCACCGGGTCGGTCATCCTCCGCCGGTCCGGCCGTATGCGCGGGTTCGACATTTCGCACGCCATTTTCGCAAGCAATTAAACAGAGGGGACCCGCATGAGCGGAGCGACGAATACACCAGGCCCGACGGCCATTCCGGAATTCACCCAGATCATGGGCCATCCGAAGCCGCTGTGGATGCTGTTCATGACCGAGTTCTGGGAGCGCTTCGCGTTCTACGGAATGCGCTGGGCGCTGACGCTGTACATCGTCGCCGAGTTCTTCGCGGGCGACGCGTCGGGCGAAGGCTACGCCAGCCGCACCTACGGCGCCTTCCTCGCACTGGTCTATGCGACCGCGCTGTTCGGCGGATACGTCGCGGACCGGATCATCGGCTATCAGCGTTCGATCCTGCTGGGTGCGCTGATCATGGCGTCCGGTCTGTTCGTGATCATGTTGCCGAACCAGAGCCTGTTCATTCTCGGCTTGTCGCTGGTCATCGTCGGCAACGGTCTGTTCAAGCCGAACATCTCGACGATGGTCGGCCACCTCTACGCGCAGGGCGATTCGCGTCGGGATCGCGGTTTCACCATTTTCTACATGGGCATCAACGCTGGCGCGCTGGTGGCGCCGCTGCTCACCGGCTGGCTCGCCAGCGTGATCACCGACACGCCGATGGAGCAGAACTACAAAGTGGTATTCGCCGCCACCGGCGTGGGCATGATCATCAGCTTCCTGTGGTTCTGGTTCGGTCGCAGCCAGCTCAAGGGCATCGGCGAACCGCCCGCGGACCGCAACGGCACCAAGAATCTGCTGGCGGTGATCGTCGGCGCGGCGCTGTCCGTGCCCGTCGTCTACCTGCTGATCGCCAAGGTCGGCGCCGCTTCGCTCGCCTGGGTGCTGGGCGCATTGTTCGTCGGTCTGTCGGTCATGCTGCTGGTCGAAGCCGTGCGCAACGGCAACGTCGCCCGCGACAAGGTGACGGCCATGCTGATCATCTTCCTGTTCAACGTGCTGTTCTGGATGTTCTTCGAACAGGCCGGCAGTTCCTTCAACTTCCTCGCGCAGAATATCGTCGATCGCGATCTGGGCGGCTGGGAGTTCCCGGTGGGCTGGTTCCAGTCGGTGAACCCGGCGGCCATCGTGCTGTTGGCGCCGCTGGTGGCGGTGGCCTGGGGCTGGATGAGCCGCAAGAACATCGAGCCTTCGATTCCGCGCAAGTTCGGCCTGGGTCTGCTGGGCAATGCGGTGGCGTTCCTGGTGCTGATGTACGCGCTCAAGAATCTGGTGGTGGATGGACAGATTCCGTTCTGGCCGCTGGTGCTGGTGTACGTGCTGCAGACGGTCGCCGAGCTGTGCCTGTCTCCCATCGGCCTGTCGATGGTGACCAAGCTCGCGCCTTCGAAGGTCGTGGGTCTGGCGATGGGCGGCTGGTTCCTGTCGACCGCCATCGGCAATAATCTGTCCGGCATCTTCGCCGGCAGCGTCAGCGGCGAAACCGGCATGACCGTCGCCTCCGCGCTTGCGGGCTTCACCTTCAGCTTCTGGCTGTTGCTGGGTGCGGGCGTGGTGTTGTTCCTGATCGCTCCGCTGATCAACAAACTGATGCATGGCGTGAAGTGATGCGCACGACGTGATCCGCGGGAACCATTACGCGTGAAGCGATAGAGAAAAAGGGAATCGGCGCGCATCGGGGAGATGCGCGCCGTGGCCCGGGGAAGCCGGAGTCTGCGATGCATCCACTCGAGGGGAGTCGAGTATGAATCCGTCGGTCAAACCGCCGTTGTGGTTCTGGGCCGTGTCCGCGGCGATGCTGCTGTGGAACGGTCTGGGCGCAATGGCCTACGTCGCCGATGCGACGATCGCCGCCGATGCGCTGAACGCGCTGCCGGAGGCCGAGCGCGCGCTGCGCGCATCGCGTCCGGCCTGGGCCACCGCAGCGTTCGCGGTCGCGGTATTCGGCGGTGTGGTCGGCTGTCTGTTATTGCTGGTGCGCAGCCGTTGGGCCTTGCCGGCGCTGATGCTGTCGCTGCTGGGCGTGACGGCGCAGATGACGCAGGCATTCCTGATCGCGAACGGCTACGAGGTCTACGGTCCGGTCGGGCTGATCATGCCGGCGCTGGTGCTGACGTGTTCGCTGTTCCTGGTGTGGTTCGCGCGGCGCGCGCGTGCGCGTGGGTGGTTGGGTTAGGCGCCAGCGTCATATCGAACCGATGTTTGAAAAAACGCTGCCTCCAGTCCGATGCCGGTCGGTTGAGCTACATCTGCCGCACGTAGAGCGGCCTTCAGGCCGGCCCAGGCAGAACCCGGTCGGCAACGACATCAGGGCCATGCCCACGGCTGACGAAAACGAAACGGTTGCGTATCGGAAAGCAGCGGCCTGAAGGCCGCTCTACAAAAACAGAATCCCGCGAAGTCGAAAAGGCCGAGCAGCGACAATCGACGGGTATCCGTTTGAGATCGTCGTCCTGTCGACGATCGCGGGATCAGGCCGCGTCCGCAGCGTCGACCAGATCGTCCAGACCCTTGCCCAATTTCGCCAACAGCGCATCCAGCTGTCGTTTATCGTCGTCGCTGAAATGCGCCAGCAGCATGCGCTCGCGCGCCAGCGCCAGCGGCACCACTTCGTCGTAGATGCGATAGCCCGCTTCGCTGAGTTCCAGTACCGAGCGCCGGCGGTCGTCGCCGTGGGTGTCGCGCTGCACCAGTCCGCGTTCCAGCAGCCGCGCCAGCGCGCGACTCACCGCGACCTTGTCCATCGCGGTGCGCTCGGCCAGGCCATTCGCGGACAGGCCGGTGTGACGGCCCAGTACCGCGATCACCCGCCATTCGGTGATGCCGATGCCGAAGCGACCGGCGTAGGCGTTGGCGATGATCTGGCTGATCCGGTTCGACAATACGCTCAGCCGATAGGGCAGGAAGTGCTCCAGATCCAATTGCGCGTGATCCAACTTGGCGTGATCCAACTGGACGTGATCCAGCTGGACGTGATCCAGCTGCGCTTGGGTGTCGGGCATGGGGTCGAACTCGGTATGGAAGGGCGTTGTTGTGGCTGGCTTGCAAATGGTTTCAACTGAAACTATATTCGCGGCTCGCTGCTTGCCGCAAGACGCGCGCACGCGCAGCGCCCCGGCATCATCCCGTCATCCGATCGTTCCGTCATCAGGAAGCACGTCCATGAGCGCACAGCCCACCACCGGCATGCAGGTCACCACGTTCGAGAACCCCATGGGCATCGACGGTTTCGAGTTCGTCGAATTCGCAGCGCCTCCGGGGCAGGCGCAGCAGCTGCACGATTATTTCCGGAGCATGGGTTTCACGATGGTGGCGCGCCACAAGACCCGCGCCATCAGCACCTACCGCCAGGGCGACTGTACGTTCCTGATCAACGAAGATCCCGATTCCTTCGCTGCCGACTTTGCGGCCCAGCACGGCCCCAGCGCCTGCGGCTTCGCGATCCGCGTCAACAAGCTCGCCGAATGGGTGCGGGTGCAGGCGCTGAAGAACGGCGCCACGCCGATCACCAACAAGGAACTGAGCAAGGCCGTCGCCGCGCCGGTGATCGAAGGCATCGGCGGCTGCATGCTGTACATCGTCGATCGCTACGACGAGAAGGGCACCATCCACGACCCGGATTACGAATGGCTGCCGGGCGCCGAGATGATGCCCAAGGGCCTGGGCCTGACGTTCATCGACCACCTCACCCACAATCTGTATTTCGGCAATATGGACAAGTGGTCGAACTACTACGAGCGCCTGTTCAACTTCCGCGAGATCCGCTATTTCGACATCAAGGGCGCGAAGACCGGCCTGCTGTCGAAGGCGATGACCGCGCCCGACGGCATCGTCCGCATTCCGCTGAACGAGTCGTCCGATCCGAAGTCGCAGATCAACGAATATCTGCAGCAGTACAACGGCGAAGGCATCCAGCACATCGCCTGTTTCACCGACGATATCTATGCGACGGTCGAGGCGATGCGCGCGGCCGGCATCGAGTTCCTGGATACCCCCGACACCTATTTCGACGTCATCGATCAGCGCGTGCCGGAGCACGGCGAGGACGTCGAGCGCCTGCGCAGGAACAAGATCCTGATCGATGCCGACGAAGAGACCAAACAGCGCAAGCTGCTGCAGATCTTCACCTTGAACGCGATCGGTCCGATCTTCTTCGAGATCATCCAGCGCAAAGGCAACGAAGGCTTCGGCGAAGGCAACTTCAAGGCGCTGTTCGAGAGCATCGAGCGCGATCAGATGAAGCGCGGCTTCCTCTGAGCACAGCTTGAGCCCCTCTCCCATCGGGAGAGGGGTTGGGGAGAAGGTTCGGCGAAGTGACGACGCACAAGCCATCGCTGCCAACGCGAACGCTGACATATTCGCGCGGACTTCGCCGCGAGATGACCGATGCGGAAGGAAAACTCTGGCAATGCCTGCGCGCTGTTGAGCCCCTCTCCCACCGGGAGAGGGGCTGGGGAGAGGGTCCGACGAAGTGACGACAATCAAACCGCCATTGCCAACGCAGACACTTGAATTCTCGCGAAGGCTGCGTCGCGATGCGACGGACGCCGAACGAAAAATCTGGCAGTACCTGCGCGCCGGAAGATTCGATGGTTTGAAATTCCGCCGCCAGCATCCGATCCCTCCTTACATCGCGGATTTCTGTTGCGTCGAAAAAAATTTGATCATCGAGTTGGATGGCGCGCAGCATAATGCGCATGTGGATGCTGCGAGAACCGCATTCCTCCAAGCGCAGGGCTGGTCGATCATTCGCTTCTGGGACAACGATGTCCTGCTGGAAACCGAAGCGGTGTTGGACGCGATCTGGAACGCCATCGGCGGCCGTACCCTCTCCCCAAGCCCTCTCCCGGTGGGAGAGGGGCTTTGAAACCGATGCGGTGGTTGACGCGATCTGGAACGCCGTCAGCAACCGTACCCTCTCCCCAACCCCTCTCCCGACGGGAGAGGGGCTTTAAAGCATAAAGGCCCGCGCATGTCGCCCACTCTGAAATCCAACGGCTATCAATCCGGTTTCGGCAACGAGTTCGCCAGCGAGGCGATCGCCGGCACGCTGCCGGTCGGCCGCAACTCGCCGCAGCGGGTCGCGCACGGTCTGTACGCCGAGCAGCTCAGCGGCACTGCGTTCACCGCGCCGCGCCACCAGAACCGCCGCAGTTGGCTGTATCGCATCCGCCCGGCGGCGATGCATGGCGGTTTCGTCCCGCATGCGCATCCGGGCTACGACAGTTGCTTCCACAACGACTTCGGCACCGGCCCGGTGACGCCCGATCAGCTGCGCTGGAACCCGCTGCCGCAGCCCGGCGACGATGCCGCGGCGGCGCCGGTCGACTTCATCGACGGCCTGTTCACCATGGGCGGCAACGGCTCGCCGGCGGCGATGTCCGGCGTCGGCATCCATCTGTACGCGGCCAATCGCGACATGCGCGGCCGGTTCTTCTACAACGCCGATGCCGAGATGCTGATCGTGCCGCAGCACGGTCGATTGAAGCTCGATACCGAGCTGGGCGTGATCGAGATCGAACCGCAGGAGATCGCGGTGATTCCGCGCGGCATCCGTTTCCGGGTGTCGCTGCCCGATGGTCTGGCGCGCGGCTACCTCTGCGAGAACTTCGGCGCCTTCCTGCGTCTTCCGGATCTCGGCCCCATCGGCAGCAATGGCCTGGCGAATCCGCGCGATTTCCTCACACCGAACGCGGCGTTCGAGGATGTCGAGGGGGAATTCGAGCTGATCGCAAAATTCCAGGGTCATCTGTGGCGTGCGGCCATCGGCCATTCACCGCTGGATGTCGTCGGCTGGCACGGCAACCACGCGCCGTACAAATACGATCTACGCCGCTTCAACACCATCGGCTCGATCAGTTTCGATCATCCCGATCCCAGCATCTTCCTGGTGCTGCATTCGCCCAGCGACACTCCCGGTGTGGGCAATCTGGATTTCGTGATCTTCCCGCCGCGCATCCTCGCAGCCCAGGACACGTTCCGGCCGCCGTGGTTCCATCGCAACGTCGCCAGCGAATTCATGGGTCTGGTGCATGGCGCCTACGACGCCAAGGCCGACGGTTTCGCGCCGGGCGGCTGTTCGATCCACAACGGCATGACCGGCCACGGCCCGGACGCGGCGACGTTCGAGAAGGCGTCGAACGCGGATACGTCGAAGCCCGACTACATCCGCGACACCATGGCGTTCATGTTCGAAACCCGTGCCGTGATCCGCCCGACGCAACAGGCGCTGGATGCCGGGCATCGCCAGCGCGAGTATCAGCAGTGCTGGGCGGGGTTGGAGAAACGCTTCGTCCCCTGAACGTGCGGTCATCGGTCGACGCGTTTCTGCTGAATCGCGAGCGCGGCGTGCATGCATCGGGTCGCATGGAAGGTCGCCCTTGGCTACCCTGTGGCGAATCTTTCCACAGGAGTTGCCCGATGCGTCCGTCGATATTGATCCCGATGCTGATCGCGACCGTGCTGGCCGGATGCAGTGAGCGCACGCCTGCGACGCCTGCCGCGCCCGAACCCACAGCGCCCGAGCCCGCAACGCCCGGGAGAACCGAAGCATCAATGCCGCGCCCCCCGGTCGTCGAGCCGGCACCCGCTGCCGATGTCGGCATGCTGCCTGCAGCGGGCACCATCACATTCGCCGGTTTCGGGCCTGCGGCTTTCGGCTCGGATGAGGAAAGCGTGCGCATGGCCTGGGGCAAGGACATGGCAGGCGCACCCTCCGAGCCGGGCGGTTGTCATGTGCTGGTGCCGGCGCCGCGCGGCGAGCCGCCGTTCCGCTTCGGTTTCATGCTCGAAGGCGGCAAGTTCTCGCGCATCGATGTGCGCATCGACGCGATTCCCGCGCCCGGCGGCGGCAAGGTCGGCATGTCCGCGAACGAGATCGTGCGTCTGTATCCGGGCGCGGAGGAAACGCCGCACAAGTACACGCCGGGCGCACGCACGCTGCGCGTGAAGGATCCGGCGGGCGGCGCCGCTGCGCTGGTGTTCGAGACCGGCACGGACGGCGTCGTCGTCGCATGGCGCATCGGCGTAGCGCCGCAGGTCGATTACGTCGAAGGTTGCGGCTGAGCGGCGCATCCACCCGGTCTGGCTTAGAATCGGGCAGACGACTACGAGGGAGACGGCGCGATGATCATGGCACTCGGCTGGTGCGTACTGGCTCTGGTCTTTCTGGCGCTGGGCGGCGATTCGGTGCTGAAGGGCGCGTCCGGGCTGTCGCGGCGCTTCCAGTGGTCGCCGTTCGTCACCGGTCTGCTGCTGGTCGCGTTCGGTACGTCGATCCCGGAACTCGCGGTCAACGCTCGCGCATTCTTCACCGGCAGCCAGAGTCTGGCGCTGGGCAACGCCATCGGCAGCAATATCGTCAACTTCGGCCTCACCCTCGGTCTGGCCGCGATCGTCGCGCCGCTGCTGGTGCGCTGGCGCGCGTTGGCGCCGCTGCTGATCTGTCTGATCGTGGCCACCATCGCCTTGATCGCGCTCGGCTACGACGGTGTATTGAGCCGCGTCGAAGGCATGATCTTCGTGCTCGCGTTCGTCGTGGTGGTGGCGGTCGCGATCGTGCGCAGCCGGCGCGAGACGCCAGACGTGCAGGACGCCATCGCCGGCTATCTCACGACCGGCGACGACCTCGCGCTGAATGCGCTGCGTTTCGTCGTAGGCGCGGTGCTGCTGTACTTCGGCGCGATGTGGCTGGTGCAGCACGCGCCCATCGTCGGTACCGCCTGGGGCATGAGCCCGCTGCTTACAGGTTTGATCGTGGTCGCCATCGCGACGGCGTTGCCGGAAGCCGTCGCGGCGATGTCCGCGGCCCGGCGCGGGCAGGGCGACATGGTGGTGGGCCACGTCATCGGCTCCAGCCTGTTCAATCTGCTGATCGTGGTCGGCGGCATGGCCGCGCTGCGCGACCTGCCGATTCCGGCGTCGTTCGTCGGCTTCGAACTGCCGGCCGCGCTGGCCGCATCGCTGCTGCTGTATCCGATGCTGCGTCGCGATCTGCAGATCAGCCGCGCGGAAGGCTGGGTGCTGCTGCTGGCCTTCATCGCATGGGTGATTTTCGAGTTGTCGCTTTCGCGTTGATGCGTCGCGTCGCGTGCCAGGAAGGTCCAGCGTTACGCTTACGTCGACATCCCGCCATGCCGGGATTCGACGTCCGATGAGAGAGTGTGTCGATGAGTAAAAAAGAATCGGTGATCATCCGCGTGCTGCCCGGCCGTGCGGCGCGTGCGCTGCAGGACTTCTTCCGCCTGGAAGCCGCCGGCGGCATCCTGCTGATCGGTGCGGCCGTGCTGGCGATGATCTTCGCCAACTCGCCGCTATCGGATGTCTACGAATTGTTCCGCGAGTTTCCCCTGCAGGCGCGCGCGGGCGAGTTGAACATCGAGAAGCCGCTGCTGCTGTGGATCAACGACGGCCTGATGGCGATCTTCTTCCTGCTGGTGGCGCTGGAGATCAAGCGCGAAGTATTGAGCGGCCAGCTGTCCAGCCGCGCGCAGCTGATCCGGCCGCTGGTCTGCGCGGCGGCCGGCGTGGCCATCCCGGGCCTGATCTACGTCTGGATCAACGCCAGCGATGCGCAGGCGACGCGCGGCTGGGCGATCCCGACCGCCACGGACATCGCATTCGCGCTGGGCATTTTGTCGTTGCTCGGATCGCGCGTGCCGGTGGCGATGAAGCTGCTGTTGTCGACGATCGCGGTGCTGGACGATCTGATCGCGATCATCATCATTGCCGTGTTCTACACCAGCGACCTGTCGATGACCGCACTGGGCGCGGCCGCCGCGACGCTGCTGTTCATGGTCGTGCTCAACCGCCTGAAGGTGCGCGCACTCACGCCGTATCTGCTGCTGGGCGCGGTGATGTGGGTCTGCGTACTGAAGTCTGGTGTGCATGCCACGCTGGCCGGCGTCGCGACCGGCCTGCTGATTCCGCACGTCGACAAGGACAATGAGATCAGCGACGAGGAGGAATACTCGCCGCTGGAATGGCTGGAACATGCGCTGCATCCGTGGGTGGCCTACGTGATCCTGCCGGTGTTCGCGTTCGCCAATGCGGGCCTTGCGCTCGGCGGCATGGCCTTCTCGCATCTGCTGGCGCCGGTGCCGCTGGGCATCGCGCTGGGGCTGGTGGTGGGCAAGCCGATCGGCATCGTCGGCGCGGCGCTGCTCGCCCACGCGTCCGGGATCGCCCGCTTCGGCGAGGGCATGACCCTGAAGGCGATGATCGGCCTGGGCATGCTCTGCGGAATCGGTTTCACGATGAGCCTCTTCATCGCCTCGCTGGCGTTCAAGGGGCATCCGGAGATGGCCGAGAGCAGCGTGTTGGGCGTGTTGTGCGCGTCGGTGATCGCGGCGATCGCGGGCTATCTGTGGCTGCGTGTCGTCCTGCCGCCTGCGCGCAGTGCGGGAGCGACCGAATCTTGATCCGTCGCCCGATTGCGCATCTCTGCATTCGTCCATTCATGCGCCGGGCATTGCGAGGGCCGCGATGAAGACCGCGATCGTCTTCGGCGCCAGCGGGCAACTGGGCATGCCGCTGCTCGACCGTCTGCGCGACGACGGCTGGCGCGTGTATGCGGTGTCGCGCGAGCCGCGCGCAGAGCAGCCGGGGCTGGTCTGGCGGCAGGGCGATCTGGCCCGCGTCGATGGCCTGCCATCGCAGGTGCAGACGATCTTCAGCTGCGGGCCGCTGGATCACTTCGCGCAGTGGTATGCGCGTACGCCGGTGCCCGCGCCGCGCATCGTCGCGTTCGGTTCCACCAGCATCGACGTGAAGCGCGGTTCCGCCGACGCCGACGAGCGCGACCTCGCCGCGCGTCTGCGCGAGGCCGAGCGCGTGCTGTTCGAGACCGCATCGGCGCGCGGCGCGGCGGCGACGGTGTTGCGGCCGACGCTGGTCTACGGTGCGGGACGCGACCGCAATCTCAACCGGATCGCGCAGGTCGCGCGGCGTTTCGGCCGGTTCGTACTGCCGCGCGATGCGATCGGCCTGCGTCAGCCGGTGCATGCGCACGATCTGGCCGATGCCGCATTCCATTGCATCGATGCCGAGGCGTCGTTCGGGCGCCCGTACGCGCTGCCCGGCGGCGAAACCCTCGCGTATCGCGACATGGTGGCGCGGGTGCTGGCGGTGCTGACGCCCGCGCCGCGCCTGCATGAAGTGCCGTCGCCGGTGTTCAATGTCGTGCTCGCCGCCGCGCACGCCGCCGGCTTCGCGCTGGATTTCAACGAAGCGGCGGTGGCGCGCATGCGCAGCGATCTGGTGTTCGATCCGGCCGATGCGCAGCGCGATTTCGGCTATTCGCCTCGCGATTTCAAGCCGATCGCGGCGATGTTTCCGCAGTCGGAATGATCGCTTCGATGGCCGGATCCGCGTAGGAGGGGCTTCAGCCCCGATCTTTTTTCCCCACGATCACAATCATGCCGGGACTGCCGCATCGGGGAGGGGCCGGCCTGAAAAGATCGGGGCTGAAGCCCCTCCTACAACGCCGGCTTGATCAGAGTTTGAAATCGTCCGGCTTGGTCTGCACGTTCTGTTGGAACAACAGCACCGAGACGAACACCTTGGTATCGTCGGCCAGCAGGAATTCGAAACCGATCGGCTTGCCCTCGGACGAAAACCAGGCCAGACCTTCTTCCACGCCGCTGCCCCAGGTGTTCGGCTGCAGGCGCGCGCCGCTGATCTTGCTGCCCTTGGGCATCACCAGATCCTTCGATGCGCTGAAGCGCAGCAGTTCGCCGGCGGAGCCCAGCAGCGCGAGTGCGAGCGGGTCGGTGACCTTGCCGGCTTCCTCCTTGCCCGAGATGCCGGTGGCGCGATCGAGCCAACGCACGATGCCGCCTTCGGCGACCGCGATGAACTCGTCCTTCTCGCCGGGACGCAGCACCATGCGGAAACGGTCGGGGCGCTCGAACAGCAGCTTCGCCGGGTAACGCTTCGGCGCTTCGTACTGCCCGGGCTTCTGCGGCGGATCGTAGAGATCCACGGAGACATCCAGATGGCCGCTGTAAGTGGTCTTGTCGAGGTATTGCAGTTGTGCGGTGGCGGAGCCCGCGTGTGCGGACAGCGCCGTTCCGAGGGTCAGCGTCAACGCGAGGGCGATGCAGGAGAGGGAGCGGATCGGGTTCATGGCGATGTCTCGTGGGAAAGGGGTTGGGTGTGGCGGACGTTCGTTGCGGAGATCCGGGGGTGTCGCGATCGCTTCATCGGCACTGCATGCGCACGCGCGTGCGCAGCGGCGGGGGCGGCATGTGCGGCCCGGTCGCGGTGCAACGCGTGGCGGGATCCATGTTCATCGGCCGCACGTCCACCATGCGCGCGTTCTGGGTGCTCGACGGGACGCCGGGCATGTCGCCGAGGCACTGGTTCGGCGCGAGGATCTGCGTGTACGGCGAGCCGATCGCGCCACCGGACAAGGTGACGATCACATGCACCGGGTTGAGATTGCACAGATCGCTCAGCGCCAGGTTCGGCGAGAATTCCGGCAGCCCAGGCAACATCTGCGGCGCATTGATCGGTTCGCTGCCCGCGCACATGCCATCGTGCGCGAGCACCCTGTCGAGCGGCCCTTGCTTGGTCCCGCGAAACAATCGATCGGTGCTGGAGCGTCCCACGAAGACGCGATTGCCGTCCCTGAATTCTTCCGTGGGGATCAGGACCTCGTCGCGATCCGGGTTGTACCGGACGTCGAAGCTCGGCGCATCCGGCGCGATGAAGTCGACATTGCCGGTGTAACCGCGGATCGACTGTGCGGGAAAGAGCATGGGCTCGCTGGTCATGGCGACCGTCGGAGAGGTCATCGCGCAGAGCTCGTCCAGGCCTGCCGGGCAGCGCAGATCTTCCAGGAAATCGAAGGACGCGGTGACCGGGTCGCCCGGGCAGTAATTCCTGGGCGCCACGGCGGCATATCCCGGCCCCGTCAACACGCCGCGCTCGATGATGCAGCCCGTAGCGACCAAGGTCGAACAGGCGGCGATGATGCAGTAACGGATCCATGTGTTCTGAAGCATTGGCATGCAGGCGTCCTGGGTTGCGAGTGTGGGTGATTGCGTGTTCCCGATGCCATGCCGTCCAGGGTATGCAGTGGCCTGGAACGGGCGCGCGTATCGGGTGTCTTGTGGAAAGTGTCGTGTCGGAATGGCGGATCGGATCAGCGGCAGGCCATGCGCACTCGCGTGAGCAGCGGCGGCGGTGGCGTATTGGGCCCTGTCGGCGAGCACATCGTGCCCAATGCAGGCGTCAGGGGACGGATTTCGATCGAGCGCGCGCGATTGGCGCCCAGAGGCAGCAGCGGGCCGCCGGGAACGACGCACTCACCCGGCGCAAGCGCGACCGGGAAGCTGTCGCTGCCCGTGCCTGAGAACGTGACTTCCACCGCGACGCTGTTGATGTTGCACAGCTCGACCAGATGCATGTGCAGCGAAACGCGCGGCACGCTCGGCACGCTTGCCGGCGTATTCACGGGGCCGCGTCCCGCGCACACGCCGCCGTGGGTCAGCACGGTATCGATGGTGCCGTCGATGCGCGTGGCGGTGAGGGTGTGAGGGGCGAGATTCGGTCGCGAGATGAATCCTCTCGCCGTCGGGATCAACACGGTCTCGCGATCGGTCTCGAAGGTCACGGCGACGCGATCCGTGGCCGGCGTGAAGGTGACGCCGTCGATATAGCCGCGCAGCGCCGCCGGAGGAAACGCTTCCGGCGCGCTGGTGATGCGCACGGTCGGCACGAAATCTCCGCAGGTCGTGCCGGACGGCGCGCTGCAGATCTCGCCGGCCAGGAAGTCGAAACTCGCGCGCACGTTGTCGCCGGGGCAATACTGCAGCGGCGCGAGGCGGCCGACCGGCGGGACCGGGCGCGGTTCCACCGAGCAGGCATTGGCGACGACGTTTGCGCAGATGGCGATCATGCAATAGCGGAACAACGTGCTTCGACAGGCGCGCATGCGGTTTCCAGAACAGGAAGCAGGCCGGAGTCTGCGAAAGAAGGGATGCGGCCGATCGTGTCGACCGCATCGTGTCCGCGATGCGCTCAGCGGCAGGCTTGCCCGACGAGCGTCGAGAGCGGAGGCGCGGACGGTTGCGGCGTGGTGGTGCCGTCTCCGCCGGGCCCGCACGTCAAACCCACAGGTGAGACGCCGATCATGCGCGCGCGCGCTGCGAAGGCCGGTATGCCCGGTGCGCTGGTGCTGCGGCATTCTCCGCGCGCCAACATCATCGAGAAACTCTCGCCGGGCGCATCGGTGCTGAGCGTGACATTGACCGCAACGGTGTTGGTCGCGGGGTTGCAGACCTGCGTCAGGCCGAGGCCCGGAGACGTCCCCGGCACCAGGACCGGCGCGTAGGTCGGCACCGCGAAGCCGCGCGCGCAGTTGCCCATGTGCGGCAGCGTCGTCTCGACGGCGCCGATGATGCGCGTGGCGGATTCGGTGTGATCGCGCACGTTCACCAGCAGCGTCGATGGCGGTACGAAGATCGAGCCCGCGCCGTAGACGAAGCCCACGTCCACGCGATCGCCGCTGGCGGTGAAGCTGACGCTGTTCCGATAGCTCTGCAGCGTCGTCGGCGGAAACAGCGCCGGCGTGCTGGTCATCGTCACCGTCGGCGCGGCGGTGGTGCATTCGCCCGGAGAACCGGCGCGCGGCGTGCAGACGCCGCCGGCGAATCTGAGGAAATCGTACGAAGCGACGAGCGTGTCGCCCGGGCAGTATTGCCCGGGAACGACCGTTCCCGGCGAAAGAATCGGTCTGCGATCGAGCATGCAACCATTCGCGACTACGGCCGCGCAGGCGGCGATCGTGCAATAACGGAACAACTTGCCTTGAAGCGTACGCATGGCGATCTCCGGGGGATGGCGCCGGACGGCGGCGCGGCGAACATGGCCGAGTGAGCCACTCCAGCAGTCACGTAAGCCATCGCAGGGACCGGACAGTGGCCTGTCCGTCGAAGATCGGACGTTAGCGCGCACTGCCAGTCAGCGGCTCAGTGCGCCGAAAGGGCTTTCGCGCGTGCGCGCAGCGCGATGATCAGCACGCCGCCCAGCACCATCGCGCCGCCGATCCACAGCTGCGGCCCCGGGCGATCGCCCCAGATCAACACGCCCAGGCCCACCGCGAACACCGGCGTCAGCAGCAGATACGGCATGATCGTGGCGACCGGATGGCGCTGCACTAATGTATAGAAAACGCTGTGGCCGATCAGCGAGGCGAACACCGCCGAGTAGACGACGGCGCCCCACACGGTCCAGCTGGCGGTGCGCAGCGAAGCGAAGCCGCCGGGTTCGATCATCGCGCTGATCGCGAGCAGCGGCAGCAGGCCGATCAACGCCGTCCACGCCTGCATGTTCAGCGCATCGATGCCGCTGAGTCCGCGCATGAAGACCGTGCCCAGCGCGATCAGCAACGCGGAGAACAGCATCATCGCCAGCGACGCCGGGTGATCCAGCACCAGCGGATCGAAGCCCAGCACCAGCACGCCCGCGAAACTCAATGCGATCGCCGAACCTGTGCGCCACGCGAAGCGTTCGCCCAGCAGCCACCACGCCAGCAGCACCGACATCGGGATGTAGCTCTGCATCACGATGGCCGGCGACGACAAATCGCCGGCCATGCGCAGCGCCCACAGACTGGTGCCGAAATGCAGCGCGCCGTTGAGCAGCGCCACCGCGACCAGCCGCGGCCATTGCGCGCGCGGCGGCGCCTTCACGATCATGCACAGCAGCAGGGCGAGCAGGCCCATGCGCAAAGCGCTGAACAGGAACGGCGGGATTTCGCGCAGCGCGAACGCCGAGGTCAGGAAGTTGCCGGCCCAGACGAGACAGATCAGCAGCGCCAGCGCGAAGTCGCGCCGGCCGAAGGGGTGTTCAGGCATCGGCGGCGTTCGGACAGCGCCGCCGTTGCAGCGCGCGCATCAGTATTTCAGGCCGAACTTGCGGTAGACCTTGCTCAGGATCCACGCCGGGCCGATCAGCAGATAGACCAGATCGGTGAGGAAACTCGGCTTCTTGCCCTCGATCTTGTGGCCGACGAACTGCGCGATCCACGCCAGCACGAACACCGCCACCGCAAGCTGCAGCATCTGCGCGGTGCCGATGGCCGCGTGCAGCCATCGGTTGAGCCACAGCAGCGCGATGAACACCGCGAGCATGCCCAGGCCGATCGCGCGCGAGGCGCGGTAATAGAACATCCACGCGCCGAAAGCCGCGATGGCTGCCCAGAAGCCGACGCCGAACCAGGTGCCTGGCACCGGCACGCACCACAGCAGCGCGGTCACCGTCCACAGGATCAGCGGCACTGCGATGTAGTGGATCTTCTGGTTGGTGGCGTCGACATGATCGGCCGAGTAGCTGGCGAACCAGCGGTCGATGGGGCGGTCGGTGATTGGGTCTGCGCTGATATTCATCGTGGCGTCTCGGATAAGTATGGCGGGCGTAACGTCGGCTCAGAAACCGTTGACTTTGCCGAATGCGTCGCAGGCTTCCAAGTTGGCGGGTGGCTGCCAATTCGTGAGCTTGTCTGGTGGTTGCGAACACAAATGTGCGCAACCACCACCGATCTTTGCGGAAACCCCTGCCGACAGGCATGACACGATGCAGTCGTCGCCAATGTCGCAACGCACGGCGAGAGTGCGGACCCAGCAGAGCTCCGCTTCCGACAACGTCGCGCCGGCGGCCGGCTTTGCGCTGCACTGCTTGAAGCCTGCGGTCAGGAACGAGGTGTCGATGGGGTCGATGGATAAGGGAGGCGGGGAGGGCGTCGCGGTTTCGGATGCTTCGGGTTTCGAACACGCGGTGAGGCACATCATCCAGGTCAATGACAGTGCGATAGCGAGCATCTTCATGCGTATGACCTCGGTAGTGCGTCGAATTGCGACATCAATCCACCGAAATTCCCGCTAACCGCCGCAACGCTTCCGCGTATTTGGCGCGCGTACGCTCGATCACCTCCGCCGGCAGCCTCGGTCCCGGCGCGGTCTTGTCCCAGTCCAACGTTTCCAGATGGTCGCGGACGAACTGCTTGTCGTAGCTCGGCGGGCTGATGCCGACCCGGTATTCGTCGGCGGGCCAATAGCGTGACGAATCCGGGGTCAGCATTTCGTCCATCACGTACAGGCGGCCGTCGGCGTCGGTGCCGAATTCGAATTTGGTGTCGGCCAGCAGGATCCCGCGCTCGGCGGCGTAGGCGGCGGCGTAGCGGTAGATGCGCAGGGTCGCGTCGCGGACCTGTTCGGCCAGTTCGGCGCCGACGGTCTTGACCATGGTGTCGAAGTCGATGTTCTCGTCGTGGTCGCCCACGGCGGCCTTGGTCGACGGCGTGAAGATCGGCTCCGGCAATTGTTCCGCCTGCTGCAGCCCGTTCGGCAGGGTGATGCCGCTGACCCGTCCGGTGCGCTGGTAGTCCTTCCAGCCGCTGCCGATCAGATAACCGCGGGCGATGGCTTCCACCGGCACCGGCTTGAGCCGGCGGGTGACCACTGCGCGCTTCGCGTACAGCGAAGCGTCCACGCCGGCGGGCAGCACGCTGGCCACGTCGATGCCGGTCAGATGGTTGCGCAGGATGTGCGCGGTTTTGTCGAACCAGAAATTGCTGATCTGGCAGAGCATCTCGCCCTTGCCGGGGATCGGGTCGGGCAGCACCACATCGAAGGCGCTGAGCCGGTCGGTGGCCACGATCAGCAGCAGCGGGCCATGCTCGCGGGAGCCATGCTCCCGAGAGCCGTGTTCGCGCGCTTCGGGCGGCAGTGCGGCCGCCGACAGGTCGAACACGTCGCGGACCTTGCCGCGATGGCGCAGGGTCAGGCCGGGCAGATCGGATTCAAGCAGAGTGGTCGCCACGCGCAGTCCGTCGGGATCGGTCGGGCCGCCTAGTGTAAAGCGCGACGCCCGGCTTGGGCCGCCCGGCCGGTATGGCCTGCCGGGATGGCGACATGCCGTGGCGGACTTGTGACGACCGACGCCGCGCGGTTGCGGGGCGTGGCCTGTAGACTCGGCACCATGAAACGCTGGTACGGAAAACTCTTCGGATTCATCGCGGGTTGGCTGCTGCTGCGGCACCCGTTCGGCGGGCTGCTGGGCCTGTTGCTGGGCCATGCCTTCGATGAGGACTGGTTCAAGAGCAAGCGCGACACGCCTCACCGCGTGCTGGGCGTAACCGAGGACGCCTCCGATGCCGAGGTCGACCAGGCCTACCGCCGGCTGATCAGCCAGTATCACCCCGACAAACTGGTGGGCGTGGCCGAAGAACTGCGCCGCGAGGCCGAGGCCAAGGCGAGCGAGATCAACGCCGCTTACGACCGGATCAAGACGCTGCGTCACCCGCGCTGACGCAATAAAAACGGGGCCGCAGTCGAAATCGCGGTCCCGCATGGGTTGCGGATCAATGCATGCAGTTCAATGCATGTGCATCAACGCATGCCGATCAAAAGCGATAAGTCGCCGTCAAACGCACGCTGTCCAGATCGAAATCGTCGTCGCTGCGGCGGAAGTCGGTGCCGTTCGGGTTCTGCAGGATGAAGGGATTGGTGGCCGGGGCCGGGCCCTGGGCGCGCACGCGATATTCGTCGTCGCTCAGCTGGGTGCGGATGTATTCCACGCCCACCGCGAACGCGCCGATCCGGCGTTCGTAGCCGATGCCGAGCTGGGCGCCGGAGGCGTTGCCGTCGCCGTTGTTGGTGAAGGTGTTGACGCCGTTGCTGGTCAGGAAGGTGTTCTCGATCTTGGCCCGCGCGTAGCCGCCGGTGACGTACACCAGATTCTCGCTGTTGTCGCCGAACGCGGCGCCGACGCGGGCGCGGATGGCGGCCACGCCGTCGACCTTGCGCAGCATGGTGTAGCGCGCCGGGGTGGTGCTGAACGAGGACACAGCGTCGCGCGCGTCGTTCATGCCGTATTCGCCCACCACGCCCACCACCCAGTTGCCGAACTGCCAGTCGTATCCGCCACGGATGCCCCAGTCGGCGCCGCCGCTATTGCTTTCGCAGCCTTCGGCCGGGGTCCGACCGCGGGCCACGCCGTTGCACGAGCCGGGCGAGAACGCATCGGCGCCTGCGCCGGTCCGCACGGTGTCGCCGAACTGGCCATCGAGGTTGGTATCGAACAGGAACCGGTCCGAACCGTCGTCGGGGTCCATGACCTGGCCGACGAAACCGCCGACGTAGCCGCCGGTCCAGTCGTCGGAAGATTGGGCCAGCGCGGGCTGTGCGGCCGCGGCGGCGAGCAGGGCGAGGTAGACGGGGGCGTGCTTGGGCAGGGCCATGGGGTTTCTCCTTGATGTGGTAGTGCGGGCGCATTCCGCCCGAGGCGTACGACGCGTCCGGCATCCAGCCGATTGCGCGCGTTCAAAGCGGGTTACGGCCATCTGCGGGATGCGGATGCAACCGCTGCCTGAACGGCCGACCTGCGCTGCGGTCATTGGCGGTCGTCATGAACGAGCAGCCCGGTGAACAGCCGGCCCGATGAACAACCAGTCCCATGAACAGCCGCCCCGATGAACAACCGGCCCGGCGCGAGGGGCCGCGCTTGGCCCGCCTCCCCGCGGAGGCGACAATGACCGCCTGCCCGCCCGAGCCCCGCCCATGCAGTCCACTGTCATCGCCCCGTCCATCCTGTCGGCCAATTTCGCCAAGCTGGGCGAAGAGGTGGACAACGTCCTCGCCGCCGGTGCCGACTGGGTGCATTTCGACGTGATGGACAACCATTACGTGCCGAATCTCACCATCGGTCCGCTGGTCTGCGAGGCGCTTCGCAAACACGGGGTGACCGCGCCCATCGACGTGCATCTGATGGTGGAGCCGGTCGACCGCCTCGTCCCGGATTTCGCCAAGGCCGGCGCGTCGCTGATCAGCTTCCACCCGGAAGCCAGCCGGCACGTGCATCGCACCGTCCAGTTGATCAAGGCGCAGGGCTGCCAGGCCGGCGTGGTGTTGAATCCGGCCACGCCGGTGGAGGTGCTGGATTACGTGCTGGAAGACCTCGATCTGGTGCTGCTGATGTCGGTCAACCCCGGCTTCGGCGGCCAGAGCTTCATTCCCTCGGCGCTGGACAAGCTGCGGGCGGTGCGTCAGCGCATCGATGCCGTGGTCGCGCGCACCGGCCGGCCGATCCGGCTGGAAATCGACGGCGGCGTGAAGCCCGAGAACATCGCCGAGATCGCGGCCGCCGGCGCCGACACCTTCGTCGCCGGTTCGGCGATCTTCGGCCAGCGCGATTACGCCGCCGTGGTCGCGCAGATGAAGGCCGCCGTCGCTGCCGTGCGCGGCGCATGAATACGAACGGCGACGGACCGCGCGACGGAACCGATCCCGATACCTGGCTGATCCTCAACGGCAAGCAGGCGAACGACGACGCTGTGCGGCAGGCGGTGACCGCAGTGCGCGGGCGCGGTCTGCGGCTGGCGGTGCGGGTCACCTGGGAAGCGGGCGACGCCGGACGTTATATCGACGAAGCCATCGTTGCGAAGGCACGCACGGTGATCGCCGGCGGCGGCGACGGCACCGTGCGCGAGCTTGCCGACGCGCTGGCCCGGCGCGATGCATCGGCCGACGCGCTGCCGGCGCTGGCGGTGCTGTCGCTGGGCACCGCCAACGATTTCGCCACCGCCGCGGAGATCCCGGTCGAAGCCGAAGCGGCGCTCGATCTGGTGCGCACGTCGACGCCGCAGCCCGTGGATCTGCTGCGGATCGATGCCGACGGCGCGCAGCACTGGTGCATCAATCTGGCGTCGGGCGGCTTCGGCACCACCGTCACCACCGAGACCCAGGAAGGCCTGAAGAAGATGCTCGGCGGCCTGGCCTATGTCGTGAGCGGGCTGGCGCGCATGGGCCAGATCGAATCCAGCCACGCGCGCTTCGAAGCCGAGGATTTCGCATGGTCGGGGAATTTCATCGCGCTGGGCATCGGCAACGGCCGTCAGGCCGGCGGCGGGCAGGTGCTGTGCCCGGATGCCTTCGTCGACGATGGGCTGCTGGACATCACGCTGGTGCCGACGCTGGAAGGCGAAGTCGCCGCCACCGTCGGTACGTTGATCGCCGAGGGCAAGCAAGCCGCGCTGGAGCGGGTCTCGATGCGCCGCCAGCGCCCGTGGCTGACGATCGCCGCCGAAGCGTTGCTCACTCTCAATCTGGACGGCGAACCGCTCGAAGCGCGCGCGTTCCGGATCGAATGCGTTCCCGGCCGTCTGCGCATGCATCTGCCGCCGCACAGTCCACTGCTGGCGGCGAATGCGTCGACATGACGGGTGACGCACGCTCTGGATCGCAAAAAACAAAGCGCCGGCAAGCCGGCATACGCGCCCAAAACAAAACGCCCGCGAGCCGGCGGGGAGTGCCCAAAACAAAACGCCGGCAAGCCGGCGGGGGATGCCCAAAACAAAACGCCGGCGAGCCGGCGTTTTGGGTGAAACATTTTGGAAGCAATCCCGCTTCCGTCCGTCTTCCTTGCGATGGACTCTTATTCTCCGGGCGAACCGTGACGGTTCCGTGACCACGGTATGGCGCAGATGCGACGCCGGTCCGAAGCCGTTAGCATGGTCGGCCATGGACCGATCAACGAACCGGATCACGCCCCGATCGGTCGTAGCGGCCTCGATCGCCAGAGGCGGCGCGAACGGACGATGGCGCGGTTGAGCCGGACCGTTTCTCCTCGGCAGCCTTCTCAAGGATTCATCGCGTGATCTCGTTCGAACAATTCCAGCAGTACGCCACCGAAGGGCACACCCTGATCCCGGTCGTGCGCGAGGTGCTCTCCGACCTCGACACGCCGCTGTCGGTGTATCTCAAGCTCGCCGACGGCCCGCACACCTATCTGTTCGAATCGGTCGAAGGCGGCGAACGCTTCGGCCGCTATTCGATCATCGGGCTGCCCGCGCACCGCGTGTACGCGTTCGCCGGCCATACCCTGTTCGTCACCGAGTTGGGCGAACTGGTCGAAACCCGCGTCGTCGACGACCCGCTGGCGGAAGTCGAGCGCCTGCGCAGCGCCGAGCGCATTCCGCGCCTGCCCGGGCTGCCCGGATTCACCGGCGGCCTGGTCGGCTGGTTCGGCTTCGAGTGCATCCAGTACGTCGAGCAGCGCCTCAGCGGCAGCAGCAAGCCGGACGAGCTCGGCACGCCGGACATCCTGCTGATGGAAAGCCGCGATGTCGCGGTGTTCGACAACCTCAAGGGCCGGCTGTATCTGATCGTCCACGCCGACCCGCGCGAGCCGCAGGCATGGGGCCGCGCGAACCGGCGGCTGGACGCACTGACCCACCGTCTGCGCCAGGGTGGCCCGGGTTATCCGGAAACCCTCGATTCGGTGGGTTTGAACGAAGGCGATTTCGTGTCCGGCTTCACCCGCGAGGGCTTCATCGCCGCGGTCGAGAAATCGAAGGCATACATCCGCGCCGGCGATATCTTCCAGGTCGTGCTGAGCCAGCGCCTGTCGGTGCCGTTCCGCGCGCGCCCGGTCGACGTGTATCGCGCGCTGCGCGCCCTGAACCCGTCGCCGTACATGTATTTCCTCGATGTCGGCGGCACCCAGGTGGTGGGTTCGTCGCCGGAAATCCTGGTGCGGCTGGAACACGACGAGCAGGGGCAGGGCACCGTCACCGTGCGCCCCATCGCCGGCACCCGCCCGCGCGGACGCACGCATGACGAAGACCTCGCGCTGGAAGCCGAACTGCTGGCCGATCCCAAGGAACGCGCCGAGCATCTGATGCTCATCGACCTCGGCCGCAACGACGTGGGTCGGGTCAGCGAAGCGGGCACGGTGGAGATGGGCGAGCGATTCGTGATCGAACGCTACAGCCACGTCATGCACATCGTCAGCGAAGTCACTGGCCGTCTGAAAGCAGGCATGAGCTACGCCGACGTGCTGCGCGCGACCTTCCCGGCCGGCACCGTCAGCGGCGCGCCGAAGATCCGGGCGCTGGAAGTGATCCGCGAGCTGGAGCCGGTGAAGCGCAACGTCTACGCCGGCAGCATCGGCTACATCAGCTGGCACGGCGACGCCGACACCGCCATCGCCATCCGCACCGCGGTGATCCAGGACGGCAAGCTGCACGTGCAGGCCGGCGCCGGCATCGTCTACGACTCCGATCCGCAGAAGGAATGGGAAGAGACGATGAGCAAGGGCCGCGCGCTGTTCCGCGCGGTGGAAGAGGCGGCGCGGGGGTTGTAGGCCGGCGGTTTATAGAACTGCCTGCCGCAGAACGGGCCGCAAACGAAAACGCCCCGCAGCGATGCGGGGCGTTTCGCGTTCGGGTCTTTGCGACGGAATCTGCCGCCGGGCTGCAGGCGGGATGACTTCCCCTGTCGTCCCCAACGTCCGCGCCGCGAGTGGAGGGATCTGCTGTCGCGACGGTCGGGATTCGGCAACGCGCGATGGCGTCCACGCGCGATGCGCCGCTGAGGTGGGCTCAGAACAGCAGATTCACCACCAGCACTACGATGCCGGTATAGATCAGGCACAGCGGGCCGCCGACCTTCCACAGTTCCTTCGCGGTGTAGCCGGCGGGGCCGGTGATCATCGACATCACCGGGTTGGAGGCGGTCATGAAATTGTTGGACGCCGACAGCGCCACGATCAGTGCGAACGCGGTGGGGTCGCCGCCCGCGGCCAAGGCGAGATTGATCGCGATCGGCACCATCACGATGGTCGCGCCGACGTGGCTGATCACCAGCGAAAAGGCCGTGGCGAGCAAGCCCATCGCGATTTCCAGCAGCCACACCGGCGTGCCCTCGGGCAGCCGGTCCAGCGAGTGCGCGGCCACCCAGGCCGCGGCGCCGCTCGAATCCATCGCCCAGCCCAGCGGAATCAGGCAGGCCATCAGGAACACGGTCTTCCAGTTGATCGCGGCATAGGCCTCGTCCATCTTCAGCACGCCGGTGATGAGCATGCCGGCGACGCCGGTCATCAGCGCGACCGATGCGGGAATGCGCGACGACAGCGCGATCAGCATGGTGATGCCGAAGATCGTCATCGCGATCTTGAACTTGTGCGGGCGCTGTTCGGCTTTCGGATAATCGGTGACCGTCACGAAGTCGCGGTTGCTCGCGGCCTGCGCCAGGTCCTGCCAGATGCTGTGCAGCACCAGCAGGTCGCCGGCGCGCAGCGGCAGCTCGCGGACGTTCTCGCGCAGCACCTGTTTGTCGCGGTTGATCGCGAGCAGGCGCAGGTTGTAGCGCTTGCGCAATTGCAGCTCGGTGGCGGTCTTGCCGATGAAGGTGGAATTGGGCGGAATCACCGCCTCGGAGATGCCGGCGCGCGCGGGGTTGAACAGGTCGGCGAATTCGCGCAGCCGCGAGCTGCTGCGCAGGAAGCGGTTCTGGGCGAAATCGACGATGGTCTGACGCGGCCCCATCACCCCCAGCACGCTGCCGACCCAGATCCGCACTTCGCTCGGCGGCGCCAGGCGCGATTCGCTGCCGGTCTTCAGGGCGAGGATCAGCGGCGCATCGTGCAGCGCTTCGGTTTCGCCCAGCGACATGCCCACCAGCGGGCTGTCGGCGGTGACGGTGAGTTCGTAGACATCGCCGTCGATGCCGTAGGCGCTGGCGAAATAACTTTCGGTGCGCGCCGGGGTGACGCCGGCGTCGGCGGGGTTGTCGTGTAGCCGCTTGTCGCCGAAGAAATGGAAGTACGCCAGACCCGCGGCCAGCAGCGCGAGGCCGATCGGCAGCGGCGCGAACATCGGCAGCGGCTTGAGCGTCATCATCCCCGAGGGCAGGCTGTTGTTGGCCGACACCAGCAGGTCGTTGAGCAGGATCAACGGCGAGTTGCCGACCATGGTCAGCGCGCCGCCCATGACGATGGCGACCGCGATGGGCAGCAGCAGACGGGAGAGCGGCAAGCCGGTGCGCGACGACAGCCGCGAGGCGACCGGCAGATACAGGGCCATCACCGACGGGTTCTGCATCACCGAGGAATTCAGGCCGGCGATGGCCGAGGTATACAGCAGCAGGCGATGTTCGACGCCGTGGGCGCGGCGCAGCAGCCAGGCGGCCAAGCGGTTCAGCGCGCCGGTGCGGTCCAGGCCGGCGCCGAGGATCATGGTCGCGATCACGCTCATCACCGCGTTGCCGGAAAACCCGTTGAACAGATCCTCCGGCGCCACCAGTCCGGTCAGCCCCAGCAACACCAGCACCACCAGCGCCACCACGTCGGGTCGCAGGCGTTCGAACAGGAACAACACCATCGTCATCACCGTCAGCCCGAGCACGAGCTGCATATCGCTGGTGAGGGTGAGGGTGTTCTCCATCAGTCGGCGGGCTGGTTAGCAGGCGTGTCGTCGTCGGTCGGCGTTCTGTCGTACAACAGATCCCACACCCCGTGGCCGAGTTTCTGGCCGCGCGTCTCGAAATGCGTCTGCGGCCGCCATTCGGGCCGCGGCACATGGCCGCGCGCACCGGCGCGGTTGCGCAGCCCGGGCGTGGCGTCGAGCACGTCCCACATCTGCTCGGCATAGTCCTGCCAGTCGGTGGCCAGATGCAGGCGGCCGCCGACGCGCAGTTTGCGCATCAGCAGCGCGCCGAACTCCGGCTGCACCAGGCGACGCTTGTTGTGGCGTTTCTTGTGCCACGGGTCCGGGAAATAGATCCGTATTTCGTCCAAGCTGCCGTCGGCGATCTCATGCGTCAGCACTTCCACCGCATCATGGCGGTAGACGCGCACGTGGTCGCTGCCGTCTTCGCCCAGCGCATTCAAGAGCCGGCCGACGCCCGGCGCGTGGACTTCGATGCCGATGTAATCGCGCGACGCGTCCTGCTTCGCGGCGAATCGCAGCGCATCGCCGTTGCCGAACCCGATTTCCACCACCCGCGGTGCGCTGCGGCCGAAGACCATGTCGTAATCGCGGACGCCCGCGCTGTAGTCCAGACCGAAACGCGGCCACAGCTCGTCGAACGCACGCTGCTGCGCCGGGCTGAAGCGGCCCTGTCGTAGCACGAAGCTGCGGATTTTCCGTTGGCCCGGTTCGACGGTGAAGGGTTGATCGGTAGCGTGATCCGAGGTCATCGGTATCAGGCGCTGCGTTTGCGCGGCTTGACGGAGGCGGGCTTGGCTTTTTCCGCCAAGGCCAACAATCCGAGCAAGGCTTCGTTCACGGCTTGGGCATTGGGAAACGCCTGTGCAACCCGATCATCGAGCAAGACGAGGTTCGTGCCTTTCGAATATCTGCGTAGATATTTGCCGCGAACGCCGGTACCGAGATCCTCGCGACGGTATTCGGTCCGCATGGTTTCAGTCCTGCTCATAGATCGTTCGCTCGTGTTTGGTGGTCTTGCGTGCGCTGATGATCCGGATCGTCCGTCCGCGTTCGACGTGCGCAACGACCAGCAACAGATCCCGATGCGACTGCCCGATAGTGACGAAGCGCGCTTCGCGAATCGAGTGATCCGGATCCGCGAACGTCAGGGCGAGTGGATCGCCGAACACACTCGCAGCCTCTTCGAAGGATACGCCGTGTTTGCGCAGATTGGCGTTGGATTTTGGCGCATCCCATTCGAATTTCAGCATGTGCCCGGCCGATTATCCGATCAACCCATCCACCGGCGACGAGGCCGACGCGTAGCGTTTGCGCGGAATGCGGCCGGCGAGGAAGGCGTGACGGCCGGCTTTGATCGCCAGCTTCATCGCCAGCGCCATGCGCACCGGATCCTTCGCGCCGGCGATGGCGGTGTTCATCAGCACGCCGTCGCAGCCCAGTTCCATCGCGATCGCGGCGTCCGAAGCGGTGCCCACGCCGGCGTCGACCAGGATCGGCACCTTGGCGTTCTCGATGATTTCGAGCAGGTTGTATCGATTCTGGATGCCGAGGCCGGAGCCGATCGGCGCGGCCAGCGGCATCACCGCGACGCAGCCGATCTCTTCGAGGCGCTTGGCCAGGATCGGGTCGTCGCTGGTGTAGACCATCACTTCGAAGCCCTCGGCGACGAGAATCTCGGCGGCCTTGAGCGTCTGCACCACGTCGGGAAACAGCGTGCGCGGGTCGCCCAGCACTTCGAGCTTGGTCAGGTTGTGGCCGTCCAGCAGCTCGCGCGCGAGCCGGCAGGTACGCACCGCGTCGTCGGCGGTGTAGCAGCCGGCGGTGTTGGGCAGCAGGGTGTAGCGATCCGGCGGCAGCACGTCGAGCAGATTCGGTTCGCCGGGATTCTGGCCGATGTTCGTTCGCCGGATCGCGACGGTGACGATCTCGGCGCCCGCGGCCTCGGTGGCGCGGCGGGTTTCGTCGAGATCCTTGAATTTGCCGGTGCCGGTCAACAGACGCGAGCGATAGGTCTTGCCGGCGATGACGAGCGTATCGTCGTATGCGGGGAGTGCGGTCATCGCGGGATTATCGCCGATCAAGCCCCCGAACGGCGCCCGAAAGATGGCCGGATGCCGCCTGCAGGAGGAATTGACCAGCCGTTCGGCTGTTGAAATCCAGCCCCGATGAACTTGCCGAAGCTTGTGGGAGCGGCGGAAGCCGCGATGAACAGCGACGAGCTTTCAAGCGGATGGGAATACCGTCCAAGGCACTGCGCGCTTGCTCACCCCCCCCCCAGCGCGTGGACGATCTCGACAATGTCGCCATCCGCCAGCCGATGCCCGGGGTGACGGCTACGCGGAACGATCTCGCCGTTCACCTCCACCGCCACCCGGCGTTCGGCCAGGCCCTGAGCGGTCAGCAACTCGGTGAGGGTGCAGGAGGCGGGAAGGGCGAGCGGCTCGCCGTTGAGTCGGATGTCCATGCGCGGATTGTCGCCCGGGGGGGCGCGGCCTGCCCAGCGTCCGCCTCTCGTTGCGTCGGGGAGGACTTGTCACACTTGAGTCATCAAGGCCTTCGTGAAACCATGCGGCCACCATCCGGCGCCGTATTGCAGAAGCGCCGAGGAAATCCGTCAGTTTTCATTATTCTGGGAGTGGGGTATGTCTTTCAATCGTGGGGCCAAGCGGCCCATCCGCAGTCTTCTCGCCGCCGCCGTCATCGCGGTGACCGCCGGTGCCGCCATGCCGGCGTCCGCCGCGGGTCCTTATTCGCAGACCGTGTTCTTCGGCGACAGCCTCACCGACAGCGGTTTCTTCCGTCCGCTGCTGCCGGCCAGCGTCCGCCCGGTCACCGGCCAGTTCACCACCAATCCCGGCTTCGTCTGGTCGCAGTATCTGGCCGATTTCTATGGTACCGGCGCCGCGCCGAACGGTAACGGCCAGATCGGCACCAACTACGCCGCCGGCGGCGCCCGCGTCGGCACCAACTCCACCGGTGCGCTCGGCCCGATTCCGTCGCTGGCCACCCAGGTCACCAACTACCTCGCCGCCAACGGCGGCCGCGCCGACAGCCGCGCGCTGTACAGCGTCTGGGGCGGCGCCAACGATCTGTTCGCGATCACCAATGCCGGTGCGCCGCCGGCCACCACCATCTCGAGCGCGGTTGCCGCGGAAATCGGCATCGTCGCCCAGTTGCAGGGCGCCGGCGCCCGCTATGTGATGGTCGCGACCGTGCCGGATCTCGGCCTGACCCCGGCCTTCCGCGCCCTGGGTACGACCGCGCAGGCACAGGGCACCGCACTCACCACCACCTACAACAACGCACTCTTCGGCGGCTTGGCCAGCAACGGCCTGCGGGTGATTCCGCTCGACACCTTCAACCTGATCCGCGAGATCACCGCCGCGCCGTCGACCTACGGCTTCGGCAACATCACCGGCACCGCCTGCCAGCCGCAGATCACCGCCAACTCGCTGACCTGCAACCCGACCAGCTACGTCACTCCCGACGCGCCGAACACCTATCTGTTCGCCGACGGCGTGCATCCGACCAGCCGCGCGCACCAGATCCTGTCGCAGTACGCGGTGTCGGTGCTGGAAGCCCCGCGCCAGATCGCGATCCTGCCGCACGCCACCGCCGTGGTCGGCCGCGCCCGCGCCGATCGCGTGTCCAGCCATCTCGCCGGCAAGCCCGAAGGCGACGGCATGCGCTGGTGGTTCGACGGTCGCGCCGATTTCCAGCGTTACGACCGCGGCAACAAATACGACGGCGTCGGCCCGGCCTTCACCGGCGGTATCGATTGGACCAATGGCAACTTCGTCTACGGCGGCTTCGCCGGCCTGGGCCGCAACGGCTACGACTTCGGTCTGCGCGGCGGCGATTTCGACCAGACCGACGGCACGCTCGGCGGTTTCGCCGGCTGGTACGGCGACCGCGCCTGGGTCAACGGCCAGCTCAGCTACAGCCTGGTCCGCTACGACGTGAACCGCGAAGTCTGGCTCGGCCCGGCGAAGCGCAGCCACAGCGGCTCGCCCGACGGCAGCAACCTGACGTTCGGCATCAACGCCGGCTTCAACTTCATCGGCGAAGCCCTGACCCACGGCCCGGTCGCCAGCGTGTTGATGCAGCGCATCGACGTGGACGGCTACGCCGAAGATCAGCCGACCCTGTCCACCTCGCTGGCCTATCCGGACCAGAGCTTCGATTCGATGATCACGAGTCTGGGTTGGCAGGCCAGCTACAAGATCAACGATCACCTCACCCCGTACGGCCGCCTGACCTGGGACGTCGAGCACGAAGATCAGCCGGAAGAAGCGTTCGCGCGTTCGCAGTCCATCGCCGGCAGCCTGCAGTACGCCGTGCCCGGCCAGACCTTCGACGACAGCTACATGACCCTGCAGATGGGCGCCCGCACCGAACTGTTCGGCCTGGACGCCAACATCGGCGCCAGCGTCACCACCGCGCAGGGCGGCGGCAACGACGCCACCCTGTTCGCCACGTTCGGCAAGAGCTTCTGATCCATGCCGGCACAGCGGTCTCCGCAAGGTTTGCGGAGGCCGCGACAGCCGGTAGACTGGCCACACCGCGGGTGTAGTTCAATGGTAGAACTGCAGCTTCCCAAGCTGCTAGCGTGGGTTCGATTCCCATCACCCGCTCCAGATCGACCCTGAGGTGCGCAACGCACTGAGTTTCAAGGGGTTTTTCTCGAAATGGTTCCCGAACGGTTCCTTGCCCAAGGAACCATTAGAGGAACCATTTTTATGCCGAAGCCTTATTTGCTGGCTCGCCCGAGCGGGTTGTATGTGCGCTTCCGGGTGCCTCGCGATCTCGCACCACGTTTGGGGTTTGGCTCGATCGTTCGCTCCCTGCATGGGCTGCGGGGCGACGCTGCGCGTCTATCCGCGGCCTTGCAGGCTGTGGCACTCTCTGGGGCATTCGATCGCCTAAGGAAGGGGGGCGACATGGTCGACGTCAAGAAACTTCTGGAAAGCGCCCAGCGCGCCGCGGAAGCCGGCGTGGATCGTCCTTGGACTGCGTCTAATGTCAGGGTGGGCGGCGTGGATTTCGGCACCGTCCAGACGACGGGGCGGGAGGACACGCTCGACTTCATTGAGGCGATGAAAGCGGCTGATGAGATGGTGGCCAAGGCTTGGGCTGGCACGCCCAAGGTGCCCCAGCACACCGCCTCCGAGCCTGCGTCACCACTACTGTCAGAAGAGATCGCCAATCACCTCAATGATCTCGAACGCCGGCAGTTGGCAGCCGACACTATCACCGAGAGCAAGCACACTCTGCGCATCTTCGCTGCTGTGGTGGGAAACCTGCCAGTGTGGGAGATCAAGGCCACGCATGTGCGCGCTTTTCTTGATGCCGTCCGCTGGTGGCCTGAACGCGCCACGATACGGCCCAAGTATCGGCATATGTCGGTGTTGGAAATCATTGACGTTGGCAAACGGGAGAACGTCCCTGCGCCCTCCAAGCACACACTTAACAAGCACAACCAGAGGCTGGGTGTTTTCCTTAACGGGTTAGTAGCGTTGGACCTATTGTCCAAGAACCCGCTCAAAGCGATCAAGCCAGACTCTGACACTTCGACGGACTTGGACACTGGGCGGCCGTTTACGCCGGATGAGCTCTGCGCCATGTTCGAACCGGCGAGATTCACGGCATGGGCCGCGCAATCTCCGCACCGCTGGTGGGGTTCGATGTTGGGCCTCTACACCGGTGCGCGCGTCAATGAAATTGCCCAGATTTGTGTCGATGATGTCCAAGAAGTCAACGGCGTTTGGGGCGTGTTCTTCTGGAAGAATACGCGCGGGCAGAAAATCAAGAACCGATCGTCCATTCGCTTCGTGCCAATCGCTAAGCCGTTGCTAGATGCCAGGTTTCTGGACTTCTTGGCAGACATGCGGGAGTGCGGCCACCCCAGGCTCTTCCCGCATCTGCCGGCAGGGACTAAAAAGGATGGGGCGCCCAACGGCAAAGGCTACGGTCGGCAACTCTCACGTCAGTTCGGTGCGTATATGAAGACGCTTGGGATCGAGAAGGGCACGGCATTCCACTCGTTCCGCCATACGCTGTCCACGTCCTTGGCGGAAGCAGGCGTGTCCTCACCTGCGATTGCGCAGATCACGGGCCACGCCGTTTCCTCGCAAGTGCCCACACTCGAAAAGCACTATATCCACATCGCCCAGACCGCAACGCTGTCCATGCGCTTAAGGACGTTGGGAAAGTTTAAGCCTGGTGTAGATCTGCCGCAGTACCAGCGGGGGCAGTTTGCGGACGCACTCGGCAAGCGTTCGCAACTGCATCCTTAGGCCGGACACCCCGTAAGCAAACGCCGCGGCGAAAGGTCGTCCAAATCCGTCTCACTCTGTGCGATATTGACCCGATAGGCTGGGCCCTCATATTCGGATGTCCGGCCTAAGTGTATGATTTTGTAACAAATTCGGCGCGACCGCTCCAATCGGCGAAAAGGGCGCCAACTGGACGGGTTGTCCAGCCCGAGGTAGCCGCTGGCGGACCTCGCCAGTTAGAATGCCTCATGGCTATCGCTCGACTCCCGGACAAGCTCCAATTCTCAGGTCATGAGACCTTTCCGTTGCGACAGCTTTGGCTTCGCAAGGCCTATTTCGCGGTCGCCGAGGACGTTACAGGCAACGTCTTTGGCGAAGAGGCGGCCATCCGCCGCTTTGGCGTAGGCAAGAACATGGTGTCGGCAATCCGGCATTGGGCGCTTGCTTCGGGCGTGCTTGAAGAGGGCAGCGGCAATACCGTGCAGGCCGCGCCACTCGGCGAGATGCTGTTCGGCAAGCACGCAGTAGATCCTTACCTTGAACGACCCGCCACCGCTTGGCTCGTGCATTGGATGTTGGCAGGCATGGCTGCGCGTTCCACAACATGGTATTGGGTCTTCAACCGTATCACTTCGCAGAGTTTTGATCGCAACGCGATCGTGCTCGCTTTGTCGGAGGTGGTGAGCGAGAAACGCAGCCGGGTTTCGCAAATCACACTTAAACGTGATGTTGAGGTATGTCTGCGTTGCTACCTCACGCGACGGGACGGCAAGGAAGTGGATGATGCAGCCGAGCCGCTGTTGGCGGAGCTCTCATTGATCACCGAAGGGCCAACGGGAACATTTCAGTTCCGCCGTGGGCCAAAGCCCAACTTGCCCGACGCGTTGTTTGCTTTTGCGTTAAGTCAATTCTGGGATCGTTGGGAAGAAACGACAGGTTCATCGCAGAACACGCTGTCGTTTGAAGTGATTGCGCACGATTTCGGCTCGCCTGGACGGGTCTTCAAGTTGGATGAAACTTCGGTTGCAGAGCGGCTGATGGGTCTTGAAGAAGTGTCGGACGGGGCGATGATCTGGACGGACAGCGCAGGCTTGCGTCAAGTCAGTCGTCCACATGGACGCTTGGATCCGCGTTCGGCAATGAAGCTACTGCGGAGAGCGTATGCGCACTGATCTCGCCTCGCAGGTTCGGGTTAAAGCCAAATTCCAGCGCTCAGTGCGCCTGGATACCGACTTTGACCAATCCGATGCGCTGAATGGCTATATCTTGCAGGCTAGCCCGCGTCATGCGCTGGAAGTGGTTGCAAAGCACGTCGCCCAAACTCAGCAGCGGGCGTTTACCTGGACTGGTCCTTATGGTGGTGGCAAGTCCTCTTTGGCCTTGGCCCTGGCGGCGCTTGCGGGGGGCGATGCCGCCGGACGCCGTAAAGCAAAAGAGATCCTTCGGGTCAATCCCAATGAGCCTGTCGCACACGTCTTTGGCAGCCGCAAGCCTTGGCTCGTGCTTCCCGTGGTTGGTCGCCGTGCATCGGTAGAAGACGCCATTGGCGATGCCTTGGATGCACACGCGCCCGTGCGTGGTCGACGCCCCATGCGCGATGGTCGCCGCGACATTATTGCTGAGCTGGCGCGACGCGCGGAAACAGGTGAGCACGGCGGCGTTCTGTTGATCCTCGACGAGTTGGGTAAGTTCTTGGAGGCGGCCGCTTCAACAGGCGACGACATCTTTTTCTATCAAGAGCTCGCCGAAGCGGCGAGCCGTAGCGGCGGCAGGCTCGTTGTTGTGGGCGTGCTTCACCAAGCCTTCGAGCAGTATGCCTCCCGGCTGGGTCGCGAGGTGCGTGAAGAATGGGCCAAGGTCCAAGGCCGCTACGTTGATATCCCGATTGTCGCGGGCACTGATGAAGTGTTGGATCTGATTGGGCGCGCGATCGAGACAAAAGTTGCGCATCCAAAAAGCCAGCGAGTGTCCAAACACATTGCCGCTTCCATCCAGCGCCGCCGCCCATCTTCGCCGCCTAACCTGGCTGAGGCTTTGGATAAGTGCTGGCCGCTGCATCCCATCACGGCCGCACTGCTAGGCCCCAGCTCGCGACGCAAGTTCGGCCAGAACGAGCGCAGTGTCTTTGGCTTCCTCACTTCTGCTGAGCCCCTGGGTTTCCGCGAGTTTCTCGCCAGCGGAGAGGGGGATCTTGCCGAGGTCTACTACACGCCTGCAATGTTCTGGAATTACTTGCGGGCAAACCTGGAAAGCGCAATCCTGAATTCGCCCGATGGACATCGCTGGGCGATCAGTGCTGAGGCAGTTGAGCGGGTAGAAGCACGTTTTGATGAGCCGCATGTGTCATTGGTCAAGACTGCTGGCCTGATCGAATTGTTCCGAAATGGGTCTGGCGTTGCCGCAGATACGGACATCCTGACCGAATGCGTCCCTGGCTGGACAAAGAAAGAAGTCGAAAGCGCATTGGATGAGTTGGCCCGTGCGAGCGTGCTGATCTACCGCAAGCACATGGGCGCATGGGGCGTATTTGCAGGCAGCGATTTCGATATCGAGGCCTCCGTCTCTGCGGCACTGCAAACGATCGGCTCGGTTGACTTCGAGCAGCTCAAAGCCATTGCTCCACTTCCTCCTGTTTCAGCTCGTCGCCACTATGTCGACACCGGCACCCTCAGATGGTTTGAGCGTGAAGTTGTGCCAGCGCCGGATGCAAAGCGTGTCATCCGTGAGCGTAAAAGTGGTGCACGGGCCGGGCGCTTCGTGCTGCTGCTGCCCACGGCGGAAATGTCAGAGACGAAGGCCGACAAGTTTGCGGCTGAATTGTCGCAACACTCTGATAACAGCGAGATCATTTTTTACGGTGTCCCACACGGTCAGAGCGGGATCATGGAGCGTGCTGCAGAACTGGCTGCGTTGGAGCATGTGGCTAAGAATAAGCCTGAGTTGGAGGGCGACTCGGTTGCTCGACGTGAAGTTGAAGCACGTTTGCGACAGGTGCGATCTGACTTGGCCGGCGATTTGTCCGAAGCATTCGGAGATGCGCATTGGTATTGTGCTGGCCGTCGCTTTAAATCCGATGCCGCTCATGGCCTTTCGCCATTGGCAAGCGCGGTATGTGGCGAGGTCTTTGGAGAAACGCCGGTCATCCACAGCGAACTGGTTAATCGCGACGTGTTGTCGTCCAGTGCAGCCAAGGCTCAAAGAAACCTGCTTCACCGCATGCTGAATTTCGGCGCTCAGCCACGGTTGGACTACGAGGGCTTCCCTGCGGATGCGGGCCTGTATTACACCGTCGTTGCCGAGTTGGGCATGCATGCCAAAGTGGGCGCGAATTGGGGCTTTCACTCGCCCGAGCGTCATAAGGGTCCGCGGTCAGAGTCGCTCATTGCACTGTGGATGGCCACCACAGAATTGCTCGAACAGGCAACTGACGCTGTCTCGCTTGCTGATATCTATGCATTGTGGCGCAAGGCACCCTTCGGCTTGAAGCACGGAGTGATGCCCATCATCGCGCTAGGCTTTTTGTTGGCCAACCGCAGCCGGGTGGCGGTCTATGTCGAAGGGATGTTCACTGCCGAGCTGACCGACGCCAATGTTGATGAGTGGCTACAAGATCCCAAGCGCATTTCCTGGAAGTGGGTGCGGGTGGATGCTTCGGCCAAGCGCCTGCTTGGAAGGCTCGCCGAGCAACTTGAAGTCGCGATGGGTCGTCCAGTGGCTGCTGACCCATTGGATTCTGCACGCGCGCTGGTATCGCAGGCCCTAGCTTTGCCCGCCTGGACACAGCGAACGACCCGAGTGTCCGAGGAGGCGCGCGCAGTGCGCACGCTATTGCTGCGTGCCTCCGACCCGATCAAGGTTATCTTCTCGGATCTGCCGGAAATGCTGGGCACACACGATGCCGATTTGCTTGTCTCCCGCATCGGCGAAGTGGTCAAAGAGCTGGAAGGTGCATACCGGACCGCGCTGCGAGCGTTAGAAGGGAAGTTGTTTACCGCTTTGGATCACCATGGTGAATTGAAGCGCCTAGCGCAGCGTGCCTTTATCGTCCAAGGCATTACGGGCAACTACCAACTCGACGCCTTTGCTGGCAGGTTGAAGACATACAACGGGACCTTGCCAGATATCGAGGGAATGGTTTCGCTTGCTGTGAGCAAGCCTCCCACTGGGTTTACGGATCACGATCTGGATGGCGCGGTTATTCAGCTCGCCAAATGGGCCTTCGAATTCCGGCAGGTTGAAGCGCTGGCTATGGTGCAAGGGCGCGATGCATCCCGGCAGGCGTTGGCCGTGGTCTTCGGTGGTGGTCAGACCGTGTCGCACGTCTTCGACGTGAGCGTGCACGACAAGAAGGCTGTGTCGGCGTTGGCTAAGCGACTGTTGGAAACCTCAGGCAGCAAGACTAACCCCGACGTTTTCCTTGCGGCACTTGTTGAAGCGGGGACTGAGCTGCTTCGGCAGCGGGAAGGCACTCATGACTGAGCAGCATGTGTTGGGCTTGTCAGGCGGGAAAGACAGCGCGGCGTTAGCTGTCTACATGCGGCTGCACCACCCTGAACTTGACATCCAGTATTTCTTTACCGACACTGGCAAGGAACTCAAAGAGGTTCATGAGTTCTTGGGGAAACTCGAAGGATTTCTCGGGCGGCCCATTCAGCGCCTCAATCCTGATCGAGATTTTGACTTCTGGCTTCGCGAGTATGGGAATTTCCTGCCCTCACCGCGCACGCGCTGGTGCACCCGGCAACTCAAATTGGCGCCCTTCCGGGACTGGATCAAGCCGTGGCTGGCGGCTGGCGACACCGTCCACAGCTACGTCGCCATCCGTGCCGATGAGCCCCATCGTGAGGGCTATGACTCCGGGCATGACAACCTGACGGTGCATTTACCGTTCCGTGCTGCGGCGGTCGACCACGCGGGCGTCATTGAACTCTTAGAAGGTGCTGGCATCGGGTTGCCGCGCTACTACGACTGGCGCTCGCGTAGTGGCTGCACATTCTGTTTCTTCCAGCAAAAGATCGAGTGGGTCAGGCTCAAAGAACGGCATCCAGAAGCCTTCGAAGAAGCCAAAAGCTATGAGAAGAACGCTTTGGAGCACGGATCACCATTCACTTGGAGCGATCGCGAGTCGCTGACTGAGCTTGAACAACCCGAGCGCGTTGCCGCCATCGAGAAAGACCACGAGCGTCGCAAAGCACGGGCAAGAGCACGCGTGAAGCCTAATCCGCTACGACCTGCTGGATCTCAGCCCGAAGGCTTGGAGTTTGAAGAAGCGTTCTCGGCGAGCAAAGCATGCTTGGTGTGCCACAAGTGAATACGAAAGTTGAAACATTTACATGGCCCAAGCTCAGCGAGGCGCCTGAAAGATCCGGCGTATATGCTTGGTATGTCCGCTTGGCGCTTGGCGAGGCGGATCTGAGCGAGTTCGAACAAGCGGTAGAAGCAAAGCGCCAGGCTGGCGGAAATCCGGCTCCGATTGTGCAGGAGACGTTGGAGCAGCACTTCTTCCACCCGTTCCAAGAAACGGCTTACTCCGTCAAACTCAGCGGTGCATTGAAGCCCAGATACGTTGGCGAACTGCTGCACCAGCCTGCGACCTCAGAAGGTCTTGTCGAGCGGCTATCCAATGATCCCACGCGCCTGCGCCCAATTGCGCATGTGCTTGGTGCTGCCGCGCCGTTCTTTACGGCGCCGCTATACATCGGCATGGCGCGCAACCTGCGCGCTAGATTGGCCCAACACAAGTCGGGCATTGAGAGCTTCGCAGACAATCCAGCAGCAGCGGTCGGAAACGACAAAATCTCCGGGTTTGCCCAGCAAATTATTCAGCGCGGCTTCAATCCTCGCCGCCTGTTCGTCGTTTGCATTCCTGTCGGGGATGTCGACTCGGACGAGCAGTTGGATCTAGAAAACATCCTCAACCGTATAAATTTTCCGATCTTTGGGAGAAATTAATGAGCACCGTCATTCTGAGTAAGCCATCAGCGCTTAATGTGGACATGCCTGGAACTTCGGGATCATTCTCCGTTGCGAAGAAGGGTGAAGAGTCGAAGGCAATAGAGGTCAAGTATCTTCTGACGCATGTCGCACTTGGAGGCGGAGGACACCAACAGCAATTGCTTGACATGCTAGCGCCCGTGCGTGAAGTGTTCGACTTGGAGCAACTGGGCTTCGACGAGATCATGCAGCGCGACATCGATGACTCACGTGTATCTCTCGACCTTATTCCCTATCTCTTGGACCACAGCAATAGTGGCTTAGTGAAGTTGTTTCCTCCCATCGTTGTGGTGGTCCTTCCGCTTCAACCAGTCAGCCGAAAGCCGGCAAGCCACTATGCAAAGATTACGACAACAACTGAGCCTTTAGTGGGCTATGACGGGCATGAATTTCGGATCACGACAGCTGGAACAGTTGGCCGTGAACAGTTCCAATTGAGAGAAATGCTGAGGCCGGATAAGACTGTCGATCCAGCTCATTCGGTTCTTCGGCTGGCGCAAGGCAATTGTGCGCTTGCCATCGTTGACGGCCAGCATCGAGCAATGGCACTACTCGCGTTGTATCGAAACCTCACCGGTGGTTGGAGCGACGCGAAGCGTGCGGTATATCAGCAGTATTACCGGGTATGGCCCGAGGAGAAAATTAGAGGCTTTGATCTCAATGAGCTTCAAATGCCAATGATCGTTTGCACCTTCCCTCAGCTGGATGAGGACTACGCCGGCAGCATGGATGTAATTCGTGCAGCTAGGCGGGTATTCCTTGATCTTAACAAGAATGCTAAGAAGGTTAGCGACTCCCGGAATAAGCTTCTTGACGACCAAGACATGGTCTCGCAGTGTCTGCGGGCTGTGCTTGCTAACGTCAAGGCCTACGACGCGCATAGCAAGACGCCTCTCCGAATTTGGAATGTGGAGCTGGACCAAGCCAAGGATCGTTCTGTCATATCTAGTCCCGTCGCGTTAACGGGCGTTTCGCATCTTTACTACATTGGTGAACATCTCTTGTTCTATACAGAACAAACCAAAGATGTAGTCGCTAGAAAAACATTTCTCGCGCGGTCGCGTCGGCTCACCGACGCTTACAGCAGGCTAGGTCTTACAGACGCATTGACTTCAAAAGAGCAAACCGACAATAACCGAACCAACTACACCGATAAGGTGGCAGATGCGATAGAGGAAAAATGGATGCTGCACTACGGGCAGCAACTGGAATGGATCTTTGCAAAGTTCCATCCATTTTCAGTCCATTGTGTAGCCTCGCTAGATACGGTGGCTCGTCTAAATTCTGACAATAGAACGAAGCTGCGGGCGTTGATGTTCGATGGACAATCTAGTGCGCGCACGTTTGATGAATTTGAAGAGCGCTTGGACCTGAAAATTGCGGAAGACAGCGAATGGTCCGCGCCCGAACTGAAATCTATACTTCAAGAAGTTCAGGCTAATATCCGTGAATACCAAGAAGAAGTGCAAGCCTTCAAGGCTGTCCGAGCGAAGCGTTTCCTCGAACTCGTTAAGGGTCCACACTCCAAATTGCTGCGACCTTCCAGTGATGAAATATCGCCGATAGCGTTAGAGATTATCAACCATCTATACAGCCAGATCTTCACCACTATCGCCTTTCAAACAGCAGTCGTGCTTACGCTGGTGGAAGCTTACGAAGCGGTGCACGATTCGAGCGCCGGAAGTCCGTATGTGCTGACAGAAGCAGATGTCGATCAATACGTTGCCGATCTTGAATCGCTTTTCAAGCCTACGTCGTTTTCTCAGTTTGCTTCGCTGTCAGCCTCGTTCAATGATGAGCTGCGAGAGCAGCAAGGAGCTCTCGAACGGATTCCTTCGCGAGCAAAGTTCTCTGACGTAGTGGTTTCAGGAGAAATGAAACCCGATGAATGGCCTAAGTATCGGTATCTTCTGCTGGAACTCTGGCGGCCCACAGCGGACGCGATCAAGAAGGTTGTAGAAGAGGATCTCAAAGTTTGCAGGGCTTCCGTAATGAAGGCGGCTTTCCGTCGCGAATTGCATCGCCACTGTGAAGAGAATCAAGTGCAAGAGCAGGATGTCGATGCCGCTCAAAGGCTCGGCATTCTCGACGCTGTCGTCAAAAATTACGAGCAGCTACTCGGAAATATCAGGCAGAAGACGACGAGCCTGACTACTGTTCGCGATGGCCTCAAAGCGCAACTCGGGGCGATTTCTGCTGATGACGCCGAACAGCACTCGCAGCCGGAGAAGCCGGAGGCAGTGTGAACGGGCGGAGCCCCCTTTACTTAGATCACAATGCAAGCACGCCTCCCTACCCAGAAGTAGTGGAGGCGATGCTGCCTTGGCTTTGGGACAAGCACGCCAATCCCCATTCGGACCATCTCCACGGCCGCCTTGCTGCGGATGCAACTGAGCAGTCTAGGCATTCCATCGCCCAGCTCATTGGCGCTTCATCGGAAGAGATCATCTTCACGTCAGGGGCGACGGAGGCGAGCAATCTTGCCTTGCAGGGATACTTGCGCGCGTACGGAGATGCGGGCGCGCTGATTTACAGTGCGATAGAGCATCCTTGCGTCAGAGAGGTTGCGCTCGCCCTCGCGGAGCTTGGCACACGGGTCCAGGAGATTGGGGTTGATCGTCAAGGACATATAGATCCCTGGGCGATTGGGCAGGCAGTCATAGCGGCAGGATGCACCCGCTCATTGGTATCAGTCATCCACGCCAACAATGAAATCGGCACGGTCCAAGAAATTACGCACCTGGCCGCCGCAGCGCATGAGAATGGCGCACTGTTCCACCTAGACGTCAGCCAGAGCTTAGGCTGGGTCGACATCGATGTAGGCGAGGGGATAGATCTCGCGACGCTCTCATCCCACAAGATCGGTGGGCCGGCAGGGATTGGTGCGCTGTTCGTGGCCGATGGCTTGAAGGAAGAGCTGACTCCGCTTGTTTATGGCGGTGGACAGCAAGGCGGGCTACGCCCTGGCACGATCCCGGTCTTCCTGGCGGTTGGGTTTGGCGTCGCCTGCGACCTAGTGTCTGTTGAGCGAGCACAGCGGACCTTGGCCGCGGAGAACGCTGCTAACGCCTTCGTGCGTGTGCTGGCTGATAGCGGAGTGGCTTTCGAGATCATGGGATCAAAGCAGAGCAACCTGCCAGGCCTCCGGAGCATCCGCTTTCCCGGCGTTGAGGCCCGCGACCTGCTGGACCGGCTTCAAGCGTCGGTGTCGGCATCCGCATCCTCTGCCTGCGCGTCTGGGGAAGTCAGGGCCTCTCGCGTCCTGCGCGCGATTGGCCTTGGTGAGGGAGAGGCGATGGAGGTCGTCCGTTTTGGATTCGGCGCCACCTCGAGTGTTGAAGAGGTAATGCTCGCAGCGGGACAGGTTTGCGATGCGCTGGTCGCCAGAGTGCGTGCCTAGTCATCTAGCGCAGGTCCTACAATTGCTGTCATGATCTGAATAGTCAGATGAAGGAGCGGTTTCAGTGGCCAACTTTTCCGTCGCAGCCAGAACGCTCATCCATCTCGGTGCTGAGTTAATCACTTCTGACGAAGTCGCGCTCAACGAGCTAATCAAGAACGCCTTCGACGCTGAGTCTCCTCGGGTTCGCATCGACTTCCATGTGAGTTTGGGGCAAACGAAGCTTGACGAGTTCTTGCAGGTCGCGCGGGGACGACCGAAGGACATCAAGAAAGCTGATTTTCGGCGCTCCGTTGCCGACGCGCTGAGACTCTTCGCAAGCTCGGGCGGTGGCGATCCTGAGCGAGCGAGGCAGCTCAGGGCTGCGCTAAAAGGCGCCCGCATGTGGCGCGATATCATAGCGGTGCTTGAATCCGTCAATGCGATCATGATCGCCGACCACGGGTGCGGCATGGACGCCTCCACTTTGGAGTCGGTCTTCCTTCAAGTTGGCACGCCCTTCCGCCTCGGCACGCAGTCGAGCGGGCAGCTCAATCGCAAGATCCTGGGAAACAAGGGAATTGGACGCCTTGCAATGATGCGCCTTGGGAGCAATGCCACTGTTACATCTTGGACGGATCGAAGCAACGCCAGTAAGATCGATTTCAACTGGCGAGAATTCGAAGATGAGGATAGCCAGCTTGAAGATGTCAGCATTGACATTGAACCGGCTGAGCCGCGTCATGATGGTGTGTCTGGAACCGTCATTGATATCTCGGGATTGCAGACTGAATGGACGAAGAGGCGGGTTGACGAAAAATTTGTAGGGGGCTTCTTACGGCGGCTGCAAAACCCCTTCGAAGGCATGTCCAGTGGCGCACCGTTTCCAATCGACGTTCACTACAACGGCGGGAACCGAATTCCTATCGAACGTATGAAGGCAGTCCTTGGGGAGCACGCCCAGGCAGACCTCGAGCTTCGCTTTGCGCCCTTATGTGGAAGCGGGACAGACTCGGCTATTACGACCATTCTCATAGATCACCTTCGCGGACTCGATCCTCAGCAGACTACCCGGACATGTGATGAGGTTGCTCATCGGGTAGAAGCGACGCTGGATGAGCTGAGGCAAATCGGGCCCTTCATCGCCCGCTTGCGCTGGTTCAATCGCGACACGCTGCGGAAGCAGACGACTTTACAGGGCACTACAAAGGAAGCGAAGGCAGAGCTAGACGTGTGGAGTGGTGGTGTCGCGATTTATCGCGATGGATTTCGCGTGGGGTTCTCGGGCGACTCGTCCGGCGAGGATTGGTTGGCAATTGACAGCAGCGCATTGAAGCGCGGTGGTTTTGCAGTCAATCGGATTCAAACAGTCGGAGCGCTCGAAATCACGCGCCAAAATAACCCTAATCTCATTGACCGCTCGAACCGAGAGGGACTGATTGACTCGCGATCGACCCAACTCGTTCGAGATATCCTGTTCAACTTCGCGATCGAGGAGCTACGCCGCCACATCACGCACGAGGCTACGGAAGAAAAGCGCGCGACGCTTGATGAAGTTGCGAAGTCTGCACCTGAAACTATTAGGACTCGAATCGCACAAGCAGAGCAGGGTATTGCCGAGATCAAGTCTCAGTTGTCTCCAGAGTTGCGTAAGGTGCTTAAGCCAGTGTCTGATCATCTTCACTACATCAAGGGGGAGACGAAGCGGTTTGAAGAGGCCGCTCGGCAAGTAGGGGAGCGTCGAGAGGATATTCTCGAACTCGCTGGTGTCGGGACGGTGATGTCAGGGGTGCTGCATGAGTTGACACGGACAACTGGTCAAACGCGCCAGCTCATGCGCAAGCTCGCTAAGGATGAGTCTCCAAAGACCCGAGCATTGCTAGAAAAGCTGGATGACGAGATTAAGGCAATTAATACCCGCCTTCGTCAGCTCGATCCACTGACCCCATCTGGACGCCACCGCAAGGAGGAGTTCGACTTGTCCGGTCTACTTCAGACCATTCTGCACGGCTATAAAGCGAGATTTCGACGCCATGCGGTCCATCCGAATTTCACCATCTCGGGGCAGGAGGGTATTACGCCGTTCTCGGTCAATATGGTCCGCGGGTTTGTCAGTCTCGCCCTTGAGAATCTAATTACAAATTCTATCTACTGGCTACAGCGTGGTTTGAAACCTGGTTCGTCGCAGCGGGAGATCAATTTGGAACTCGATCCGGTCTCCAAGACGCTGACCATCTGGGACAATGGCCCAGGCATTTCAAGCGCGGACAAAGAGCGTGTTTTCACCGCTGGATTTACTCTCAGGCCGCGAGGTCAAGGGTTAGGTCTGTTCTTGGCCGCTGAGGTCGCAGCACATCACAAGGCCTCCTTGGTGCTTGATGGCGCCGACGAGGATGGACGCTTCAGGACTTTCGTGTTGCAACTACCTAAGGACTAGACATGGACGTCAGAGCGGCACTTGCTTCTGCACAGATTACTCGAGTTGCGATTGTGGATGATGATCTGTCCACCCGCATTACGGAGTCCGACCTTAGGGAGCGCCACCCTGAAATCGCCGCACTGCTCAACGACCCGATGGACCCCGACCTGGAAGCATATCGCGCCGTGCTGGCTGGGAAGGGTCGCGTCGCGGCGAGCGTCGAGGACCTTGTCGGTCTGCTGGCAGAAGAAGATGTGAGAGTTGAAGCGCCGCGCAGAATTCGTGAGGCAGCCGAGGCTGTTTTGATACAAAGGGCAGAGAATGCTGAGCCCGTAGAGCGTGTAATAAAAATGTTGGAATCGTTGGGAATATCCGAGGGCAACATCCACCGATACGACACCCCTGCGATTGATGACGGTCAATTCTATGACCTGATCATTGTTGACTACTTTTTAGTCAATACGTCGACGGAATCAACGTTGCCTTTCATCAAGGAAATGCTCGATAAGCATCTGGAACAAGAGCACGCGTTGCAGGTGATCCTGATGTCGTCTCACGACCAGCGGCTCATAGCTGATTTCCGGGATATCAGGCCCAAACTAGGCGCGTCCAGCTCACGGATGCGGATTATGGAGAAGCCTCGAACTGATATGCATCTAATTGGCTGGAACGCCGCGATACTGCAACTAGCGAATGATCGCAGAGATGTTCGCCGGCTTGAGCGCTTCATCACTGAGGCAGGAACAGTGCTAAAGGAAGCCGGTAGGTCTGTATCGGAGGGTCTCTGGGAAGTTGATCTTCAAGCGATAGATTTGCTGCACGAGCTTGCCTCTAAGGACCATGATGATTTCAGCCGATACGTCGAGGACGCACTGAGCCGTCGTCTTCTTTCTGCAGTTGAGGCGGACGGTGGCATGCGGCCATCTTTGCAGCAGCTCGACGAAGCACTTGGAGGAAACGGGACAAAGAGCTTGCTGTCGCCTTCGGGTGAAGTCGGCGACTCGCGGGCCGCGATTCACGGCCTTATGCACAGCATGGAATGGCGGGCGGGTGCAGTGATGCTACCTGCGTTTCCTGCAGGAGGGCCAGTCGAGGAACAGGCGGCATGGATCAAGAGCAATATTCGCTTCGGAATGGTGCTCCAAGACCAAGGGGGCGGTGATTGGCTAAATATCACTCAAGCCTGCGATCTAGCGCAGGCAGAGCCGGAAGCATTCGGATCATCCAGCGTGCTTTTGATCCGAGGGCAGCAAAAGTTGCCCCCAGTTGAGATGAAGTCTGACTACTATGTCTCAATGAGCGCCATAAGAGCCACGCATGAGAACCATGTGTTGACTTGGAATCTTCGTGATCTTCGCGCGGAGTCTATTGCTGATTTCGCCACAACTTACGCTGACGGTTGGCAAGTAATTGGAGAGCTCAGGCCTGATCGCGCCCAAGACATTTCTGTGAAGTTCGGCTCTCGCACAGCACGCGTGGGGTTGCCGGTAAAGCTCTCAGCGTGGCGATTGGGAGGTCAAGCGATCCTGATCTCCAGACTTAAAACTGCTGCCGCCGATACGCTTTTGGAAGGAATTGCGCTTTCCGGACATGCGATCCAGCGTGCTCGCGCAAAGAAGCACGAACTTCAGCTCGATTGGACATCCGTCGACGCGCTCCTGACAGAACACGAGACACTAGGTGAGTCATTTGTTTCGCTACTCACCGGAATTTCGCTTACGCCCGGAGGCGTGCAACAAAGTGGCGGGCAGGTCATTTTCGGATATGCTTCCGGGAATGCATGCTTCACCGTCGGAGATGCTACACGCGAGTTTGCAAAGACAATTGATAACCCTCAGAATGCTGAGAGGCTATTGGTCATGCTGTGGGGCGCGTCATAGGCCGGCGCAACGATAGATTTGTAGTTTAGCCCGCCGGCCAGGGCACCGTGCACCGACTTCATGTCAGATCGCGACAAGCGTGGCCCGTGCCTCCGCAATAGTGGAGAATCGATGGCCGTCGAGCTGGCGTGCAACCCCTCGCCTCATTTGGAATTGATGCAGTCAGGGCCCGAGGTTTAGCTTTGGGGATGGCGTGGACGGGCCAGATACGGAGGGCGCGTGCGGTATGCTCGGCGTGATATGGCGGTTGCCGTTGGAAGGCGCCGAGTGGCGACCGGTGGCTGGATAGATCCCTAGTGCGTTAGGCCGCGACGTCGCTTTAGCTCTCGCTCGTTGCCTTAAATTGATGACATCAGCGCAGCTTTTGTTGCCAGCCAAATGAGCCCCGCTTTCCAGCGCACGCCATGTCCCAAAGCCATCAAACTTTCCAAAACCGTATCGACACCACGCCACAGCGTTGGGCGAGGCGAGGGTTTACACGGGCCACTGATAATGGCGCTATTAAAGCGCGTTGAATGCTTCGGGCAGTTTGGCTCCAAGCGCTTTCTCGGCACATTTTGCATCGCATTCGTTATCCGAGTTCTGCCGGCTGATGACCCTCACATTGGTGGGATCGATCACCCGGTAGTCGACAGGTGCACAGAATCTTGCGAAGCAATAGCCTGCGAGCACCAGTCGCGGTCCCGTCGGGGTCGGCAGGCAATGCAACTTGTTCTGCTCTTGCAGAAAGATGTCGGAACTGACGTCGCCGCCGATCGCGAGCGAGGCTTTGCCATTGCGGACCGTGATCATTCCTTGCGATGAGACGAGTCCACGAGTCTCATGCGGATTTTCGGCGTCCAGCCCTTGAATTTCGACCCGTGCCGGACCGCAGGTGCCGGTCGCCGCATGGCCCGTAACCTTCAAGGCATCTAGGCGGATGCCTGTCCGCTCTTGTGCTGCGTTTGGTGGCGCTGCGCCGACCGCCGAAGCGGCGCAGAGAAGGAGAAGGATGACTGCGCGCATGTGTAGCTCCTAGGCTTTCGTGATGGGATCGGCAAAGGGATCAGGAGGCAGGGCTGCTTCCCGTTCTTTCGCCCGCAGTTGCTCCTGCAGCACGGCTGACTGAGCTTCCAGTTCCCGGTTCCGCTTGATGAGCGCCAAGTTGTCGGCCTGGACGTGCAACTGCGCGCCGCGGCTGTGCGAGCGACGCCCGTTGTCCACGATAGTCCGTGTCAGGTCGTTGGCCGCTTCGAGGTTTTGAGCCGCCATGGAAGGCGTTCCGGAGGCGGGCAAACCGCTCGCGTTGCGACTGGTCCAGCGCACGAGCCAGATTGCCGCAGCCAGGAGGGCGAGCGCAGGGACGGCCAACAACGGGGTGCTTGCGAGCGCGCCCAGGGTCAGGCCAATGGCGGGCAGCAAGACCAGCATCACGGCCCAGACCCGCATGCCGCGGAAGAAGCCGCGTGGATCCTTCCGATGCCAGCTAATCAGTGCACTGATGACAGCGAACAAGATCAAGGCGAAGGCGAGGGCAAGTGGGGTGCCGCCCCATTTCACATAGCCAATGAAGCCGAGGGCAGGGATGCCCCAACGGGCCAATTCTTTGCGGTCCATACGCGTTCCCCTTGATTGATCGGAAGACGGACGTAGCTGCTGGTTGCCAATGCTACGATTAACGTAGTATCACATAGCCGGGCTTCAATGCATCCTGAACAGGTTTCCAGCCCTGTTCCGCCATGCCCAAGTCGCCCATCCGAGCCGTCTTTGCCAACCGCCTCAGGGCGGCGCGCACTGCATTGGGCGTGTCGCAAGCCGAACTGGGAGCACGTGTGGGGATCCCCGAAGATGTCGCGTCCACCCGGGTCAACCGCTACGAGCGGGGCGTGCACGACCCGGACTTGGCCACGGCCGAAGCCCTTGCTGATGAGCTTGGGATCCCTCTGCCTGCCCTTGTTGCCCGCGATGACGGGATGGCGATGCTGATCGCCGGTTTCGCGGCGCTGTCCCAAGCCAAGCAGAAGGCCATGCTGGCGCAGCTTGAAACTGCGCTGGGCGCGAAGAAGGCGGAAGAGGTCAGGGCTCAGTTGGATCAAGCAACGCTCAGCGATGGAAGCCCAACACGAAAGCCGCGGAGGCTGTAATTTAGTCTCTGGCCTGCTGCCCAAGCGGCCAAAAAGATTTTGCTCAATCGTCAAGGAGGATACAGATGTCGGATCGAACCATCCTAGTGTTCAGTATAGATCAGTCGCTCAATGCGGCGCCCAATCACTACTTTTGGCTGTTTCTGATTGAGCAGCAAAAGTTTGTTCATCCACCTTTCGCTGATCCAGATGCAGCGATCAAGTGGGCGATCGCAAACGACTTGAAGATTGTCGATGATTGGACACTAGCTGATCTTGTTGAGCTAGAAGACATCGTCGCGGCGAGCTCAGAGAGTGGCGCCTATGTCCTCTGCATCACCCTATATCGCAATGGTCGCCCCGTCCGAATTGACGGTCAACCCGCAAATCGCTACTGGGTCTTTCGGCAAGACGGAACACGTATTGCAACGCGGAGAACGTTGGGCGAAGCACTTGCTTACATTGGACTTCTGCTGAGTGTCGATCCGCCAGACCACCCGGCAACTTCCCGATCCGAATCGTCTTGGAAATTGGGAGGATAGGGCTAGAGCTTCTGCGATTCATCTGACGAGCTAATTGCATGGCGGCGAGGATCGGTTGGCACAAGCGAAATGTCTTGACTCTGCCAAAGGGCAGTGAATGAGGGGGCGTAATCGCAGCGCTTCTTTTGCCACTGCTCGATGCACATCTCGGTTGCGATATCCGCTTCCTTCCTCGCCTCGTCGGCGGGCAGCCGCGCGAGCGCAGAGATGAAAGCTTGGTTCCAGAAGTCATTGATCGTCATCTGAGTTGCCCGTTGCGAGAAGCGGTCTTGATAACGGCGCAGGGGAAGTTGTCAATAGGCAAGGAAGTGGAGAGCGTCGATCTAACTCCCGCAGTTTTTTTAGAAGTAGACAAAATTTGCCGCGTCAACGCCGCACATCGACTCAAAGGCGGCGCGCACGTGTGTCAACAATGCGAGTTGAAGTTGCCGCATCAAGAATGGCGGCGGTTCTCCGCGCGCTATGCTCAGGTGTGAATAGGGCGTCGAACACGGCTTTGTATCCATTTGAGGGGGACAGTAGTGGCCAACGGTTCACGCTGCGTCCGAACCGCCTCCGCAGAGCCTTTCTAACCAGGTTTGCATTGGTTACTCCACCGAGCAGCGCCTTATCCGACATCTCAGAAAAATCCCACCTACCGCTAGTTTCCACGCCATTTAGGAAGTGGCATGATTTTAGCAGGCAGCGACTATCGCGCCATGCGTAGTATCTAAAATTCACGTTTGGAAAAAGCGGGCTCATCTCCACAATTCCTTCCCACGCATGACTCACACGATAGGCCAGTATCTCCAAAATGCGGTCAGCAGCCAGATCGCGATCCGCATCGTGCTCAGGCTTCCAGCGTCCCACACATGCCAGTGCTTTCTCAGCGTCGGTGGACGATCTGATCGGTCGGTTAAAGGGATATGTCGGAGTTTTCCGCATCCGTGCACCCTAACGAAAAGTATGTCGTTGGCAAGCTCGGCAGCGCGAGACAATCGTGCGTCCGTCGAAGTGGAAAATCAGCTGGAAAGCCGATTTGTATTGTGCAATCCAAACAGCTGCATGCCATAGATGTTTAGCTGACGTTTATGGAATTGGCTCTATATGGAGTTCCATATAAATAATGTTCTAACACTCGATTACTACGTCGAAGAGTGAAGTTACGGATTGCAAATCAAAGCTTTGAAGATCAAAAGATTGTCATGATCATCTTGCGTGATCCGGTCCGTTTTAGGTGTTCAACGGCGCGCGCCATATGGTTTTTTTAGTCATGCAAACTGCGTTGACACAAACGCGCCTTGCCTTACCCCAGACGTGTCTTTCAACTGGGGTCAAACATGTTTCAATCTTCAAGTATCACATCGGATCAAATCGACGCATCACGCGGCTACACCATTCTGCGCAACGTTCGTATCGGCAACACGCTTCAATTGGATGAGGTCCATCTTCGAACGCCAGAGGACTTCGATCAGTTCAAGCAGCTGATCCGCAGCACTGAGAAAGAAGACCGCCGCCGCATGAAGCTCGGCCTTCGGGCACGCCCACTGCTGGCAAACGCCAAAGGCGAGAAGCTGTCCGTGGAAGTCAAGCGCTACATCGCAGGCATCCAGCACCAGGGCCTGCATCCAAGAACGGTGAAAGTCGCTGAGCGCGATTTCCGTTTGTTGCGCTTGGCCTGTCAGGACGACTTGCCGGTCGATCTGATCAAGCCTGAGCACATCCATCGGTTCTTCGAAATCATGGATATCTGGCCACGCGCCGCCAATCGCAAGCGCTTTGCCGGCCTGACCGACGAGCAGATCCTGACGGTGGGCAGAACCCTGCCAGCGCCAAGGCGTGCTGATACCACCATCAATCTCGCCCACGCCAGGCTTTCGGCGTTCTTTGCACTATTGGAAGACAGTGCAGAGATCAAGTCGCCCATGCGCTCGGTCAAGAAGCGCAAGGTCCGGATCTTGGCCAACAAGAAGCGTCGGCCATTCCGGCCCGAGGAGCTGGCGACGTTGTTCGAGCCCGCGAGGTTCGCAGCGTGGGCAAAGGAAAGCCCCCATCGCTGGTTTGGCACCCTCATCGGACTATTCACCGGGGCGCGCGTGAGTGAGGTGGGGCAGCTGAAAGTCAAAGACATCCGCAAAGTGGCGGGGCATTGGTGCATCAGCATTCGCATGACCACCGACGATCAGTGGATCCCGGGCGAACCCGACGAGACTTATCAAAGTCTCAAATGCGAACCGCGCGATGTCCTCATTCCGCAAGCGCTCCTCGATGCGGGGCTGCTGGAATTTGTCCAGGACATGAAGGCCTTTGGGCATCCGCGCCTGTTCCCGCACCTCAGCAGGGGAAAGACGAGGGGGACGAACGAACTCAATGGAACGGGTTATGGCGCCAAGCTTACACATGACTTCGGTATCTATCTGCGTAAGCACCTGACGCTACCGAAGGGATTTGGCTTCCATCTCTTCCGGCATGGCATCGCCACCAGCTTGCGAAAGATGAAGATGCCTGTGGAAACGCGCGCGTTGATCACCGGACACAAGGAGCTTTACGGTGCGAGGATGCTTCGGGAAGTTTACGAAGAAGAGCGGACCGCAGAAGATAAGGTGCTGTTGCAGGCAGAAATGTTCGTTGACTTCTTGCCAGGAGTCTCTATCCCGCGATACCGGTCCGGTCAGTTCGATCGCGCGCTTCGGACAAAGAAGCTGTATCGCTAAGTGAGGTAGTTAACGGCAAAGTCGATCCGGCTCACCACGTCGTCCATGCTCAGTTTGAAATCAACATAGCGCTGCATGACCTGTGCGGCGTAGTCGGGAACGTCGCGATGTTGCTGCTCCATCAGGGTATAAAGCGCCGCTACCACATAGCGGCGATACTCCGGCGTGTCGTGATCGTGCGGGTTATCGCGAAACACCTGCTCTTGGGGAGATAGTCGACTGCGCTTGCGGACCCGCTTGGCAGGCGCCTTGCGAGTGGCCTTCTGCTTTACGGTCTTGGTCGGTGCAGCGGTTGTTTTCTTGGTCATCGTTCCCCCCCATAGGTGAACGATTCGTAGCAGAAAAGTCCGGGCCGTCAATTGTGCCGGCGACGAGCGTTCATGGATACGCGCACGGTGGTTGGGGACCGGCCATTGGAAGCTGGGTGGCGTCCAACTGACCTGGGGCGCGTGATCCTTTGCTTGGGGGACTGGCCAGCGTCGATAGGCAGCCAGGACATAAGTGCACTGAGGCGCTTCTCAGTCGACACCACCGTCAGGTATCGCCACTTAGGCCTGCGGCAGCTCGCAATTAGCCCAAAGACACGCCGGCTTATCGCCGGCGTGTCGTATGTGGGAGAGGGTGGGAGGTCAGTGCAGGGTGCGCTTGGCAGGTCTGCCCCGCCTGCGTGGCGCCGGACAAGGGCAAGGTGTTTCGTCTTCATCATCAAGCACGTTCTCCCCGTATTGCTCCCGCAGTTCGGCAAGCGGGTCGATCAGGACCAGAGGCGGGATTTGGCAGTGCATCAGTTGCAGGAGGTCGGCTAGTTGCAGAGCGTGCCTGACTGCACCCACCCTTCGCCTGACCGGACGCACGCGATCCAGGCTGACGAGCCCGGAGAGGATTTGTGTGGCGATGACCAATCGTTGTTCCATGTGAATTTCCTTTTTTCTGTTGAGGGAATGGTCCGGGCATGGCGAGTTTTGATTGCGAACCTTTGACTACGATAATCGTAGCAACGATCACATTTTCAAACATTGCTGTTCGCGTTTGCTTCGAACCGTCTCGACAGTAAGCAGTGGTTGCTTTAATCCTAGCGGTCAGGGGCAAGTAAGAGCGCACTTATGGTGTCCCATTCCATGGGATACCGTGCGGCCTGCGGCTCTTTACAGCCCGTGCGCCCTTGCTTGATTGGATCCGTCTAACTCAATCAAGGAACCCCATGTATCACGCGCACGTCAAAAATTTCTCTCGCCGCAACGGCGAGTCTTCGATCGCCGCCGCTGCTTATCGCGCTGGTCTCGATCTCGTCGACACACATTCGAAGATCACGCATCGCTACTCGCATCGACAAGGAGTCGCGATGCATCGCATGCTCGCGCCAGAGGGCTCGCCTGGTTGGTGTCTCGACCCGGAGGTGTTCTGGGACATGAACGAGGCTGGCGAGGTCCGCCACAACGCCAGGATTGCGCGCGAGCTCGAAGTCAGTTTGCCTCACGAGCTCAGTCCCGATCAGCGCGAAAAGCTCGCCTTGGGTCTGGGCCAGATGCTCGTGGATCGCTACCACTGCGCTGTCCTCGTCGCCGTCCACTTGCCGAGCCGGCACGGGGATCAGCGCAACCACCACGTGCATTTGTTGATGTCGGCGCGGCAGATCACGCCTATCGGGTTGGGTGATCGTGCCGGCGCCGAACTCGATGCGCGAAAAGGCGCGGGGCACGCTGAGCTGCGCACGCTGCGCGCCTTGGTCGCCGACACGGTCAACGCGTCTCTGGTTAGTGCCCAGATCGATAAGACGGTCGACCACCGAAGTCTTGCGACCCAAGCGAGGGCCGCGGCGGATGTGGGCGACCTTGCACGTGCCTTGGGGTTGGACCGCAAGCCGACTGTGCATCGCGGCAAGATCGACACGGCGCTGATGCGCAAGCGCGCCTCGGAGGAAGAGCGACGCGCGGAGGTGTCCGCCCTGATCGGTCAGGCGCAGGCAGAAGGCCGGCTTATGGAGACCCCTGACCGTCATACGCTCGACGCAGCCAAGCGGGAGCGCAGTGCCATCGCGCCGCAGGCCAACAAACTTTCTGGGCCGCAACATCTCTTCGACCAGCGCGAATTCAAAGCGTGGTTCCACTGGGAGATGAGTCCGATTGCCGCCAGGCTTGATCGGCAGTTCGCACGTGTGCGTGCCGAGGGTAATGCCAATGAGGTGCTTCGCGCCGAAGCGCAGCTCATCAACGATTGGCTCGAAGCTCAGCGAGACGCCGCCGGTGAGATGCTCAGGTCGATCCAGCTGGCTTCCCCCGGCGGGCAGGTCAATCCTGGCTTCAACGCAGCCGTCGAAGCGGTCAAGGCCGATCGCACACGGGTCCATGCCGTCAAGCCGGATTTCTTCGCCAAGAGCGAATGGCTGTGCCGGAAGCTGGTCGACTACGCGCGCCTGGAGCGTGATCGCCTCGCGGTAGGTCAGAATGTTGAGGCGGCGTGGGATAGATTGATGTGGGCGACGAAGGAACATCCGCATCCGCGGGCATCCGCCCGGCTGAACGCCCAGCGGCTCTACAACATCGCCCGCGAGCAGCAGGGCGGGCGGGCTGAGGAGCGTCGCCGGGAGACGATCAAGGATGCCTTCAACGAGATGCACCTTGCGCTGACGATGGTCGAGACGGACTTCCCGACGCCGCGCACCAATATATTCGGTTCATCGCCGGTGGAGGAAAAGGTGCCCGGTCCATTCGACGAGGGCGATGGGTCTGACAAAGAAGCGCAAAGCGGCTCGAACAAGCGCCAGCTCAAACCGCAGCCGCAGCGGTCGGGAATGTCTGGTTCAATAGGCATGCGCCACTGACGTTCTGTGCACGAGAACGGCGCCGGCGGATCGGATTGATGCGACTCGGTGCCGTGGCCCAGACCTGTCGAGGGCAAGGCAGGTCTCCCGCTGCGAAGCCTCTTACGTTGGAACCTTAGCGTGCCTGCCCGTTTCGCAAGGGCGGGCCTCCTTCACTTCATCTGATCGCGTTGCTTGTCCGTGGTGAGCTTTACCACGGGCGCAACGCGGCTTTCGTTGTGGCCCCCGCTGCGCGCACAAGCGTGCTCGCTCATGGGTGCGAACCGTGCGGACGGCGCGCTGGGCCGGCTCCACGAGGCAATTCCGCCTCGGGAGACCACGCCATGAAAAAAAACGACATGTGGCTGCCCCAGGGCGACCGAGACGAACAGATCCTCGAAGCTGCCGAACGCATCCTCCGCCGCAAGCTGGAACGCCAAGGCAAGCTCACCGAGCCGACCAGTGCCGCCGCCTTCCTCCGAGCCCACTGTGCATACCGCGATCGCGAAATTTTCGGCTGCATCTTCTTGGACACCCGTCACGCCATCCTGGCCGTCGAAGACCTCTTCTTTGGCACCGTCGATGCATCAGAAGTTCACCCGCGCGAGATCGTGAAGCGAGCGCTCCTGCTCAACGCCTCAGCAGTCGTCGCGTTTCACAATCACCCCTCGGGTAATCCTGAACCCTCGGCCGCAGACCGGGCCATCACCACACGCATCAAGCAGGCACTGGCACTGGTCGAAGTGCGGCTCCTCGACCACATCGTGGTGAGTGCCGAGGGCTATACGAGCCTGGCGATGCGGGGGTGGGTGTAGCACACCCCTACGCATGTTTATGGCTTAGGGCAACGCTGAATAAGTACTCGGAAATTGAAATTCGACTCCGCAAATGATTGATTTGTAAGGGTCGAAAATTCGCCAAGACCACTTGTTCAGCGTTGCCTTAGGTATCGCGGTCGTTATCGCGAGATTCGGGCGCTTGAAGGCTATTGCCGGAAACACAAAGAAGAATTGCACGGCAAATTCTTCCATAGCTGGCAGCTCATCGAAGGTTTGTCCAAATTGATCTTTGTGCAGATCCAGCGCGATCGATCGGCCAATCAGTCTTTTGAATGTTGCTCTCTTTTTGAGATATGCGGCGATGCAAACGGCCTCTTTTAGGATTTGCTTAGATTCACGTCCGGACCGATACAGTGCGAGGTCCGCTGCTTTTTCATATGAAGCAAGCGCATCATCAAAGCGTTCTTCGCGCGCCGAAAGCCTCGCTTCGCACCAATAGAGCATGTAGCGTGCAAAATCCTGCTGTCCCGCCCGCTCAAATGCTCGGCGGAATTCCTTCGCCTGCTCGACGGCTTCTGTGAGTTCTTCGGCGGTAAGTTGCTGTTTTGTGCCTATTCGTCGAAGCGCCTGTCCGCCAGCCGTCCTTAACTCCGGAAATTTATTTCCCTTTGCAACCACCAATCTGCAAAGGTGAGTGTCTACATCGAATTCCGGAAGCGAGTCTGGCGCAGTCCACCGCATGAGTCCTGATCGAAGTTGCTGCGCCGGCAGTATGTGGTCTTCGGCCCAGACCAGTGCTCTCGCGATGAAGAGCCATCGAGCCAGCAATTGTGGCGTTGGGCCGCCATGTCGATACCATCGTCTCGATTGAACCGTTTTGACGATATCGAGCAGGGCTGCCGTATCGGGAATTTGCTTGCCTCGTAGATGACGGGAAAGCAAGTCTCGTTTGATCCGGTCTGGATCATTGGCGTCGTCATAGAGCTGTGAAGGCACTTGTTCAAATGTGCCCGTATGCGCATGAATGAACCATTGGAGCACTGCTTCGATCGGGTTGAAGTTGTCAGCCTTGCCGTTGGCCGTCGCCATGGGTGGGGCAAGGAGCAAAATTGGATCTGGTCCACCGAACTGTGCTTTGCTCTGCCGAATGAACCCGCTCACCGTTGGAATGAAATAGTGCTCTGCGAGTGCCGGCAGGGCCTCATCTCGTGATAGGGCATCAAGGGAGATTTCCCCAAGCAGTGAGACGTAATGGTCTCGACTATATGCCAGTCCTGTCGCCGCAAACGTCGCGAATTCGTCATCTGTGCACTTCGCCAAAGGCTGCCGGATCATCTGATCCAAAATCTCTGGAAACAAGGTCCAGTCGTAGTCGCCCTCGTTGGCGAGTCGATCCAGGCGCTTTTGAGCCACCACGTCTCCATGGCCGCGCAAGTCGAAGGCTCCTACAACGAAGCGTAGGCATTCCCCGATGGTCGGGTAGGGCGATTTGTTGTCTGCTGCGTTAGTCCGTGTCATTCGCTTACGTCCTTAGCGGTCGGCGTCGATGAGCGACCATGGGGTAGAGTTTGCCTGCGAGTGGTGTCTTGTGGAGCCAGCCGCAGCCATAAAGGCCGCGGCCGGCAAGAGTGCGGGCTAGGCTCAGACTGGGCGTGCCTTTTTGGTAGGCCGGCTAGGCGGGCGAGGAACGTTCTTGGCCGACACGCTCTGGGCCGTCGCAGCGAAACTGCCCTTTGGAACGCGGCCGTCATGCGCCTCGGCCGTGGCCGATTGGATCCGGGCGGCGGCATCGCGCGTCATCGGGGTCTTCCCTGCTTTGAGGTTCTTGGACATTTGGAGATCCTGAATTTACCGGGTCATTCCGGCCAGTGAAGGATGTCGATGCGCTGCCGAAGGCGCTACGGCGCGTCAAGCCGAAATTTTTCCAGCGTGATCCGAACACACTGCCCCTTGGCATGAGCGCAGTTGGATCGGGCGGGTCAATCCTGGTGGCGTAGGGCGAGATGGCCTGCATGGGCGGCTCCGGTGAAGCCTAGGCCAACGGGAGGCGTGGGCCTGATGCAGGAGCGGGCGGCTCAGACCCAGCCGCCCCGGGCCGGTAGAATAGGGGTAGGACTGGGCACTCTTCGAACCTGCCGCAGGTGCGCTAGCCCGTCCCCCGCCGATGCCGAAGGATCGCGAAATGAGAAGCTCCCCCACTGCCCTGCGTCCGGCGCTCGCTGCGCCCACGGGGCACATTCAATCCCACCAGCGTCCGCTCACTCTGTCGCGATGGTCGCCGGCTTGGCTGATGACCCTCGCCCTGAGCGTATCGGCCTGCGCACACACTCCACATGCTATGCCCGCGAAGGAACCCGCCATGACTACTTCCGACGCCACGACGGCGACCAATCCCACGCTGACCGCCGAGGAGGTTGGAAAGCGGTTCCTCCGACTGCTCGAAGACGTGAAGTCGAGGTCCGATCTCACCGTCGAACATGTTCAAGGTGCGATGGGGTTGACGTTCAAAGACAGCCCGAATGGACCTTTCTACACACAACCACTTGGCAGTGGCTGGCTTTATGCGATTTCGCTCGGGCATGAAACGCCGCCAGGCCAAACAATCTCATTGAACCTTGAATTCATCGACAAGAGTGATCGTTTCGCAGACATGTCCGAAATTTGCGATTTGACCTTTGAGGACTACCACAACGCTTTGAAGGCCATGGGATATCGCGACGATTTCCAGTATGACCAGGTCAATGGCGAAGCGGGACGACTGATTGGCGTGAATTACTACAAGGAGGGCTTTCAAGTGAGCATCACACCAGAGGTCAAACGTTTTCCGGATGGAAAGCTCCACCCGACATGCGTGCGACGCATCGGACTATTGACCACTCACCAAGGATAGTAGGTCATGGCTCAGCTACAACCGAACGCGCAACTCGAAGCGGCGCTGGTTCAATTCGGACAGCAGCCCGGTATTTCTACCGACCAGCAAGCGCAGTTGCGCTCAGCCATCACGACCGACGCACGCCTGCTTGGACAATTGAACCAGGCGGCGCAAGCAGGGCAGTTGCAAGGTTTCGCGCTGCCGGCTGCTGGTAGCACGACGCCCAATCATGTCGGCCAATTCGACATTCAAACCGGTGTCGTGTCATTACCAGCGACTGCATTCCAGCCAACCGGGACTGCGCCGAGCGCAGACTTGAAAGCGGTGATGCAAGTCCAGGAAATGACCATTCGTTTCGGGAACAGCACCTATGCTGACCCGCCACAGCCTGGCGTCGCCACACCGGCCACACATCCGGTCAGCCAGGACATGCTCGACAACCTGCAAAACACGATCAACGGCTCGCCAGTCCTTGCCGAAGAGGTCAAGAAGGCCGCGACGACGCGCGATCCAGGTTCAAGTCCACGAGCCATGCTCTTGGAGAACTTCGATTTCGTTCCGGCGACCATGCAGGCGGGCGGCACCTACAACGGCCGCACGCATTCGATGAATTTACCTCCCCTCAATCTGCAAACAAACACTGCGACAAATCCGCAGGGGCGGTTCAACGCTGACGATCTGACGTTCGTGATTGGGCACGAGATCCAGCATGGTTTCAATCATCCCGCGAAGATGCAGGCAAGCACCGCATTTGCCCAGCAAGTGGGTCAGGTTGTGAACAGTGCCGCTGTCGTCCACGACTACACCGCGCCGGTCCGCACCTACATCCAGGCGGGGCGTGATGATGAAGCAAAGGCGGAAATTGCGGGATGGAACGCTTTGCTGAGCAGTAAGCAGCAAACAAACCCGAATTTTTCGCTCGACGATATGCGTCAGCACACTCTGGCTTCCGGCCGAACAGTCGACTTTGTCGAGTGGGACGCGACGACGAATACCACGGTTGCGCGTTCTGGCCTCAGCTTCAATCCCGACAACACGCTACCTCAGAACCCTGCCAACATCGCGGCGATGGGCCAGCACTACTTCAATCGACCAGACGCGAGTGCTCTCCCAAGTCAACGTCCTGTTCACATCGGTGAGAGTGGCAAAACTGACTACACGAATTACTACGGGACAGGTGCGATCGAGACCGTCATACAGGCCGAACGACAGCATGCCCAGCATCATCCCGGTGTCGTGCATAAGCTGACGATCGACATGGCCGGCATTGGGTTGAAAGAAAACCTGATGGAACAGGAAGGCATCAACATCAAGATCAACAAGGCGACACCGCAGCCGTATTACGACAGTAGCCAGACCCCGCCGGCGCTTCATCACTTTGACCATACGCAGGACGGGAGCGTCAATCCACAGCACGACCATCAATATGTGCCGATCGTGCCGTCGATGCCTACGCCGGCAGGGCGCAATGGCAAGGTGGATGAACAAGACCGACCGCTACCGGAACAGGTGAAGCCTGAGCGGAACGGTGCGGTGCTACTCGACAATCCCGCGCACCAGAACCATGCGATGTATGCGACCTTGCTTGGAGCGGTGAACGAGCGCGACAAAGCACTGGGCAGGGAGCCGGACGAGATCAGCCGTCAACTGGCGGGCGGTCTGGTCGAGAAGGCCCGCGAACGCGGCCTGGATACGATCGGGGCCGCGAAGTTCACACCCGATGGGACCAAGGTCGGAATGACTGACACGGCGGACTTGTCGGCACCGTGGGCGAAAACTGCGGTGGGGGATGTCGGCCAACTTGCCGGACAGAAGCTGTCGCAAAGCAGCGAAAACGTCGCAGCGATCAACCAGCAAGTCGTGTTGGAGCAGAGCCTCAAGCAGCCCATGCAGACGCAGACCCAACAGGGCCCAGATGATCCGGTCCCAAAGGGACCCCGTATGGCATGACGCGCTATCGGTGATGAAGCGAACGCCGTCAAGTCGGATGGCAAACGACTATCACCAGTTCCTGTTCAGTCCACGTCCAGAGGCCACGCGACGGAGCTCTGACAAAGCCAGTGTTTCACTTTTCGCGAGCGTAAGAACCTCACCATACTAATTCGATGCGTCGCTTCATTTGCCCATGGCTTTCCAAGAAGATTGGCAACTAAGTTGCTTCGATTGCCCTACACTTCATGCACTACAACCTCCGTAGTTTTCATAAGAGGCTTACGGGCACGCCGGCCAGGGAAGTAGGCTTGTCGGGTCACGCGTGGATCATGAAAGAATCGCGGCCTTGTGCCGACTTTAAGTGGCAAGAAGCGTGGTCCATATAAGTGAAGAAGGATGCTACCCAAGAATGACCTTGCCCATGTTGCCTCGGCCACCATTCGCCCAAATGGTAGATGCAAGATTAAAATCTGCTGAGTTTCGCGGCCCACTAATTGAACACCCGAGCACACCAGCTGTTCTTCAGCTTGTGGGATATCCCGCCTTGCCACTGACAATTGCGCCGGGCGTGCTCTTCAAAATTGCAGGCGGAAAAGGCGGAACTCGCCCAGTATTAACGCCACGACAGCTCCAAATCTTGCCGGAATTGCTCGACGAAGCCGCCGCAATCTTTCGTTATAAGGATGGTCTAAGAGTTCTAACTAAGGCTATGGATGCAGCAAAGAATCCTATATTTGTCTGTGTCCGCGATAACCGCATAGACGGTAGCCGAAAGGTAAATATGATCACGACGGCGTTCGGCAAAGCAGATGCAACATCTTGGGCGGCAAGTGAGTTGGACAACCTGCTCTATGTGGGCCCAAAAAGTAACCCCCAACTGCCGCTACCGGGCCTGATCTACCATCAGACGGGCGCGCCCTTAGTTGAGGGTACGGGACGTATCCTACTATGCGATTCTGATCTGGGCAAGTTCAAAGCTGAACAGAGAGCCAAGAATTTCGCTGGCGTTTAATACTTGATGTATTTCAATGCCTTGGCATGATTTTGTCAAAAATGGCCGTCGCTTGAGATGAGCCGCTGAGGCAGTGGCGGGCGACGGGGCTCGCGGATCAAAGCTTGAATCGAATCAATTTCGACTAAGGCACTCCCCCACCCGACGCCGGCCTGCTCAAGTCCAGCTGAAAACAACTCCGCCGCATGTGCTGACGCGCTGACCGCCATGCGTTAGGCCGTCCTTGGCGCGGAGTGCTGCGACCAATCACGTGATGCTGAAAAACAGCGGTGCTCGGCGTCCCGCGACCTTCCTAACCGCCGCCATTCAACGTTCGGAGAACGCGATTATGCCACGCGTCCATACCCAACTTTTCAAATAAGCAGCACCGCATTTCCTCTGGCAGCCCGTCAGGCGTCCCGTCCCGTGCCGCCATTCAGCGTTGATCACCAGAGGAGCCTCAGGCCAACGCTTGCAGTCCCGTGCTCTCGTGCGTGCGCATTACAGCATCCACTGCCTCTAACGCCTTTCAAAGGGTCCGTCGCTTCGCTAGGCAGCGACGTAAGGCTACGCCTCCTCCTTCTCCTTGTTCTAGCCCCCGCTGCGCGCGGCTGACGCGGTACTCGCTTCTGGGTTCGACAGTCTAACCGCTCCGTACCGAACGATAACAGGCGTATCGGGGACGTTTGACTAGCTCTTGTCAATGAGCGCTTCCAGCAAAACTTCTCCGTCAGTCCGCCCGTTAGGAAGGCTGCATACCTAGCCGCTCAAACACCAATTCGGGACGGGTCCGCAATTGCTTCAAGGAGTCGTAGAGGCCCATTAGCTCTTTAGACGTGCGTCCCTTGACAGCGCATAGTATGGCTACTTGATTGTGTAAACGTCGATTTTCAGTTCCTTGGGCATACTGCTTAATGTCGTCCGGTTTCAGATTCCATCCGCTGTTGCCAAAGAAAACGAGTCCATAGGATTTAAGCAGCAGATCTTTGGCATGGATAGTTAGCAAGTGCTTCTGTTTGATGGATTGGCGGTCAGGGAATACCGCGTACGAAGCGTTCTTCCCAACCACAAATTCCTGGTCGGTGCGGGCTTTGCTATAGAAGGCAGCAGCTAGCACCAGTGCAAATATGAATCGGTTCGTTGAGCTTCCATGAATATTCTGCGCTTGGCTCGCTGGGGCGAATGGGTTTGAACCGCGCGCGTTGATGTACTCTGCCTGTAGCTGACGACTAAGATCAACCAATTCTTGGATGTCTGAATTCGTCATGTGCTTAACAAAAAATGTGCCTGGCTCTATGAAATCTCCTTTGTGGCCAAACCACGTTTTGAACTTTGTAGAGATGGCTTCATCGCATTCAGCAGGACCGAGATCGTCAAAAGCGGTGGGAATTTCATGAACTCCTTGAGCATTTAGCTCATGCAAGAAGCTGACTGTCATTTCCAGCGCCTCCCGACCGCGATAGTTCAGAGCAGCGTACTCAAGTACGGCCTTATTGCACGACATGTTTGCTGACAGTAAGGCCAGTAAGCTGTCAGGCGTATCGACCATGTTCTTGCCGTACTCCCAGCAACGCGCCATGAAGTAGAAAGTTTGCCTCAGCGCGACAGCTGAGAAACTGTTTCGCACTTCAACTGGTGTTGTGTGCGAGTCGTCCCAGCGACTCTCTCTCCGCCAGCGCTGGTCCTGCTCGGCGACCATACTGTCCATCATTCGCTCCAGTTCAGTCAGAGCCAGCCCGAAACTAGTGTCTCCAGGAGCGTCATATCCCTGCTTTTCTGGACAATCAATCCAAGAAAGCATATCTCGATACGCACCGCGATGAGCCTCATTGATACCGTCAAGCAGGGCTTGCATCACTTCTTTGCGAGCTGCCAAGTGCAAAACTGACTCCTGCTGTTTTTTTCCGTCATAGGCAGAAGTCAGTAGACGAAGGGAGGCCGCTGTGCCTGTCTGATCGAGTAGGGCAACAGCCTCTTGGCTCACGGACCAAAATTTGTCGGGAAGAGCCGCCAAGATAGCCTTCATCCATTGCGCATTGAGCTTGTAAGTTGCAGATTCGGAAATGGCGTAGAAGTTCGTCAAGTCATCCTCAAACTTGTGTTGCCTAATCCACGAGCGCAACTCACTCTTGCGACCCACCTCCAGCGACAAGATGGCTTCGATCCGCGGTAAAATTCGTTTGATTTCGTATTCAGCAAGTTTTCCCATCACTATCTCTAAAGTTGGGTTATTGACATCTGCTGTACAATTTCACTATGTACGGCAGGATAGGACTTCTAGTGGACCTCGATGCCGATAAGCTTTTGCCGCTGCTTATCGTCGGCGGCTTTCTCGGCCCGCAACTTATCGCGTGCGATGCGGTTTCCTTGGAAACCCTCATCGTTCCACTTCAATCGCTGGACCTCGGAGTTTGCCAGTGAGAGGGCCTCCTCTTCCGTAGCTGCCTTGCCGACCTTAAGTAACACTTGGGCCAGTTTATTGGCATGTGCGATGGCGCCGAACTCGGCAATCGATTTCACGCCGTGGTAGTGGTTGTTGCCGGCTGTATAAATGCCGCGATAGGGGTTTTTCGAAGTGGTCACTATTGACCTCCTTGAGTTGATCGAGCCGCCAGTGTGCAAGCACTCAAACGATTAAAGGGTCACATACCCCCCGTTGTGCCCATCTGGTCCTGAATGATCTGCACAAGCGGAACCTAGCTTGAAGCGCGGATTCCCCTCTTTCCAGCGCCTTAGAACGAAAGTAACCGTCCCTCAGCGAGGCTCTGGCTTGGCAGTTTGTGTTTTCCTCGCGCATTTTGCGGCTGCTGCCTTCAGACAAGCCGCCTTCGCTGGCACCCGTCCGAAGGCTCCGTCCAGACGGCTTTAAGACTGCCTTTCAGTCAGGCATGCCATTCCCTGCGGCACTACTCGCAACACGCCTACTTGCAGCTGGCACCGTCATCCGAACGATTCAGTTTCTCTTGGGTTACCAAACTTGAGGACCGACACGATCTATACAAAAGCAGTGTGATCGGTCCCCTCGACCTCCAAAGAAGACGCGGCTCTGTGTTGTCGGAGAACTTGCATAAATGGAGCCCTCTCCTCTCATTAGCGGCGAGGCGCCTTGCATCACCAAGTGGCGTGCCGCCGCGAAGATATTCACACGCAGACATTGATCTGTGGCCGTCGTTGATGCAGACACCATTTGTGCGCTTCGCTCTCGCTTCCCCGAGGAACCATTTCGGGAACCATTTTTTAGCCCGGTCCGATGCGCTAAGCGTTTGATCGGAAAGGGAAGAGGGTGTCGGGGTTCGATTCCCATCACCCGCTCCAGATGTACGAACGGCGACCTCACAAGGGTCGCCGTTTTTTTGTTTTCTCTGGAATCTGATGGTTGCGATGTCTCCGATTTCGAGCAACGGGACGATCTGGAGTCCAAGGGCCCGGCGAAAAAAATCGATGCCGCATTCGTTGCGCGTGCTGCGGGGAGAGGTTCTTCCGGGAATGACCGCGTTGCAACAAGCTTGCGCTGTCCGATATCGAAGAGATCCGTCGGCTGTATGCAGCGGAACAGATCGAAAGGCGGAGAGCCTATTTCAGATCGACTTGGCTTCGCGTCAGGGCAGGATACGGATTGATCGCGGTTCCCTCCCACCAGCGGCGGTCCGGTCCCAGCAGAAAAATCGCGAAGTGCAGGTGCGGCGCGGCGGGGTCGGCATTGCCGGTGCTGCCGACGTAACCGATCACCTGGCCGCGTTTGATCGATTGCTTTTCGGCAAGGTTGTCGGCGTATCGCTGCAGATGGGCGTAGTAGTACGCGTATCTGCCGCTGGGCTCGAACTGATAGATCGTCAAGCCACCGCGCGCGCTGTCGAACAGTTTCTCGACATGTCCGTCCGCCACTGCGAGCACGGGTGTTCCCGCGGCCGCCATGATGTCGATCGCGTCGTGCGAGCGCCCTTCGCTACGCGCGTCGACGAAGGTGTCGGTGAGTTCGGCGGCGGATGTGCCCTGGACCGGGATGAACAGACCACCGGGTGACGGTTCGGCGCCGGCAACGGCAACCGGCTCGCGACGTGAAGTATCGATGTCGGGAGTCGCCGCGATTGGAGTGCCGCGACCAGGATTTTCCGTAAGGACTGCTGGCGGCACCGGCCCGGGCGCTTGCGTATCGCGTGCAGTCTGAGGATCGGCGGCCGGGCAGTCGCGACGACATTCCAGTGATTGTGCTGACGCTGTTGCACGCCATATGGCCACCTCGCGATAGGCCATCGCGCCCAGCAACATTCCGATGAGCAGTACGCCGAGATATTTCATCCGTTATTCCTGCGTCACGCTATGCACTGGGAGGTCATCGCGCCGCCGATCGCGCACGGGCCCGGCAGGTGCGGCGCATGCGACCTTGCGCACGTTATTCCTGCATCAAGACAGGAACCGACGAGTCTACCGCTGCCGCCAGACGCTCGACATCCCAATTGGTCAGGCGCACGCAGCCATGCGATTGGCGTTTGCCGATGCTCGACGGCGCGGGCGTGCCGTGCAGGCCGTAGTGCGGTTTGGATAGATCGATCCAGCGGGTGCCCACCGGGTTGTTGGGGCCGGCCGCCAACTTGGCTTTGGTGTGGCTCGGATCGGCGTCCCAGAACAGCTTGGGGTTGTAGTGGTAAGTGGGATTCACCGCCGTCGCCACGATTTTCCATTGCCCGATCGGCAACGGATCGCGTGCGCTGCCCGACGACACGGGGAACTGTGCGATCGGTTTGCCGGCGCTGTCGAGCAGGGTCAGCGTGGAATCGGATTTGTCGACGACCAGTTTCGATGCCTTTGGCAACGCCGGGATATCGGCGACGTTGGGCACCTGGATCTGCGCGCCGGCCTTGCCGAAATCCGCATTCGGATTCAGTTGCTTGAGCAGTGCGGGGCTGGCGTGAAAACGTTCGCCCAGCGCTTCTTCGATGGACTCGAAGCCGAGCGACTTGAGTTTGCTTTGTGCCAGCATGCCCTTGGGCAGTTTTGCGAAAGTCTGGTCTACGTCTTCCGCGGTCAGCGTGTACGCGATCACTGCGGCTGGCGCATCGGCGTTGAGTGCCGCCCAGGTCGCGGCATCGAGTTCGCCACTGCCGGGCAGGCCACGCGCGAGCTGATAGCCGCGCACCGCACGGCGCTGATTGGAACCGACGCGGCCGTCGATCTCGCCTGGGGAAAACCGGGCGCGATCCAGCAATATCTGTGCCCGCAAGTGCCCGGCAACGCCCGTTGTGGATATCGGCCGATTGGCTGCGTCTGCGAGAGATGCGTCTTCGGCGTGCGCCGGCATCGTCCATGCGCATGCGGTCAACGCGAGTGCGACGAATAGAGTGGATTTGGTCATGACGATGCGCCTTGTATGAAGTGATTCCGCCGAAAACGGGCTGATGTGTCCGATGCTGTCGGCAGTGCGTTGCAAGGTGTTACCGGATACGTACGGTTGCAGATCTTTCGGAGCGCCGACGGCACCCGATGCACGAAGAGGGACGGCTCGCGCCGTCCCTCCTTTCGTTCAAACGGACGAGTCGCTTCGCCCGCTGTGGACGGTTTACTTGCCGTCGCGGTCGAAGTCGCCCGGAACGGCGCGTTCGATGCGATCCCATGCGGCACGGGCGGCCGGACGCGCGCGATCCCACGGCAGTGTGGATTCGCCGCGGGTGGCGTCGTACTTGCGCTGCAGGTCCGCTTCGATATCGTCGAAGCCACGCCCCGCGTATTGCGAGCGCGCTTCGTAGCCGGTGCGATAGGCCGGGGCGTAATCGTTGTAGGTGTAATCCTTCGCGTAGTAGGGCTCACGCGAATACTGCTCGCGCCAGTAGGTATCTTCGGCCGTCGGGTTGACGGCTTCGCCGACGCCCTTGCCGGCCAGGCCGCCGACGACGGCACCGATCGCCGCGCCCACAAGCGCGCCCGCCGGGCCCGCGACGGCGCCGATGGCTGCGCCCGCAGCGCCGGCCGCAGCCGCACCGATACCGGTGCCGACCGGGTGCGAACCCGGTGCGCCGGTGATCGGATCGCGGTTGAGATCGTTGTCCAGGTCTTTGCCGATTCGCTTGTCGTGTTCGTTCATTGGGAATGTCCTTCGATAGGGGAACGCCGCGGCCTGACGCTGCAGCTGTGGAATAGCTGCGCAAGTCGCGTGCCACCCTCTCAACCCATGTGCGACGGGCATCCACCGCGCATCCAACGGAATTTTCACGCGCATTGCGCATGCAGCGCACGATGCCGGCATGCAATCGGCATGCTCGCGCGTGCTGTCGGATCGTTTCATGGCGGTCGAACTCGTCCAGCGAAAAGATAGGCTGTTCACGATGCGCGGCGCAGGATGCTGCATCGCAGCAACAGGAACGCTTCCATGAAACGCACCGACAAGACGCTTCGCCTCGGCCGCCAGGTCGCAGAGATCAACGCCGTGGTACCGGGCATCGTGTCTCACAGGCTCATGCGGTTGGCTTGGGCAGGCGTGGTGCCGTCGCGCTCCGATCGCACCGAACTCTCACGGATGAATCACGAGAAATGGCAGGCCGCGTCGCAATCGGCGATGGCCATGAGCGCATTCGCGATGCGGCAGCAGATCGCGATAGCGCAGTCCTTGATGCATGCAATGTGGTCGCCCTGGATGGGGATGTCGCACAGCAGCATTCCGGTTCTGAATCCCGTTGCCGCGATGCTCAGCGCGGGGCTTGCGCCGTATCACCGCATCGCGACCGCGAATGCGCGCAGGTTGGGCAAGCGCTGACTCGAAACGCTCTGCTGGTCATGCAGCGTCCGTGGGGTCGCCATTCCATCCGGTGATGTGCGGGCCGGTCGTCGGATGGCGCTGCCATATGCAGCGGCATTCCCGCACACTGCGGACATCCGGGCACGGGGGCGTCCGGTGATCCAGGCGGCAAGTGGTCTGGTGCGCGGCGGGGAACCGCGGCGCCGGCCGGTGCGACGCTGTGCGCGCATCGGCTCGGCCTCATCATTCATTAGACAAGGAGAAGTTCGTTGAATAGTTCTTTCCGATCCATTTTAGTAGCCGGCGCATGCGCGTCGTTGCTGATGCTGGGCGTGTGGCAGAGCCGCGATGCTGCGGCGTCGTCGCCGTCCACCGATCCCACCAATGCGCCGGACGTCCCGGCCGAGCCCGGCCAGTTGCGTATGCGCGCCACTGCCGCCAAGGCGCTGGCCAGCGACGACATCGCCGGCGACATGCGCACGCCGTCGGGTGCGCTGTCGTTCCAGACCACCAGTCTGTCCGCCGGCAAGGCCGCTGCTGCGGGCGTCGCGCCCGAGCGCGTCCGCGTGCGTCTGGAAGTGAACGGCGCGGTGATCGAGCACGAGATCGACTACGCCACCGGCACGATGACCGTACGTACGGTCGAGCGCGTCGTCATCGATCAGGCCGACCGCGCCGTGCTGCGCAGCTTCCAGAACGAACTGGGCCGCGCGCTCAGCGATCAGGGCGACATGCAGAGGATGTCGAAGTCGAAGGATTTCCTGTGGCGCCTTGCGGAGATGTATTCCGAAGTGCCGCTGGGCCGCAAGTTCGCGCCGGAATGGATCGTGCGCCGCGACAAGGCATCGAAGATCGAACCTTCGGCGCCGGCGCTGCCCGAGCCGCGCCTGCCGTTCGCGCGCGACACCGGCAAGGGCCTGGAGATCGTGACGCGGGCCGCCTGCAACGATCAGGGCGGTGGCAGTTTCACCAACCTGCGCAACATCGCCAACGTCTGCGACGACGATGTCACGTTCACGCGCTCGTCCTCGCACGATTACTGCCCGACGCACGGCTATTCGTCCAAGACCGTGAGTTACGGCTGCGGCTCGAGTTCGTGCGCGGGTCGCTGCGGCGCTGGCTGCGGCGTGGCCGATGGCGTCGGCGCGTGGTACCAGGATTGCCTGGATCACGACGTCTGCAATCGCGACCACAACTCGCAGCTCGGCGCGTGCGGCGACGAGTTCAACGAAGCCGCCGACGATTATGCGTTCGGCGCGATCTCCTGCTACACCACCTGCGGCTGATCGCAGCCGCCCCGCGCGATCCGCGGGGCGGGCGCTGACGGCGTGGTCTGTACGCCGCCCGTCGCGCACCCGGCCATCGAAACGGCGACCTCGCGAGAGGTCGCCGTTTTTTCGGGACGCATCGGAGCGCGCCCGTCGCAGCTCGCGCCGCGGGTAACATACGCATCCCTGCGTTGCGTCGAGCGGGCATCGTCATCATCCCGCGGCAGGCTGTCGCCGTCGTCCGCCTGCGCCTGGAGCGCCGCATGAAGCTCGCCATCCTGTCCCGCAACAGCAAGCTCTACTCGACCCGCCGACTGGTGGAAGCCGCGCGCGAGCACGGCCACAGCGCGCGCGTGCTCGATCCGCTGCGCTGCTACATGCGCATCGCCTCCGACGGTTTCGACATGCATTACAAAGGCCGCCCGCTGACCGGCTACCAGGCCGTGCTGCCGCGGATCGGCGCGTCCATCACCCGCTACGGCACCGCGGTGCTGCACCAGTTCGAGCTGATGGGCAGCTACACCCCCAACCGCGCCGACGCCATCGCCCGCGCCCGCGACAAACTGCGCGCCCATCAGCTGCTGGCAGCCCAGGGCATCGGCATGCCGGCGACCGTGTTCGGCGACAACCCCGACGACACCGTCGACCTGCTGTCGATGCTCGGTCCGCCGCCGCACGTGATCAAGCTCAACGAGAGCTCGCAGGGGGCTGGCGTGATCCTCACCGAGAAGCCCTCGGCCTCGCGCAGCGTGGTCGAAACCCTGCGCGGGCTGTACGCCAATTTCCTGGTGCAGGAATTCATCGCCGAAGCCGAGGGCGCGGACCTGCGCTGTTTCGTGGTCGGCGACGAGGTGGTCGCGGCGATGCGCCGACAGGCGCCCAAGGGCGATTTCCGCTCGAACCTGCATCGCGGCGGCACCGGCGAAGCGGTGCTGGCCACCGACGACGAGCGCGAGGTCGCGATCCGCGCCGCCAAGGTCCTTGGCCTGGGCGTGGCCGGAGTCGACCTGATCCGCTCCCACCGCGGCCCGCTGGTGCTGGAGGTTAACGCCTCGCCAGGATTGGAAGGCATCGAGGCGGCTACCGGCGTCGATATCGCTGGTAAAATCGTCGAATTACTGGCAAAAGGCGCTAAAATAACCAAGACGCGCGCAAAAAGAAAAGCTTGAATCCGCTCTTGGGTTTGGCCGTCATACGGTTTTAACGACGCTTTAATCGATCCCGGCGTAGCGTGTCGGGACCGAATCTGACACCACCTTCCTCGTCAGTGGGCGATGCAGAACCGGTATCGGGGTTACACCCTGTTTTCGGCCCGGGCGGCGGAAGTCGCCCGGGCCATTTTTTCGTGCGTTCGCCCGGGCGTATCGCAAGCCGGGTTGCAGGACGCATTGCGCGATCTGCGGCGCAGCGCCGGATCTGTCTCCCGTGGGCGCGTATGCCAGAATTGCGCACGCGCTGCCCCGCACGCGTCGGTGCCCGCGGGGAACCGAACGGATGCCGGCCGGTCACACCAGCACCTCTGAGGATTCACCGCCCATGCGCATACTCGTGATCGAAGACAACCAGGACATCGCCGCCAATCTGGGCGACTACCTCGAAGACCGCGGCCACACCGTCGATTTCGCCGCCGACGGCATCACCGGCCTGCATCTGGCCATCGTCCACGAATTCGACGCGATCGTGCTCGACCTCAACCTGCCCGGCATGGATGGCCTGGAAGTCTGCCGCAAGCTGCGCACCGAAGCCCGCAAGCAGACCCCGGTGCTGATGCTCACCGCGCGCGACACCCTGGACAACAAGGTCGCGGGTTTCGATTCGGGGGCCGACGATTATCTGGTCAAGCCGTTCGCGCTGCAGGAAGTCGAAGTCCGGCTCAACGCGCTGGCGCGGCGCGGCAAGGGCAAACAGACCCGGGTGCTGGAAGTGGGCGATCTGGAATACAACCTCGACACGCTCGAAGTGCGTCGTCAGGCCAAGCTGTTGCAGCTCAATCCGACCGCGCTGAAGATTCTTCAGTCGCTGATGGAAGCGTCGCCTGCGGTGGTCACCCGTCAGGAACTGGAAACCCGCGTGTGGGGCGAAGAGCTGCCGGATTCCGACAGCCTGCGCGTGCATATCCACGGCCTGCGCGCGATGGTCGACAAGCCGTTCGGCGTGCCGCTGATCCAGACCCGCCACGGCATCGGCTACCGCATCGCCGTGCCCGATGCCGGCGCCTGAGAAAGAACCGCCGCGGCGCCGCAAACCGGCGTATCGCCGGCGGCTGCGCAGCCGCATCATCCTGTCGTTCCTGTTGCTGGGATTCGGACTGACATCGCTCTTTGCGCTCTCTGCTCTGTACATCCGCGGAAAGCTCGAAAATCAACTGATCGAAAAGACGCTTGAGCGCGAAGTCGGAAGCCTCGCCGAACAGGTGGAACGCAATCCTGACGCGCCGAAGTTCTTTCTGATCTTCGACGCCAGAACCTGGAGCGAGCGCAACGCGTTCAAGATCGATCCGCTCTACCGCACGCTTTCGCCGGGCATTCACGACGTCCGGCAGCAGGCGGAAGATGGGAGCTGGCACGATTACAAAGTAGCGATCAAGCGCGGCGTCAGCCCGGACGGCACCGCGTTCACCAGTCTCGTGCGCTATGACGTGACCGGCGCGACTGAAACCGCGCGCAAACTGCAGCGATCCATTTTCGCGGCCGTGATCGTCTTTACCCTTTTCTCGTTGTTCGTCGGCTGGTGGGCCGCGTCGCGGGTGATGAGTCCAGTGCTGGAGCTGGCGCGCCGCCTGCGTCGTTCCGGCCGCAGCGCCGAGCCCGAAGCCCTGGCCTCGCATTTCGCCGAGGACGAAGTCGGCGAACTTGCGAAAACGCTGGACGACTACGCCGCGCGGCTCACCGATGTGGTCAAGCGCGATCGCGAGTTCAACGCCGACGTGAGCCACGAACTGCGCACGCCGCTGGCGGTGATCCGCGGCGCGTCGGAACTGTTGCTGTCCAAGCCCGATCTCGACGACAAGACCCGCGCCCGTCTGCAGCGCGTCCAGCGCGCCGAGCAGCAGTGCACCGATCTGATCAGCGCGCTGCTGCTGCTGTCGCGCAACGAGCGCGGCCATGGCGCTGCCGATGTCGGCAAACTCGCCGAGCAGTTGCTCGACGCGCACCGCACCCAGCTCGGCGGCAAGGCGCTGACGCTGCGGGTGGAGGGTGCTGTTGGTCAGGTGGTGGTGGATGCGCCGGAATCCGCGGTCACCGTGGCGCTGAGCAATCTCATCGGCAATGCGGTGAAGTACACGCAGCAGGGCGAGATCGTCGTGCGTCTTGGCGACAACGCTGTCGACGTGATCGACAGCGGTCCCGGGCTCAGCGCCGAAGACGCCGCGCGTTTGTTCGAGCGCGGGTATCGCGGCAGTCATGCCGAGCATACGCAGGGCGGCGGTATCGGGTTGTCGATCGTGCGCCGCTTGTGCGTGCTGTATGGGTGGCGTGTGCGGGTGGTGCCGGGGGTTGAGCGGGGGGTCGTTGCTACGTTGACGTTTGGCGTTTGATCGACGGGGTTTTTATCCTACGCCGCGCCGACGGTGTCGTCGTGCGGTCTATCTTTTCAAGTGATAGTGTGCCGGTAAGGCTTGGAACTTTTTCGCGCTGGGTGCGCGAGTTACTTTCTTTGGCGCAAAGAAAGTAACTTGGATTCAACCGATCGACGCAACAGTTTGTCGATATCGCTCTGCCGGTGTTTC